>JAQBQU010000013.1 GCA_028286865.1 Candidatus Kaiserbacteria bacterium
TCTTGCCGAATATGTCGCAAAGAGTCCATTCCGTTAAGAACCGGCATCATCATGTCCATAACAATAAGATCAGGATGCTCGGTAAGTGCCATCTTCCAGCCTTCTTCGCCGTTCTTGGCTTCGATAACGGTGTGACCTTTTTCTCGTAACCCTGCGCACAGTGTTGTTCGAATCGCTTCATCGTCTTCTACGCATAAAATTTTCTTTGACCCTAGGTTTGTGTTTTCCATGGACAAAAGTATAGCATACCCAAATGAGGGGACAATTCTGATATCAAAACTCCCCTTGAAAGGGGAGTTGTTGAGGCCTACGCTGTCTCTTCCATTGGAGCAGCCTCTGGTGCTGTTTCCTCTGGAGTATCAGTAGAAGGCATTTCTTCTGCTGGCATCTCAGGAGTATTGATTTCTACTTCTGGTGCTGGCATGTTTGTGTTTTCGTCCATGTCCTTATATTGGGTGGATAAGGTGCAAATCTATCATGAATACGCATGTATACCTAATGCATAACTTCGACTAATCATACAGAGCGTAACTGTATATAGAGAATGTGTGATTATAGTGCCTGCGGAGAGGGAGGGATTCGAACCCTCGGAACCCTTTAGAGGCTCAACACATTAGCAGTGTGCTCCATTCGACCGCTCTGGCACCTCTCCGTGTGCGCCTTACCATACCATGTTGCGTGCGCAGAATCACGTGTAGCGCCCGAAAATCGTGGGTGTATAGTTGTCGCATATGTATAACAATATGCACGGCATGGGCATGATGAATGATTACGGGATGGGGCTCGGTGTTCCCCTCGTCGGTTCACTTATTCTTTTGGCGGTCTTGTGGAGTTTGCTCTGGAAAGGTCTCGCACTCTGGCGCGCCGCAAAACGCGGCGACATGTGGTGGTTCATCGCATTTCTACTTCTTAATACGCTCGGCATCCTTGAGATCATTTATCTCTTTGCAGTGACCGGCGCGAAGCTGAGTGATTTCACCAAACCAACGACGCACGATCCGCACGCAGGTCATAATCACAACTAACAAAAACGGAGCCGCGAGGCTCCGTTTTTGTTTAGGAGAAACTATTGTTCGCCCAGATATTCTTTCAAGCGACTGAGGCCTTCGGTGATCTTGGATGCATCGAGCGCATAGCTGAACCGAATGCGATCGGGAGCGCCGAACCATGCACCGTCGTAGGTGATCACGTGATGTTTCTCATAGAGATCGACGACGGCTTGCCCCGAGTGCTCGAATTTCGGCAGCACATAGAAAGCCCCTTCCGGCTCCCAGAGATCGAGACCGAGCTCGCGCATGCCGCTGACCATCATGTCGCGTCGCGCTTTCCACACTTCAAGATTATGCGCGATGTATGAAGCGGGAGAAGAAAGTGCCGCGAGCGCCATCATCTGCCCCACGATCGACGTGTTCATTGCGGTATGTGTGCGCATCTCGACGATCTTTTCGATCAATTCTTTATTTTGGGAATACGCATACCCGACGCGCAGCCCGCACATGGCGTACGTCTTGGAGAATGAGTTGATCGTCACCACCTTCGGCCCTTGGATGAGATAATTCTCGCGCACGTAGATGATGTCTTTGTAGACCTCGTCGGAGATCACCCACACTCCCCGCTCAGCGCACAACGCCTCGATCTTCTTGAGGGTGTCGACATTCTGGACCGTGCCGGTCGGATTCGACGGAGAATTAATGATGACGGCAGTCGCATCCCCGAGCACTTTTTCAAATATGTCGAAATCTATCTTGCCATCGACAAGATCGTAATAGACCGGTGTCATGCCCGCATAGAGCACATTGAACGGGTACGAGTAATAGTACGGACGAGGCAAAAGCACCGTCCCGCCTGAGATCGAGATAGCGCGAAGCACTACATCGATCGCTTCAGATGCGCCGTTGGTGATGACGAAATCATCGTGCGATGAACCCTCATACTTTGCCGCAATTCCTGCGCGAAGCGGTTCCTCACCCTGCACCGGTCCGTATTTGAATCCGGTATAGGTCTTGAGGATATCGAACGCTTCGACGGGCGGCGGCATGTCCGGCTGACCGGAGCCGAAGGAGATGAGCGAGTCATCACCCTTCCCGATAAAAAAAGCAGGCCCCGAGATCTCCATACTTACAGAACCTTATGGATGAACCAACTAAGCACCGAGAGCACCAGTGCACCCAGAAGCGCTGCCCAGAATCCCGAGACCGCAAAGCCCGGCACGATCGCCGCCATTGCCCAAAAAAGGAGCGCATTGAGAATGAATGAAAAAAGACCGAACGTGATGAGCGTGATCGGAAGTGTGAGTATCGTGAGGACGGGCTTGACGATCATCGTGATCACCGACCAGACGAGCGCCGCGAGTAATATCGAAGTCCAGCCGCCGGTCACCAGAATACCGGGTACGAGATATACCGTGAGCATGATAGCCGCAACGGTCCCGAGGAATCTAAGAATGGTATGCATGTGCATATATTACCGCTTTCTCACCATCCCACAAGAAAACCGCCTCATGCATTTTGGATGTCTCGCACCACGGCCTGCTGGCCTTTGGTATTTCCTCGCACGCTTGCTCGGTCACAGCTCGACGGAAGCGAGGTCGGCATCCCACTTTTAGAAACCCCGCAGGGCTTGGCCCGAGGATAGTACTTTTTTCAGCAGAAAAAAGGTGTTTTCAAAAAGTGGGATGCCGCCGAGCGGAGCTTTATTCCCACCCTTTCTCCTCCTCCTCAACCCCCAAAGGATCATCATCGTCCTCGTCTTCATCAACGGTCTCGAGCACTTCGCCGATCGCATCGTCGCTTATTGCGCCGACCTCTTTCTCCTTTTCTTCGTCATCATGAAATGCCATAGATCGTTTTGTTATGTGGTAAGGAAAATTATAAATATAAGACTGAACACGCACATCTTACTTACAGAATCCATATGTGCAAGCGCCGGATGTGAGTAACCCGCTTTTGCGCTTCGTTAGCCGCAATAACTCCTGATAGGTATACTTTATTGATGCTTCCCACCGACGTCGTTTCCAAGCACTTTCGGCTCACCAAAGAGCAGCTCGCGGCACTCAAGCGCCTCGGTGTCATTACGATAGCGGATCTGCTTCGCCACTTTCCCGTGCGCTTTGAATCCGCCGGTATCTCGACGCATGCCAAAAATCTCGTACCCGGAAGCAAGGTCACGCTTTTCGGCACCCTCTCCAAGCTCAAGGCAAAGAAGCTCTGGAAAAGCCGTCGCGCGATCACCGAAGGATGGTTCGAGGATGCGACCGCCAAGGTCAAGGTGATGTGGTTCAATCAGCCGTACATCGCCTCATACGTGCCGCAGGATTCCGCCGTAAAGGTCACCGGTACCGTGGGCGGAAGCGCCGAGCGGCCGTACATCACCAATCCTGAGGTCGAAGCGGTACCCGTCGGGATGGTGCCCGAAGGGCTCTTCGAACGCGAAGCGCCCGAGGAGGTGCCGAAAATATTTCCGGTATATCCGGAAAGCCGCGGCATCACATCGCGCTGGTTCTTTCATGCGCTTGAGCGCGTCTTTGCCGCCGGTGTGCATACAAAGCTCGAGGACCCGATCCCGATGAAAATTCGCGAGCAGTATCACCTGCCGGAGCTCTCGACCGCACTCATCTGGATACACGCGCCGGAGAAGCATACCCACGCGGAGGCAGCGAGAAAGCGATTCGCATTCGAAGAAATATTTGCGATACAGATCGCGCGCGCTCAAGAGCGCCACGAGAACAGCCTCGAACCGTCGTTCCCATTGCAGCATGCCGATGAACACGTGCACCGCTTTCTCAATACGGTACCCTTCCCCCCGACGGGTGCGCAGCGCCGTGCGATGAGTGACATATTCAAGGATTTTTCCAAGCCCAATCCGATGGCGCGATTACTCGAAGGCGACGTGGGCGCAGGGAAAACACTCGTCGCGGCGGCGAGTGCATACGCGGTCGTGACATCCCGCCCACCGGGACGCACATCCGGGACGCTCCAGGTAGCGTATATGGCGCCGACCGAGATATTGGCTCAGCAGCATTTTCAATCATTCATCGAATATTTTAAAGATGTGCCGATCAATATCGCGCTGCTTACCGGGAGCGGCTGCAAGAAATATCCGTCGAAGCTCAAGCGCGGTGCGGCCACTGACATTTCGCGCGCACAACTTTTGAAATGGGTCGCGGGCGGTGAGATAGCAATGCTCGTCGGCACGCACGCGCTGATCCAAAAAGCGGTCAAATTCCAGCATCTGGCACTGTGCGTCGTCGACGAACAGCATCGCTTCGGCACCAAGCAGCGCCGCGCACTCGCCCACAAAGGCGATGCGGCGCCGCACTTCCTCTCCATGACAGCGACTCCTATCCCCCGCACGCTCGCGCTCACGATCTACGGCGACCTCGACCTCTCGGTGCTCGATGAGCTGCCGCCCGGACGTGCGAAGATCACGACCAAGATCGTGACCCCGAAGGGTCGCGCTGAAGCATACGAAGCGGTACGCGCAGAACTCAAAAAGGGACGCCAAGCATACGTGATATGTCCGCGTATCGACGAACCGGACCCGGACAAGATCAACGCGGTCCAGGCAAAGTCGGTGAAAGCCGAAGCGGAACGACTGCAGAGAGATGTATTCCCCGAATACGAGATCGGACTTTTACACGGCGCAATGAAACCGACGGAAAAAGACGCCGTCATGCGCGACTTCACCCGAGGCGACATCAAAATACTGGTCGCGACATCGGTCGTCGAAGTAGGGGTGAACGTGCCGAACGCCACCGCCATCATGATCGAGGGGGCGGAGCGCTTCGGCCTCGCGCAGCTGCATCAGCTTCGCGGTCGAGTCATGCGCTCATCGCATCCGCCGGTCTGTTTTCTCTTACCGGAAACCAAGAGCGAAATATCAATGAAGCGGCTCAAAGCACTCGAAACGAGTGACGACGGATTCAAGCTCGCCGAGGCCGATCTCGAGAGCCGCGGCTCGGGAGACCTCTACGGCCGCAAACAATGGGGTGTCTCGGATCTCGGGATGGAAGCGCTCAAAAACGTGAAGCTCATCCAAGCCGCGCGCGAAGAAGCGCAAAAGCTCGTCGAGAAAGACCCTACCCTCGCGCGTCATCCCGCGCTCGCCGCCCGCGCTCTTGCGGCGAGCGAAGGCATGCATTCGGAATAATTAGCGTCCGAGTATCTTATTGAGGATCGATTCGAGCGCGGTCAAAGCATTCGCATAATTCGCACTGTTGTTTGTGGCGGAACCGATCCCCGCATGGATCAGGACCGTCGCAGTCCCCTGCCAATCGGTGATCGGAGCGTCAGTAGGGCCCGGATGCCAGAGCGAAGCGGTGATGGTATACGTACCGGCTTTCGTATAGAGATGTGATTTTTCTGCAGTGCAGCTGGTGCCGGCATTCGTCGAGGAGTATGGAGTAAGCGGAGCGGAGGTCCCGTCTCCCCAATCCACCCGAATACCATTACCGCTCCATCCCTGCCAGCCTATGCTATAGACACATGCATTGAACGCATCGGTCAATTTTTGCGGACCCTGTATCGTGACCGGATTATGAACATCGCTCTCAGCGGTCACTACCAGATCGGTGGCATTTGCGATGCACTGGCCCGCATGTGGGACCTGACAGCCGTTGCTGTCGGTCGTATAAGTAGTACCGGTGTAGTGAGTTCCCTGTATACAATCGACCTGGATAACGGACACCTGGCACTGACCGCTTACGGTAATAGTTGCAGTACCCAGCAATGGACGTCCGCCGTTGGCGGCGGCACCGCAAAGGAAGGAGTCACCTATGCAGACGCCCCATAGTTTTGCAGCATATGTACCGGTTGTTTTATAGGTATGAGATGTCGCCCAATAAACTGAGCACGGGGTGCCTGAGCAGCCAATATTGGGATCTGAAGATGAACCGTCCCCAAAATCAACACTCATCACATTGGTACCGGAATTACTGGCCGAGAAGATCACATTCAGCGGTGCGCCGCCGGATGAAGGCGAGGCAGAAAATGTAGCGGACGTGTCGGCTACACACTTCGGCGCAAGCTGGCATCCGCTGGCATCCGTGCCTCCTCCTACGGCATGATATCCCTGGGCACAATCCGTGCCGTAAGCAACAGACGGACATGCAGCGTCGGCAACACATTTCGCGCTCTGAACGCCGCAGCCATTGGCGTCATAGTTCATGGCACCGTATTGATAATGCTGACCTACAGGACACGATGCACGGATAACGGCCGGGCATGCGATCGGATTCGTATCGCTCACACAGCTCGCGTCTTGGATGCCGCAACCGCTCACGTCGTAGCGCGTAGCGCCGAACTGATAATGCTGGCCCGCCGGACACGCGGCGCGCGTGATCGCGGGACACGCCGTAAGCGCAGCGCACTTCCACGAAGTAATGCAGTTGTCCGCACTGAACGACGGCGTCCAGGTGCCGTTGCATGATGTCGTTGGGATCGGATTGTAGCTGCAAGAAGACGCGGTCGGGGTCGCCGGTGTCGCAGAACATACTCTCACGATAGCGGCACTGGTCAATTTACCCACAGTTCCCCATCCGGTCGTGGCAGCCGAGCCCGAGGACATGATGCCTTGTTGCGCCTGGAAATTACGAACGGCCGATTCCGTGAGATCACCAAAAAAGCCGGTCGCACCATCCGTGACGAGAAATCCCTTCGTGGCGAGGAATTTCTGAAGCGCCGTCACGGCCTCGCCCCGACTTCCGTGCGAAAGCGTGAGATTGAATACCGGACATACGACCCCCGTACTCGGAGCCGTACTTGCGGTGGTACTTGTGCTGATCGCGGTCGTTGTGGTCGACGGAGTCGTGGCGTTCGCGACGATCTTTTGTTGTAGGAGCACGATCTGAGCGAGCAGCGTATTGATCTGTGACCGCAGCTCGTCGGATGTGATCGCACTGGAAAATACCGGTACCAAGAGCGCACTCGCTGTCACTACTCCGACGACAACGCGTGAGAAATTTCGCATAGGCTAATTGGAGATGACGAGCGACACGCTATCGCCCTGCGAGAGATCCGCACCCCGGCGCGCATAGATCGTATACGACCCGTTGCCCGCGTACTGATGTGTGAAGCTGCGGGAGACCGCTCCCGCTGCGCACGAAGTCGAGTTCGCCTGAATGATGTCAGAGGTGCCGTCGCCCCACGAAAGGTCATAGCCGGTGCATGAAGTCGGAATGTCGAATGATGCCGAGGTCGAAAGTGGATTGCCGGATACGTTCGGCGTCACGGTGAGCGGCCCGTACTTGTAATTTGAAGCGGGAGTCGGTGCGGTACCGGTAAGCGTAATGGTGCCGCTGTTGCCTGAGGCGAGTACGTTGCCGCTGCTCGTGCCATTGGTCGATTGTGCGACCGCTGCACGGATGACATAGCTGCCGTTGGCGAGTGTTGCTCCGCAGAGGCCACCGGGATATACCGCGGTACACGCGGTGCCGGCCGGTGCAGTGCCGGGTATCGTCCACTGCATCGATCCGGACATCTGAGATGTGATCGCGATCATGTCATTGGCGACCGCTTTCTGGCCGCTCGCCGTGTACAGATCGAGCGCGATCGATGAATTGGCAGGGACTGTTCCGGTGGTATTCCATGAGATGGTTATCTTGTCGCCTCGCTGTACGCTCGCCCCATTGATAGGAGACGTGACCGACACCGCGAGCGGAACGATCGACGTGCCACCGGCATTCGGCGCCGAAGGACCGGAGACAACAACGGTCGCGCTGGTCTGATGCGTACCGGCGGAAAGCGTGACCATGTATACGCCGCCGTAGATATATTGATGCGAGTAGTTTTGCAGCACTTGCCCGCACGATCCGGTCGGAACGGTGAGCGACTGCGCAACCGTGCCGTCACCCCATGAAAGCGCATATGAGCCGCCCGTGCATGAGCCCGTCGTGTTCACGGTCGCCTTCACACTGACCGTGAGCGGTGCATTTCCCGAGACCGGGGAAACCTGAATGAATCCTCCGACGGGGCCTGATGAGGCTCCGCCTCCTGAGGCAGTTGAACACTGGAGCGAAATGGCTGCTGCGGTACGCGGCCCGGTCACGCCATAGCCCGTTGAGACAGCGGAGCCGCTGGCGACGATATTATATTTGACCTGCCAGCGCTTCACGGCCGCTTCGGTCAGGGTCCCGTAATAGCCGGTCGCTTGTCCTTCTGGGTACACACTCGGATCGGTCGCCAGGAATTTCTGCAGTCGTGCCACATCATCTCCCGAGCTGCCGAGCTTGAGCACGCGGCCGATGAGCGGACAATTTATGCCCGAGGTCACGGGAGTCGATCCCGATGACGTCCCCGTGGTGACGCCGCCTTGTGCCGCGAGCTGTGCTTGGAGTGCTGCGACCTGATTAAGGAGCGCTTGCGCTTGCGCGGCGAGATCAGCGCTGGTGTCCGCACTCGCGAATACGGGAAGCATGATAATAGTGGCGGCGACCGCGAGGCGGGTGAAATATTTCATAGGCTTATTGTCGCATGGGGAGTCCCCCGTGCAACCGCCTATGCACAGCGTGTTTTCATGAGGAAAGCTCTTCGAGCGCCATGAGGGCGTATTTACGAATGTCGGGAAGCAGATCGAACGCGGGATCCGATATCTCTTCTCGTGTGTACCAGCCGATCTCTACACCCCCTTCTGATATGAGCTGAGCACTCTTGGCACGTGCGAAATAGACCATATCGATGTGCTCATGAGTACGCGTCTTATCGAAAAAGTGACGATTGAGGAAGCGCGGCAGGACAAGTTCGCGTTTGCCTTGCTCTGCATACGTCGTATGGTCGCTCTCCCCCATGAGTTCCACCTCGAGCCCTGTCTCTTCGCGCACCTCGCGAAGCACCGCTTCGTTGGGGTCCTCGTCGAGCTCAATGTGGCCGCCCGGCTGGAGCCAGAGGCCGGTTTTCTTGTGCTTATGAAGTAATACTTTGTTATCGAACACAACGAATGCACTCGCGGTGAAATCTATCTTGTCGTGGATGTGTGCCATATCTATATGAACCAATAATTAATGACGCCGAATGTGAAGATGATGGTCGCAAGTATCGAATTGATGAACATGCCCAGCTGGTCGGCCTTCTTCCATGACCGATAGCTGCTATAAAGCCAAAAGGGCTGTGACGCCAAGCTTGATATCACTCCATAGCCGGGCTGCTTGAGCGAAACGAGGAGGAATCCCAGTATGGTGAAGAACGGGATGCATATCTGCACCACCACCTCCCATATCCGCTGCGCCTTCGATTCCATCGGGAAATGGTAGCACGAGCCTATGCGCCCACCTCCTCATCTCTGATCCCGTAAAAATCATAGAAATCCTGAACGGGTGCCTCCACTTTGTATCGCGGTATCGGGAACGCATCCGCAAGATGCTCTGCATCTACCCGCTTCAGTGCTTCCAGAAAGCGCTCCTTCGAATCACTCCTGACATTGCCGTTCTTATCGAGGAACTGTCCCCAACGTGACATCCCCTGAAAGAACCGATTGTCGTTTTGGACAATGCGCGAATCGCTATAGGAGGCGGGAAAGAGACTCCGGTACTCCTCTTTGTCATATAACCAGGAGCCGCCTTTCACGATCTTTGCATGCGGATACTGTTTTTTGATCTCCGTGAAAAGGTTCTTGAGTTCCTGTTTTCTCGCTTCGATCTGATCCGGACTGAACGGACTTTTTCCGTATTCCGTATTTTTAAAATGGAATGTCACGAGCCCGTCCTCTTCTACCGGATCAGCGCGGAAACATCCGAATTGAATTGGCTGAGCCGGCGGTTTCTCCTGGGGCGCGTTCAGATAGGTGCTGTATACATACTCTGATCGATCGGTCTGCGTGGAAACATCGTGTGCGAATTTCTGCCATGCTGGATCATTCTCATCAAGCTCGTCTAAAGTACCGAACGAAAGTCGAGCGAACAAATTAGTATATTTGAACAAAGCGTTCTCGAGCGGAATGCCGGACTTCTGGCTCACCGCCTCAGCGAACTGCAACTGAATATCAAAATAGTCCTTGCTCAACGGCTTTAGTTTCTCTCGCCCTTCAGGATTCTGAATAATGGCCGGTGTCTTTATTCCAAATGATTCGCCCATGACGATATTGTAGCGTCCCTGACATTTCTTGTCCCCAAGCGTCTTCCGGCGCGCTCCGCGCCCTGACAAAGCTTGTCATCACGAATAATTTCTCGCCGTCGCTCGGAAATTTTCGCGATCCCGGCTCGCGGTCTTGCAAGGCTGCAAGACATCGCTGCGCCTCGGACAAAAGCACAAGACCTGCCGAAGAGGCAGGTGCTTATGTCTTTTGTCCGCCCGCTTGGACTCGAACCAAGAACCCCCGAGGTATAAGCTCGGTGCTCTAACCATTGAGCTACGGGCGGTAATGAGGTGCAACATGCAAGCTCTCTTGTATGTTCACCGAATGCCCCGTACGAACGAAGTACGGGCGGTTGTGAACCGCGAGTTGATTATAGGCCCAAGACCAACCTTTTGCGACTACCCTCTTCGTCGCTCCTCCATTGCAGCCTTGCGAGACGCCTCCTCAGCTTTTGTGATATCCACCTTGAAGAGATCGAGCTTGCGCTTGTTCTCGGTGACCTTCTTGTGGAGCTCTTCGACTTTCTTCTTGTTGGCCTCAAGCGCGAGTTCGGCCACCTGCAGATCATGGGAATTGTGTCGCAGCTCTTCTTCCTGCACGAACATCTGCCGCTTCATCTGTGCAATAGCCATTGCGTCCATAAGGATAGTATAGCGCTTATCGGATGACCTTCGCGACCGCCTTGGCGACACGCTTATCGAACATATCCGGCACGATCTTGACGGCGGTCGGCTTCGGCACGAGCGATGCGATCGCCTGCGCTGCTTTTATTTTGTGATTGTCGGTGATCTTGGTGACCTTGTGATCGAGTGCCCCGCGGAAGATCCCCGGGAATGCGAGTGAGTTGTTGATCTGATTCGGGAAATCAGAGCGTCCGGTCGCAATGACTTTGGCACCTCCCTTCTTGGCCTCATCCGGCATGATCTCAGGTGTCGGGTTCGCCATCGCGAATACGACGGGATCCTTTGCCATAGTCTTCACCATCGCGGCGGTGAGTGTATTGGGCTGTGAGATCCCGAGGAATACATCGGCATTTTGGATCGCATCAGCGAGATCGCCACTGCCGCCTCCTTCAATTATTTTTTCACTCAAAAGTATTTGTTTGGTCGCATTGAGATCGGTGCGTCCACTCCAGACGATGCCTTTACTATCGACCGCGATGAGCACCGCCTTCGGTGCAAACTTTTTGATGAGCTTCATCACGGCGACTCCCGCGGAGCCCACTCCTGCCACCGCAATTCGCGACTTATTGAGATCTTTCTTTACCACCTTCATCGCATTGATGAGCCCGGCGAGAACAACGACCGCTGTCCCGTGCTGGTCATCGTGCATGACCGGGATATCGAGCGCTTCAATGAGACGCTTTTCAATATCAAAACATTTCGGCGCAGCGATGTCTTCGAGATTGATGCCGCCGAATGCCGGCGCGATACGGATCACCGTTGCTACGATCTCATCAGCGTCCTGTGTATCGAGCACGATCGGTACCGCATCCACATCCGCGAAGGTCTTGAAAAGCGCCGCTTTCCCTTCCATCACGGGGAGTGCCCCGAGTGCCCCGATATTACCGAGACCAAGCACCGCGGAACCGTCTGAGATAACGGCAACTGTGCGTCCTTTCATCGTGTATGTCCGCGCCAGGCTCGGGTCCTTGGCGACCAGGCTCGATACGGCGGCTACGCCCGGGGTGTATACCAGAGCCAGATCGGCGCGGTTGCGCACCGGAGCGGCCGGAACGATGCGGATCTTCCCGCCGAGTTTCTTGTGTAATGCAATGGCCTTTTTATCGTTTTTTGTCATAGAAAAAGCAGTATACCAAATCGAAACCTCCGACAGCTGTTGAGCCATCGGAGGTCAAAATATAAATATCAATTTGGTGGCCAGATAACTTGCTCCACCGCCGATGGTGCCGATAGCTATTTGAGCAGGAATAGGCTTCTTTCCATACCGCTCTACGATACGAGCCATAAGCCAATAATTTGCTCCGAAGAACAAAAGCTTCTTGATCGTGAATAACAACATCTGGAAGTGCATGGTTTCTTCCTGCATGTTGCGGAAGGTCCAATACTTGTGAAGCGGAAATGCGACGCAGATGCCTATCCCGAAGGCGATAACCATCGCAACTTTGTAGTGGACCTTGAAGAATACGAGGGTACTGAAAAGTAAGAAGTACACCCCGGCATTGATACTACCGATGCCAAGATAACGGATCAGTTCAACGCTCTCCGCATAGGCGAGCGCCGATTGGAACATGTCTTTCATGACGCTCTCCCTTCGCTCGGAGCACGATGAGCCCTGCGGCCACTGAAGTCAACTACTGCTTTATTCCACCGATGAATACCGCCTCGACGCTCCCCGGCATCGTGTAGCCTTCGAGTGCGGACCAGCCTACTTTTGTCTTGAGATCTTTACGATCGACGAGAGTCGGTTTCGCCAGATTGAGTACTGTGAGCGAGCCCATAAATCCTTTTTTTATCTCACCGAATCCTTTGCCGAACTTTTTCTTATTGAATTGTCGCTTGAGGTGCGGATTCACGAATTTCCCCGGCATATATGCCGAGACGCGTGCGATATCCTGCGCGGAGAATTTGTGTTCCCGCATGAGCCACGCACAGACGAGCGCATACGTATCGAGCCAGGGAGCGCCGCTGTGACCATTTTCCTCGCAGGTCGCGAGATACAGCTTTTCGTCCTTCGCGCGAATCGCCTTGGCGATCTCATGATTGCTCTTGCCCGGATAGTCTTTTGCGAATTTGCCGAAGGCTGAGAATTTCTCTTCCTCGGTATGCGGCGCATGGTCGGTCGCGATGAATTGGATGAATCCGTCCTTGAGCGCCTCGATGAGAGCGGAGCGATGCTCGGGCGCTTGGATGGCCGGATTCATCTGGATCTTGGTCCAGAGCGAGGGATCAGCGTCGGTCATTGAGGTGTCGAAAAGAAGATGCAGCGGCGACACCTCGAGGACGATGTCACATCCCAGA
Organism: Candidatus Kaiserbacteria bacterium; assembly: GCA_028286865.1. Classification (GTDB taxonomy): domain Bacteria; phylum Patescibacteriota; class Minisyncoccia; order Phycocordibacterales; family UBA2100; genus UBA10103. Next base: position 13,047 of record JAQBQU010000013.1, read on the forward strand.
TCGCGGTACTCCTGGATCATTCGGAAGCTTTCTCCCCCGGTCGACCAGTGACAGAGCTTCGCTTTGATCTTGTATTTCTTGATGAGCGGCAGAAGAATACGCAGCCCTTCATTGACCGCAGCGACCGGGCGGCGATCGCTATGGGTCTTCCCTCCCGCGGATGCCTGCACGATAGGTTCGTATTCGACGTGGAACGACACGTTCTGATTTTTGTATCGCGCGAGGATCGGGTCGAGCTCGCTTCCGTAGGTGACCGTGAGGTCGCCGACCGATTTTCCGAAATACAATTTGTAGAAATAATCGCCCGGTCTGCCGAGCGGCTTGGTCTTCGGATCGATACCGAGATAGTTCAGTATGGATACCGCATGATCGATATGTGCGACACGCTCGCGGTGCCAGGTGAATTCTTTGCGTCCCACGACCGGATTCGGCGTGTTGGGCATCGCACTCACGTGCACTACTCCGCCGTGAAGTGCCGCGTCCGCTGCGGTCGAATATTCCTCCTTGTATACCTGCTTGGCTGTCTCATCCTCACGGGCATGGATATGCACGTCGCCGAATCCGGCGAATATCAGCGAATCTTTGCCGAATGTATGGTCTGCCTTGAGACCCTTTTTTGGTTTTGAGACGCTCGTTATGAGACCTGTTTTCTCATCAATGGTAATGACTCCTTTATATGGCTTTTTGTCGTGTCCGGCGATATTTCCTTCGATAGTGATCATATCCAAAAGGTATCATGAACGGCCCGTTTGACCATTCTGAGGGCCCACGGTAGAGTCGCGGCAGCCACGGAGAACGCCATCATGGACAGCTATTCGGAGTCGGGTCCGGGATGGATCCGCTCCATCTTGAGATTCGTCATCATTGCCCTCGTTTTCGGCTCAATAGCACTACTACTGCTTTGGATCGTTTTGCATAACCAGCACACCGATAATTGGTTCTGGAAACTGATGTGGACGGACGCCGAGAAGATCCTCGGTAGCATCCGGTGCTCGATCAATCCGTTCTGCCATAGATAGGCAAGACGGAAGCACAATAAAAAAGGCCCGCAATTCGCGGGCCTTTTGTTATACGAGCGGTGCGTGTTCGATATCGAGTTTCCTTTTGGGTACGATGCCGTGCGCGATGAGTATGACCTCGAATTCTTCGCGCTCGAGCGTCTCTACCTCTACAAGCTTCTCGGCGATCGCGTTGAGTGCCGCGCGGTGGTCTTTCATGACCGTCTCCGCTTTTTTGTAGCAGCCTGAGATGATGCGCTTCACTTCTGCATCGATCGCATTCGATACTTCCTGCGACTGCTCGCCTGTCACACCGTCGCCGAACATCGCACGCTGTGCTCCCACATCGAATGCGATAGGACCCATCTTGTCCGACATGCCGAAGCGGGCGACCATGTTGCGTGCAAGATTGCTCAGTACCTGCAGGTCGTTCGACGCTCCCGTGGTGATATCACCGAACACCATCTTCTCCGCGATATATCCGCCGAGAGAGACCGCGATGTCATCGAGGAACTCTTTGCGCGACTGCATCTTGCGGTCCTCAAGCGGAAGCTTGAGCGTGTAGCCCGCTGCACGGCCGCGCGAGATGATCGAGATCTTGTGGACCGGGTCGGCATACGGAAGGACCGATGCGATGAGCGCATGGCCTGCCTCGTGATACGCGGTGATCTCTTTCTCTTTCTTGTTGAGCACGTGTGAACGGCGTTCGGGACCAAGCATCACTTTCTCTATTGAGCGGATGAGGTCGTACTGCGTCACCTCTTTGCGGTCTTCGCGCGCCGCAAGGATGGCCGCTTCGTTCATAAGATTGGCGAGGTCTGCTCCGGAGAATCCCGGTGTGCGTTCTGCGATAACGGTGAGCTTCACGTCCGGACCCATCGGCTTCGTGCGGCGATGCACTTCGAGTATATCTTCGCGGTCCTTGCGGTCGGGAAGATCGATCGTAACGCGGCGATCGAATCGCCCCGGACGAAGCAATGCAGGATCAAGCACATCAGGACGGTTGGTAGCTGCCATGATAATGACGCTTTCATTCGGTTCAAAGCCGTCCATTTCCACGAGGATCTGGTTGAGCGTCTGTTCGCGCTCGTCATTGCCGCCTCCTACGCCCGTGCCTCGCACGCGTCCTACGGCGTCTATTTCATCCATGAATATGATGGCCGGAGCGGCTTTTTTGGCGGTAAGGAAGAGGTCGCGCACACGCGAGGCACCCACACCCACGAACATCTCTACGAATTCGGAGCCCGAGATAGAGAAGAAGGGCACTCCTGCCTCCCCCGCTACCGCTCGCGCGAGCAAGGTCTTGCCCGTACCCGGACCACCCATCAGCAGCACTCCTTTCGGAATGCGCGCGCCGATCTGAATGAACTTCTTCGGATTCTTGAGGAAGTCGACGATCTCGGTGAGTTCTTGTTTCGCCTCCTTGGCACCTGCGACATCTTTGAACGTCACTTTCTGCGCAGTATCTTCCGGACGGATGAGGCGCGCCATTGATTTACCGAAAGTGAATGCCTGCATACCGCCCGCACCGCCGCGCAATTGTCGCGAGAGATACCAGATCATACCGAAGAGCAGGAGCGCCGGTACGAGGATCGGCGCAAGCGACATGAACCAGTAGCGGAATCCGCTCTCGTCCTTGACCTTGATCGATACCGCACCGAGCTTATCGGCCGGTACCTGATAATCGCTCAGGGTCTGAGTAAGAGAATTCTCGGTCTCCTTTCGTGATGTCTTGGTGGAATCATCTGTGTATTTTGCGGTGATGGTGTCCCCCGAGACCTCGATCGATACGATGTTGCCTGCCGTGATGTCACCTGCGATCTGTGAGATCGGCACGATAGTGCTCGTGCCGGAGAAGTATTCTCTTACAAATGAGTAGCCGACAGATATCACGAGGAATATCGCGAATGCGACCGCAAGCTGCATCCACAGGCTCGTCGGCGGCGGGAGGTCCTTTCCGTCTTTTTTAATAGGTGGTTTTGGTTCTGGTTTTTTGTTGGAGTTTGGCATATCGGAAGATTATACAGCAGATGCTGCCTAATGAAAAAACAGTACCTGTTATGAAGAAAGTCTCCGTGAAGTTATAGTATCGACATGGCGACCGTTCAGAATAAAAGAGTCGGATTCGATTACACGATCCTCGAAGAGATCGAGGCGGGTTTGGAATTGTTCGGCTATGAAGTGAAGTCGCTGCGCGCCGGGCACGGCTCGCTCAAGGGGGCACGCGTGGTAGCGCGCGCCGGCGAGGCTTACTTGGTGGGGGCAACGATACCCGCCTTTCAGCCGGCCAATGCGCCCAAATCATATGACCCCGAACGGACCCGACGACTGCTTTTGAGCGCCAAAGAAATAGCCTATGTGGCCTCTGCGGAGGGAGAGAAGGGGTTGACAATTGTGCCAATTAAGGTGTATAATAAAGGGAGGAATCTCAAGCTTCTTATAGCGATAGCCAAGGGTAAGAAGCAGCAGGATAAACGTCAGAGTATTAAGACTCGAGACGAAAAAAGGAACATCGATCGTACTTTGAAATCTAAATAACGAGTGCTTGAGGGTGCAGGGAGGCGCCCGAACATGTCATTGATCTTGTATGTTGTCGGCATCTGCGGCGGCTTTGCGTGTCTCTATGGAGAATACGTAGGCTTCGTATTGTACTTCGCGAACTAGAACATTGTGTCAGGGCGAATCCAGTTCGATTCGCCCGCACCCTCAAGCACTCGTAAACCATTTCTCCCCTGCTTCATTTGAAGCTGCGGGCAAAGCAGCCGGTCCCCACCCGCGATCCTTCGGTATTTTATACTTCGGGATCGTGGGTGGGGGGTGACTGGCTTCGACAGGGAAATCGGTGTGTGTTTGCGCGTCGCGGAATCGGACGAATTCCTAAAAACGTCTAAAATTCTAAGTGCAACCAAAACTGCACGTGGAATCCTTTCACCTATTCAGGTGGCGGATCTCCAGCCCGCTTACGCTCTCGTAGCCTAAGCGCCGTCTGCCAGCTCCATGCTTGATATGGGCTGACCGGGCGTTAAATCATTCAAGCACTCGCGTGCAGTGTCCCCTGCACGCGTAAGACTGCGGACTAGG
>JAQBQU010000008.1 GCA_028286865.1 Candidatus Kaiserbacteria bacterium
CGGTCGAGAATGAGAGTGGGCCGGTGACGGAGACCGATGAGAAGCCTCCTGCGCCGTTGCCGTAGAGGATAGATGAACCTGAGGTTGCCGGTGCGTAGTCGGTACCGGAGACCGCTGCGATGAACGAGCCGCCGGTTGTCGTCTTCACCAAATTGCCGGATGCGATGGATGAGACCGTGAGGTTGGTGCTCGATGCGAGAGTTGAGAACAAGTTGGTCGAGGTGAGAGCGGTCGATGATGCGGTCGAGAGCGTTGTCTGGCCTGCGACGGCGAGGGTGCCGGTCGCAGTCAAGTTGCCGCCGATGTATGCGCTACCCGCGACTGAAAGTTTCGCGAATGGAGAGGTGGTGCCGACGCCGAGATTGCCTGAATTTCCGCTGAGCACTGCGCCGCTTGCACCTCCTACCAAAAGATTGCTGTTAACTTGTGTATTGCCCTGCGATGTAAATCCGTTAACGACCAAATTACCTGATGCATTCGAAGCTGTGGTTCCTATCTGAAGGATGCCTGCGCCATTGCGGGAGACAAATATATCGCCATTGAACCCGACTGCGCCCGATGAAGAAAGGTTGGCCGTACCGCCGATATACGCATTGCCCGTCGTGGTAGCGCCGCCATTTACTGTGAGTCCGCCTGTCTGCGTTCCATCACCAATTGTCGATGAGCCGGTCGCGAAGAGCGACGGGGCCTTGAAGAGCGTGCCGTTGAACGTGAGCGCTGTGCCGGAGGTGATGCGCGTACCGTCGAAGTAGTTCACGCCATTGGTGACCTGGGTACCCGTCGCGGTACCGCCCTGATTGATACCAAGGATGCCGGCGATCTCAGCGGCAGAAAGCGATGTGGTCGCGACGACATTGCCTGCTGCGTCGGTCGCGAGGTAGCTGTTGGTGATGCCGCCGAGCTTGAGGGAGCCGACCGCTGCAGCCTGAGCGAAGAGATTCGTCGATGACGCAGTCGTAGCGAAGAAGTTGGTGGAGGTCGCATTCGCGAGCGTGGTGTTGCCTAAGAATGAGTTCACGCCGGAGAACGTGTTGTTGTCGACGAGGTGTGTCGATGATGCCGCGGTGATTACGATATTCGAGGTGCCGTCGAAGCTCGTACCGTTGATGGTGCGTGCGTTCTGAAGCGCAGTAGCGGTTCCGGCATTGCCGCCGATCGAGAGTGATGCGGCAGTACCGGTGAGCCCGGTGCCGGCACCGGTGAACGATGAGGCGGTGAAGACACCGACGACCGTCGAGGATGCCTGGGAAATGAATCCGCTTCCGAAGGTCTGAAGCGGCAACCAGACATTTGCGAGAGTCGTCTTCGGGATCGTGGTGGACGCGTTGATCACCGCTTCGACGCGCGCGTTGGTGAAGTACTGATTTGACCCTTCGCGGAGCGCCGAAGTGGTCGTGCCCGCGAGGTCCGCCGCAAAAAGATTCGTGGAATAGTATTTGTTCACGGTCCCCTGTGCGAGCGCGTCGGTCGTGGTGCCGGCGATGACGGATGCGACGCGATTGTTGGTGAAGTAGAGATTACTGCCTTCGGCAAGCGCAGTGGTGGTGGTACCCGCGATAACACCCGCCACTCTATTCGTAGTGAAGTAGAGATTCGACCCTTCGGCTACGAGTGACGTCGTGTAGTCGCTACCGGTCGGGACGACGACGCCGGTGCGTCCGTTGAACGAGGTGACGCCGGAACCGCCGAGCGCGTAGTCGGTGCCCGGTACCGCCGCTACCACATTACCTGCCGCGTCGGTCTTCAACAGAGTTGATGGAGTGCCCGTGATGGCAAAGCTCGTGGTCGTCGCATTCGCGAGGGTCGTGCTGCCGTTGAAAATATTTGCGCCCGAGAATGTGTTGTTGGTCGTGGTGCCGAATGCGCTCGAGATCGTGCCTGACGTGTTCACGAGCGGATATGCGAACGAGAGAGCGGACTGCTTATTGTTGAAGGTATTGAAGTCGGCGAATGAAAGGTAGCCGGCGGTGCCGGTCGTTGCCTGCGAGATGGTGAAGACGCCGGTCGCGGAGTTGTATGAGAGCGGGCCCGTGGCTGAGAGGCTTGTGGATGAGACTTTGTTGTTGAAGGTGGTCCAATTCGATGATGAAAGGAAGCCGTTCTGCGCGCCGGTGGCGAGCTGGCCGGCGGTGTAGTCGATGGAGATGACGCCGGAGCCGTTGTCGTTGAAGTCGTTGGTGGCGAAGGTCGCCGCGCCCTTAGTAGCGGCATCGGCGGCGGCGTTGTTGATCGAGAGTGTGCCTGTCGAGAAGCTCAGCGGACCCGATACCGAGACCGACGAGAAACCGCCTGAGCCGTTGCCGTACAAGATAGATGAGCCGGTCGTCACGGGCGCGTAATCGGTTGATGCCGCGGCGGCAACGACCTGTCCGAGCGCATTGGTCTTGAGCAGTGTCCCGGTGACGCCGGTGATCGCAAGATTGGTCGAGGTCGCGGTGCCGACGGTCGTGAGTCCGCCGATCACGCTCGAAGATGCTTGAGAAACGAATCCGCCGGAGAGCGTCGAGAGGCCTGATGTATTCAATGTGTTCGAGAGGACAGTAGCACCGGTGACGGCAAATGCACCCTGCACGATCGCCTTGCCGGTCGTCGTCGCACCGCCGCTCACGGTGAGGCCGCCGGCCTGCGTGCCATTGCCGATCGTAGAAGAGGCATACACGGCGAAGCCGCTCGTGAATGTCTGGATCTGGCTCCAGGTATTGGCTGTAGTGGTGCCGAATGCGAGCGAGAGATTGTTACCGGAGAAAAGGATCGGGTATGAGGCAGTGATCGGCGCCTGGAAATCGGTACCGGCAACGGCAGCGGTGAAAGCGCTCGCGCCGTTGCCCTTTACGAGGCCCGTGAGCGAATTCACCCCGGTGCCGCCGCTGCCGACCGCGAGCGCGTTCGTAAGATTGAGCGAATTCGCGTTGAGCGTCGAGGTGAAGGTCGATGATGCGCTCACGATGGTACCGATCGTCGTGGTCGGAGCGAGTGCGCCGCCGACGATCGACCAGGTCGAATTATTGGCGAGCGCCCCGGAGTTCACGTAATCCACGCCGGCGACCGCCGGAACTACTTGGCCCAAGGCGTTGGTCTTGAGAATGGTGCCGGCCACTCCCGTGATCGCAAGGCCGGAGGTGGTCGCGGTACCGGCGACCGAGAGCGACTGTCCGGCGACCGCGGCCGGGAATGTGTAGTTGCCCGCACCGAAGGTACCGCCGGTCGTCGTGATGACGCCTGTTCCGGAATTGTATGAAATGACACCCGTGCCGGAGATGGAGTTCGCTCCGAGCTTATTGTTGAACGTCGTCCAGTCGGTCGATGAGAGATAGCCGTCGTTGGTACTGCTCGCTTGTGAGATCGAGTACGTACCGGTGGTGCTGTTGAAATTCAGCGGGCCGGCGGCAAAGAGTGATGCGCGCACGCGCGCAGGAGTGAAGTACTGATTGGCGGTACCCTCGCGCAGTGCGTCTGTCGTCGTTGCGTACCAGTTCGCGAGCGAAAGATAGCTCGTCAGCGTCGATGGCGCGACGTAATCAGTTCCCGGTGTCGCCGCAACGACCGAGCCGTTTGCATTGGCTTTCAGGATCGCGTTGGTGAGATTCGTGATAGCAAAGCTCGTGGAGGTCGCATTCGCGAGTGTCGTTGCACCATTAAATGTGTTCGTGCCCGCGAACGTGTTGTTGGTCGTGGTAGAGAACGCGGTCGAGACCGTGGTGCCCGTGACAGAGAGCGGATAGGTGAAGGCGAGGACGTCCTGCTTATTGCCGAAGGTGGTCCAATCTGCGGCCGAGAGGTACCCGCCCTGCGTGCCGTTCGCCTGCTGTATGGAGAAGGTGCCGGTCGTACTGTTGTAGAGGACCGGAGCGGTCGCAGAAAGACTGTTGAGGGACAATTTGTTATTGAATGTGGTCCAATCGCCGGCCGAGAGATAGCCGCCTTGTGAACCGCTCGCCTGGTCGATCGCAAGATTGTTGTTCACGAACGAGAGCGGCCCCGATACGGAGCTGATGCGGTTCTGGTATGCGCTCGTCCACTCGGTGGTCGATGCGGTGAGCGGGATCGTATAGCCGGCGGTGAGCGAGATAGCGCCGGTCGACGTGCTGTATGAAAGTCCTGCGGCCGCCGATGAGAGGGCGTTGCGGGCGCGGAGATTCGTGAAATAGAGGTTGTTCGTGCCTTCGTGCAATGCATCGGTCGTTGTTGCGTACCAATCAGTGAGCGCAAGGAAATTCAGAAGGAGCGGGCCGGTCACATAATCAGTACCCGATACTGCCGGGATCACATTACCGAATGCGTCGGTCTTGAGCAGTGATGATGTGGCGTTCGTGATCGCGAGGCTGGTGGTTGTCGCAGCGACTCCATATATAGAGCCGCCGGTGATCGCGACGCTCGTAGCTGCCTGCGTGGCGATAGATCCGAGCCCGAGATTTTGTCGCGCGTTGAGAGCGTTGTTCGCACCGGTACCGCCGCTTATGACAGCAAGCGCTGTACCGAGCGTGAGCGAGCCGCCGATATAGCTGCTGCCCGTTGTTGTCGCGCCTCCATATATAGTGAGGCCGCCGTTTTGCGTACCGTTGCCGAACGTGGATGATGCACTGACCAAGACACCGAGCGTCGTGGTCGGTGTGAGAGCGCCATAGCGCATCATCCAGTTCTGGTCACTGGAGGACACTGCGCCGGTCGCATAGTCGACACCCGGGATCGCAGGTACGACCTGGCCCAAGGCGTTGGTCTTGAGGATGGTGCCCGGGACATTAATGATGGCAAGATCCGATGACGTCGCCGTCCCCGAAACCTTAAAGCCACCCGTCACCGTTGAATCCGCGCCTGCAGCAAATCCGCCGGTAAATGTAGAGGCGGAATCTACGATAAGCTCTGCGGTGTTATGAGTCGCAACGAAGTTTGCAGTTCCGGAGAATGTTGGGCTCGCTGAGAACACGACCGAGCCGGGAGTTCCGGTCTCATCGGTCAGGTATGCGGCGAGCTTCGCGGATGTATTAAGTGAGGTCGCATCGAGATAATCCGATCCTGCCACTGCTGCAAACACGAATCCGTTGGCATCCGTCCTCAAAAGCGACGATGTTGCGCTCGTTATCGCGAAGTTCGTCGTGGTCGCACCATTGAGACCGATCGTGAAGTTCGGAGAGAACATATAACCGCCGTTGCCGTCTCCGATCAGGAACTGGCCGTATGTCGGAGCGGTCGAGGTGCCGGTACCGCCGCTCGCGATGCCAAGGGCCGTATCGAGGGTAAGCGAGCTCGAAGAGGCGCCCGCCGCGAAGACCTGCAGTGCATTCCATGTATTCGCGCTTGAAAAGTCTATAGAAAGGCTCCCCGAGGAAGTAACGCTGCCCGTAAGCCCGCCGGTTCCGGAGACGCTCGTGACCGAGCCGTTGCCTCCGCCGCCTCCGCCGCCGAAGGAGGCCGGGGGGATAGTGACCGAAATGATCGGATTGCTCGCAGTGCCGGTGATGGTCACATTGCTGCTCCCGGCCTTAATACCATTGACGACATTCGACGCAAAGATGCGTCCGCCCTGCAGGTCGATATCAGCGCCCGAGGTCGTGATGCCGCCGTTGGCCGCGATGGATCCGTCAAAGACAGAAGGTCCGGCGACGAACACGCTCCCGGCGAGCCGCGCGGTTCCGGCGACAGCGAGCGAAGTCGTTCGCACCGCACCGGCAGAAATTCCTGCCGCCGTCAGCTGATCGGAGAATGTCGCGGCGCCGTCGACCGACAACGTCTTCTTGATAGAAAGCGGAACACCGACTTCCATGACACCCGATGTGAAATCCGGTCGCGAGACCAGGGTGTTGCCGATGACGAGTTTGGCAGAATCATTTATCTGTACCGACGAGAGCGCGGCGGAAGCAGTATCTGAAAGTACGGTCGACGTCGCCGCGGATGCTTCCGCGACCGATGCTGCGGCGAGATTTTTCGAAGAACCGTTTCCGCCTCGTACTGCCGAGACCACGGATCCGACATCCGCGAACAAATGATGTGCGTTGGTGGAAATGCTGTTCGCGATCCCCTTGAAGGTGCCCGGGTTGATCATCGCAAAAGCAGTGACCGAGAAAAGGAGCGACGTCAGTATCACCGCCGGGAAGACCATGATCGGACTCACTACTGCAGGCTGCTGCATGGCCCGCACTTTTTTCGCGACCGGAGTGCCAACGACCGGAGTCGCAGGGAACAAATTGTTCAGGTCGTGTACGACCGGGACGGATGCAGAGAAGGCGACGTATGTACTGATAGGAGCAGCGGGTGCGCTCGATGCACGATTGCCCTGATATTCCTTGATCCGCTGATCGCGCAATTCCTGGGCTTGTATCTTCTTCTCGCTCTCTCGCTTTGCGATATATGAGGTGAGCTTATCCGCCTCTACATACCATGTGTGCCCGATCAAACGACCGGGCACCTTCTCTTCGCGGCACAATCGCGAGATATAGTCGGACGATAATCCGAACAATGCACCCGCCTCCTTTGAGCCGACAAATCGCTTCCCCTCAATGAGAATTTCGTTCGTCATTTATGAAGTGAGTGGGGTCCAAAAAACGTATGAAGATTCGTTCATGCACGAAGTCGTATCAGCGAAATCGCTAGCGTTTGTTATGTTTTTCGTGCAAACGAACATATCAATAAGATATACATATTTTACTTCACGAAACGTACATGAAGATAAAATTTCCCCTCGTGTGGGGAGAACTATTGAAAAAAATTCCGCACGCGGAAAATATTTTATATGCACGAAAAAGCACTCGTTCTTCTAGCGGCAATTCACTACAGGGCATTTAAAACGCTCTCACGAGAACAAGTCCTGCGATCGCCCGAGGATCGCATCCACGAACATGCATTTTCTCACAGCACATCCGGATGTTGAGTTTTGGTACGGCATGTTCTCGGCATCCGAGATATGCCTATAAAAGCTATATATTATGCGAATCTCGGATGCCCGAGAGTTGAGCTTTTAGGAGATGTCGGCGTAGATAGTGACGACGTCATCAAATAGGCGCACAACGGCGGTGTCGTACGAAAGCGTTGATTCTTTTCCGGACACATCAACGACTACGATCGGTTTTTTCTCTACGAGTGAAATGAAGTGAGCGTGTTGCGGAAGGAGGTCGAAGGGACCCTGACTGTTCACAGATGAAACGGATTGCGCCTCCCCTTCCCACACGATCCCTTTGGGAGAAAGCACCTGTACGTGAAGCGTCGCCGATTCTGAAGTATCCGCGCTCATGTTGTTTTCTTTGCCGCCGCTGCATCGAGTGCGCTTTTGAGATCGCCGACATAGAGAAGTTGATCCGCAGTAATATCGTCGGCCTTTCCGTCGATGATGGCACGCACATCGCGCACTACGTCATCGCGCTTCATGACCGTTCCCTCGCGTCCGCTTTCAGCGGAGGCCGTATAGAAAGATTGTGTCATGTAGTTGAGGAGGCGCTCCGCGCGGCGATATGTCTGAAGATTCTGCTGCGAAAGTTCTTCTTCTCCGACGATCGCGACCATGCGCGAGAGCTTGTCGTATTGAGCAAGAAGCGCACGCGCTTCGTGGACCGCTTTATAGTGCTCAGTGCCGACGGTGCGCTCACTCAGCGCGTTCGAGCTTGAGCGCAAAGGATCGATCGCCGGGAAACGTCCGGTCTGTGTGATGTCGCGCGAAAGTATCACCACCGTATCCATGTGCGGCAAGGTCGCCACGACGGCCGGGTTGGCGAACTCGTCGGCGGTCACGTAGATGGTCTGGACCGACGTGATGCTCCCCCGACCGGTCGAGGTGAGGCGGTTCTCGAATTCTGCGACCTCGGATTGGAGCGTCGGCTGGTAGCCGAATTCCGACGGGATCTCGCCGAGGAGTGTCGAGAGTTCGCTCCCCGCCTGAAGGAATCGGAAGATGTTGTCGACGAAGAAAAGTACGTCGTTCCCTATCGGTTTGCCGGTCTTAGGATCGGTCTTGTCCGACGGCAGGTCGCGAAAATATTCGGCGACCGCAGCAGCTGCTGCTGCGGTACGGAAGCGCACGGCTGCATTTCTGTTCACGTATCCGAAAATGAGTGCGGTCTTGTCGAGCACTTTGTTCTCTTCGAGCGCCCGCCAGAGCGCGTGTCCTTCTCGAGTGCGTTCACCGATACCCGCAAAGACCGCGACGCCGTCGCGCGCATTAATGATGTTGCGGAGGATCTCCGTCTGGAGCACGGTCTTGCCTACCCCGGCGCCGCCCACCAGACCCATCTTGCCGCCGCGAAGGACCGGGGCGAAGAAGTCGATGATCTTGATCCCCGTCTCGATGATCTCGTCAGAGCGTAAGGCGGCATCTCCCGAGCTCGTGCGCTCAACGTCATAGATGGATCGCTTTTCCGACGACATGATGGGGCCGCGTCCGTCTATTGGGTCGCCAGAGAATTCGATGGCGCGTCCGAGCAATCCCCTTCCTATCGGAATACTGATCTGCTGCCCGCTGGACACGATGAGCGTATTTCGGGCCAGTTTCTCCGGTCGCGAGAACAACAGACAGAAGAGCATGCGGTCGGTCCCGTATGAATAGGCCTCAAGAAGCACGCTCGGGTCGTCGTGTGCGGTGAGCTGCTCTTGAAGGCGCGGACGATAGTCCCCTTCGCATTCGAGCACCGCGATCTGGCCGATCACGCGCCTGATGCGGCCGACGGTGTGCCGTATATCGCCCTGAGGGGCCGGAGGATTTGGAAGCCCTGTATCGGTTTCGTTCGTCATACGGTGTTGGTATTACCTGATGTGTGCTTCCAGAAACTAAAGCCGATGAAGGTCTCGAGCAGTTCGATATCCGCCTGCGAAGCGTACTCATGCCGCAGGTCCTGCTGGAATCCGTCGCGCAGATTGTTGGCACGGTCCCGCGCATTCTGCATCTTGATCGTGCGCGAAGCCGCGCGCGCAAGCTCTGTTTCGAGGAGTATTCGCTCGAAGAGCGCGCGACGTACCTGGGCTTCGAAGAACGCGAGCATGCCTTCTATCTCGGGCTCAAAAATATAATCCGCCTTCATCACCGGCGTGACCACTGTCGGTGTCTGAGTGATATCGGTCATGACCACATCCTGACGGAACGGATTGACGAACTTTGGGTACACCACGAACACCCGGCGGTATTCCGTGATGAGTGAAAGAATGTTCTGCAACTCCGTGGTATTCGGTATGTCGTCGTCGAATGCGGAACGCTTCACTTTATCCGGGACCGATGTCTCTTCGAGATATTGTGCGCCTGTGAGACCGATGATAAGAAAGTCACTGTTCTCAACGGTGCCGAGCATCGCGACGAGCGAGCGCACAATATCGCGGTTGAGCGTTCCGTTGAAGCGCCTGTTGGAGGTGAGGCCGATATAGATATCGCGCGGCTGCGGCTTCGGCGTCTCGTTCGCCTTTTTGATGATGTCATCCGCGTGCGCTTTCACGATGGCGTATACATCTCTGACGCCCGCGAAGAATAATGCGTTCTGTTCGAACTGCCGGCGCAGGTCCTGCATTTTTACGGCGCTGATCTCCTGCAAGGCACCCGTGATGAACCCGGTCATGCGGTAACTTTCGACCGATCGGCGTATCTCAGCTAGCTGTGACATATTTTTTCAAAGACATCGTGTTTGGACCCCATAAGGCTCAGATATGCATCGAGCGGCATCCCTGCGCGCGCACCCGCGCGAAGCTCCTGCAGGTCCGGATCGTCTTCGATCGCTTTTCGCAGTTTTTCTTTATTGGTCACAAAAAATTCCACTTCTTTCTCTTCCAGGAAAGGTGTCAGCGTGAGCGCGACGAGCGGTACCTGCGCATCCGCAGGGATCGTGTCCCCCGGATTCTGCCGCAGTGCGTACTCGAGCATTTCGCCGAGTTTAAGCGCCGCGCGCACGTCGTCCTTCAGCTGCACGCTGAACTGCGAATATTCACGCTGCTGGCGGAATTTGCTGAGATGCAATCGCACGCGGGCCGAAAGCTGCTTTTGGGTCAGCGTCTGCGCCTGGCGACCCATACGTGTGACGGAGCGCTCTTCGTTGATGGCCGGGTAAATGCCCTGACCCTGGAGTTCCGGCACGAACATAAGGTGCCCGTCGGTACACGACATGAGGTTGGTCGGAATGATACTCGAAAAGTTCTGTGCCTCGGTCGCGACGACCGGGAGCGTTGTGATGGACCCGCCGCCGTGCTCTTTCACAAAAGTGCCGGAGCGCTCCATAAGGTGCGCCTGCTGATAGAAGAGATCTCCCGGATACGATTCTCTGCCCGGCAAGCGCTCTTCAAGGAGTGCAATTTCGCGCAGGTATTTCGCGTGCGCATCCAGGTCGTCGAGAATGACGAGCACGTCTTTGCCCTGCTTCTGAAAATGCTCCGCGATCGCGAAGCCGACCGAGGGTGCTATCGCAATACGCGACGGCAGCTGGTCGGAAAGCGCAGCGATGATCATCACTTTGGCACCTTCTTTACCGGTGAGTATCTCGCGCGAGACGCGCCCGAGCTCGCTCACGGATTTGCCGATGAGCACGTAGATGCTCACGAAATCCGCCGCTTTCTGGTGCCGCACGACGTCGATCAAAAAAGATGACTTACCCGCATGATCGCCGCCGAATATGAGCTGACGCTGACCGGTCGCAATGGGAAGCAGCGTGTCCACCAGGGTACACCCCGTGTAGAGCTGGTCTTTGACCGGAACGCGCAGCTCGATGCCGGGTGCATCCGCATCAAGAACGAGCGGGATATCACCTACGGGAAATGACTTCCCCCCGTCGATCGGTTCGCCGAGCGAATTGATGACACGACCGAATAGATGATCGCCGAGGGCGAGCAGGTACGGCTCGCGCGGCAGCATGTATCGCGTGCCGGCGCGCACATAGACCGGATCAAGTGCTAACGCCATCACGTATGAATCCGAGAGCGACTGCACGAGTGCGCGATTGCCGTCCTTATCGACGATGATGTCGTTGATCTTCGCCGACGGTAGCCCTTCCACGAAGAATACGTACCGCTTCGCGCGGGTAACGAATCCGATCTCACGGGCTGTGGTGAGATCCGCCATCATAGCTTTTGTACCAACGACAGTATCGCGGCGCGCTGCTTGTCGGCGAAGTATGAGAATGAAAAGTCATGGAACGTATTTTTGTATACGAAAGCGCACCCGCCGACGGCTTCGGGATCGATCTTGATATCGAGCAGGATATCCGGCTGCACTTGGGCACGGCACCATTCCCCGATGCGCTCTATCTGCGAGAGCGCAAAATGCACCGGAATGTAAAGCGTCAATTTCGGCAATGAAGCCGCGAGAGACTTGAGCAGCTTGATGCGCTCGTACACATTTTTCTCCGTATAGAGATCAAGAACAGCGTCCCCCCATGCCGCTACCGCATGTGCATGCTGCACAGTTTCCGGGTCGCCTTGAGCGTAGAATGAGACGATCAGCTCCGCGCGCGACCCCGTTTTTGGCGTCGTTCCGAAAAAGAAATGCTCGAGAAAGGTCTGCAGAATATCCGCGCGCCGATGCAGATCGGATATGCAGAACGTATTTTTCAGCACTGACGGAGGGATCACGTGTTCCATAATCAGATTATTCCCGCGGTGCGGGCTTCCTTGAGCGCATTGTCGACAAGCTCGGCGTGCTCATCCGGAGTGAGCGTCTTTCGCAGGACGACCTTGGAGGTCTCGGTGATGAGGTCCGCCATATGTTCATCCACCAGGCGCTTTCTCGCCTTCTGATATTCCGCCACTTCGGCCTGAGCGGCCGCGAGCAGTTGGTCGATGCGTTCATCAATGCGCTTCTCACCCTTCCCCGAGACATCGTCGAAGGCTTTTTTGAAGCTCTCAGCCAGCGTGTGCGTACTTTCTTCCATGCCGCGGCGCATGTCGGCCATCTCTGCCTGACTTTGTTTGAAAAAATTATCGAGTTCCTGCTGCACGCGCTCCATACGCGTCTTGAGCTCCGCTCCCTGCGCCTCGATCTCGTGCGCGATGCTGATCGACAGTTCCGCTTGTGCGCTGTGTGCTTTCTCGCTGCTCTCGGTCATTGAATGCTTTGCTGCCGTCGCAAGCTCTTCCAGAGACTTCTGGTACGTCTGTGCGTGCGCCTCGATGTCGACTCGCTGTTTTTCGATCAGTGCGGATACGGACTGCTGCGCCTGAGCCATCATCGTACGCGCCGCCTCATGCGCCTCATTGACGATGTGATCCGCTTCGGCCTGGGATTGCGAGCGCGCATATTCGTAGAGCGGCTGAGTGAGCCGTTGCACGCGCATCCCCGTTATCACCTGGAGCACGAGGAGGACGATGAGCCCGATGACAAGACCGAGAGCCAGAGCGATGACGGTCGCGGCAGATAGTGAAGTGATCATAATAATTTATATTCGAGTAATAATAACGTTATTTTTTGCTCAACCGGCGAAAAGCACGATCATGGCTGCGAATAATCCGGCGCTCGCGATCGCAAGTGTCAGAACCGCATTGAATACGACCATCGATTGTATCGATGATTTCGCGCGCGGATTGCGGCCCATAGAAATAACCCCGTAGTTGGCGTCCGACATAAAGCTCTTGAACGCGAGCGTGAGAGTAAGGGCCGCGATCACACCCGAGAGCAGGTAGCGCACGAGCGCGCGGACCACCTGCATGTCGATGGAGCCTGAGACCCGACATGAGAGCGATGTACATGTTTGCTCCGCTGAACTTTGACCGGGCGCTGATGCGCCGATGGTCACGTTCACCTTGATCGTGCCAGATGCAAGCTTCGTACCATCCGGCGCATCGAGCACGACTCCCCCGGTTGCAAATGGCTCAGCTGCGGTCCCCACGATATGCTCGCCGTCCTTTGCGCGGCGCGCTTTCCCGGGTATCGACGATGTCGTGAGCAGGTCTCCGACTGCGATCGGTCCGTTCTCGAGGGTCACGTTCATAAGTGTAGGACCTGAGCGCGTCACCGAAATATTCGACGCCTCGTCCGGCTTGAAAACAAGCGCCGGATCTTCCGCCACGACCCCGTATGCGGCAGCATCGTTGGCACCATGTGCGAGCGTATAGAGCTTCGTATCGGGATCATACGAAATGATATCGCCGTATGCCACGGTATTTCCCGAGAATTTGACCGCGATAGCGACCGGCTGTGTGAATCCCACCGGCTCGGATGCGGTCGGTGTTTGCGCTGACGCTGCAGCAGCGACCTGTGCTTGCGCGACCGGTAGAACAGCGACCGGCTGAGGCTCCGCGGGCTGTACAGTTGCGATCGCGGCACTCGCGGCCATTGACGGTTCTCGTGACTGAGCGAGCGGCATCGATATACGAGATGCCAGCGCAAGAGCGGAGCGGTACGAAGAATCGATCGTGCTCTGTATGCCCACTACCGCTATTGAGGGATCTTGAGCAAATTTTCCTAAGGCTACGCTCATAGCAGCGCTTGCGGTCGAAGCGCCGCTGCTCACATGCAAGGCACTTATCTCGACGCTCGCAACACCCGCGCGCGCCGAATCATATGTCATGCGGGCGAAGACCGGGTCGAAGAGAGAATACGTGCCCAGTACGAGGACGAGCGCAAACGCCAATGCCACTACGCGATGGATCATGTCCATCGCCGGCGTGACGACGTGCGTCGGCATGTGAGCCATGGCCTGAGCGGGTATCTGTGCGGCCGCCTGAAGCATACCGGGCATGCGGGCCCCTTCTGAGAGCGAGGAAAGTGCACCTCCGGCCGGCTCAAGTACGCGACGGACCTGCTCGCGGGCCGCAGATACACTCGGCATGTGATCAGATTCTGCCGCGATGATATCAGCGAAGGCCTTTTGCGCCTGCACACCACGCTTTGCGTCGTATTCATTTGCTCGCTGGCGCGCAAGATCCTTGCGACGAAACTCGTTGGCGTGTTCTTGGGCAAGGATATACGCCTTGATCGATGCCACATTCACGTACCAGCCGCTTTCCTCCCGTCGCGCATCAAGTATCTTCTTTCTGCAGAGTCTCGAAAGGTAGTCGTGCGACAAATTTGTTTCCAACGCGGCACGACGAAGAGAAGCATATGTGATCCCATCAAATTTGATCTCTTCTGACATAGTTAAAAGGACGACTTATCTATGATAATACTAGACATTCCGACTATTTGATGTGAGATCGCTAAAACATAATGGGGATAACAGATAGAAAACTTTTCACAGAAAAAAATCTATAAAAAAGGATCACAACTTCCGGCCGGCACCGACCAAAAAAAGAAAAAAGCGGCTCATCGCCGCTTTCTCCCGGAACTTTGTGTTTATTTACGCACGTAGGTCATCTCAGGAGCGACCATATTCTCTAAAACATCACCCATTCTCCCGACCGCTGCCCCCGCGCTTGCCGTAAGTGCGTTCTTGGTCACCGAATTCATGCTCTTGGTAAAGTTGAACGTGTATGTGGACTGCTTCTTAAGCGTTACAAAGCCATACGAAAGCACGATAACGAACGTAAGCGCTACCCCCGCACCAATGGCTCTAGATATAGTGATATCGGACGTTTTAGCCTTTGGTGCCACGTAAGCGACCGGTCGCTGTGGTGTCATTGTCGTCAGGCGTGGAGCTGTGCGGACCACGCGTATCGGAATATTGTATTGCTCTCTGAGCTCGTCCTGGACGGGATCAGGCTTTCTATCCATCTTCGGCATGAGTTCACGGGTATCGGCCGTGTAATTGAAAAGCGGTGATGATGGCATCGGCGATTCAGCCGGCTTCGGCAGCATAAGCCCTACGGCCTCCGACTGAACGGCCGCGAGCATCGAGTCCTTCTGAGACTTGTGAGCCAGAAGTCCCTCGCGTTCAATGTACCAGCGGTTGCCGATCTGACGCGAGAGGATCTTACCGCCACGCGCGAGCTGCCCGATGTAATCCTGGTTATAAGAGGTTAATTTCGCTGCTCGGGATGCCGAGATGTAATCTTTGCCGTCAAAAGAGACGATCGAGTCGATATCAGATGCCTGCTTCGGCGCAGGTACCATCGGTTTATACTGTTCCGCGTTCTTTTGGTATGCGTTCAATGAATCGAGCGATACATACCATAGGCCGCCGACACGCTGCGCATCAATGAGCCCGCCGCGGGCGAGTTGCCCGATATAGTCCTGTGCGTAGCCTGTTGAGACGGCCGCCTGCTTGGAGGACATGTAGTTCTTGCCTTCGAGAAAGAGCTCATCTGCCATATGGCACCAGTATACATCCGTAAAATACCCGGCTCGGTGTTCCGAGATACGGATGTTGATAACTTCTCGGCTGTATTTTAGGAAAGTTTCTGCTTGAGAAGGTCACGCAAGATGACCGGGTCGGCCGCTCCGCGGAGTATCTTCATGCACTGACCGAGCAGGAATTGAAGCGCCGCCTCTTTACCCGCTTTATAGTCGGCGACTACCGTAGGATTCTGATCTATCACCCCTTGCACGGCACTTTCCAGCGCACCTGCGTCCTGCGTCTGCAGAAGCCCCTTCTTGGTGGCGATCGCCTCAGGATCCGCCCCCGTCGAAACTGCCTCGGCGAGAATGTCCTTGGCGGCTCTCGATGAGATCTTTTTTGAACGGATCATATCGATCAGCTTTCTGAAATGTGTAGCTGAAATACCGAAGTCGCTTTGCAAGTCCGAATCTCGAGTAAGGGTATCTCGGCCCGCACTCACCGCGCGGTCGCGTACGATCTTAATGAGGTCGTTGGCGATGTAGTTACTGGCAAGGACCGATGCGTCAGCATCATACCCGCTTGAGACCTCGTCAAAGAAATCCCCGAAGCGGGTATCGCGCACGTAGAGATCGGCGTCGTCGGGCTTTATGGCAGCCTTGAGATAGCGTTCGCGGCGCATGTGTGGAAGTTCAGGCAATGTGGCCTGAAGTGTCTCTGCGTCGAACCCGGGAAGCTCAGAGAGCTTGAGGCTCGGGAGGTCGGGGTCCGGGAAATAACGATAGTCGGCACTTCCCTCCTTTACGCGCTGTGCGAACGTCTGCTGCTTGGCGTC
Source organism: Candidatus Kaiserbacteria bacterium (assembly GCA_028286865.1). Taxonomy (GTDB): domain Bacteria; phylum Patescibacteriota; class Minisyncoccia; order Phycocordibacterales; family UBA2100; genus UBA10103. Next base: position 15,940 of record JAQBQU010000008.1, read on the forward strand.
ATCCCAGCCGCGTGTCTCCTGTACGACGGTGCCGCCGGAGCGAAGCAGCTCCTCCTGGCGCCGTAGTTCATACCGCACCGCGCGCTCCATAACGTTGAAGGAATTGATGTTTTTGATCTCTACCTTGGTGCCCAAGGTCCCGGAATTACTGATGGAAACATTCGCTTCGACGCGCATCTCCCCCTTCTCCATGTTGGCATTGCTCACCCCCAAGTAGCGCAGCATGAGCTGCAGTTCGCGTGCGAATTCTCCTGCCTGTTCAGCGCTGTGAATGACCGGCTCGGTCACGAGCTCCATAAGCGGAACACCGGCGCGATTGTAATCGATGAGCGTCGCCCCGGTCGCATCGTCATGGATGGAGGAAGCGGTGTCTTCTTCAAGGTGCACGCGCGTGATCTCAACACCTTTGAGAGCACCACCTGACACGAGCGGATATTCATACTGCGAGAGCTGATAGCCCTTCGGAAGGTCAGGATAAAAATAGCTCTTTCGGTCGAACTCGGTGTAATCGGCAAGACGTGAGCCAAGCGCCACCCCGACGCGCAACACACTTCGCACTGCCTCTTTATTGATGGCCGGCAGTGTGCCCGGGTGAGCCATGCAGACCTGGCAGATGTTCACATTGGGCCTCGTTTCGTCGGCATCATTGATAGAGCTGCAGAACATCTTGGTCCTGGTGCGGAGTTCCGCGTGTATCTCCAGACCGATCGTGGGTACGTATTCCATTGTTGCCAATCTAACAATCACAGCCTGAGAGTACAAGGATAAAGAGGCCTTAAGAAAACGGTCGGAGTATTCAAGCCGCGGCAGTACTTATTTAATCCTCACCACCTGACGCGGCACGCGCCTTGGAGTTTTGGGGTCTTCGCAGGGCCGACGGGCCCGAGATCGAGGAAATTTGTAGCAACAAATTATCCGACCCCAAAACACTAAGGTGCGTCGCGTATATCAATCCTCGCCTATCCGAGCACATCCGAGATATCTTGCGAAATAAGCCTATCTCGGAGTCCGAGAACGGCTCTAATTAACGATCTTCCACTCACCGCTCTGAAGTAACGGCTCCGCCTTCTTGAATTTCATTTCTCTTGTCTCGGTACCATTGGTGATCTGTATCTTTTCGTTGCGGTTGAAATCTGATCGCTCGACAGCGGTACCTCGGCTCGTAATATTGGAAATTGCCTGTCCGACGGCTGTATGTGTCGGATTCGGTTGGACCACGAAAGTAGGGGTGCTGGCAAGGCCTCTCACCGCACCTTTTGCCTGCTCCGCGTACGTTTCCTCGAGTGTCTGAAAAAGCTTCAATCCTTCTTTTTTGTATTCAACGAGCGGATCTCGCTGCCCGTATGCGCGCAGGTTCACGGAGCTTCGCAAATATTCCATCGCCTCGAGATGTTCCACCCAAAGAAAGTCGATGCCCTGTAGAAGAATTCGCTGTATGGTCGGATAGAAATTATCCGCCATGCTCTTTTTCTTCTCATCAATTATTTTTTCAAGCTCTTCGTCTCCGAGCGAGATTCGCATCAGTTCCTCATCTATCGCCGCATTGCCTCCGGTGAGCAGTGCATTGCGTCGCGCGTAAATCGATTTACGTTGGATGTTGAGCACGTCATCGTATGAGAGGACGTGTTTGCGCGAATCGAAATTGAGCTCTTCGATGCGCGACTGTGCTTTCTCGAGCGAGCGCGTGATCATTGAATTATAGATCGGCTCATCCTCAGGGATCTTGAACGTCCCCATGACCCGCTTGATCATATCCGATGCGAAGATGCGCATGAGGCTGTCTTCGAGGGATACGAAGAATTGGGTGCTGCCCGGATCCCCCTGGCGGCCTGCACGACCTCGGAGCTGGTTGTCGATGCGGCGTGCATCGTGCCGCTCGGTGCCGAGTACAAAGAGCCCGCCGAGTCCCCTCACCTCTTCATAGGCCTCCGGAGTGGCGGGATTGCCGCCGAGCTTGATGTCGACGCCGCGGCCCGCGACGTTGGTCGCGATAGTGACGGCTCCGTGACGGCCCGCCTGCGCGATCACCTCTCCTTCGCGTTCGTGATTCTTCGCGTTGAGCACCTCATGCGGGATCCCTTCCTGTTTGAAATGCGCCGAGAGGAGTTCGTTCTTTTCTACCGAGACAGTACCCACGAGGACCGGCTGGCCTTTCTGGTGCAACTCTTTCACATGACGTGCGATCGCGCGGTACTTGCCGGATTCGTTCTGAAAAATGAGGTCATCGAGGTCGGTGCGCGCGATCGCTCGGTTGGTCGGGACGACCACGGTATTAAGCCCGTATACCTTATAGAACTCCTCCGACGAGGTGACCGCGGTGCCCGTCATACCGGCGAGCTTCGCATAGAGGCGGAAATAATTCTGGAATGTGATCGAAGCGAAGGTGCGCGACTCTTTCTGTACCTCGACACCCTCTTTGGCCTCGATAGCCTGGTGGAGGCCGTCGGACCAGCGGCGGCCCAGTTGCATGCGGCCCGTGAACTCATCGACAATGACGATGTTACCGTTATTGACCACGTAGTCCTTATCGCGCTCGTAAATAGCCTTGGCCCGCACCGCTGTTTCGAGATGATGTACGAATTTGATACCGGCATCGGTATAGATATTCTCAACACCCAGTGCACGCTCGGCCTTCTCGATGCCGGAGTCGGAGAGAACGATCTGGCGATGCTTTTCGTCCGCCGTATAGTCGACATCCTTGGTGAGAGTGTTCGCGATGCCCGCGAACTTCTGGTAGAGCGACTCCGCGTCGGATACCGGCGCCGACACAATGAGCGGCGTACGCGCTTCGTCGATGAGGATCGAGTCGATCTCGTCGACGATCGCGAAGTTATAGCCGCCGTTATCCGGCAAGCGCTGGCGAAGGAGCCCCGGCGAGTATTCAAGGTTGTCGCGTAGATAGTCGAAGCCGAACTCATTATTGGTACCGTATGTGATGTCGGCCGCATAGGCCTCGCGACGCGAAACGTCGCGGAGGAAGTCCTGCTCCACTTTGAAGCTTCCGACCGAGTCGACCTCGGCCTCTTCCTCTTTGCGGACGTCTGCGGGCACCTGTGTCGGATCGTATATAAATGATGCTTCGTGATTGATGATACCGACCGAGATACCGAGCGCATCGTAGATCTGCCCCATCCAGACCGCATCGCGGCGGGAGAGATAATCATTGACCGTGACCACGTGCACGCCCTTTCCGGTCAGGGCATTGAGATATGCCGGAAGCGTCGCAACGAGCGTCTTGCCTTCACCGGTGCGCATCTCTGCGATGTCGCCCTGGTGCAGGATCATGCCGCCGATGAGCTGCACATCGAAATGTCTCTGCCCGAGCGTGCGCCTTGATGCTTCGCGCACCACCGCGAAGGCCTCCGCGGCCAAAGAATCAAGTGACTCACCCTTTTCAAGACGAGAACGGAATTCAACGGTCTTAGCCTTCAATTCCTCATCGGAAAGGGCCAGCATGGCCGGTTCGAGGGCATTGACCGGTTCGACGATCTTCTGCGCGCGGGTGAGCGCGGCCGTATTCTCGTCGCCGAACAGATTCTTCAGGAATGACATCTGGATATCCTACCTCAAAACGAGTATTCGCGCGACGGAAACGGTGTCCGCGCGCGACGTACAAAAGCAAAAGGCCCCTCCTTTCGGAGAGGCCTTTGTGCGGACTATCGGCGCTTCTTAGTCGCCTTCTTTGCCTTCTTCTTTGAAGTCTTCTTTGCCTTTTTTGCCTTTGCCATAGAATGTAAATTTTGCTTTGAGTATTAAACTCGACCCGCTCCGAAGAAAATATATCTTCAATGCGTTTTATGAATTATTACACCGATGTATGCGAAGTGTGTGAAATAAAAAAATATATGTGGATAACTTCGTGAAAATATTTTTCAATAATTTTTCGCATTGTATGAATACTTATTCACGTATTTAGTGACGAGCGAGCAAATTCCTTGTTCATACTCATAAAAATAAAAAGGCGCAGTGCGGAGGACGGGTGCGAGCTCCAAAAAGTGAAAGTCTTATGTGAGTGCCGCCGCCCTCCGCGCTACGTCCTTTGCTACGCGAAAACCTGCAATAAGGGTAGCACTGGAGAGATGTTTGGCAACCGTAGGAGGTGATCGGGAGGTCCGAAAACTGAATACCACCCTTTCGGGTGGTATTTCAGGACTTTCATTTGGAAGCGCAACTTGATTGCACTCACCCGGATATTTTACATGTGTGAGCCATAACATACAAGCGAGCCAGAGGTGTTTCCGATGAAAGCGAGTGTGACGATGCCTGCAAAAGGCTCCGCGGAGGGCGACGGCCCGAGCGAAACAAAAATTCAGCAGAATTTTATGGTGCCTTTTGCAGGCATCGTCACCGAGCGCCCCGTTTTACTGAAGCTTCACCGTCCCCGCCTGGATCTGCTGTATGAGCGGGTCTGCTTGTGCCGCGACCGTCGGATCCTGTTTCTTTGCAGCCTCAAGTGCCGCTATGGCAAGCTGCTTGTTCCCCACTTGATACTCAAGTGCCGCAAGTGTGAAATACGCCTGCATATCGCTCGGTGTCGCACTGATATGTGCTTGCCAGATGGTGATCGCTTTCGCATATAGCTTTCGGCTGACGTACGCTCCAAGGATGCGTTGATCAGCAGCCGTATCGTTCGCGATCGCAGGAGCGAGCAGCTGGTCGGCGAGCGAGTCCTCTGCGAGCTGTATCGCCACGGTAGCGTACAGGAGTCGTGCCTGGGAATCGGACGTATCGAGTTCGAACGCCGTCTTGAATGCCGTCAGTGCTCCGGCATTATCCCCTCTCGCGAGTGCGGTCTGTCCGATCTGGAAGTAGATGGTCTGCTTGCGCGGCGACAATTCATGCGCTTTCTCGAGCGCAGCCGCAGCATTGGCCGCATCACCGAACGATGAATAGATGATGCCGAGGAATAGCGGAAACCGCGCGTCGAGGGGTGAATCCACCGCCTGCTGTTGCATCTCGGTGAGGGCAAGCTGATAGAACTGCTGCTTGGTGTCTGTCGCGATCGTCGTGGCAGCAGCTATCTGGGATGCCCCCTGCGCAAGCTGTTCGCGTACCTCCTGGGTCCCGAATGATCCATAGGCGCTCGCCTGTTTGAAGTAGGTGAGGTTGACCGACGGATTCGATTGCGGAGCAATTGCCTTGAGGAGGGTCATGTTCTGTGCGATCGCGTTGCCGTTAACCATCCAAAGCGCGCCGGCGGTAAGTATCGCAGCACCAAGTGCGGCATATGGGAGCATTTCGGAGTTCAGTATGTCATTGCTTGGGACCGCAGGGGCGGCTTCGTGCGAAGCACTGCGCCACGCGATGTATGCCAGGATCGTCCCGAACCATATGTAGCTGGTCACGTTGTCGAATACCGTGAGGTTGTGGATGAAATATCCCGCAAGCAGACCGGTGAGGATACTCCCCTCCGCTACAGAGAATGCGCGCGCTCCTTTCGTATCGCGGCGCCAGATCGCCCACACGGTCACGAAAAATATCGAGAGGTACGCAAGAAGTCCGAGGGTGCCTCCTGCGATCCACCAATCGAAGATGATATTGTGCACACGGTCGAACCACGGCTCCTGCGCATACATGCGCGGGTCATAGTATTTGTCGAAGACGATCGCGTAATTCTCCTGACCCCAGCCGAAGACCGGGCGCTCTTTCACACCCTGAAGCGCGATACCCATATTGAGGAAGCGCGCATTGATCGTGTTATCACTCAGCGAGATGCTCGCCAGGCGATCAAGGAAGCCGATACTTTTAACCGCCGCGGTATCCTTCGCGAGCTTCAAGCCCCCGCCGAGTACCGCAAGTACGATAAGCGTCACGACGGTGTAAGTGCGTACCTGCTTCGTCCCCTGAACGACCGCATATATAAGCAGGGCAAGCACGCCGCCGCCGATAAGGCCGAGCATGGTACCGCGGGTACCTGTAAAGAAGAGTGCCGCCGTGTCGAGGACGATCACCGCTCCATACCAATAAGAAAGTGCAGTGTTCTTGCCCTGCGGTGCCTGCCGCTGCTGCGCCCACAAAAGCGCGGCGACGAAGATATTGAAGAGCATGTATATCGCCAAGTAGATCGGATTGCCGAACGTGGCGTCAATGCGAGCGGAAAGTCCGGAGACACCGCCTTCGCCGAGCGCCACTTTGCCGAGTATCTGAAAGAGACCGTCTACTGTGAGGAATACCGATATGACGAGAGAGAGCTGAAAGAGACGACGCCAGAGGAGTTCTGTTCTCATCACACTCGCGGCGACAACGGTGTACATGAGCAAATGCCCGATCGTCACCCACCCGTCCATGCGTTCAAAGTTGCTCCAAAAGCTTTTGAACGGGTTCACGCCCTGCGCATCCGCTATCGCCATGATGAGCACGAAGATGGCAAACGCGCCGAGGATCCATGAACGCTGCGGGCGGTATTGTGAAGATACCAATGCCAGTGCGAGCCACGCACCCGTTATGATCTCCACGATGATGCGGAAAGCGAAGTTCTTACCGGTAATGTAGGGAAAGAAGAGCGATGTCGTGACTAAAAGACAGACGAACGGGAGCAAGAATATGCCTCCGAGAACGATATATCGCAGGGTCTTTTCGAGTGAATTCATGAACGCTATTCTATCACGGCACGCCTTCCGAGCCAGTTAGGCCTTTGATCGTTTGGAGGCCTGTTCGGAACGCGCCTTTTCTATCAGCCACGAAGATGACTGCACCTTTCCGCCGCCGATGTTGAACACCATTCGTATGCCGAGCTCTTTGCAGATGGCCGATTCCGGAATGTCGTTGGCGTTCTTGCGGTCCCCTCCGTTGGCGAAGACTGCAGGCTTAAGCGCTTTCAGCGCCTTAATGACGCTGCGATCTGTGTCCCCTGATGCATGCTTGGTGATATAGACCTTATCCACGAACGGAAATGCTCCGATGATCTCGGCTCGTTCTTTTTCCGGCATGAATGCCGATCCTTTCTTATCGCGAAGCCAATTGTCGTTGTTGAGGATCACCACTAATTTATCGCCAAGCGACCGGGCTTTCTTGAACATCCGAAGATGCCCCACATGGATCGGGTCGAAGCCGCCGGAGACGGCGACCCAGTGTATGTGACGCGCGGATCGATGTGTCTTTGCCATAGGTGGAGCCAGTCTAGCAAGGGCAGTGCGAACGCGCTACGATGAGCGACATGTTGAAGCGATTCAAATCCTCCGCCGTCGATCTCCTCCGCTGGAGTGAGAAGTATACGAAGACGGATATGGTCTATCTGGCCTCCGGCGGCTTTCTTTCCCTGTTATACCAAGGGTCGAGCCTCATCGCGGCCTTTGTCCTTGCAATAGCAATAGGTCATATCGTTCCCCAGGAAGTATACGGACAATACAAATATATCTTGTCGATAATCGGGATCGTTTCTCTCTTTTCTCTTAACGGATTGGGAACGGCCGTCATGCAATCGACGGCCCGCGGCTTCGACAGCTCACTCGAGAGCGGTTTCTGGATCAATTTGCGATGGAGCGCGTTCGCAACGATCGCGGCGGTGATCCTGGCCACGTATTACTTCTACGCCGGCAATATGGGACTCGCGATCGGGATCCTGATCGGCGGGTGTATGTCTCCTGTTCTCGCGAGTGCCAATCTTTACACCGCCTTTCTTGCCGGAAAGAAAGATTTCGTACGTCAGATCGGATACAGTATCCTCGACAACATCATCCCCGTCGGAATATTCATACTGGTGATCTTCTTCACCAAGGATCCGACAGTACTTGTTGCCACGTACTTTCTCAGTAACGTCTTAGCTGCACTATTTTTTTACCGTCGCACCATCGCCTTATACCGCCCCGCACCCGGCAATATTGACCGCTCGATGCTTTCATACGGCAAGCACCTCAGTCTCATGGGGATTATCGGGGGCATTGCGGATAATCTTGATCAGATACTGCTCTTTCATTATGTCGGAGCTGCTCAGCTCGCCATTTATAATTTCGCGACTGCGATCCCCGATCAGATAAAAGGCCCTCTCAAGACAGTGAACGCAATGATCATGGCCCGCTTTAGCGGGGGTGATGTAAGAGAAATACGAGGTTCAATGTGGAATAAGTTTCTCTGGCTGTTTCTTTTTACCTCGGTAGCAACTGTCCTATATGTCGTACTTGCACCGCTCGCATTCAGGATTCTATTCCCCGCATATGCACAGTCGGTATTCTATACGCAACTATATGCACTCTGGATGATAAGCGCCTCACTTGACCCTGCGAGCGTATACCTTATCGCAAAAAAGAAGATCCGCGATCAATACATCCTCAACGGTACACTCTCTATATTCCAGATCATCAGTATGGTAATAGGCGCCATCGGATGGGGCATTCTCGGGGTAGTGGTAGCCCGCCTCTTCTCAAAATGGGTATTCGCGATAGTGAGTTTCGTACTGTATCAGCGAGCCGTGCATCGGGACGACGTGGGCACGATCGCATGAACATCACTTTACGACCGTAAGCTCGACAACGAGCGATTTAACGATGTCCCAAAGAAAGCGTCTGAGCAATGAAACAAAGGGGATGAAGCGAGTACCTCGCGTATAGTAGTTGTACGATAATCTAGTGACCTTAAAATTCATCTTGAGCTTATACTCCGGAAGCTTTTCGGCATCTATAAAGTCCCTGTCGAAATACTCGAACGTCCGCTCAGTGAAGAACGAGACATGCGTCGGATCTTTAAATGCAGCCGTCGATTTAAAATACGGAACTTTAATGTTCAGTTTCGCATTCGGCTTGCACACCCGATACAATTCCTCCATAAGATCCGCCGTGTTCGGTATATGCTCGAGAATATAGCTTGCACGTACTTCTATCACACTGTTATCCGGCAGCGGTATCCCCTTACTGATATCGGCGACGATATCAACGCTTGGCAGTGACACCCGATCAATGTTTATGAACCCCTCTATCTTTTCTTCACCACCCCCGAGATTTATCCGCAAATTATCCTTATGTTCCATAACGGGATTGTATCGTACGTTTAAGCCGCGCGGCCGATAATCGCCTGGAGCTTCGGCATGAACGATTTATAGGAAAATTCGGCTGCCATGTGCGCTCGTCCCGCAGCGCCGATACGGCGTCGATACTCTTCGTCTGTTATCAGCTTTTTGAACGCTCCGTACCATTCGTCTGGCGTATTCACCAGCAGCCCGTTCACTTCGTTCGTTACTACATACGGGTTCTCTCCCCAATCACTGAGGATCGTCGCGACCGCACAGCCCATATATTCCTTCGCCTTCCACGCATCTTTTCCTCGGTTCAGTTCCGTTTTCTGCAGCGGCATGACCCCGATATCAAACTGCTGTAAATACGCGACGACCGTTTTGGGCTCATTCCACGCGAGCGATGCGGTATATTCGACGGTCAGACCCTTCACCGAGGTGATCAGTTCATGGATCTTATCGCCGCCTCCGAGCTGAACAAAAACCACCGCATGTCCGTCATTAACGATCCGCTGCAATGGATCGAGCAGAAGCTTCATATTTTCATAGTGCCCCGGTGTTCCCGTCCATCCGATGCGAACCCGCGCGTCTCCTGTCCGCGAGGTCGCGGGCAGATACACATCCTCAGTATCAATGGGTGCTGATATCACGTGAGCATTTTTATTGTACTTGAGCGCATATTCCTGGAGGAAATGGCTACCAACGATCACCGCATCAGCATTCTTGACCATAAGCCAGGTCTTGAAAGCGCGGTTGACCGAGCCGAGAAAGATCGCATCGTCGAAATCGAGGATGTACCCTCTCCTGAGGAACCAGCGCCGCAGGAGGACCAGGACCATGAAATCCGCTTGATCAGTCGTTTTATGAAGATACAGAATATCGGCCTTCTGGACGGAAAGGAGGAGTCGGACATTCCGAAGCAGTTCTGAAAAGCGCTCGCGCGTGAGGCTCCACCACGGACGCGTCTTTATGTGGAAAGATTCGGCATCGTATCCCTGAGTGCGCAGGTAGTCGGCCACTAAATGAGCACGAGTACGTGAACTCGGGAGCAATCGGTCCCCTTTGGTGCAAAAAATGATCCTCATGCCTTGAACGAGAGCAGCGCTGTCACGACTCGCCGCGCATCACCTACTGATAATTGAGGGTGTAGTGGGAGCAGTAAGATCTCAGGCCATACAGCTTCTGTTATGGGAGTGTCCTGTGCGGATCCGAATTTCTTATATCGGGGATGGTGATACAGAGGCTTATAGTGGACGCCCGTGGAAATACCTTTGTCTATAAGGTACGAAATGAGTGCCTCGCGATCGTACCCCTTTAATAGTACGCAATAATTATGTGGCGATGTTTTTCGTCCGGGCAGCTGTACGACAGGGCGGATCGTTTTTGAATTCTTGAGAGCCGCATCATACACGGCAATGATCTGGCGTCTTTTTTCGTTCATTGCATCGAGACGCTTCAACTGCACAATGCCGATAGCGGCATTGATATCATTCATATGATATTTGAATCCCCCTTCCTCATCAATATCATAATCCCATCGGTATCCGCCCGCAGTCACCCGCTCATGAGTCGATTTGTTGATCCCGCACCAACGAAGCGAACGTAATCGCTTGTTGACGCTCGCGTCATTGGTCGTGATCATTCCGCCGTCTCCGGTCGTAAGATTCTTAACCGCCTGAAAGCTGAAGCAAGCGATATTCTCGCCGCCGCCGATCTTTTTTCCCTTGTAGGTTGAACCCATGGCATGGGCGGCGTCTTCAATTATCGGGATGCCGTGCTTCTTTCCGATCTTATTTATCTCATCCATGTCGCACGGCTGACCACCGTAGTGCACAACGATGATCGCCTTTGTTTTCTTTGTTATTTTTTTTTCGATGGACCGCGGATCAATATTAAGGGTCCGGGGATCAACGTCAGCAAAGACGGGGCGCGCGCCTACGATAAGCGCGGCTTCTGCAGTGGATGCGAACGTGAGCGCGGGAGTAATGACCTCATCACCCCGTTTCACATTAGAAACGACCAGTGCCAGGTGCAGCGCCGCCGTTGCCGAATTAAGCCCGACAGCATGTTTTGTGCCGACATATATTGCGAACGCGAGTTCAAATTCTTCGGTCTTTGGCCCCAAGGTGATCCATCCGGAGCGGAGCGTTTTAGCGACCTCACGAACCTCTTCAGCTCCGATAAAGGGCTTAAAGAGTGAAATTTTCTTCATTGGTGGAATATAACATTCCTAAACCCTTCGAGAAAGGATATTTGACATATTTAATTATTATAATATAATATGCATTGGTCCCCCACACAGGAGTGTCACATGCCTGGATCAGCACTGGTCCTCCGTTTAAGGAAGCCTACGATGTACGATGCCGATATCTTATTGGCATGGCGAAATGACCCGGAAGTGATCCGCTGGTCGCGTATTCAAGCGCGCCAGGACGATCGAGAAGGACATCTCAACTGGCTGAGCAAGCGCCTCGACGATAAGCCGACGGAAATATTCCGCATGATCGAGACGACCGACTGCGTACCGACAGGTCTCGTCTGGATGTCTCGCGACTCGGATGACGCGGTACCGGAGGTGCACTACCGCGTAGATCCGGCATGGCGCCGGCGTTATATCGCCTCTCGTGCGGTTCCGGATTTTGTGCGAGATTTCATACGACCGATCCGCAACGGCTCGTTCAAGTGCCCGATCTTTCGCGGCAATGTCCCGTCCGAACGGATCGCCGAAAAGCTCGGACTCCATGCCGGACCGGCGTATCGAATGAGTGACACCGATACGCGCGTCCTCGTCGAGTGGGTCCAGTAGCTCTCGCTGACGCATTGAAACAGGCTCCAAGATCGGGGCCTGTTTTTTTAATACCGAAAGAGATCGGATTCGGCACGCTCACACCACTCGGTAAATGAGGGTGACAGCATATTCTTTTCTGAGACAACAGGAGTATCCGTGATCGGCCAATCGATGCCGATCTGGTTATCGTCCCAAGCGATCTCCCCTTGCGCGTCCGGATTGTATACAGCCGAACATTTGTATTGCACTTCACACATATCGGTAAGCGTCTGAAAGCCTCGGGCGAATGAGGCGGGGGCGTAGAGCTGCTTCTTATTTTCTTCTGACGCCTCGATGCCGAACCACTTCCCGAGAGTCGGAGAACCTTTCCGCAAATCGACAGCGACAAGGAAGGCACTCCCCCGGGTCACCCTCATAAGTTTTGCCATAGGAGCGTCCCATTGAAAATGGAGGCCTCGTACCGTATTTCGTCGAACTGAGAGCGAATGATTGTCTTGAACGAATGTGTCCGCGATCCCGGCGGCCACGAATTCGTCCCGACGGTACGTTTCCGCGAAGAACCCGCGCTCGTCGACATGTGCATCGGGGGTGATGACAAACACATCGCGCAACGGTGCCGATTCGAATCTCATATCATTTCGAGGTATTCCTTCAGTCCTTCGTCGAAGGTATAGAGCGGTTTCCAGCCGAGTTCTGTTTTAATGCGTGTCGCATCCATCTGATATTTAAGGTCCATGCCTGGTCGGTTGCTCGGATAGGTATTTATTTTCTTATCCGTAACCTTCTCCGCGTGCTCTATAAGTTGGTGGACCGTCAGACCGTCGTTGAGCGTCAGGTTGTAGGTACGATTACCTTTCTCAAGGATGAGATCAATGGCGGGGGGGATATTTTTTACATAGATATACTCACGATAACCGAGGCCTTCGTTATGCAACGGAATAGGCTCTCCGGTATGCAAGGAGTGTTTTATGAGCGGCATTATCTTTCGCGTATCCTGGCGCGGGCCGAAGACATTACAGAAACGAGTTTCCGCCGTCGTCTCGATCATCGACGGATACGTGCTGCCGTAGGTCAGTCGCATGAGTGATCCGGCCGCTTTCGAGCAGGCATACGGATTCTTCGGGAAAAGGATCTCTGTTTCTTTCTTCGGATGATCACATTCTCCGTATACTTCATCGGTCGAGACGTAGATAAACTTTTTCAACGACGGCAGGTCTCTGCACGCCTCGAACATGTTCGCATTCGCATTGATATTCTCGATGAGCGTTTTGAGTGGTTCTCTGATCGAATAGTCGACGTCAGACATCGCAGCCGCGTGAATGACATACTCCGGAGCCTCTTTTAGGACCAGGTCAATGACAGAACGGTCGCACACGTCCATTTTGTAGTATTTAAACGACCCGTCGATGATCTCAAGATGACTGCCGGCAGACTCATTATCGACAACAACGACATCCCAGCCCTTCTGAACAAAATACTCGGTGACATGCGAGAATATGAATCCCAGGCCGCCTGTTATCAGTAGTTTTGGTTTCATATATCCGAAGTCTATTCAAACACACTGATAAAGCAAGTTATTTGCGGACAGCGATATAAACACCTGTAGAAAGTATATTCGAATCGACGACCGATTTATTTATATCGCCGTACTCCTTTTTGATCAGTCCGTCTAGTTTACTAAAGATCCATGCGAGCGAATATAGAACGAGTTTACTCAATTTACCGCCATGCAGGTCCGCTTGAAACCCGATACGCTGCATGAGCGCCGCTATAGTTGAAAAATCTCCGAGCTCCGCTCGCTCCTCAATGATCGTCCATTCCGAGAACAACTTTCTTAGACCGTACTTGGTGAAGCGGAAATAATCCCCGGGACTATCATGTATGGGATATACGAAGCGCGTAGTAAGCACGAGCGTGCCTCCGGGCTTTAATACGCGCATGAGCTCCTGGGCCACGACATGCGGACGCTCTGTGTGTTCGAGCACTTCGGTGCACAAAACGTGCGAAAATTCATTGTCACCGAACGGCAGCGCGTGCGCATCGCCGACTATCTCGGGCTTTCGCCCGGGATCGACATCGATCGTAAGTCTGTTGGGAAAATAACGATCATACGACGAGCCCCCTGAACCGACGTCGAGAGTACGCTCCCCCGTGGCGTAACGTGAAATAAATGCTTCAAGATGCGGGCGAGTTAATTTTTTGAACATATAACTACTTGGAGCTCTGAGTATCGAAATACTCTGCCCGTCCGATGCGACTCGAATTCCCGAAATAGGCCGATTCTTTTTTCTTGCCGATATACATGACCCCGTCGAGAATGAATATGAACCTGCCGAGCCACCCGAACGGCTTCGGGTAAAGTGCGTTTAGTTCGATCGTATCAAATCCGGCGCGCTCAGCCATAAAGCGGACCGTGGACGGAGTAAATGCGTTCACATGATCTGAGTGGGTATGAGCAGTGAGATGACGCTTTAAGAAAGGTACGTGGCGCAAGTATCGCCACGGAGCGGGCGGTATTGTCGGCACCCACATAAAAATCATTCCATTGGGCTCAAGAAGTGTCCAGAGCTTGCGCAAAAATATGTGCGGCGCATCGACATGTTCCAGTACGGCACAGCACCAGACGGCCTCGACTTTCGGTAGATCCGATAGGTCTGCCGTTATTACATCGCGCGTATATGCCGTCAGCCCGAGGTTTTGCGCGAATTCCGTGTATTCAGGAACGATATCGACACCATAACTCTCTGCTCGAGACCAGACGAGGTTCATTCCGTATGAACAGCCGATATCGCAAAAGACCTTTTTGGTGAGTTGGTAGTTTTTATCAACCGCCTTGAAGAGATACCGAGGACTTTTCCGAAACCACTTTTCATAGATCTCCAGGTTCTTTTCGGCAGATGGTCCTCCATGTTTGACGACATACTCTTTCAGATCTGACCCGTGTATGCCGTAGGGAAATTTCATGCGGCAATCATACTATGCCCTGATATCGAGCGACAGGGTCCGCTCTGCACGTGCCTTCCAGGAATATGCCTGGACCTTTTCGTACGCTTTTCGTGCGCGAATTACAGCACCTTTGTCATTAAGAACTTCCAGGATCGCTGCGGCGATCGCTGCGGGATCATCGGGAGGCACGAAATATGCCATGGTCTCATCCAGCACCTCTCGAATACTCGGCAGTTCCGATGCGACGATCGGTATGCCGCTGGCCATATAACTAAACAGCTTAAGCGGCGACGTGTAACGCGCTGAGATCTCGCTTCCGCCCGAATTAGGCAGTATTAGCACATCAGCAGCCGCTTGGTTGTGCGCCAACTCGCGATACGGATGATATCCAAGAAAACAAACCGAAGGGTACTGTCTCTTCAATATATCCACTTGTTTCGGCTCTCCGCCGATGATCACTACTTGCACGGATGGCGGTAATTGTTGAGCCGCTGCGCATAATATATCCGCCCCCTTATAACCATCGACCCTTCCGATATACAGAGCCACATCCTTATCTTGAGAGAGCCCGAGCCGCTGTCTTGCCTGGCTTTTGCTTTCGGTCTCATTGAACTCCATGAGATCCACTGCATCGGGGGCGACGATGATCCTGGCTGCCGGAACCCCTTTTGCAACATAAAGATCCTTCAATCCGTTCGATATGGCACATATAGTGCGCGCTTTTCTTGCAATGAGCCGTGCGGCAAAGTTCCATGCACCGACGTGTGATTCCCATATGATCGGTGCGCGCGCAAAAAAAGAAAGTATGGAAAGCGTCAACTCGTCTCGCCCGTATATCAGGTCCGCATTCCGAATATCACGTAGGAATACTGCTCTGAGCGAGAACGTCAGATACTGCACAAGAAAGCCGATCCTGCCCAGTCGCACCAGGTCCCACGACCAGATACGGCGCACGGTGAACACCTCTCGGACGCCGTAATATTGAAATTCATCCTGCTCGAGCGTATTGTGCCTTGTTGGCACGTAGAGGATCACTTCATTTCCCAGATCGGCAAGGGCCTCACATGTCTTCATTATTTGTAGCCCGTGAGCTTTCTCGGTGGGCAAACGGACATTTGAGATATAGATGATTTTCATGGCTGCCTTTCGGCTCTGTACGATATCAGATGTCAGATGTCCTTTCTGCAGGCTTCCAGATCACTTTTCGCCATCATCGATACGAGTTCTGTAAAATTCACTTTCGGCTTCCATTTCAGTACATTCAGAGCTTTTGATGCATCTCCACAGAGTGCATCTACTTCATTAGGTCGATAGAAGCGCGGATTGATGCGCAAAATGACCTTTCCGTCAGCGGTCTTCGCCACTTCCTCCAGACCGCTCCCTTCAAAATGGATATCGATGCCGATCGCCTGGGAAGCGGCGACAAAAAAATCTCTTACGCTGTGCGTCTCGCCGGTCGCAATGACATAATCGTCCGGCTTCTCCTGCTGCAGCATGAGCCACATTGCTTCTACATAATCCCCTGCGAATCCCCAGTCGCGCTTCGCATCAAGATTCCCCAGCTCGAAAGACTCTTGAAGACCAAGCTTGATCTTTGAGAGAGATATCGTGATCTTGCGCGTCACAAAATGCTCACCGCGTCGTGGAGATTCATGATTGAAAAGAATGCCGGAACTAATGAATACGCCATGTTTCTCACGGTAACCCGCGACAAAGTCCTCGTGCGCTTTTAATTTTGCTTCCGCATACGGGCTCACCGGCTGGAAGGACGACTGCTCATTTTGAGGCGGATTCGTTCTTCCGAACATCTCGCTCGTCGATGCCTGATAGATCCGGGCCTGAGGATTTACTTTCAAGACCGCATTCACGAGTCGGCCAAGTCCATAGTAATTTATTTCGACAGTCTCTTCCGGAACGAGGAATGAGATCCCAACATCGGATTGCGCGGCAAGATTATATACTTCATCCGGCATTGCGGTCTTCACGGCCCTTTCAAGTGCGCTGGTGTCGCGCAGGTCACCATAGAGGACCTCTATCTTTCCGTGCACTTCCTTCGGCATCCGCACGAACGGATTATTGCTCGACCGGCGCACCAGACCAAATACTTGATATCCCTTGGACAACAACAGTTCCGCAAGATACGAGCCGTCCTGTCCGGTGACACCGGTTATCAGCGCACGTTTTTCTGATTTCATGGAGATGAGCATACCCCAAAAAAGCACGAATAACTACGTCTTCGGGCAACAACGTGCCGTATTACTATTGTGCGACAGATCTGAATACATCAACCAATTTTCTGGCTGTTTCGGACCACCTGAACGTACGGACATGCTCTTTTCCAAGCCGAGAAAGGCGTTCCCGATATTGAGGATCCAGCAACTTGATCATGCCAGCTGCAATAGAGTCAGCGTCATAGGGATCCGCTATTTCCCCGATACCGCCGATGACCTCGGGCAACGAGGCTCGGTCGGAAACGAGCACGGGTGTGCCGCAGGCCATCGCTTCGACGGCGGGCATCCCGAATCCTTCATAGAAAGACGGAAATACAAAGAACGTAGCTGCCTGATAAACGACCGGAAGATCCTCATCATCGACGAAAGGGACGATCTTCACGCGCTCTGAAAGTCCGAGCTCAGCGATGAGGGAGTCTATCTGTTCGGAATAATCTTTCATGTGCCGAGTACCGACGAGCACGAGGATATGAGGGGCATCGGTCGAATCAATAAACTTCTTAAAGCCGTTTATGGTACCGAGGATATTCTTATGGGGATCGAAGCGCGAAACGCTAAGCACATACGGGGCCGTTATGTTGTACTTCGCAAGCACCCGTTCAGGAGACTCCGTGCGCTGTTCGACGGAATGGAACTTATCGTTCATCCCGCAATAGATAGTTCGGATCCTGTCTCGAGGGACTCGATAGGCTTCAGAAATTCCGCTACTTCCGAAATCGGTAAGACCAATGAACATGTCCACCTTGTATAGAAAAAGTCGCACATACCAAGGGACTTTCGTATTTTTATACGCTCCATATCCCGCGGTTTGCGGTCCCCCATCCATCGCCGCAAAGACTATTTTTGTTGCCGGGGCAAGCCAGAAGAACGGATATATTCGTGAGTACGCGAAATAATATATGTCGTAGCGCGTCCTGGTAGTGAGAAAGAAGAATAACTCTGAAAAGAAACTGGCATATTTAGGCAGTCGGATCCGTGGGATTATGACCTCCTTGAATTCCGAATACAGCGGATCTTCAGGAATTTTCTCTCTGTGAATGAGAGTTATGTCGAATTCAGAACGGTACGGCAGTAGCTCGATGACTGTCTGCCGGATCCAGATGGCGGTGCCCATCGCAGGCCGACGATCCATGTACGTAGTATCAATTGCGATCCTTATCTTACGATTTCGCTTATCTGCGGTTTCCGACATATCTACGTGATGAAGCTACCCGATGACTCGCGTAGGATTACCCACAACGGTCGCGCCTGAGGGAACATTCTTTGTGACGACCGCGCCGGCACCTATTATCGCGCCGGCACCTATTTCAATACCACCGAGAATAGTGACATTGCTACCAATTGATGCTCCGGTGCGCACCAAGGTCGTGCTCTTACGGGTCTTCCAGTCCTCTTCTGCCTCAAGCCTCCCGCCGACAGCGGCGCGAGGATGATTGTCATTGACTGTCATGACCCCGTGTCCGATGAATACGTCGTCCTCTGCGACAAACCCATCGCAAAGGAAACTATGGCTGCCTACTTTGCAGCGCTTCCCTATTTTTGACCCCCGCTGCATTTCGACGAACGCCCCTATCTTTGAATCGTCGCCGATTTCACAGCCGTAAAGATTGACGAACGGTGCGAGATATACGTTCGAGCCGATCTGGCAGTCCTCGGAGATCATTTGATTCATACCGTTCATCATATACGAAGCTAGTAGGAATGCCGCATGCGGATATATCGCTCTCTTATAGCATGCATGAATCTGTTGGCTGACCTGAAATCGATACTGATTTTCTTTCCCTGCGATCTAAGCGATCGATCGGCCGCACTTAAGATGCGTACGACATCCAATCCGAGTGTCGCACTCGATACCGGCACGGCGCCCGTTCGTACGGAGCTCTGGAAATCGGCCAGCATCGAAGCGAGATCCTCTCCCCCTTGAGAGAGTTCGACCGTTCTTGATTCCCCCGTTTTATATTCAAAGAGAGGTCCGCTTTCGCCGCCGTCCTGTTTCGGATATACACCCTGATCCATGATGGTGAGCTGATCTGGCGCCAGCTGGTCGTAGAGAGCGGTGCGCTCGCTGCCGATCACCGTGATCTGGCGGATCTTAACCGGTGAGATCCAGCTCACATCGATATGCGCGACGAATGTCGAATAGAAAAGCATGATATGTGCGACACTCGCTTGCGCGCGTTCCTGCTTCGGATGCACCACCGTCTTCGAGCCGACGACCGATACATACGCAGGTCGCTCATCAAAAAGGGAGAGCAGTATCGATACATCATGCGGCGCAAGGTCCCATACGACATTGGTATCCCGCTGGAAAAGCCCGAGATTCACACGGGTGGATTCGAGGGAATATATCGTACCAAGTGTGCCGGAGCGCACCTGTTCTCGCAGTGCTCGTATCGCCGGCGCATATAGATACGTGTGATCTATCATCAGAGTGAGTTTGTGCTCCTTTGCGATCCGCACCAACAATTCTGCTTCGATAGGATCGAGCGTAAGCGGCTTTTCCACCAGTACATGCCTACCGTTTTCAAGTGCCTGCTTGGCGATCCTAAAGTGCGAGGATGGGATCGTTGCGATGATGACGGCTTGAATATCTGCGCGGGCGAAAAGCTCTTTGTACTCCTGGACCACTTCGGCCCCCGGATTTTCACCACGAATTCGCTCATGTCGGGACGAATCTTTCTCGCAGATAGCCACGAGCTTAAATCCGGGATCCGCTATGATATTCCGAATTAACTTCGGGCTCCAGTACCCGTATCCGATGACTGCGACGCCGAGTGGATCAGACATGAAAATATTCTCGGATCGACGACACGACGTACGTGACTTGCTCCGCGGTCATCCCCGGGAACATTGGAATACTGACGATACGGGAAGCGAATGTCTCCGCGTGCGGAAGATCGCCTTTTTTGTATCCTAGGCCGGAGAGTGCGCCGGTCAGGTGAAGCGGATCCGGATAATGAATCCCTACGCCGATACCCTTCCCTCTCATTGCATTCATAAATGGATCACGCTCTCCTTCTGGAAGCTCGATCATATACAAGTGGTGCACGGGCTGCACCCCTGCCGCTCTCGCGGGAATCTTAATGGTCGTTATATCACTGAGACCTTTCTCATACGCTTCCGCGATCGAACGGCGCATTTCATTCCAAGAATCGAGCAACTTCAATTTCTCATCGAGCACGATCGCGTGAAGCGTATCAAGACGACTATTGAAACCGACGATCGCATGCTCGTATTTTTTGACCCCCCCATGGTTGCGGAGCATGCGAAGGCGCGCGGCCACATCATCATCATTCGTGGTGATCCCCCCGCCATCGCCATATGCGCCCAGATTCTTCCCGGGATAAAAACTAAATGCTGCTGCGATCCCGAATGAACCGGCTCGTTCCCCCTTATATTCCGCGCCGTGCGCCTGACAGGCATCCTCGATAATCATTACCTTGTGTTTATCGGCGATATTCTTGAGCGCATCCATGTCGGGCATATCGCCATACAAATGCACCGCCAAGATGGCTTTTGTCTTCGGCGTGATCGCCGTCTCGATCTTTTCCATATCAAAATTACGCGTCGTAGGATCAATATCGACAAATACGGGGCTGGCACCAAGGTGCAGAAGCGGACTTACCGATGCAATGAATGTCGTCGCAATAGTGATCACCTCGTCGCCCGGACCAATCCCCGCCGCCGCGTAAATGAGCATCAGCGCGTCAGTACCGTTGGCTACGGCTATCGCATGTTTTACGCCGCAATATGCGGCAAAGTGCTCTTCAAACTGCTCAACCTCCGGTCCCATGACAAAAGCGGTGCGCTCGATCACGTCGGCAAAGCGCTTTTCGCGCTCCGTTTTTATCTGGCTTTCCTGCCAAGCAAGGTCGACAAAGGGAACATTCATATCCGAACAATGATCTTATATATCGCTTCGTAAATACGTATGATATTACTCCAGTTTAGTTCTTTGGTCACATACGCGCGAGCGTTCTCGCCAATGCGCTCCCGCTCGATAGGATCCAACGCGAGGCGGGTGATCGCCGCCGCCAGCGCTGCCGTGTTCCGCGGCGGTACAAGGATCCCGTTCTCTCCGTCTCGGATGTACAGCGAAGCGTCGGTATATGCTCCGACGAGGACCGGGAGGCCGCTCGCCATCGCTTCGAATCCCGCCACCCCTATGGCCTCTGCATCTGTTCCCTCAGGATAGCTGAACACGAGTGAGAAAATATCTGCCACGGAAAGGGTCTCGTATATGTCCGATCTGATACCGGGCATGATGATCCGTTCGGATAATCCCAACTCTTGGGCGCGCGCAAGAAGATCCGGCCGCAGCTGACCATCACCCGCAATAAGCAATTTCAACCGCGGATCGCCAGAAGCTATGGCAAATGCTTCGATGAGATCGCGGTGCCCTTTCCATTCAATGAAGCGGGCGACGGAAACCACGAGAATATCGTCTTCGCCTACGCCGAATTCCGCACGCTTGCTATGGTGATCGGTGGAACGGGCTTTCTCGATACGTTCTATGTCAACACCGTTGTGGATAGTGCAGGACTTTCTCTCGATTCCTTGTGGAGGCTCCGCGATCTCATGCACCGTCCCGAAGATCTGCTTTTCTACGCCGGTGGCGTAGCAGACGCTCAGTGCCGAAAATGGCCGCAACAGTCGGAAAGCCAGACGGATCTTTCGTGAATGAAATGTGTGCACTTGATGCTCGTGAATAATGAACGGTACACGCAAGGACGCTGCAGCCATACCGCCCGCGATCACCGCATCAGGCAGGTGCACGTGAACGATATCCGGTAGAGATTCTTTAAATAGTTTTCGAAGTGCGATCGCCGATCGTGCGATACCGACCCGCCGTGAAGACACGAATATTACCGGGATCCCTGCTTCGCGGAAGCGCGGGAGTAATGACGGACGTTCCTTAGCGTGATCAAAAAGTGCATATACGATCGGCTCGAACCGTTCATGATCAAGATGGCTCGCCATTTCGAATACGACTGTCTCGGCACCTGCCACAAGCATGGTGTTTATCACATACGCGATCTTGATTCGTTTCATACTGCTCTGCAGAGGGCTGACAAGCGATCCGTTAACAGTGCGAGACTGTGTGAATCCTGAATATATGCACGGGATTTCGCACTTATGTGCAGATATTCCGGTGCTGACAGATCAAGCGCTGCACATAGGCCCGCCACAACTGATACCGCATCCCCTGTTATAGAGAATTGCTTGGAAATATGGTCCGCCACGGCTTTATTTGCCGCTATCACCGTGCAGCCGGCTGCCATCGCTTCGCCGATCGTCTTGTCGAAACTGCCCGACGGGGTGAGATTCACGTAGATCGCATGGGACGAATACAGTGCCGGTGTTTCGGCATGTGGAACTCCGGGATGCATCGTCAGTACGCCATCAAGTGCCAGGACCCCTGCTTTGTTGCGGATATCGTGCGCATATTTTTCATTCCCCGGCGTCGGGTCTCCGACGATGTCGGCGCGGAAAGGAATTCCATCAGCATGTAACTTTTCGAGCGCCTCGATGAATACTTCGCATTTCTTTAC
Source organism: Candidatus Kaiserbacteria bacterium (assembly GCA_028286865.1). Taxonomy (GTDB): domain Bacteria; phylum Patescibacteriota; class Minisyncoccia; order Phycocordibacterales; family UBA2100; genus UBA10103. The sequence goes on from JAQBQU010000008.1 coordinate 38,401, forward strand.
GGGATCCAGTCGACCAAAAAAGAGGATCGATCGGGTGTCCGGCGCTTGAACCGGCGGTTTAAAGAGTTCTGTATCGATGCCGATAGGCATTTGTACCGCATTTCTATAGGTGGCCACATAGGCTTCAGGAGAGGTGTGGCAGACCGTATTTGAAAGCAACGCAGCGACACGTGTGAAGAGCGAACCTTTTTTGTGATTGCGCCACAATACAACTCGTTTACCCCAGAGCCACCATAATTTTCCCCCGAGCAGCACATACTCCTGATTCATATGGACGAAGACTCCATCGTACTCATGGCGCATGCTCCAGATCAACCTATAAAAGTTGAGAATATATTTAACACGCGATACGCCCGACTCTTTGCCGAGCGAATAGACCGACACATTCGCCGGTAGCGTATGCCTCCCCTCCTTGAGACAAATTACACGCACTGATTCACACTGTTTTGCGAGCTGTACCACCCATTGATGAAAAAAACCAAGGACCGGGTCGTCCAGATCGACCGCTTGCGTAAGGATCAGGAGGCGCATAGAGCTCCGGGATCTTCGCCGTAGACACCCTTGAGGAGATCCAGATCCTTGTTGCTCTTGGTCAAAAGGTCGATATTCTTACATTCCATTGAGTGAAGGAGGTTCGCTCCGAGCGTATCGTCGGGGAATGTCTCCTGATAGAGGCGCGAGAATGCCGCGAAGTCCTTGATGAAGCAGTGGCCTCCCGCACCGCGCCCGCTCTTGTGGATGGGTTCGAGATGCAGCTCGTTGAATTTAAGTGCGCGCACGTCGCCGCCCTTTTCCCCGCTTGCATGTACCGGATTCAGGTGCGTCGAACCGATACGAGGATCGGCCGCCATCGCGGTCTTGATGACATCCCACGAACAACCGTCATTGGCGGTGAGGTCATACAGCATGTTTATGAAAAGCACTTTGAAGTAGAACCAGTTATTGCCTCCGTATTTTATATATTCGGCTTCGCGTGCCGAACAAATGAGCTTATACGGAGCATCCGGAAGAATAGCGAGCACGGACTGCGCACGGGATCGGTATTCCGAATTATCGATCGGCATTCCGATTATATTTCTGGTGGGATGTGCCGCATCGTATTCGGCAGTGGCCTCAGTGAGAAATTCCGGTGAATGCATCACGAAACGATCCGGATATTTCGCCTGTATCGCATCGGTCGTCCCCGGGAGAAGGGTTGATTTGATGACAGCGGTCTTTCCCGAACCCACGAGCGAAACCGCGCTCTCTACGATGTTTGCATTAAAACCCTCGGGCGTTGAAGGAGTGGGTACCGCGATAAAAACGATATCGCAATCCTTTATTTTGTCCTTATTCTGTATGTAGGGTTCTTCGAGCGCGTAGCGGACGGTCGAGTACCCACGCGCCTCGAAATCGGTCGCGTAATTCTTGCCGATCCAACCCTGGCCGATAAACCCGATGAGTGGCTTAGTCTCTGACATAGCCGCGATTGTAACAGCTATCGGGTGACCGCGCACGCCATGATATCGGCGCAATATGCCGCCACATAGTCATTAAAGTCCTTGTACGGATACATGATGAGTTTTCCTTCTGTCGGGCCGTTTTTAAACCAGTTGTTCAGCGTGAAGTCGAGTTCATCACGATGCCCCACGATAGCTCCTGCTTCGCGTGCCACACCGACGTCGGTCGAGATGACCGGGATCCCGCGCGCGAGCGGTTCAACAATTACGAGGCCATAGCCTTCGTAGCGCGAGGTGACCATGACCACATCCGCGAGCGGATAATACAGAGATGCTTCCTGCTGTCCTTCGAAGAAAATGCGATCCCGCGCGGCACAGGTGCGTGCGAGCTTCTCAAGATATTCACGCTGACTCCCGTCGCCGACTATCACGAGACACGAATTCTCCGGCGAAGCCGCCGCGAATACTTTGATCGCAAGCTCAACGTCTTTCTCCGGCTCAAGTCGCGCGACCACGAGCACGACTTTTTCAAAGGGCTCAAATCGCGTCACCAGTTTCGGATCCGGAGTTTCGGCAGCTTTGAACTCCGCAAAGATCGGTAAAACGGTGATCTCCGGAAGTCCTGTGTAGGTCCGGACAAGAGAAGCTTTGATGCGCTCTGATACAACGCGGATGCGGCTCGCGCGGCGAAGTATGAATCCTGCGAGAAAAACCCGAATTCTATTGGTGATCGAGTGTTGAGCGTATTCCGGCGAGAGGAAGTCGGTATGTATTTGTACATGCAGCGGCACTTTCCACATACGCGCGATCCACCATGCTACGAGACCGGTTTCAAAAGGATCCTGCACAGAAATTACCTCTGTTCTCGGCAATCTACGCGCAATTCGTATTGCATCGAGACCGAAGAAAAGCTTTGACCTAGAATTTGTCGGTAACGTTCGCAAACATCGGTCCTCACGCATGAAGAATCCGTCAGACCTCAGAGAGAACCCGATGATCTCAAGGGTGCCGAGCTCCACTGCATACGCCTTTTGGCGCAGGTATGCGGCACTACCGGGCACGAGTATTCCCCGCTTTGATCTGTCTGCTCCTATCTGAAGCACTTTCATACATTCGTTACTTTCTTGAATAATGCGATGTGCTCACGCAGCACATCGTCCCAGCTCCAAGCAAAAGCCACTGATGAAAACTCATTGACGAATTGAGCATATTTCGCCTCGTCCGCCAGCACCTGAAGTTTTGCCGCAATATCGCTTACCGATCCCGGGTCGATCGTCTCAGGCAGCTGATCTCGAATGCTCAAATAATTTTCTTTGGTCACCAGTGCGGGAAGTCCGAGGGCCATCGATTCGTAGACCTGGTTCGGAGAGATATCTGTCCAGCTTGGCAGAATAAATGCGCGCGCATTCTTTACGCGCTCAAGCACCGCTTTTTGCGGAAGAGCCGCTTCAATGCGCACCCGAGACCCGAGACCCATTTCTGTGACCAGATCTTCAATATGCTTTTTCTGCGGTCCGTTCCCGATGAGCGCCAATGTGAAGCCCGGGATATGTGCTTGTCCGAACGCCCGAACAAGCGTAATCACGTTCTTCATTACAATGAATCGCCCCCAGAAAACGAACTCTTTCGTCGGTACCCCGCGCACGATGCCCATGGCAGCCGTTTCCGGTATTGGATTATTGATCGTCGAAACGTTCGCAAGAGCATAGTGTTTCTTGTAGATATCGCGCTGCATCTCGCTGTTAAAGACGACGTGCGCAGCTCCGCGCAGGACCCATCGGATAATACGGAATAAGATCGGATAGTGCCTATAAAATCCGGCGTAATAAAATTCTCCCAAGGCAATGGGGGTCTTTCCGCTCTCGAGATATTTTTGCTCCCACAGATAATCGCCGCCGACGCGGACGACATACGGCTTTCCTGCAAGGCGTGCCGCGATCGAAGCAGGAAGGCCTGCCGCGAACCAGTCGAGCATGTATACCAGTTCGCTTGAGCGGATGAATGAGCGCGCCATCAAGAAAAATCGCAGGCGGTTGAGTAACTTATTACCGCGCGCTACGCGCACGAGCTTGAACGAATATGCAGTGTCTGATGGGTACGTGGATTTTTTTGAATAGGTGACGACAACGACCTCGTGCCCCGCTTCGGTCAGCTTTTGTGCGAGCTGCGGCGCATAGGTCGCCGGCCCTCCGCTTTCGGGCTCAAATATTCCCGAGACGATGCAGATCTTCATACCAGAGCACTGAAGAGCGTTCGCACATCGCGCGCGATGATGTTCCAATCGTATTTCTCTGCGGCCAGCTGCTTCGCGTTGGTTATGATGTTGGCTGTGAGGACCGGATCATTCATATAGCGCTTGACCGCCTCCGCGATGCTCTTGGGATCGCGTACGGCGCAAAAGAGCCCGGTCGGCTCTTTATCGGGATTATGATCGGGATCAAAAAGGAAGTCCGGAATGCCGCCGACGGGAGTCGCGACAACGGGGATCCCGGCCGCAAATGCCTCGACGAAAACATTGCCGAACCCTTCGATGATCGAAGGCCGTACGAAGATGTCCGAGATCTTGTAATAGAGCGGAAGCTGCGCATGATCAATGTGGCCCGCGAAGATCACCCGATCAGTCACCCCGATCTCATCCGCGATCGCTTCGAGCTGCTTTTGATCGTCGCCGGTCCCGGCGATAAGCAGCTTCACGTGATATGGAAGATACGAGAGAGCGCGGATCGTGTCTTCTACGCCGCGCGAAAGCACGAGCCGCGAGGCAGTGAAAAGGAATACATCGCCAAGCTTTTTTTCATACTTTTCTTTAAGCTTCGCGAGCTCGACGAGCGGGACGAACTGCGAGAATTTCGCGACATCGACGGCATTCGGTATCACATCGATCTCTTTCGTATATCCGATCGCGCGGACCTCGCGCTCGATAAAATGCGAAACACCCTTGATGCGATCGGCATTGAGATAGATCCGTTTGTAGAGCCACCATATCGGTAAGAGGATGCGGCGTCGCTTGGTCATTTCGGATAGTGCGCGCCCGTCCTGCAGCTCCAGAAAGTACGGTACACGAGGGAACCAATATTTGAAAAAGAGCGCCGCAAATCCCGCCTGATTCGCCATCATTCCCCACGTCATGTCATACGGATGCGCCTTATGCAGTGCACGGGCTTTCCAGAACGCGCCGAACGGGAAGAGCAGTTTTGCGCGCCGGAGCACGAAGGGCATATTTCGATCAGATACTTTTGCGTCCGGTACCGTCGGGCCGATGCGATGCACGGTGATGTTGCCTATGCGCTCCACTTCTGGCAACGCACTGTCAAACCGCAGCGTCACCATGTCGAACACGAATTCAGCCGGACTCAATCGATCAGTGATCTCCTTGATCGCGACCTCGGCTCCCCCCACATAGGGGTGGTACGTCAGCGAAAATATCAGTATCCGCTTCATAGTACGGGGCGCATCAGCTTCCCTTCCTGCTTCATGGTGAGTTCGTGATACTTGTTGCGCACACGGCTCAAAAGGTCGTCGCCGGTCCGGGTGTCGGTATCCGTATATACCTGGTCAGCTTTTTTCTCAGCGTAGGAAACGAGACGTTGCTGCATCGTTGAATATTTCTCACTGTCATGGCGCGCGATAATAAAGCTCGCGCGGGATCCCATGAGTTTGAGAATCACACCGGCCAGCGCACCATAGCTCGCCATGAGCGACCACATGAATCTGAATTTGAGCGTGCGGTCGAGCGTGCGCGCTTTGAACGCTCCGAGGATCGGCAGCAGATATTTATCCAAGGGCGTTCCGAATCCCAAACGATAGATGGTCACGTTTTCGGTCTTCTCGATGCGCTTGAGTCCGCGACGAAACTTGGTCGTGACCACATGGAATTCCGTTTCCGGCATCTCGCGCGCAAGCATTGCGAGACGCTCCTCGGCGAGCCCCGCGTCGGGATAATACGTGGTCGCAAACACCAGTATCTTCGCTTCAGGTAGCCCCTCATCTTTGTACTGGGCAATCATGTCATCGAGCAATTGATTGAGCGTTTTGGAAGGCTTCCAATTGAGCTCATGTTTGGCAAGCGTAATGTCCGGTCGACGAAAGAGCGGCGCATCGTCTATTTTCTCAAAAACAACGTTTGATTTGGAACCCGTCTTCTCGATAATGCTTTTTGCCAAGTCGAGAATGGATATCTCTTGGTCGCTGCCGATATTGACGGGGCCAGCAAAACCGTCTTTTTTCATCAAAAGATCGAGGGCTTCGATCTGATCATCGACATGAAGGAAGCAGCGCGTCTGCGACCCGGTGCCGTATAAAATAATATCGCGATTACTCAGTGCATTGTAAATAAACACAGAGGGTATTCGTCCGTCGGTCATTTGGGTGTGAGGTCCCGCCGTATTAAAAATACGCGCGATCTTGATCTTGGTGCCGTACATGCGCGCATGATCGACGAAAAGAGTCTCCGCCATTCGCTTCCCCTTCTCATAGCACGAACGCGCGGAGAGCGAATTGGCATTACTTGCATCGTCATCACTCTCCCGAAATGCGTGATCTCCCATCTCGCCGTAAATATCCGCCGACGATGCCTGCAGGATCGTGGCATCGTTCTTTCGTGCAAGATCGAGCATATTGATGACACCGTCGACCAACGTACGGGTCGTGTGGATCGGGTCTACCTGCAGGCTGATTACGGATACGGGGCATGCAAGATTAAATATCCAATCTATTCTTTCTCCCGGATCAAGGGGCGCCACAATATCGTGTTTGATGAATCGAAAATTCTTGTGATGGAGTATGGGATCAATGTTGCGGGTATCGCGCGTTTTCATAAGATTATCCACGACGATCACTCGATGACCTTCGCTGATGTAGCGCTTCGCCATTACCGAGCCTAGTGCTCCGGCTCCTCCCGTGATGAGGATGGTCTTGGTGTGAGTGCCCATTTCAGAAGACTACTCTGCTTCCGGGCTTTCTTCAACAATGTCCCACTCGCTCGCTTTCATTCGGCGCGTCATCATGGCTGCCGCGCCGAGTATCCCGACGAGACCAACGACACCGACATACCAATACCAATGCCCGCTCGTGGATCCTGCTGCAGCTGCCAATTGCGACGACGGAGCCTGCTCGCTCGAGGTGGTCGCGCTATCTGTTTCGGCCTTTTGCTCGCTTACCGCTGTTTCTGCCGAAGCAGTATCTTGCACTTGCTCCTCGGCAGCGGAAGTCGTGGCGATCGCTGTCGCGGGCATGGCTGCCGTTGCTATCGGGGCTTGTGCGGTCGCAACGGGTTCGGCGGGGGTACTTTCATTTGCCTTGAGCGCAAGGACGCCGTTGGGATAATCGAGTTCGGTGTCGGGACCGGAGTAAAATCCGAGCGTTGGTTGCGCAATACGAAGTGTTGCGCCTTTGAGCAGGATCGAGTGTTCGGGCAGAATAAAATTCCGGGCGAACGATCGCACGACCCATCGCGATAGATCGAGATTGTGTCCGGCGCTGTTGCCGATCGAGATACTGCCGTCGGCATTGGTCGTGTAGGTGAGCTTTGCCGGCTCGGCATCCACGGTCAGTACATCCTCCACCGCCGTCTTATTCTGTGCGATCGAAAGCACGACCGCATACCGCCCCGGATAATCGTAGTGATGCATCACGGTCGCCCCCTCGGCGGTCGAGCCGTCGCCGAAATTCCACATGAATCGCACGCGATCAAGATCCTGGTCATTGCGATCATATGCACGGCCGTCGAATTCGGCATCCGCTCCGACGATCACCGTCCGATCACCTCCCGCATCGGCAAACACCGTCGGGACCGGCGGTGGCACATACGAAGAGACCGTTGTATTGGTAGTTGAAGTCTGGGTCGTAGTTGTAGAAGTACTCGTAGAACTATCGGCAACCACCGGCACCGCTGCTACGGTCGCATTGGCGGCATTCGGTGTCGGCAACGCCATGATCCATGTGCCCGCATTATTCTGTAGACTATTGCCGTCACCGTTACCGCCCTGGTCCTTCGTATAGCTCACGGTCGAAACCACGGCGCCCGTGTCGTTAGTGAGCGAAATGGTGCCCGAGAGGTTCGAGAGGCTCAGCACAGTATCGATGACGGTGCCCGTCACTGCCGAATGTGACGCGAGAAAGTTGGTCGCGTTATCGACGAGAAGCGCATAGCCGCCGGGAGCGATCGTGATTGAGCCCGCACCCCCGTTTTTCGGCGGAACATTGAACGTATGTGCTGAGCCGTCATTGATCTTCCACTTGGTGAGATCGACGGCAGTACTGCCGGTATTCAAAAGCTCGACGTACTCCTGATCGGTGTCAGTACCGGGCGCATCGTAAAGAAATTCATTGATGATGACGTCCGCTGAAACCAAAGCAGGCGCGCAGAGCGTGAAGAGAACGACGAGAACGCTTGTTGTTTTTGGAGTGAGCATGACCCCGCAAGCACACGCCATTATTATAGTGACTTCTCTTATTTCATGAAGGGCGCCGCCGCGCGAATTGGGGATATCCTAGCGGACCGATAGATACTTCCCTTTCTTGCCGATCTTACTGAACACCACCTGCCAGAGCTGGAGATGTCGCATGCGAAACGACGCCGCGCACGAGAGCAGATAATATTTCCACATGCGATAGAAGCGGTCATCGTACGAGCCTTTCAGTTCGCTCCAATGCGCATCGAAATTTGCCGCCCATGCCATGAGCGTCGGGTCATAATCGGGTCCGAAATTGTGCCAGTCCTCCATCGAGAACAAATTGTCCGCCGCATCTCCGATCTGCTTGATCGAGGGCACGGTACCATGCGGAAAGATATATTTAGCGGTCCACGGCTCGTTGTCGAGGCGGGTGATGTTCCCCCCGATCGTGTGCAGGAGGAAATATCCGTCGTCTTTGAGGATCGAGTGCACCTTCTGCATATATTCCCGATGATTCTTGTAGCCCACGTGCTCGAACATCCCGACCGAGACCACGTGATCGAATGTTCCTTCGAGCATGCGGTAATCCTGGAGTCGCGTCTCCACTGGGAGCGCTCCTTTGTGCGCGTCTACGTACGCGACCTGCTCTTTCGAGACCGTGACACCGGTACCGTGCGCGCCGTATTTCTCTGCGGCAAACAACAGAAAGCTTCCCCATCCCGAGCCGATATCCGCGACACTATCCCCCGGCTTGAGCCCTATCTTGCGACAGATGAGATCGAGCTTCGCTTCCTGTGCTTCATCGAGCGTTTTCGCACCTTTCCAGTAGCCGCATGAATACGCGAGGCGTTTATCGAGCATCTTCTCGTAGAGGTCGTTGCCGATATCATAGTGCCGCTCCCCCACCTCAAATGCGCGGGTCTTCTGATAGTTGGTAAGCTTCGCTTGTACGAAGCTCCAGACGAGCTTCGCATTGATCTTAATGTGGTTCTGTAGATCATTCTGTAAAATTTTGTAAATGAGCTGATCCACGGCACCCGCATCCCACCAGCCGTCCATGTAGCTCTCGCCGAATCCGAGAGTGCCGCCGGAGAGTACACGGTCGTAAAAGCGTGCATCGTGCACCTGAATATCCCATGGCTCTTTCCCGCCCACCACGATGCCTGATTTCTCGAACGCATTCCTGAGCACGATCTCGGCATTCTTCATGCCCTTATTATACCAAAACAGGCTTTCATAGAACATCTTAGTCATGATTTGTCGCCCGGCGCTATCTGGAGCACAAAAGAAAACTCCGCCCGTAAGGCGGAGCAAGTCGTAGCTGAGGTAGTAGTTTTTAATTTTCGGGTACAGTGGTCGATGTAAGTCGTGCCAATCTCGCGTCGCGGATTTCCTCCACTAGGTTTCTTTCTTCGTTAGCGAGCACAAGTCCTGCCGCGACCCCGCGTTCCACGAGACCGAGAAGAAAAAGCGTCCAATCTACGCGCCTGCTTTTGTCGTTCGCATCCACTGTGCTGGTGGTGCGATGCGATTTGATGAAGTCACTGAGGAGTTTATTCTCCGCTGCCATTTCATTGTAGAGCGTAGTGAGCGGACGGCGCAGCCTACTCATCTTAAAGTCGTTCACCTCGCCTCCGTCGTTGTCTTTCTGCAAGCCTTTCAGTTCCGTGAATCTCGCCTGAAAGACGAGGCTAAGGGGGACCAACTCTTGTTTACGTCGCTGCGCCGTCACAAGGTCTGGAGGTGGATTTTGTTCGGTGTAGATGCGTTTGTACGCTTTGGACATTTCCTCGGTCATACGACGCACAGCCGAAGTAATGGTCGCAAGTGCGGAGCGGTATCTCTCCGGGTCCGAACCGCCTGGTCTGCCTCCTCTAACCCAGCGGTAGAGAAACTGGATTTCAGTACGATAGTACGAGAGCGCACTTGTCGCCGATGCTTTCCATCCCAGATAATCCTCATCAGTCTCAAACTCGTTCGAATCGACAAACTCAAGCTGCGTCTCTCAGCTCTTTATCGCCAGCTCAAGTTCATTGATGCGCGACAAAGCATTTTCTTCAGACGGTGGGGGTGTTTGGCGACTGTAAGGCCCCAGGTGGGCCTTCTGCTGTTGCTGCGACATTGGCTTCTATCCTCTGTTGGATGCCAAGAGTGGAGACCCCCTAATCAAAGGACATCTCCAAATAAGACCGTATCACATTGCTATAGCAAACGAAAACGACGTGCCTCAGTCCGCCGGAATCAATTTCAAACCGGCTGCCGGACTTGGATCTGACCCTTAGAGATCGTCCTCCCCTCTATGCGAGCCGTTGATGACTTGCTGGAGAACCTTGTGGGACACCTCGGCGTCGCGCCAATCATGCTGCGGCTCGGGTGACTGCTTAGGCTCGGGGGCTTTTTGCTCTTCCCACTTCGTTTCTGTCTTTCGTGCATCCACATGAATGTCGGTGCGCACTTGCGTATAGGTATTGTTCTGCACCATACGCGGCTGTTTATCATCGATGCGCTCAACCACGCGCTCTTCCGGTCGCGTATCAGGAC
>JAQBQU010000009.1 GCA_028286865.1 Candidatus Kaiserbacteria bacterium
CCGAGCGCGGTGGTCGCCGGGTTGGTGGTCGCGGGTGTCGTCTGCGCCGGGGTAGTTGCAATAGGAGTGGTCAGCGGAGCAGTAGGTGCAAATGTAGGAGCCGGAGCGCCGGGGAACGCAGGACTCATTGTATATGGTGAAGTTGCAGGAGCCACTCCCGTATTGCCGTATGCTGGTCCGCCCTCATCATACATACTAGGCCCGCCCGCCGTGACTGCTGATGGTGTGAAATTCGGAGCGCCACTGCATTGCTTCGTCACCCCTTGCGCCGCGCATTTTGCTGCTTCACCCGTACCTGTTCCGGCAAGTGTCATGTGAGGACGGTCGCTCCCCAAATACGGGAAACAAACGCCGAATTGAGGGTTTTGTGATGCGAACTTCCACATGGTCTGAAAGTCTCCATTCGCAGGACTCATGTCGATCGCTAATCCTTTGGTGTGATTCGATCCTGGTGCGCCGCCTGCTCGTGCGTTTTCACCCGACGGACCGTCGCGATACGCAGAAGAGATGTAAATAACACCGTATTTCTGATTGTAGGCCTTAATGAAATTTGCGGCGCAGGTGGCAAACGTATCGTTGAGGTGTTCGATGTGCGCTTTATCGGGAGGTGCCGCGCACGCACCAACGCACTTTTTCGGGACGCTATTCAAAAAAACTTTTGCAGTTTCGGTGCTCTGGCCTATACCCACTTCATTCGGGTTATAACAGGTGCCAGCGGTGATAGTACCGTTCTGTACGGCTGAATCGGCGGCAGTCGCCGGACGAGTTCCGGGAATGTTACATGTTTGTGCTGATGCGAATGTACCGACCGATACACACGTCAGGAAAACGGTTCCAAGGATCAAAAAAGATGCAGTGCGTCTTAGGGACATATCGTCATAACAGTATACAGAAGAAAGTATCTCGTCTCTGTGCGCGCTGTGGACGCGAACTTCATCAAGGGATTATTTTGCTCGTGACGATTGTGCTGCGCAGGCTGCGTCGGCCCACAATCCTTTTTTCTGCTCCCGAGCGGTTTTTTCGGCAGCCTTGAATTCGCTTTGATATTTGTACGGCAGATCATAGGTGTATTCGTGCCCGTATCCTTCCGCGATGAGATATTTATTCACTAGGATGCCGGCCGGATCGCTGTTACTCGGCGCATACACATACGCGAGTGTACGGCCGTACTTATCGAGCGTTCCCTGAGAAGGGTCAAGCTCGAGACGCACATACTGTCCGGTGAGTATCTGCTTCGTTTTATCCGATGCTTCTTTGCCGAAACACTGCACCACCTTGCGTGGATCGACCGTCTCGGGTGTATCGACGCCAATGAGCCGCACTGTCGTATTCTTTCCGTTCATATCAATGGTGATCGTGTCGCCGTCGACGACTTTCACGACCGGATACCGGCCTCCTTGCGCAGCTACTTCGGAAGCCGTTGATGATGCGGCGGGGGAGATCGCGTTGTGAGTCCCGAGGTTCGCTGTTCGCGACGCTGTAAAGGATGCAATGAGGAGAAAAATAAGCGCTGTCGCGATACGGAGTGTTTTTGATCTGCTCATATATATAGTATGCCTCAAAAAAAGAACGCCCCGGCGAGCGGAGCGTTCATTGGTGTGCGACTGACTTATGTTCGGAAGTTCACGAATTGCCACGGTATCGGTACCAGGCATACGCCAACGGTGTGTTCCTGGTTGCGGATCTTGATGCGCACATCCGCTTCTTCGGCTTTGAATGAGATCCAGATATCGGTCAGCATCTCGAAGCCCCATTCCGCTTGCAGTGCCGCAAGTTGATCGCTCAATGCAAGGATCTCGTCGACAGTGACGAGCTTACCGTTGAGCCTGAGCAGTGCTTGGCGCAGCCACGCCTCAATATGTCCCATGGATATCTCCCGGTTCCGTTACAAAGATAGCGGAACAGCGCCAATAATCAAATCATTGCGCGGAAAGTGTATCTGCGTATCATGCCTCGCAGTGCCTATCCGTATGTACGGCAGGCTAAGGGAGGATTGCTATGAAGTTCTTCTCGACCCGGGGTGCAGGCCCAGTTGGCTTTATCGACGCCGTGCGTAGTCCGCTCGGTGAGGACGGCGGACTATTGTTACCGGAACGCTGGCCGGTCGTAACGCCGCGTGAGATCGATATGGCCAAGACCTATCAGGCACTTGCGCTCATGATCGTCTCGAAGTTCGCCAATATTCCGAGCAAGAAGCTCGAAGAACTAATCAATCGAGCATACACCAAGGCGGCGTTCGGGACCGACGCGATCGTCCCGATCACGCTGCTGCGGGACGATGTTCACGTCGTGCATGTGTCCAACGGACCCACGTGGTCCTTCAAGGACATCGCGCTGCGCTTTCTCGCACAGTTGCTCGAGTATCTGCTCGAGGAACTGGACCAACGGGTCGTGATCGTCGTGGCGACCTCGGGTGACACCGGTTCGGCCGTCATCAATTCGATGCGCGGCATGAAGCGGATCAAGGTCGTCGTTCTTTCACCGCGCGGCGGCTCGATGAGCAGCCTGCAGAGAAAGCAGATGTACGGCGTCGACGAAGCGAACGTTCTCAATCTCGCGGTCGAAGGTTCGTTCGACGATTGTCAGGATTGTGCGAAGGCGGCGCTTGGCGATCCGGATCTGAAGAAGCTCGGTATCTCCGGCGCCAACTCGATCAACTTCGCACGCATCCTCGCGCAGATCGTGTATTACTTCGAAGCGTGCAAACGAATGAATGCGTCGGCAAGTCGTCCGGCGACGTTCGTGGTCCCGACCGGGAACTCCGGCAACTGTACTGCGGCGGATTTCGCGCGTCGTATGGGAGCGCCGATCGGACGCATCATTATGGCGACCAACGAGAACAACGTGCTTCACCGTTTCTGCCAAACGGCCGAGTACGTGAAGGAAGAGAAGATCGATACCCCGAGTCCTTCAATGGACATCCAAGTGTCATCCAACTTCGAGCGCATCATTTTCGAGTACTTCGGACGTGATGAGAAGCTGGTCAGGCATCTGTTCGGGGAGCTGAGATCAAAAGGCTCCTTCAGTCTCGTCGGTCATCCGCTGTTCGCCAAGTTCAAGCGCGATTTCGGCTCCGGCTTTCTGACCAACGATGAGACCATCCAGTCGATCCGCGATGTGCGCAATGAGCACAACATTGATGTCGATCCGCATACCGCCGTTGCGTTCGGCGTTCTGAAAAAACTCCGCGCAGAGATCGGTGATCGGGGCCCGATCGGCATCGTTGAAACGGCGTTACCGGGTAAGTTCGCGGACACCATGCGACTTGCTCTGCGCCGTGACCCGGACTTTCCGCCGGGATACGAAAAGATACTTGCCGCCAAGGAGAAGGCGACAACGGTCCCTGCCGACTTCAATGCCGTGAAGGAAGAGATCCTTCGCTTTGCGGCCTGAAAAGGCCGCCTGCCATCAAGGCCCCGCTTCACGGCGGGGCCTTTTTCTTTGGTTATCCACAGTGTTTTTCCTTGTGGTGAACCCTGGTTCACTATATACTTCAGCTATGAGTTTGGAGGCATACAAGAAATATAAGAACGGCATCGTGGCCTTCTACGAGCGCCACAAGCGAATGCCCGGCTACAAGGAGATCATGGGTCTCACCGGGTTTAAGTCGAAGAACGCCGTTTTCAAGCTCATTCAGAAGCTTGTCGAAGAGGGGGTCGTGAGCAAGGACCGTCAGGGTCACCTCATCCCGCAGTTCCTCTTTGAGGGGTTGCCGCTTCTGGGCCTCGTGGAAGCAGGATTTCCATCACCCGCCGAAGAAGAACTTCTCGACATGATGAGCTTCGATGAGCTGCTCGCGCCGAACAAGGAATCCACCTACATCCTCAAGGTCAAAGGGGATTCGATGATCGAAGCGGGTATTCACGCCGGAGACATGGTCATCGTCGAGCGCCGACAGTCGTACAAGGTGGGCCAGATCGTCATCGCCGCGATCGACGGGGAGTACACGATGAAATATCTCCGCAAGAAAGGAGATTCACATTACCTTGAGCCCGCCAACAAGAATTATCAGAACATTTATCCGAGTGAGTCGTTTCGAATAGAAGCTGTCGTGACCGGAGTAGTGAGAAAGTACTAATTATTAATCATCAAAATCACATCATCATATGAAAAGAATTGATACATGGCTCGACATTCAGCGATATCTCTCCGAAGCCGCACGCATGCCGCTTATTCCACGCGAGACGGGCGAGTTCGTCCGGGTCGATCTCGCGGAGATACAGGGAATGAGAGGGCGCGTATCCGAGATATGCGTCGCGTAAGGTTATAAGCATCAATACAATCATATATATGAGCATGATCATCCGTCCGTTCGTCGAAGCGCTCAAAGAAATTTTGAAGGCGCACCGCGAACCGACCCGCCACGAGGTATGGAACGTGTAGGAAAGAGTGCGAATACATTTACCGATCGGACTTTTGCTATTGTCGACGTTGAGACATCAGGCACCAGTGCGGTATTCAATCGCGTCATTGAGATCGGGATACTCCGCATTGAAAATGGCGTATGCATAGAGACATACCGCACGTGCGTGGACCCGGGGCAATCGATATCGCCCTGGATAACTGCTCTCACCGGAATACAGCAGGAAGAGCTCGAAGGCGCACCGCTTTTTGAAGACATTATCGATGATGTCGAGCGATTGCTCGCGGGCGCCATATTCGTGGCACATAACGCGAGTTTTGATTACGCATTCATACAAAAGGAATTTGGCCGGGCAGGCAGGCGCTTCAGTGCCAAGCGTCTCTGCACAGTGCGTCTCTCACGAGCGCTGTTCCCGCGTTCCAAACATCACGACCTTTCGAGTCTCATCAAGCGGCATGGATTCGCGTGCGAATCGCGCCACCGCGCGTTCGACGACGCTGCGGTTCTGTGGGATTTTTTGCAGCTGTGCGAGCGGATGCACGGAGAGAAACTTGCGCCCGCTCTTGCGAAGATCATCCGAAGCAAGCCAACGTTCCTGGAAATCGAATTCCAGCGATGTATCGCACAACAAAACGACGATGAGCCGGTGATCTCCTGATATGGCGTGGGAAAGTATCAGAAGTTTTCCGCGGGCGATCATGCATGTCGACGGGGATTCATTCTTTGCATCGTGTGAGGTGGCCAAGGACCCGAGTCTGCGCGGCCGCGCGGTCATCACCGGAAAAGAGCGCGGGATCGTATCGTCGATGACGTACGAAGCTCGTGCGCTCGGAATACGTCGCGCGATGCCACTGCATGAGATCGCCAAGAAGTGGCCCGAGGTCGTGATACTGCCGTCGGACTATGAGACATACAGTCTCTTCTCCCACCGTATGTATGCGATCGTGCGCCGGTATACGCCGATGGTCGAGGAATATTCTATCGACGAATGTTTTGCGGATCTGACGGGGCTGCGCCGCACATTGCGTATGCCGTATCCGGAGATGGCGGCGAAGATAAAAGAGGACCTCCAGCGTGAGCTCGGCATGACATTCTCGATGGGACTCTCCGCCACGAAGACACTCGCCAAGATAGGTTCCAAGTGGAAAAAGCCTGCGGGCCTCACCGTGATCCCGCTCAATCAGGTGCGTTCATATCTTGAAAATACGCTCGTAGGCAGTGTGTGGGGGATAGGCCCCAACACCGCTGCCTACCTGCAGAAATTCGGTATTCAGACCGCTTTTGATTTTGCGTCGCGCGATGAGGAGTGGGTCCGGAGCAAAATGTCGAAGCCGGGAATAGAACTCTGGCAGGAGCTGGGCGGCACCGTGATGAATGAGCTCGACGGTGTCGGCCGCGAGACGTATCAGTCGATCTCAAAGACCAAGACATTCACCCCGCCCTCGCGCGACAAAAAATTCGTCTTCTCCGAGCTTTCAAAGAATATCGAGAACGCGTGTATCAAGGCGCGTCGATGGGGACTCGCGAGCGACAAGATCGTCTTCTTCCTCAAAACACAGCAATTCGCATATCACACGGTCGAGCTCAAGCTTTCGCACCCCACCTGCGTGCCGCAGGATGTACTGCGCATCGTCTCGGAACATTTTCCGCGTGCGTTCAAGCACGGGACCGAGTATCGCGCGACCGGGGTGACGCTCCTCGATCTCAAAGACGCCGACACTGTGCAGCTTGATCTCTTTGGCGCGGTCATACAGTCGCAGGCGCTCGTCGAGGTCTTCAAGAGCGTTGATGCGATGTGCGAGAAATACGGAAAGCATTCGGTCTTTCTTGCTTCGAGTTTGCAGGCGCTTGATCGCACGGTGGGGGAGCATGAGCGGGGCGGACGGTCGACCACAACACCGGCGCATTTTCGCGGCGAATCATCCCGTCGTCGCCTCGGCATGGCCTTCCTGGGAGAAGTAAATTGATTCATTCCGTCTTCATGATGGGGGCGCTATGCTTTTGGCTTACAAGCCTTCAATAATTTAAAAATTCTATGGCAGATACAGTAGTAGTAGACCGTGGTTCAAACAGTCAGGATAACAGCGCAGTCGGCATGGTACTCGCTCTCATCGTCGTACTGGCTCTCGTTATCGGTGGCGTGTACTTGTATCGCCACGGCGGTGCACGTGCCGCAAATCCGGGCACAAATATCAACGTTACGCTTCCTGCGGCGGGAAGCTCGGGCGGAACCACTCAATAACATTCATCAAATAATCGCCCCGAACGGGGCGATTATTTGATATTGTATGAAAAAATATTTCGATATAAAGAAAGCGGCGAAGCGTTTCGGCGTGCCGAATGCTTCGCCGCTACTCAAAAGTATTAAAAAGTATCCGCGGGTCGAGCTGATCGCCGGTGCGGTCGGCGTACTCGCTATTATCTTATTTTTGGGTGCTCTGCTCTGGCCCGTCCAGCCCGTGCCCCATGAAATGACCCTCACCCAGCCGCTCGATGTGAGTTCGCCCCAGTTTCTCGATGCGTTATCGGGACTCGTCGATGCGCCGATACATACCGGAGGGGATGTGCGTATTTTGAACAACGGCGACGAATTCATTCCCGCACTCATCGCGTCCATACAGAACGCGAAGTCAACGATCGATCTAAGCGTATATATTTGGAACAACGGGAAATATTCCGACCAGCTCACTCAGTCGCTCATTGACGCGGCGCAGCGCGGGGTCGCGGTGCGCATACTCGTTGATGCTCAGGGCTCGAACATTTCCGCCGAAGAAATAGAGAAGCTCCAGAAGGTCGGGGCGCGCGTCGAGACATTCCGCAGTCTCTCGTTCGGTACGTTCCAGCGCTATCACCGCCGGACGCATCGCCGCGCGATCGTCATCGACGGAAATGATGCCTATACCGGCGGCATGGCAGTAGCTGATTACTGGCTCGGCGATGGCCGCACGCAAGGCTCGTGGCGCGACATGATGTTTGAAGTTCACGGCGCAATGGCACAAGATATTCAGCACGCGTTCTCAGATATTTGGTACGAAACGACCGGCGAGGCGCTTGCGGGCCCGACGTTCTATCCTGCTGTGGTACCCGAACACGCGAATTCATATGTAGAGCTGCAGACGGCGCCGACCGGATTCCGTATGCCGATCCGCGAAATATTTCTACTTACAATTCATAGTGCAAAAAACAAACTTTTTATCACGAATCCATATTTTCTACCTGACCGCGAGACGATCGCGGCACTTGCCGCCGCATCGCGTTCCGGAGTTGATGTGCGGATCCTGGTGCCTGATCCCAATACGAGTCCGGTGCAGTGGGCGGGGCAGGTGAATTACGCGGCGCTCCTCGAGGCAGGTGTAAAAATATACGAGTACGATCGCATGATCCATACCAAGCTTATGGTGGCCGACGGCGCCTGGTCGATCATCGGTTCCGCGAATTTTGATAACCGCTCGCGTGCGCTCAATGATGAGGTGGTGCTCGGTATTCAAGATACGAAGTTTGCCTCATCGATCGAGCAGGTATTCACCGACGATATATCCCACGCACACCTCATTACGCCCGATGAATGGAAGAACCGAAGCATCTTCAGGACGTTCGCTTCGTATGTGTGCTGGCTGTTTTCCAAGCAGCTCTAGGGTGGTATTCTGAACGCATGAACCGCGTCATACAATACTTGATCGCCCTTCTTATCATCGTGGGGGCTGCATACGTGCTTCTTACATACGGTATACCGAAGCAATCTGCCGATAACACCATTGCCACTACTACCACCGCGACCACGACTCAAATGAACGTTACGCACGTGCAGGAAGACACGGCTTCCTATTCCATAGACGCAACCTATCCGCAATTCGGAATTCCGTCGGTAGACACCGAGATCAAGAAGACCGTGGATGCGGGCCTCGCGGAATTTCGCTCCTATCCGCCGAATCCGCCGGATTCTTCGACTCCTAAGAACAGCTACATCGGCAAATACGACAACGTGTATCAGGGAAGCGACGTCGTGAGCGTGAGCCTTATCGCATCGGAGGATACCGGCGGAGCACATCCGAACACGAGCATCACCGTCGTGAACGTGGACCCGCACACCGGGCACGTGCTCACGCTCGATGACGCGCTCTCGCTTATCGGCAAGACATTGCAACGGGTCGCGAGCAGTTCGGAGTCTCAGATCAAGGCCGGTATCGGTGCCGACAGTATTTTCGAGGACGGATTCGCCGCGAAAGCGGAGAATTATCGTGTCTTCCGCGTGAATAAGGATAGTGTCACTTTTGTATTCAACGACTATCAGGTCGCGCCGTATTCCGCAGGTCCGCAGGAAGCGGTATTCGCTCGCATTAAATAAAAAATTTCCCCGGCCGCGTGAGCAGCCGGGGAAGTCTAAGAACGATCGAGCGCTTAAGAGTTAGAGACGAACTCGTGCGCGTTCTGAAACATTTGCAGCCACGGCGAAGCCTTGAGATTTCGGAACTCTTCCGGCATCCAAGGCCATTGCCACGGGAGGAAGGAACGTTCAGGATGCGGCATCATGCCCAAGTGTCGTCCGCACGGCGAACAGAGAGCGCCCCAACCCCTGGCAGAGCCGTTAGGATTGTATGGGTAGCACTCCGTTGCATTGCCGTCCGGATCAACATACTCAAGACAGGCGAGGCGGTGAGTTTCCACATACTCGACCACCTTCGGGTCAGAAAATTCTAACTGACCCTCTCCATGCGCGGCATTGACGCCGAGCACAGAACCTTCCATACCCCGCAACATGATCGCGGGATTAGGAAGAATGCGTACCCCGATCCAGCGCGATTCGAACCGGGCCGACTTGTTGTGGACCAGTCGAGGCTGCGAGGCCTCTTTGGTATCCCGCAACAGCCAACCCATTCGCTGCATCCACTGGAAGCCATTGCAGACGCCGAGTGAGAATGTGTCCGGCCGCTCGTAAAAACGGTCGAACATATTCCGCAGTCGCGAGTTGAAGCGTATCGAGGCCGCCCAACCCGTGGCACTCCCGAAGACGTCCGCATACGAGAAACCGCCCGGAAGAACGAGACCCCTGTAAGCATCCAGGGAAGTAACTCGTCCCTTCTTCAGGTCGCTCATAGTGATGTCATGTGCTTCAAATCCGACCGTGTGGAATGCGGCTGCCATCTCGCGTTCGCCGTTGGTCCCTTGTTCGCGCACTATCGCTACCTTGTGTTCGCTGAAGTGCATGAGGTTGGGGGCCTTCGGCTCGTATGTGAGACGGTATTCCGGCGCCTCTGTGCGATTGCGCGCGCCTTCTGCTGCGACCACATGCTCGGTTTGCTCGAGTTCTAACCGGTCGCTCGTCGCTTCCCACCAGGCCCTGAGTTCTGAGATGAGTGCATTGAGCACTACATCTCCATTCTCGAGGCTGATGGTGAGCGTCGACTTCGTCGACATTGCAACACCAAGATCCTGCGATCTGATGTCGTGTGCCTGTAGCACTTGCTTTACGGCGGGATAGTCGTCGTATCGACATCCAATGACCATTCCTGCTTCCTCGTGAAAGAGCGTTGCAAGAATGTCAGATGTGTCGAAGCTGATGGATGCACCGCAGTTGCCCGCGATACACATCTCAGTGATGGTAGTGATAAGACCGCCATCACTTACGTCGTGGTAGGCGTTGATGAGCTTCTTTTCGATGAGTTCCTGCACCGCTTCGAAAGCGCGACGCAGCATGTCCGGATCATCGATATCCGGCGACTCATCTCCGAGTTGCCCAAGTGCTTGAGCAAGGGCTGAACCACCGAGGCGGTTTTTGCCCTGCCCCAGATCGATATACATCAAAGATGTCATCCCGACTTTGAGATCAGGCGTGACGACCTTTGTGATATCGGGGACTGGAGCGTAGCCCATAATGACTAACTCTCCGGGCGCCACCACGAGTTCATCTCCGACTTGTGTTGCCATCGAGAGGCTGTCTTTGCCTCCGTCGATGGCGATGCCGATCTGGAGCATGATGTTGCGCATTGCAACGGCGGCACGATAAAGCAATGCGCCTTGTCCTGGTCGCTTTGCCGCCCACATCCAGTTGGCGCGGCACTTTAGGTCCGAAAGTCTGGAGATGCCCGCGCTCGTCATGTTTGTGAGCATTTCTGCCACCTTCATGCGAGCGCCCGCTTCGGAGTTGATCAGCATCTTTAGCGGCTGTTCTCCAAGCGCGGTAGCCAGACCGGTGAGATCGAAGTAGCCGTCTGCAGTAACCGATACGTCTGAAACTGGCACTTGGGTAGGTCCGCAGCATTGCTGCCGTACCACCAAGCCCGTGACGCTGCGGTCCGCCTTGTGTACCAGAAACCCTTTCGAGCAAACGCTGGCCAATTTCAGGACCATTTCCAGGGCCTTTTCCACGGTGAGCCCTTTCGGGATCACGAGCGGTTTAAGCACCTGCGTCGGTGTATCGGATTCAAACCGCTTGCGCGGTAATTCTCCGAGTATGCCCTTGAGGGAGAGATCGACGGGCGTCGTGTTGTCGGACGAATCGAGTACGACGACGTTGCCGTCGCCGGTGATCTCGCCGAGTACTTCGCAGTTCACGTGCTCGCGTTCACAGATCGATCTGAATAGCTCAATGTGCTCCGGCCTGATAAGCAAGCCATAGCCTTCTTGGAATTCAGCGACCCATAGTTCAAGCACCGACATCGTCTGATCACCGACGGTGATCTTGCGGATGTCCACCATGCCGCCGACCGGCTCCATCAACTCCGTAAGGACATTGCTGGGACCGCCGGCGCCTTGGTCATGGATACTTGCGATCGGATTCTGGTCAAGCAGTTCGGCACACGTTTGGATGACCCGGTTGGCCCGGTTTTCCATCTCAGCGTTGCCGCGCTGCACTGACTTAAGATCGAGCGCCGCATCATTTGTGCCGGATATCATGCTGGAAGCGCTTCCGCCACCAACACCGATCCGATAGGCAGGTCCGCCGATACGCACGATGAGCATCCCCACTTGTGGCGAATGCTTTCGAATGTGCTGATCGAGCAGTCGAGAGGTGCCGCCGCAGTAGAGTACCGGTTTGCGGAACTCGCGAACTTCACCGTTGACCACTTGACCGAAGGGACGACAGAATCCTCCGATGAGGGGAACTCCGAGTTTGTTGCCGTAATCCGAGACACCGTTGCTGCCCTGGATAAGAATTTCCAAAGGCGTTGCATCGGCACCGTGTTTTTTACCACCGACGATCTCACCCGGAATGAGATACCCCGGGATATGAAGGTTTCCGGTGGCATAACCGGCGACGCTCGCGCCGGGCTGGCTGGTGCCTTGGCCTACCGCTCTCTTGTCACGTTCCATTCCGCCGCTGCCTGTTGTCGCACCTTGAAACGGTGCTTTAAGCGTCGGGTGGTTGTGCGTTTCGGCAGTCGCGATGAAATGTTGCCGAACGACGGTCTTTGTGTAGGCAGATGGTTGCCCCGGTTTCCTGGGAGCGAACATCTCGACGATATTTCCTTCCAAGACGCCGCCGTTGTCGTGGAACGCTACCAGGCTTCTGCCCGGGTCTCGTCTCCACGGCTCCTTCACAATATCCATCAGACTCTCCGGCATCTCGACGCCGTCGATGATCTGGATACCGCGGAAGAACCAGTGACGGCTATGTTCGGAATTACCATTGCCTATCTGGAAGAGTTCGACGTCGGTCGGATTTCGTCCGAGCCGTTTGAAGAACTCGGTCCAGTACGGCTTATCCCAGCCGTCCATGCCGAGACCAAGTGTTTCGTTGGCATCGCCCATGGCTGCTTCGCCACGCCCGAGCACATCGACGAACCTGACCGGCTCAGGCTTGCGGCTCTCGCCGAAGCTCGTGAGTGTTGCCGGATAGATTTCTTGCGTCATGGGATCGAGATGCCATCGTATGATGTTCTCGCGGTCGGTTTCCCGGGCGCGGAGTTGATGCCTCGTCGACTTCTCAACACGGCACACCGGCAGATCGAGGGATCTGCAGATAGAGACCGCGCTCGATGAGAATGGTGTTTCCACGCTCAGCCGAGGACCGATCTCCACCACGTCCTTATCGGGAAAGAAACTCTGGACCGACAAGAGTGCAGGGGGAGCGGTGAGAAGCCAGTGCAAGATCTCAAGTTGAGGCTTCGAGGGGTGGCGGTCGCAGTCGACGTAGAAGCACTCCTCTGAGGAATGCCCACGTAGATAGCTAAAAAAACGCAACAGCATGGCTGCATTCCTCCGTTGTGTAGCTGCAAAATTTCAAAAAAACAAGCACCCGTAAGGTGCCACTTCCCGGTCCAATGTATCACCGCCATTTGGGAAAGACGAGACGTCAAAATTATGCGAAACAACTCCTGAAAAAGGCAAAAAATCGCACCTTTTGCCCCCGCAGTCTATATCTGCTATACCGTAGCTGGACTAAAGGGATTTGAACTCAAACGGGAGGCCACCATGGCTCAAGAGAAAGACATGTACGACTACGACCCGATGGATCGTTTCAAGCGCAATGCCCAAGCGGCGGCGCGAACGACCAATCATTTCGTCGAACGGTTCGGCTTCAAGGTGGTTGATTGGAGTCGCGGCGAAAGCGCCTTCCTTATCGAGACACCGGCCGGATATCTGGCGTTTCTTGTCGAAGGTCTTGGCACCAAGAATCTGGTGGCTGACGCCATGTATGCCATCGTGAAGCATCTAAATTCAACCGGTAATCGCTCCTTCTATGATCAGATCGCGCAATGCAACGTGGCCATGCAGGTCAACGACATGATCACGCTCGGCGCACTTCCGATATCGTTGGGTCAGTATGTCGCCACAAGCGACTCTGATTGGTTCAAGGACGAGGCGCGGTGCGCAGATCTGATCGAAGGTACTCGCAAGGCGGCCGTGATGGCACGTTGTTGTTGGGGGCCGGGAGAAACGCCGGCCCTTATGGGCGTCATCGTGCCCGGCGCAACTGATCTTGCGGGCGCCGCCGTCGGCTGGATCGCGGATAAGAGCAGGGTCTTCAATCCGGAAAAAATTCGCGACGGCGACATCATCATGGTCGTCGAAAGCTTAGGCATCAACGCGAACCATCTGACCAAGGCTCGTAATATCGCCGCCGAACTCAAAGACGGCTATATGACGAAGCTCTCGGACGGCCGCACATTCGGCGAAACCTTGCTCGACCCGACGCATATTCTCGTCGGCTTTATCGAGGACGTGATGAATGCCGGCGTCGACATCCATTACGGCGTCAACGTTACCGGTCATGGTCTGCGGAAGCTGATGAGAGCCGAGCAATCGTTCACGTACGTCGTCGAGCGATTGCCCACACTGCTCCCGGTCTTCGAGTTCATGCAGGAAAAAGGGAACATCGTTGATTACGATGCCTTCGGCAAGATGAACATGGGCGTGCAGCTTGCGGCCTACGTTCGGCCGGAAGCGGAAGGCACGGTCGTTCGTGTCGCTGATTCACATGGCCTGAAGGCATTTGCTGCCGGCTACGTCAGGAAGAGTGACGAAAAAAAGGTGATCATTCAGCCCAAGAACATCGTGTTCAAGGCCGACACGCTCCAAGTTCGTTAGTGCTGCAGAAAGATCGCGTCCGGGCCTCGAGCTCGGACGCGATTTCTTTATTGAATATTCTTGTATACGAGCGCGCTGAGGTCGGCGATGT
>JAQBQU010000002.1 GCA_028286865.1 Candidatus Kaiserbacteria bacterium
CGTGAGAACGCGGAGATCGCCAAGAAGATCGACCGCTCGGTATTCCCCGGCTTCCAGGGCGGTCCGATCATGAGCAATATCGCAGGCAAGGCGGTCGCGTTCGGCGAGGCGCTGAAGCCGTCGTTCAAGGTCTACGCGAAGCAGATCATCAAGAACGCGAAAGCGATGGAGAATGTATTCCACACGCACAACATCCGCATGATCACCGGGGGCACGAGCAATCACCTCATACTCGCCGATGTCTTCGGGAGCCTTGGTATAACGGGCCATGAAGCGGAGACCTTGCTCGATGAGGTCGGCATCACCCTCAACAAGAACATGATCGCGGACGATCCGAGAAAACCGATGGATCCTTCCGGCATCCGCTTCGGTACGCCTGCCATCACGACGCGCGGATTCAAGGAGAAGGATTGCGCGCGCGTGGCAGAACTCATGATCGAAGCGCTCACAAAACGAAACGACAAAAAGACGCTCAAGCGCATCCGCGAAGACATCCGCAAGATGAGCAAGAAAATGCCGATCCCCCAGTCGTTCGTTTAACGGGGTATACTCACGCAATGCTTTCTCTCGCCATCATTCCGATGCTGCAGGTCATCGGTTACCCGGGAATATTCCTGATCATATTCCTTGAGTCCGGCGTCTTCTTCGGATTCTTTCTGCCCGGCGCATCCCTGCTTTTCACGGCAGGACTCCTCGCCTCGAAAGGCATATTCGACCCGTGGGTCCTGATACCCTTGGTCACGCTCGCCGCCATCCTCGGAGACAATGCCGGCTACTGGTTCGGTGCGAAGATCGGTATCAAGCTCTTCACTCGACCCGATTCAAAGATATTCCATCAGGGACATCTGCGTCAGGCCCAGCACTTCTACGAGCGTCACGGGACCAAGGCGGTGATCCTGGCGCGTTTCCTGCCGATCGTGCGCACGTTCGCTCCGATCGTTGCCGGTATCGCTCAGATGAACTATCGGCTGTTCCTTTTATGTAACGTGTTCGGCGCCTTTCTCTGGGCGACGTGTGTGACCGCGCTCGGATATTTCCTTGGCTCGCGCTTCCCTATAATCCAGCACTACATCACCCCCATCGTGATACTCATTGTGATATTGACCATGATCCCCGTCGTGATCGAAACGTGGAAAGCGAACCGCCCGCAAGATGCGTAGCACTTAGCGCTGCTGCTTGAGCAGTGTGAGACCGCCGTAGAGGCCGCCGACATCGCCGAGGCCTGAATGCGCGAGCACCGGTATGGTCGGGAAAATGTGCATTATCTCTTCCAAATGGCTGCGGACAGCGTCTATCGATATGCCTATTTCATTGAACATCGAGCCGCCGAGCACGATCCTATCGGGTGACCAGTGAAGGATCGTATTGTGCAGACCGAACGCTAGGTAGCGCGCGAACTCGTCCCAGACCGGAGCACCTTTTCCTAATTCCTTCGGCTGAATGTGATATTTCTCCACAACGGCAGTGCCGGAGATGAGGTCGCACAGGTCCTTCGGCTCATTGTCGATGAACAGATACTGATGACCCGTCTCGAACCCGTAGACGCTCGGGTCGATGACACCGCCTACGGTTCGCACGCCGTTGATGCCGGTAGAGACCGTGATATAGACCATAATGTTGGCACCCGCACCGGCTCCGGAGACCGCTTCTCCCAGCCCCACCAATGCGGTGTCGTTCTCCAAGACCACGCGCGTGCTCAATGCGTTCTCAAGATCTTCAGCGATCGGATACTTATTCCATCCGCCCAAGAACGGCGCATTGAACAGTGAGCGTTTGTCGGTGTTGAGAGCCCCCGGAAGACCGAGCGCCACGTACTCGATCGGCTCGCTACGGGCAAGTTCAAGTGCATGTGCGATGAACGTTCGAATACCCTCTTCGTACACGTGCGGCGTTTTGTAGATGACCGGCTCATCAAAGGTTTCCAGATCGCGCGAGCGCGCAATGCGTGTGTTGGTGCTTCCGACGTCAGCGACTATATACATATACTAGGAAACTATCGCGAGGCCGCCGAGATCCGACGTCTTCACTTCTTTATAAAGCGGATTGACGATCAGTGCCGGCACCCCATCGCGTTCGATCACGTAGTATGCGAATCCGCGCATTTTCTTTACCATTTCATAATCAGCATGTCCCGGCATCGAGGCGGAGTCGTCGGCACCATCCACCGGACTATCGTCTTCCATCACCAGCCACGTAGGGCCGGTGTTCACCATAAGATGCCCGTATCCGGGCGGCATGTAGACCGATTCGCCGGCCTTGACCTGTATCGCCTTGAACTCCGCGACGACTTCCGGCTGCGCCGGGTCCGCGAGCTTCTGCTGAAGTACGACGCCCGTGCCCGAGAGGAACCAATAGGTCTCATCGAGATCTCCGACGTGGTAATGGCCGTATGTCTTTATGTATTCGCCGCCCACAGTGCCCGGCTCCAGGATGGTCACATTATGTTTCTTCGAACCCCCGCGAACCATGTAGTAATGGATCGCCGGGCCGGTCGCATCCGGAGCCATGAGCACCTCGCGCATCTTCTCCTGCGTGCGCGCCGCGTATGCTTCAAAAGCCATATCGAACTATAGTATCACGCCCGATTTATACCCCGATCTCGCGCGCTTTATCGAGATATTTGATGACCGCGGAGACGTATGCCGCGTGCGACCAGGTGAGCGGAGTCGCCCCCACCTGCTCGCCTGTCTGCGGATGCAATTGTTCGGAGAGCGCACCGGAGAATGCCGCGTGCGCGTCCGTCCACGTGAATATATCGCGCACCCGCTTGAGGTCAGCCGGGGTCTTGGCGCGCGCGGTCAGGTATTCCGCATACCACAGCGTCGTGATCATCCACGGATTACCGGTCGAGACCGTGTCGATGCGATAATAGTCGTCGTCCTGGAATCGCGCGATACCACCGCAGTGAATGCCGTGACTCAGCGTGCGCACCGTCGATTCGAATGCGCGCGCAAGCTTCGGATCGTCCGCCGGAAGGATACCGAAAGAGAATATGCCGTACACGCTCGACATGTCGATCGTGGCGTCCTTGGTCCCCTCTTCGGCATGGATCATATTGAGGAACATGCCGCTCTTTTCATCCCAGAGATGCTTCAGTATCGCCTCGCGCACTTCTTCGGCTGACTTTCGATATTGTTCTTCGTGTGTATCTTTGCCCAGTATTTTTGAGAGTTCGGCCGCTGCAACGAGCGCACCGTAGACCGTACAACACGTGAACGTGGAGCTTCCGCGCTTACGCTCCCAGAGGTCATACGACGGCTCCGGCAAATTGGTCACCGGGTCGCGGTAGCGCACCAGGAAATTGGCGGCACGCTCGATGAGCGGATTGAACATGTTTTGCAGGAACTCGAGGTCGTGGGTCCTTTTGTAGTGTTCATAGAATGCGTAGATGACGAGCGCTGTCTCGTCCTCCTGAATAGGTAATTGAAATTTACCGTCGCGTATCCACGGATGCCATGACGAGCCGAGCGATTTATCGGGCAAATATTTGTGCATAAAATATCCCTCATCGGTGATGACGTCGCGGCAGAACTCGAAGAAGCGTCTGGACACGTTGGTGTCTCCCGCCGAATCAAGTGCCAGCACGATATACGCCGAGTCACGCGGCCATACATACGAATACGTATCGAGTCCGTATTGCAGCATGTCTGAATCCAAGGACGCAATGATCCCCCCGTCGTTATCCACGTGCGCACGCGAGAACATGAGCGAACGCTTGAAAAGCGCGAGGTGCTCCGCCGAGAGTCCGCCGGCATTCCACGTATTCGCGTTGACCCACGCGTTCCAGAACGAACTCGCGGCCTTAATGAGCTGCTCGGGAGATCTGCTCGTCACAACACCGTTGAGCGCTTGTGCGTCCGCGATCGACTGTGCGGCGACCATCCAGTAGTACGCAGTGCGGGACTGTCGTGGTGCATAGGTGCCGTAGAGACCGAACACCGAATCGGCCGGCCCGTGCTCGATCGGATTTTGCGAGAGCTTCCCGTCGTCGGCATCGCGATGCGTCCCCTCTTTGCCCTGAAAATTTGCGCGGCCGGTCGCGTAATCCTGGAACGCGACTCCGTCGAGCGTCGCTCCCATCAGAAAAACGCGGTGGCCTTTGTAATGGATGAGCGCATGGGAGACGGGGTCGAAATACGCGGTGTCCGACCCGTGGGATTTGTATATCTCGAATTGATGCGCGAAGTAAAGCTTGATCTCGCGGACATGATCGGCCAGATTCCTCACCGACACGCGCCGCAAGAAAACAGATTCTTTATGGTGAATGATATCTTTAAAAACGAGCTCCACCCGAAGTTCGTCATGTATTGCCGTGATCGAACTCGCAAGCGCGTCGGTTTCGCTCGAGACGCGGATATTCCATCCGGCGTCTTCGGAGAACCACGACATCCTGCCTTCGATCCATACGCCGATGCGGTGCAGATAATGGCCGCGGACATGGTCTTCGAGCCCGACGTGCGGATAGTAGATATCGCGCACCTCTCCGCGCTCATCGAGCGATACCGCGAGTTCACCGTTGGATAGGATCAGGGCGCGGGACATATTATGCGTGTCCCTTAGCTGCTTTCTGTACCCTGAGGCGCAGGTCGGAAAGCGCGTTCATGTATGCGATATAGGCGTCGTAGGGTGATTCGTAGGGTGAGAAATATGCGTGCACATCGCCGTCGGCGAACCACTTGGTGCACATGTAGTAAAAGTGATCCGATGTCTGGAGCTTGCGCCAGTCTTCAAGCATACGACCGTCGTTGGCCTGAATTATTTGATCTTCAAGAGAATAGATAGCATCGATGGCAGCCTGCTGCATCGGGTTACCCGTCCAGGCGGTGAGATCGCGATCGGTGTCGGCCCACGTGAGCGTGTCGGGTACGTCGACCTCGTCGCGCGAGTCATATGCCTGGATCACGTCCGAAGGCGTTTTGAAATCTATCTGGCCGCTCTTAAACACTTCTTCGGGAAGTTTTTCTAAGAAGTTGAAAATGCCGGTGTCTTCCCACTGATGTTCGCCGAAGGTTTCGTAGTCCATGAAAAGATTCACGGTGTCGCCCTCTGCTTCGTGCAGCCAGGTATTGAACTTTTCTGCAGTAAGCGGCCACTCTGCCCAATCGCGCGAGGAAAAGCGGAACGCCACATCGTCGGAGAGTCGGTAATTTTTCAAAAGCAGGCGGATCTTGGAAGTACCTTTGGGCGTATAGACATAATTCGGACTTCTCCAGCCCAGGATCGGGTCCCATCCTTCTGCGATGACGCCCGAATAGCCCGCGCTCTCGGCCCATGAAGCGAGGTCATTGCGGTACGAGAGCTCGGTGTTGCGGAAAACGCGGGGCCACACCCCGAAGAGCCGTCGGATGATCTCACGATGCTTTGCGACCTGCCGCTCGAACTCGGCGACCGAATAAAAGAACGAGAGCGAATGGTAATAGGTCTCGGCGAGGACCTCGGCGCGGCCGGTATCCACGACGCGCTTGAAGAGGTCGATCGCCTCCGGCGAGAATCGTTCGAGCTGTTCGAGTGCGATCCCCGAGAACGAGAATGAGATGCGCATCTCCGGATGTTTTTGAAGAAGTGCCAAGAGGAGCTTCGTTGCGGGTATGTAGGATTTTTGGGCGACCTTCTCGAGAATGCGACGGTTGTTGAGCGATGTCTCGGAGCGGTCATTGAAATATTCGCCGTCATTGCCGATATCGAACACACGGTATTGCTTTACGCGATACGGCTGGTGGACTTGAAAATAAAAACAGACAGATTTCATACGAAGTACTTGTATTCTACACCTGATGTACGAGACTGCTCACGATCGAATCCACTTTTATCGCGGCTTGCGCCCACGTGATGCGCTCGGCCTCTTCGCGTCCGTTTTCCGAAAGCGTCTTACCGAGCGCGGGCAGCCCGACGACGGCGAGCATTTTCGCTGCCATGTCGTCGATATCCCAGAAATCGACTTTGAGCGCATGCTTCACCACTTCGGATACCCCCGACTGCTTTGAGATGAGTACCGGTGTTCCCAATCGCATCGATTCAAGCGGCGTGATGCCGAACGGCTCAGAGACCGACGGCATCACAAAGAGATCCGCTGCGGTGTACATCTCGTGACGGTCGTTGCCGGTGAGAAATCCGCTGAAAAGCACCTTGTCGGAAATTCCGAGCTGGACTGCCAGCCGCATCATGTTGCCCTCCATATCTCCGGAGCCCGAAATAACGAAGAACACCTTGCTGTTCTTTTCGAGTACCCGCTTGGCGGCCCGGATGAAATAATCGGGCCCTTTCTGAAGCGTGATGCGGCCGAGAAAAAGCACGATCTTGTTGCCGGCGTCTTTGAGCGCGCGCATGCGACGCACCCCGTTGCCGCTTGGTGCCGTCGTCTCATCTATCCCATTGTGGACAACGCGGACTTTTTCCGCCGGAATGCCGTACGAGCGGAGGATGATCTGCTTGGTGAATTCCGATACCGCGACCACGACGTCGGCTGCTTCCATTCCCTGCTTCTCGATATTAAATACGTGCGGGTTGATGCCGATGGCGCCGCCGGAGCGGTCGAATTCGGTCGCGTGCACATGCACGATGAGCGGTTTGCCCGTCGCACGCTTTGCTTCGATGCCGGCGCCGAATGAGAGCCAGTCGTGCGCATAGATCACATCGAACTGCTCGCTTCGCGCAAGCGCTCCGGCGACAGCGCGATACCGATCAACCTCACCAAAGAGATCGGGGCCATAGATACTTGTCGAGCCATTACGTCCGCGGATCTTTTCATACGAGACCGTGTTCAAATAGGGGGAGAGGACCGAATTAACGGCGATGCTGTGGACGCCGTCGATATCCGCATACAGCATGCGGGCATAGGGTGTTTGGATATCCATCTTTTTTGGCATCACAAATAGCACCTCAACACCGCGCTCTTTGAGCGAGCGTGTGAGTCCGAGACATGCGACACCGAGCCCTCCCGAATTGTGAGGGGGGAATTCCCATCCGAACATGAGTATGCGCGCTTTGTGTGACATTGAGTGATTGACCCATAGGTATTTTATCACGCGAAAACTGTGCCATGTGCTATTCTCTTGCCATGGAACGTCCGAAAGTAGCCATTTTTGACTTCGACGACACGCTCGCCGATAGTTTTCAGGCGCCGAAGCCTGAAATGATCGAACGATTGGCGAGGCTCATGAAGCTTCTGCCCGTCGCTATTATGACGGGCGCGGGATTTGAACGAGTTCAGCGCGACATTCTGGCGATGCTGCCCGCGATCACATCGAATCTGTATATATTTCCCAATAGTGCCACGCAATGCTATCTGTACGTCGACGGCACGTGGAAACTTGAATACAACCATGCACTGACGCTCGATGAGCGGGAGCGGATCAAGGCGGTCCTGCATGAATATCTTGAGCAAAGCACCATCATGACTGACGCGCCGCACTTCGGAGAGCGTGTGATCGATCGCGAGGCCCAGATCGCCTTCACGATCGTCGGCGTCGATGCTCCGCAGGATGTGAAAAAGAATTGGGATGTCGACGGCTCAAAGCGCCGCGCGCTACTGGAAATGCTCCGAGCGAAACTCGGAGAATTCGAGATCCTCACGGGCGGACTCTCGACCATCGATATCACGCACAAAGACACCAACAAAGCATACGGTGTCCGCTGGCTCGCCGAAAAGCTTCGCATTCCCCCGGAAGAAATGTTCTATGTCGGCGACGCCCTCTACGCCGGCGGCAACGATCAGGTCGTCGTCCCGACCGGTATCAAAACGAAGCAAGTCTCCGGCCCGAGCGAGACCGCAGTCGTCATCGACGAGCTTCTTGCAACGCTGAGCGCTTAGAACTCATACAGTTTGTCCGCGAAGTCGATGATTCGGTCTTTCTTATCGATCTTGATCCCTTCCTTTTTATACAAAGCTGTTCGTTTTTTTCGATACTCTTCGTTTATCCAAATGCGACCGTCAGCGTAGACAATGCGATGGAAGGGTATCTTTTTCTCTCCTTTGTCCCAGGCTTTTCCAAGGATCCCGGTAATGCTCTGCGCCGCCATCCCCCCGCCTCCTGCGGCGCGCGCAATAGCCCCATACGTGCTCACGCGGCCCGCCGGGATCGAGAGCGCCAGCTTCACGACACGGTCGCTGAAAGTCTCCATAGCGGCCTTATATGTCTTATCTTCGCGCTCCGCAAAAAGTGCCATAAGGGCATTATATTCCTTATTGCCGCTTCATGCTTCTCTCATTAAAAATGGCGTTTAATGCTTCAATGAAAGCATTAATACTCTTGGGTACGCTCAAGCGCAAAGGACTCTCGAACACCGAGACCCTCGCGGAATACGTAGCAGAGGAGATGAAGAAGAAAGACATTGATGTCGAGATCGTAAAACTCGTCGACCATGTGATCGCGCCGGGCACCTATACCGATATGGGTGCCGGAGATCATTGGCCCGTGATCTACGAAAAAGTTATCGGTGCCGACATACTTATATTCGCAACACCGATCTGGTGGGACAATCATTCATCGGAGACACAGCGTGTGATCGAACGGCTTGATGAAATACACGACGAGATACTCGACGGCAAGACCTCAAAGCTCGAAGGCAAGCTTGGCGGCGTCATTATCACGGGAGACAGTGACGGCGCGCAGCACATCACCGGAAGCATATTCAATTTTCTCAACGGGCTCGGGGTCGCTATTCCGCCTTTCGCAGCGATCACCGATCTATCCGCAAAGAACGGAAAGACCGAAGAACCGACACGAGCGGACCTGGTGCAGCGCTTCAAAAAGGATCACAGCAAAGAGATCGCCACGATGATCGAGCAGATGCTTACGCTGAAAAGATGACCCTAGTCGCCGAAGTTGAATGGTGCTGCGTCCGGATTCGCTACAGGAGAGCAATTGAGTGACTGATCGCCCTGGGTGAGCGTTACGGATTCTCCCTTGCCGGTGAATGTAAATTCGCCTCCCTGATACTTTACGCCGGACGTGGCGGCAACCTTTGCAAGAGTCACGGTCGGAGGATACGCTGCCCCATCCGTTCCGGAGATCTTAAGCGTGCTCATGTCGTGTGACGGTGTGATGCTCATCATGACGTGCTCGTCGCACTCGTATGGGTATGTGCCCATATCCATGGTCGCAACGGCGCTGTTCGTTGGCGCCGCAGATGCTACGGTCTTGTGCATCGAGTAATACCAATAACCTCCGGCCAGAATAATAACCATGATAAGTGCCCAGATAATGCTTTTTGTCTTCATGAGGAAAGATTAGCACAACGGAGCGCAAGCGTCGCTACCCGAATGTGAATGTATAGGCATCGAGACCGGCTGAATCAACGCGGATCTCCAGCGTGTGTTCCCCACCTGAGACGTTCTTGAGCAGATTATAGAGGCGATTATCTTTGATCATGACGGTGCCGGCAGCGACTTCCGTACCCGCATTGGCCGGAGTGACCGGTTTTCCGTCGAGCAGTATCGTGACCGAACTACCCTTTTGCGAACTCGCGACGAGATAGACGTTCTTTGCGGTGAATGTATACGTGATGCTTCCCGCGCTTTTGCTCTCCATATATTCATCGGCGAAGTCCCAGGTACCGCTCAGATAAAAGAGGTTCGATTCGAAGCTCTTCGGAAGCGAGAGTGTCTGGGTACCCGATACATGAGCGCGGCCGTTGCCGAAATATTCATTGCGTGCCGAGCCGAAATACGTCTCGGGACTTCCGATCGCATTATTATCGAGCGTGACGACATCGCTCGGATCCACGATCCCGCCTGAGACGGTGTCCGTGGGTAGCCCGAGCACCTGGGCCCGCTCGGTAAGCGCTTTCTGTATCGCTTTTTCGGTCACATCGTAATTACCTTCCCCCGCGTGATCAAAGACGATGAATCCGTCAATGTCGATGAGATATTTGCGCGGCCAGTACTGATTGCCGAACGCGTTCCAGGTGCCGTAATCATTATCGAGCACGACGGGATATTTGATTCCGAACCCGTCAACGGCTTTCTGTACATTCGATTGCAGGTGCTCGAATGCGAATTCCGGCGTATGTATCGAAATGATCTCGAGACCTTCCGAATTATATTTGTCGTACCACGCACGCAGATACGGAAGCGTGCGCTGACAGTTGATGCACGAATAGGTCCACACATCGATCAAGACCACCTTCTTACCTTTGAATTGGGCGATCGTGATGGGCTCACCGCCGGTATTGATGAATCCGCTCGGCTTCGTGATCTCGGGCGCTTTTTGGTAGCGCATTGATTTCATCGCATCGCGCGATGCCTCGGTCGAGCCGCTCGCATCTGCACCTCCCTCGGTGGCATACGCACTCCCCTGGCTTGCCGGTCCGTTCTTGGCGAGCAGCAACTGTTCCAGGCGCGTTTCGTCGAGGAATGGTATGGACGCGAGCGATGTCTGTATTTTTTTATCGAGGCCGAAGAATATAGCGACGCCGACGAGTATAAAGAATACGCCGATCCATCGCTTGAAATTGCTCGAGGGGTCCGACGCGACACCGAGCTTCTCGATCAGCTTTTGTCCTGCCAACGTAATAATAAGCAAGAGTAAGCAGAGACCGAACGCGAATGCGAGCAGATATATGAATCCCGTAATAAGACTCGCCGGGAGCACCGTCGCAAGAATAAGGAAATACGTCGGGCTGCAGCTTGAAAATACCGGGCCAAGTGCCGCGCCTACCAATATGTCACCGAGGAAGCTCTGTTTTTTGTAGCCGGTAGCGAGGAGCCGGTTGGAACCCATGTTTATCCGATTGAGTCCGGGGATCTTGTCCCAAAGTGAGGGAAACACCATCGCAAGACCGAGAACCACGATAATGACGCCCGAAAGGTCCTGCCAGAATGTCTGCGGCACATTGATGAGTACAGTGGATACTTTCAATACGAATGTGAATACGATCACCGAGATGCCCAGCGAGAGCGTGACGACAAGAGCGCGGCGAATACTCCGCTCTCCCGAAAGAGAGCCGCCGACGATCACCGGAAGGAGCGATATGGTGCACGGAGCAAGCGCAGTGAGCGCACCGGCGATGAATGAGATGAGGAGAAGTATCATTCAGCTATTGTATCCCAAGAGCTGCTATAATTCTTCACATGAAATTGCGTGAACGCCTTGCACAGATCGTCCGGGGCGACGTGCTCGATGACACTTCGACGCTCGAAAAATATAGTCGCGACACGAGTATCTTCGAGCGCCGCCCTGAGGTCGTGGTATTTCCGAAGAACGCAGATGATGTTGTCTCGGTCGTCAAATTCGTCGGCGATGCGGCAGCGCATGGTGAGCATATTTCGCTCGCAGGGCGCTCTGCCGGCACCGACATGACGGGCGGACCGCTCACTGATTCGATATCGCTCGTATTCACCAAGTTTATGAATGCGGTCGTGGAGGTGGGCGACGATTATGCCGTCACCGAGCCGGGCGTGTATTATCGCGATTTCGAGAAAGCGACCCTCGCGAAGGCCGGGAAGATACTTCCCTCCTACCCCGCTTCACGAGAACTGTGCGCGATGGGAGGCATCGTATCGAATAATTCCGGCGGCGAACTCACGCTCAAATACGGCAAGACCAACAAATACGTGCGCGAGATAGAGGTCGTTCTTTCCGACGGGACATTAACGACGCTCAAACCGCTGGCCGCCTGGGAACTCGCCGCCAAAGAAGCACAGCAGGATCTTGAAGGCGCGATCTATCGCCAAACCCACCAGCTGCTCGAAGCGCACACAGCAGAGATCGAGGCGGCGCGACCGAGCGTCACGAAGAACTCCGCCGGCTACGCGCTTTGGAACGTCATGGACCGTGCCAAAGGCACCTTCGACCTCACTCAGCTCATCTGCGGCTCGCAGGGCACGCTCGCGATGGTGACGAAGGCCAAGCTCGGTCTTGTGAAGACGCAGGAGCATCGCGCAATGCTCGTAATATTTCTGAGCGACATTCAGATACTTCCCGAGATCGTGAAGCGCGTCCTCGGCTTCACGCCGGAGTCGTTCGAGTCATACGACGACCAGACCTTCAAACTCGCGGTGCGCTTCATCCCCCAGATCATTTCGCAGTTCGGCATCTTGCAGATGATCAAGCTCGGTATCGCGTTCATTCCCGAGCTGTATCTGGTCGCGACCGGGGGCGTCCCGAAGCTTGTCCTGATGGCAGAGTTCGCCGAAGACACCGCTGAAGAAGCCTTCGAAAAAGCGAAGCAAGCACGCGAATCGCTCGCAGGACTTGCGGTGCGCACGAAGATCGCACGCTCCGAGGCACAGGCGGCAAAATACTGGACGATTCGCAGAGAGAGCTTCGCGCTTTTGCGAAAGAACCTCAAGGGACTCTACGCCGCTCCCTTTATCGACGACATCGTCGTGCATCCCGACAACTATCCGCAATTCATTCCGGAGCTGAATGCACTTCTCGATCAGCATCACCTCTTGTACACGATCGCCGGGCATATCGGCGACGCCAATTTCCACATCATTCCGCTTATGGACCTCGGTCGTGAGGATCAGCGCAAAGAGATACTTGAGCTTCAGCCCAAGGTCTATGAGATCGTCGCCAAATATAAAGGCTCTATCACGGGAGAACATAACGACGGCATCATCCGAACGCCGTATCTCAAGATCATGTATGGAGATAAAATGATCGCCCTTTTCGAGGAAGTGAAGAAGATATTCGATCCCAACAACATCTTCAATCCGGGCAAAAAAACCAAGGGCTCCATCGCTGACATCGAGCGCAGCATGATCCGCCATTCCTAATGTATATGCGCAATTTTCTACGACACCTCCTCTTCACTACGACCGTCCTCACTGCAGCTGCACCGATGATCGCGAGCGCGCATGAAGTGTATGTGCTTCCACCGGATTTGATCGCTCACGACCTCACCATGCCGGGACTTCAGGTGCTGGATATTCTTCATGATCACACGGCATCATTCTTCTTCTGGATGTTCATAACCATTTGGGCGATACTGACAGTTCTCTCAATATCGGTATCGAAACCCGTAGAACGATATCTCTCTCCGGTGCTTCGTCCGCTGAAGCGATACGCGCCACTGGTAGCACGACTCACGCTCGGTATCGCGATCTTCGCTTCCGGATACTTCGGTGCACTGTTCGGGCCCGAACTTCCCTTCACGTCGTTCGTAGCGGCGGGCATCGTGCCGACGCTTGAGATCCTCATGATGGCGCTCGGTGCGCTTATCACGATCGGACTGTTCACCCGGGCCGCATCGGCCCTCCTTATTATCGTCTTTGCGGCATCGCTTCCCCACTATGGTAGCTACATGTTCACCTATGCCAATTACCTCGGGGAGATGTTCATAACACTCACCCTCGGCAATGCATCTTTCGCGATCGACCGCTATTTCCATCACCGCTATCCGCATGTATTTCACACGCTCCTGCTGTGGTGTGAAGAGCGGGCATTCGTCATACTACGTGTCTCCTTCGGTATATCTCTTATCTTTGCGTCGGTCTACGCAAAGTATATTCATGCACAGCTCGCACTCGATACGGTGACACGGTACGGGCTTGATACTGTTTTCCCATTCCAAGCACCCTTCATTGTACTTGGAGCATTCGCTATTGAAGTGCTTCTCGGACTCTTCTTCTTGTTTGGTATAGAGATCCGCTTCGCGTCGCTTTTCTTACTCTTCTGGCTCTCACTGTCACTCCTCTACTTCGGAGAAGCGGTGTGGCCGCACATCATTCTCGC
Organism: Candidatus Kaiserbacteria bacterium; assembly: GCA_028286865.1. Lineage (GTDB taxonomy): Bacteria > Patescibacteriota > Minisyncoccia > Phycocordibacterales > UBA2100 > UBA10103. The sequence continues at coordinate 13,680 of JAQBQU010000002.1, forward strand.
AGGTGTCGCGATCGCGATATTTATGCACGGCTACGACCGGTACACGATCGAACTGAGATATCTGCGGCGTAGCGGAAAGCGGGCGACAGAACCCGTCTTTTAGGCCTTACTTCTTTCGTGCGATGATCGCGATGAGTACGAATACCGCAAAGACCGAGAGTGCCATCCACGGAATGGTGACGAAACCGAATTTGAATACCGAGCGAACCGAGCAATCTCCTGCTGCATCGCACGGGATCAGCAGCCCGGACGGAAGCACTTGCAAGAGGTGCTGATAGAGCGCGATCGCCCCTCCCACCACCGACATCGCGAGTACGTAATCGGCGATCCCGGAGAAATCGGTATTCTTGAGAAATGCGATGAATGAAATGATCACGATCGGATACATAAAGACGCGCTGCCACCAGCACAAAACGCACGGATTCAATGCTCCCGCGTACTGGAGCAATAGTGTCCCGGCCACTGAGAGAGCCGAGAGCAAGAACACGATCACGCGAGCGTTGTTTCGGACGGTCGGGAATACACGCGCGCGCCATGCAGGCACGCACGCGACGATGGTGCCCAGGATAAGCGCGACATTGAGCGCGACCGAGCCCAGCGCCATGAGTGTGATCAAGGTCGGCATAAAGCCCATTTATTGCGCGGTCGTGGTAGAGAGCGCCGCTTCGATGGCGGCTTTGAAGTCGGCGTAGTTCGCGGGATTCGGGATCTGCTGCAGATTCACGAAGAATGTCGGGGTGTGATCCACCTTTGCGGCATCGCCGCTTGCCATATCTTTCTGTATCTTTGCCTTCACCCCGGCCGAATTGATGTCGGTATCAAATTTCGCGACATCGAGACCGAGCGACCTTGCGTATCCGTCGAAGAATTTTGCGGTCACGGTATTTGCAGCCTCAAGCGACCATTCGTTCTGCTTTGCATAGAGAAGATCGTGCATTTCCCAGTACTTGCCTTGCAGTCCCGCCGCTTCCGCCGCCTGCGCACTCATCATGGCGTCCTGATGGATCTGGTAGAGCGGATAATTGCGGAACGCGAAGCGGACCGAGGAACCGAAATCCTTCGTGAGCTGCTGCATGATCGGCTCATATGCCCCGCATGCAGGGCACTGGAAATCCCCGTATTCAGTGACCGATACGGCCGCTGCAGTGTTGCCGCGCGACCAGTCCGCGCTCGTGAGCGCAGGGACGGTGGTAGACACGAATTGTGTTGATGCCGTGGTGGTACCGCCTGAAGTCACCGCAGCGACGATAGTCCCCAGGACCACCACGGCTACGAAGATACCTATTACCCACAGCTCTGTCTTTCTCGGCATGATACGGGAAGTATACCTCCGGCGAGCGGACTTTCCAATACGCGCATAACCATCACAAGATCTTGCCAGGATCTGCTAGAATATGCGCAATGAGAATCGACAGCGAACGGTCGTTCCTGCTCAAGGTGGTACAGCCGGGTCTCGCGGGCCTCATGGACGGCTCGGTCTCGACACTTGCCCCCATCTTCGCCGCGGCATTTGCGACCGGGAAGCCCCACGTCGCGTTTATCGTCGGCCTCTCCGCCGCGGTCGGCGCGGGCATTTCGATGGCATTCGCGGAGGCGCTCTCGGACACGGGAGTCAGTACCGGGCGCGGACATCCCATGATGCGCGGAGCGATCATCGGCGTCATGACCTTCCTTGGCGGCATTCTGCACACGCTTCCCTTTCTCCTGTCGCACCTGACGGCGGCGCTCTATCTCGCATATATCATCGTCGGGGTCGAACTCGTGGTGATCGCGTATATCCGCTACCACTTTTTCAAGATGCGCTTCTGGCTCTCGGTATTACAAGTGATATTCGGCGGCGGGCTCGTGCTGCTCGCCGGACTCCTCATCGGCAGTGCGTAATTATTTTCGGTGAACTTTGGCACCGCATCGACAGCCGATCGGTTTGATGAACTCGTCGAAGTATTCCTGATCGTAATCGAATGTGATCTCCTCGCCCGCTTTGATATCGCGCACCGCATCGATCATGATGCGCCCGTGTCGTATCTCGGCCTCGCTGTTGGGGTCGCACGAATGATTGATATAGCGCGCGGTGTTCTCTGTGCCTGAACCGTCGAGGGTCCACTCGTCATCGAGCTCGAAGAGATAGCGCGAATCGCGCGCATCCGCCACCGCGGTCGGGAGCTTCTCTCCGGTGTACTCGATAATAAGATCTCCCTTTCTAATATCCTGCGTGGCGAAGAGTCCTTCACCTACATCCGGGCCTGCGTTTTTGATCTCGAATCGTGCATCTATCGTTTTCATAGAGTGTGAGTATAATACGAGACATGCAAAAGCCCTCGAAACCCTCGGCCATAGACCAGTCACAGCGGGCGAGGCTTTCGACCGATCCGTATAAGGGGGTACGCGATTTCTATCCGGAGGATCAGTTCATCCAGCGCTATCTCTTCGAGCACATGGAGCGCGTATGCGAGCTTTTCGGCTACGAGGAGTACAACGCGTCGGTCCTTGAGCCGGCGGAACTCTACCGCTCGAAGACGAGCGCCGAGATCGTCAACGATCAGACGTACACCTTCACCGACCGCGGAGACCGCGAGGTCACGCTTCGCCCCGAGATGACGCCGACATTCGCGCGCATGGTCGCCGCGAGATCCCGCGAGATCCCGCTCCCCGCCCGTTGGTACACGATCGCCAATGTCTTTCGTTATGAACGTCCGCAGAAGGGCCGTTTGCGCGAACACTGGCAGCTCAACGCGGATATCGTGGGCGTCGCCGGTATCGAAGCCGACGCGGAGATCATCGCAATGGCACACGCGATCATGAGAAGTATGGGTGCCGAAGAGCGCGATTTCGAGATACGCGTATCCGACCGCCGCATCCTCGATGCGATGTATGACTCTGCCGGGATCGATATCGACACACGAAGCGACGTCACGCGCCTTCTCGACCGTCGTGCAAAGCTCGAAGATTTCGATACACAGCTCGCGGCGGTCGTCGGCGGCACCGAAAAGGCGCAGGCGCTCATCAGCGAGATCGAACGCACCACATCCACCGCATACCTCGAAGAGCTCCGCGTGGCACTCGAACACATGGGCGTCACCAACATGATCGTCGACACCAAGATCACGCGCGGGTTCGACTACTACACCGGCATGGTCTTCGAAGTGTTCGACACCTCGCCCGAGAATCGTCGCTCGCTCTTCGGCGGCGGTCGCTACGACAATCTCCTCACGCTCTTCGGCGGCGACTCGATACCCGCCGTCGGTTTCGGTATGGGCGATGTGACGGCGCGCGACTTCCTGGAAGCACACAATCTCCTTCCCGCATACGCGCCGGCCTCAGAGCTTATGATATGCATCGTCGAGCCGGAAGCGACATCGCATGCCACACGCCTGGCTCAGGACCTTCGTCGCGAAGATGTGACGGTCGCAGTGAATTACTCCGGCAAGCGATTGGGCGACCAGATCCGCCAGGCCGAAAAGATGAAAGTGCCCTTCGTTATCGCCGTAGGTGCCAAAGAGCGCGACTCGGGCCGCTATACGATCAAGAATCTGGCCACCGGTAACGAGACCGTACTCACCGCGGACCGCATATCAGAGCATTTGTTCAGCTCCCTCGGATAACATGCGTATCGTCACCTTCGATATCGAGACCGCGAACTGGCTTGCGGACACCGGCTCCAATGACCCGGCGTCGCTCACTATTGCGATCGTTTGTGCGCATGATTCCGAGACGGGAGAATATACGAGCTACCTTGAGCCGGAACTTCCGAAAATGTGGAGCATGCTCGAGCGTACCGACGTGCTCGTGGGATACAATTCGGACCATTTCGATGTCCCGCTTTTAAATAAATATTATCCCGGTGATCTCACCAAGATAAAGAGCCTAGACATTATGAAAGAGGTGCAGGCAGTGCTCGGTCGGCGGCTTCGACTTGATGCGATAGCGGAAGGGACTCTGGGAGTAAAAAAGAGCGGCAACGGAGGCCAATCGATCGTGTGGTGGCGCAATGGCGAGATCGATAAGGTCAGACAATATTGCCTCAAGGATGTCGAGATAACGAAGCGACTTTTTGACTATGCGCTTGAGAACGGCGGATTAAAATACCGCGAGCTCGGAAAGACATACGATATCAAGCTCGATGTATCGAAATGGCTCTCTCCTGCCGGCGGTGCCATGACGTTCACGCTTGGTCTATAAGTGGTGCCGAGAACCAGATTCGAACTGGTGACCCTTCCCTCTTCAGGGGAATGCTCTACCAACTGAGCTATCTCGGCAAGTGAGGGACAAAGAGGATGCTAGCATACTCCTTTCCCGAGCGCTGCCGAGAAAAGCTGTGCTTATCTCGGCAAGTGAGGACATGTCTATTGGTGTAGACGCCCATTAATATACCCGTCTTTATCTCTTTTCTCAATGATTACTGAGTCGTACTGGCAGTCCCCATTCCCGGTATCTTATTCTTGAACTGATTCCAGGTGTTTTCCAGATCACTGAACTTCGTCTGCGCCTGGACACTTGTCCCCTGTATCTGCTGCACCTCATCGAGCATGCGATTCACGACCGGAGCAAGATACGAGAGATAGAACCAGATCGGTGCCGCAAGCAGTGCCGCATACACGATGGTGCGGATGATCCCGCCCCAGAATGCGTTGCGCTTCATTTTACGAAGCATCTTGTTGTTCTCGAGCGAAAGTCGGTACGTTTCCTGAAGTAAATTGTGTTCGGGCATGGCAACATCCTATCATCCCAAAACCACACACCGAGATGGTGTGTGGTAAAGTGGCTGCGTTACCCATGTAAGCAAAGCTTTCAAGGGCGACATTCGTAGAAAATGAAAGTAAACTTTCATTTTGCTCCTCACTTCCCCTTGTAGCTCAATGGATAGAGCAGTCCCGTCCTAAGGGAAAGATGTAGGTTCGATTCCTGCTAAGGGGACTAGATAGCGAGTAGCTCGCGAATGCGCGGCTCATCGAAGCCGACGACGAACTGGTCGCCGATCGTAATGACGGGCACTCCCATCTGTCCGCTCTTATCGATCATCTCTTTGCGCTTCTCGAGGTCCGACGCGACATTGTGGTCGGTGAACGCGACGTTGTTAGCGGTGAAGAATTCCTTGGCCATGTGACAGAAGTGGCACGATGGAGTCGAATAGATCTCTACTGTTGCGGTGTTAGTCATACAGATTTTATGATTAGTATCTGATAAATATATCACGGGCGAATAATACTAGAATCCGAGCTTCTCGTTGACGAATAGGATGGTCACATTACGCTTCGTAAACCCGCTTTCACCGTGAAGGATAAGGGTCTTATTCCTTTGAGTCCCTACGCCATACTTTTGCATCATGTTCTCATTCTCCAGCGGCAGAATGTATTCAAAGCGTGTCATTGCTTCGGCAAGTGTCGGGACGATCTTTTGAGTTCCGACCACGAGTACCAGGTTTTGAGACGTAAACGCGAGGTGCGGCAATTGGCTGCCAGTATTCGACGAGATGACGAGCTCTCCGGTCTCCGTAACCGCATGAACACTTCCTAAATAGTAGTCCGAAGATACAGAGTTACGGCGAAGTTCGGCCTGCTTGGCAGGATCGGTTTCAGCTACGATCGCCGCATGTAGATTGTTCCACCCGTGAGCGCCCCCTTTCAGATAATCGACGAAGCCGATCTGCTCCAACGTCCTCGACGCTCCGTTCATGACTGAGACGCCCTTCGGAAGGTTTTCTTTGATGTATTCAAGTGCCGCCGCTCCGTTTGCGACTGTTACGACCGTGGAGAATCGATTGGCCTTGAGCGCCTCTGCCGTTTTGGCGATCGATTCTGTAGATGCGAGTTGTGAGTAATCCATAAAATTATGAAATGTTATTTGCTAGTAGATCCAGTATACTCCTGTCACTTTACTTTGTAAAGTGGATAAAGTCGTGATAGCTTATATATATGACCCTTCGAACACTCCAGCAGAAGAAAGACCTCTGCCCCGGCTGCCCTGTCGCACGGGTAGCCGACATTTTGGGCGATTCCTGCTCACTGCTTATCGTACGCGACCTCATGAATACTCCGAAGCGCTTCTCCGAGCTCGAGGTATCGCTCAAAGGGATCAGTACGCGTACGCTGGCTAATAAACTGAAGCAGCTCGAGCATGAAGGCATGATCATGCGCAACGAATACGAGAAGCCGCAGCGCGTCGAATATGCGCTCTCGAAGAAGGGTGCTGCGCTCGATCACGTGATCGACGCGATGCGCTCCTACGGTAAAAAATATCTTTAATTGTGGTGCGGTAGAAATCGGTCACGGATAACAAGTTCGCCGTCGCTCACTTGTTTCCGCGACCCCGCCTCACGCAATCTGCCTACTGGCACATTTCGTTCCGGCCGTTCGATTCCCGGCAGCGAAGCATGCAATGCTTCGCTTTACCCGCGCAGCGTTCACTTCGTTCTCGTCTGTGCGGGTACGGGGAATCGAACCCCGCTCTCAACCTTGGGAAGGTCGCATTCTACCACTAAACCATACCCGCGAACTTACCTAATCTACCAAATCTCCTGAGACAAGCGAGTGTAGTGGTGACTTTTGGAGACCCCGCAGCGCTTGGCGCGAGGATAGTACTTTTTTCAGCAGAAAAAAGTTGATCTCCAAAAGTCACCACTACCGAGCGCTCCCTTTACCAATTGAACCAGCTTCGGTACCACGGCGTAGTCGTCGTCGCCTCTATCTGCTTCGGCTGCTCCGGATCGACGATGATGATCATGCCTTCCCCCTTTTTTCCGACCGCGTACTGTTTGCGCACCGTCTCTTCCTGCCCGCGGGGTGTCTCCAATCGTGCGATATCCGTATTGAGCTGCGCTTGTTGCTGTTTGAGCTGCGACAATTGCAGCTCGGATTGCGCGCGCAGTGCGCGGGACTCGCGCTCTTTGTTGAACACGTTCCACACGCTGAAAGCGGCCATGATCACGAGCGCAAGAAGCGCAAGCATCCCGAGGCGCCTCCAAAACACGCGGATCGGGTCGTGTTTTTGCCGGAACGTTGCCATTTGCCTATCCTATCATTATACTGAGCCCCATGAGTTTTCTTTTTCACAAGCGCACCAAGAAGATCGTCAACGTGATCTGGGGCGTCGTGGCAGTCGTCGTCATGATCGGCATGGTCGCATTCTTTGCGCCCGGCATCGTGAACATGATCTAGCCTAGTCGTTCTCACGAACGACCTTCAAAAAGACATCGTTGGGGATGTCGACTTTTCCGCGCGCGAGCATCTTTTTCTTACCCTTCTTTTGTTTATCGAGAAGCTTGTTCTTGCGGGATACGTCGCCGCCGTATAGGTAGCCGGTCACATCCTTTCGCATCGCTGATTTGCGGCGTGATGCGATGATGCGTCCGCCGACGCGCGCCTGGATCTTCAGCTCGAAGAGCTGCTTCGGAAGGAGCTTTTCGAGCTTTTCCACCATGGATTCCGCTTCTTGCTGCACACGCCGTTTGCTCACGATACGAGCGAAGGCCGGCACCATATCTTCGGCGACCAGAATATCAAGTCGTATCACATCGGCATCGCGCAGACCCGTTATCTCGTATGAAAGTGACGCGTATCCGGAAGAGACGCTCTTGAGCTTATCGAAGAACTGGCGCATAAGCTCGCGCAGCGGCATCTGAGAATGAATGCCGACCTTCCCGTCGGGAAGCGATTCGGTGTCCCCCACGACCGCCTCGTGATCGTAGAGGATCTGCGAGATACCGCCCACGTATTCCGGCGGTGTTATCACGAGCACATCCGCCCATAGTTCGCGTACCTGCTTCGACATCCCTTCGTCCGGGAATCGGGCGGGTGAATATACCTCCTCGATCTTGCCGTCGAGGTGCGTCACTTCGTATACGGTCGTCGGCATCGTGACCACGAGCTCAAGCGTGAATTCGCGTTTGAGGCGCTCGATGACGATCTCAAGGTGGAGCATGCCCAAGAATCCGCAGCGGAAGCCCTTGCCCATGATGCCGGATGATTCTTCTTCGTATGAAAGCGATGAATCCGAAAGGCGCAATCGCTCGAGCGACTGACGAAGCAACAAGAGATCGTCCTGACTTTCCGGATAGACGGACGCCCAGATGACCGGTGTCGGTGCACGATAATCAGACAGTGCCGGCGCGGAGTTGCGGACCGTGGTGAGCGTATCTCCGACCGATGCGATGCCCGGTTTTTTAATACCGGTCACGATATAACCGATCTCACCGTCCAGAAGCCTGTCTTTAGGCTTTTCCTCAGGCGCCATGATGCCTACTTCAAGGGCAATGAATTCCGCGCCGCTGGCGACGAATTTAAGTGAATCTCCTTTTGCGAGTGATCCGCCGAATACGCGCGCATATACTATGATGCCGCGGTGATCGGAATATCCGAAGTCGAAGATGAGCGCCTGAGCGGATGTCCCCGAAGACTTCGGAGGCGGGACGCGCTTCACGATCGCATTCAATACTTCTGCAACACCCTGTCCGGTCTTGCCCGATGCCGGAAGTACGTCGCTCTCATCGCACTCGAGCAAGAGCGCCAGCTCACTCGTGATCTCGGATACGCGCGCATTCGGCGCGTCTACCTTTGACACGACCGGGATCACCACGAGCCCGAGCGACTTCGCGACTGAAAGCACCGAAAGCGTCTGCGCCTCCACTCCCTGGGTTGAGTCTACGAGCAAGACCACGCCTTCTACCGCAGTGAGTGCGCGCGATACCTCATATGAAAAATCCACGTGTCCCGGCGTATCGATGAGATTCACGGTATATTCCTGGCCGTCGACCTTCCATTGCATGCGCACCGGTTGCATCTTGATGGTGATACCCCGCTCGCGCTCCAGATCCATACGATCAAGGACCTGGGCCTGCATATGACGCGGCTCGATCGTGCCCGTGATCTCGAGCATACGGTCGGCCAGGGTCGATTTACCATGGTCGATGTGGGCTATGATACTGAAATTACGTATGTTTGAAGCCATGTTGCACTACTATACCCCAAGCAGCGCTAAATCGCCCCTTGCTCTTCGGCGGAGGCCACGATAGTGACTCCTTCCACCTGTGCTTTTCTCCACAACTTTCCCCGTATGGCAGCGAGCGTTTCGCCGTATTCGCGGCTGCCGATCGCATGATATGCCGCCATCGCAACGATGATACCGAATGTCCCGCCGCCGAGACCCAGAAAGAAGATCGACGCGGAGGTGTCGGTCGTGACGAAGAACCCGGCGACCATGAGCGCGCCGTACACGCCGAGCGCCCCGGCGATCCCCGCAAAGAGGCTTTCGAGTATCGAGCGCCATACCTGGGTGAAGAATCCGCTGAAGCGGTATTCGAAGTGAATGACGAGCGCGACCGCGCCGAGTATCTGCGCAACAGTGTACGCAAATGCGAGCGCAATGACGGAACTGCCCTGGAGCCCCTCTACGCGCAGGGTGCTCTGGACCCAAAAGAGGATGTCGTCGTTATCGAGCACATGCAAGGTCATGAATGCGATAGCGAGGGTGCCGAGTGCCACACCGACCGCAACGATGAGCGGTACGAATGTCCTTCCCGCCGCGTAATATCCGCGCACCAAGAGGAGCGTGAGGCCTTGCGCGGCGAGCGAGAGCGAGAAGAGCGCGAATGCCGCGGCGGTAAGGCGCGTGTCGGTCCAATCAAAAGCGCCCGAGCCCAAGATCACGCGCACCACGTATGCGCGGAGCACGAGTATCAGCATACTTGCCGGAACGGACCAGAAGAACACATAGCGCGCCGCGATGGCGACGTGTCCGATGAATTCCTTGGTGTCGCCTTTGGAGAGTGCCGCAGCGAGCGTCGGGAATGCGGCGACGGAGAACGACGCCCCGATGATGGAGAGCGGCACCGCCTGCAGATTGTACGCGAACATAAATACTGCGATGGAGCCCGAAGTAAGCGTGGCGGCGAGCGCGGTAAGTCCGAAGAAGGTGATCTGGTTCATGGAGAGCGCGAGCGCGCGAGGAAGCGATATGAACGCGGTATTAATCAGCGCCTTCGGCTCCGAAAAGCGCGGGAAGCGGCGTAGGAACCCGTCTCCGACGATCGAAGGTATCTGGATGCCCAGGTGCAGACACGCGCCGATGACGACACCCCAGGCGAGTCCGGTGATGCCCCACATCGGATACAAGAATTCGACGCCGAAAATAATTCCGAGGTTGTACAGAAGCGGTGAAAGCGCGTAGAGCGCGTAGCGATGTCGCACCTGCGTGATGGCAGCAAGAATATTAGAGAGTCCCAAAATGATCGGCTGCAGCAGGATTATGCGCGTGATGTCGATGAGCTGTGTCGCATGAGCGCCCGTATATTCCGGGAACATGAGCGAAAGGATGAGCGGTGCGAGCAATGCAGCGACTGCCGATACCGCGACGGCAAAAATAGAAAAGCCGACGATGATCGTATCGATATATGATTTTTGCTGCGGGTCCGATCGGCGTGAGAGTTCAGGGATGAGCATGTACACCGAGACGAGTGCACCGGTAGCGACGAAGATCAGGTCCGGGATACGGAACCCGGCATAATAGATATCAAGCGAGGTAGACGCGCCGAACGTCTGCGCCAGCATGCGGTCGCGCACCATCGCGAGAAGCGATGAGAGAAGTGCACAGGCGGCGAGCACGTATGCGGCGGCATGGAGTCCGCGCACTTCGGAGGATAAGTATTTAAGCGCGCGACCCGTGAACGCTGAGATCATGACTTTCGTATCCTAACATAGCGCGCATAAGAAGGATTTTGTGTGAACAGCACCCGGCAAAAGAAAAGAGACCCTTTCGGGTCTCTTTTCACAAGTCTGCATCTATAAGCCGGATTCTGTCGTTGGCAGCCATGTATCTGGGATAGACGTTGCCGTCTACCTCGAGCGACTCTCCCCTCCACACGAATAACTTCGTGTGTGGGGCGCGGTCTTGCATGCAGGTAGGATTTTTGCCGTTGCACCTCTCGTGTTGCCACAAGAGCTGATCCTGACGGATCCCCTTGCCTCTCGGCTTGGGCGTCTCTGTTCGCATCCCTGGGATTACCCCGGCGGGCGTTACCCGCTACCGTTCTCCACGTCTCTTGCGAAATGTGGGCATGTCCGGACTTTCCTCCCTTATTTGCATAAGAGCGGCTGCCTGATGCAGGTATTTACTATACCACTTTCCTATATAAGTGTAAATATTCACTCTATATCTGAACGATGTCTCCGACAGCTGTATTGTGAGCGGTCATATACCCTGCCGGAAGCTCGATCACATATTTTGCATTCATATGTGGATCAAATGCGGTCGGATACGAATCCGGAGAAACAGACGGCGCGATGTATATTATTTTCCCCGCGGCATCGATCCATACGATATCGATCGAAAAGAGCATGTCTTTCATCCAGAACGCGTAATCTCCCGGCTCAGTGAAGACGAAAAGCATTCCTTCGTCTGCCGCAAGGCCGGTGCGTCCGCTGAGACCCTGCGCATGTTCTGCTTGCGTGACGGCAGTCGAGACGCGTATGGTATTGCCTTTTATCGTCACAGTCGGCATGGAGGTGGTGCTCGCGACCGTGCCCGTATTGCCGACTCCCCGCGCTGAAAACGCGGCGATCCCGAGACCGAGTGCTACTACAATGATCGCGTACACTGGCCAGTGCTTCATATCAGTATGATACCGCCTCTTGCGTCCCTTAGATATTCCACAGGTCCCATATCGCAGCGGCGACATTCGTCGGTGTGCCTTCAAGCGGCAGGTAATGCAGGTCGATGAACGGAAGCGAATTCCCTTCGATGATCCCCCACTTCTGAGTGTCGGGATCTGCAAGAGGGTCCTTGATGATGAGATCGAATCCGACGACCACGGCCCCGGTGAGCGCAGCGGTCCGTTCTAAGTAGTCGCGCAGTTTCGGATGTATCGCGGTACCGTATTCGCGCGTACGACCGCCGAAGAGTCGCCCCGTGCGATACGTGAGCGCGATGCGCTCGCCCTTAGGAATGACCAAATCGAACGTATAGCCGAGTCGTGACAAAAAAGCACGATGGTCTTCAGATAGAACGATATCTTGCACGCGGTCAGGTTTCTCCTGATTGGCCTGCTCCGCCAGTTCGCGCACGCTGGAAATCCCGTCACCCGTCACCTTCGGCGGGTCCGCCTGTAAAAAGCCGACCAACTTCCCCGCTATCAGCGTTCCGCGGCATACACTTCCCTCAAAATATTCCTCGACGACCACGTATTTGCAGAGCACACGCGCCGAATCGAACGCCCGTACCATCTCTTCTTCGGTGCGCACGTTCACCGACGTATGTCTGCCGCGCGAGCCCGAGCGCGGCTTCACTACGACGACACCGCCGCATTCATGGAGTGCATCTATCGCCTGCTTGCGCGAGACGACGGATACCGCGCGTGCTGCGGGAATATGCTCTTCGGTCAATAATTGCTTGAAGAGGAATTTGTCATCGATGTAGCGGTATTTATTACGATCGAGGCCCTCCGGTACCGGCAAGCTCTGGAAATAGTGCCAACGGCCGCGGATGCGGGCGCGATAGATCTCGGTGTAAAAGCCGAAGAACACGACCTGTTGCATTTCTATGCCGCGTCGCTTTGCTTCTTCCCAGATCACCTGCGAGCGATACGTGCGCGCACGCGAGGGATCGTTGGAGAGCCTTGATACCGGGAGCGCCACCAGAAAGCCAAAAAGCGCGGGCGCGATCTTGTCGAAAAGCGCATCGCCTTTTTTATGCATCATCCGCTGCATGGCGCTATCGCTTCCGCCGTGTGCGGTCCATACGGCGAACGTCTGCTCCCAATAGGTCGCGAAATGATTGACCGGACTGTTACCGCATTCGCTACAGGTACCGATATGCTCTTTGTATTCAGGTAGTGCCGTAGCTTGCATCAGGGCATCATAGAACATTCCTGGCCATTAAAAAGAAAGCCCCTCTTTCGAGGGGAGTTTCTTAATGACCGCCGAGTGACATAGGATGTTCACGTTGGCTGATAATTACTCCTCAGTATGGCATACGCCCGAGCCCATTCTGGCCGCGTGTGGATAAGCGTTTGTGGTCTGCGGCTCCAAAATTGACCTCACACAGCCCCTTTGGACTTTCTGCATCAACTTCGGTACAGTCCGTAGGGTTAACAAAACGCAGGAGGGTTCCTTGAAATTACGTGGTGTATTCGACAGTCTGTCGCCGATCGACTACCGGTACTGGGATGAGGAGGTGGCGGAACACCTGTCCGAAAACGGGTTTACACGCTATAAGCTCCTCGTCGAAGTTGCGCTCGTACGGGTACTGCATCGACGCGGCATCTGTTCGGAAGCCGCCTTGAAAGAGGTCGAAGCGGCGTGCGGACAAGTCTCGACCGCTGAAGTGTACGAGGAAGAAGATCGGATCCGGCACGACATCCGAGCGCTCGCCAACTGTATTCGAGCCAAGGTCAGCGACAGCACGAAGCCCTATGTCCACATGACGGCCACATCGTTCGATATTATCGATTCGGCTAACGCCGCCCGGTATAAAAACGTGGTGCATAAGGTCCTTATTCCTTCGCTCGAAAAACTGGAAGGTGTGCTGAGCGTTCTTGCCAGCCGAGAAGCGGAGACGACACAAGTCGGCAGGACGCACGGTCAACATGCTGTACCGATCACGTTCGGTTTCTCGATCGCTAGCTACGTCTCACGCCTCGGCGGCTCGATCCAGGAGCTTCGCGCACGGGCAGAAAACCTCGTGGGTAAATTTTCTGGCGCAGTCGGCGCGTATAACGCCTCTTCACTGTTCTTCGACGACCCGGAACGTTTCGAGGCGGAGATTCTCGCAGAGCTGGGTCTCACCGCGGCCGAACATTCGACCCAAGTCGTACCGCCGGAGGCCCTGACACGGCTTCTGTGTGAGGTCACGATCGTGGCCGGTATCCTTGCCAACCTCTCCGATGACATGCGACATCTTCAGCGGACGGAGATCGGAG
>JAQBQU010000021.1 GCA_028286865.1 Candidatus Kaiserbacteria bacterium
GTCGATCGCCGAGAATCCACGCTTCTACGAAGAGCACCTCAAGGGCAAGATACGGATGGGGTCGAGCATCACATTCCCCTCGCTCATCGGAGGCAACGATATGCTGCTTTCGGCGGAGCATAATGACCTCGTAATGGGAAATGCGAGCGTGAGCAAGATGATCACGCAGTACGGATTCGAAACGATACACAAGCCGTATACACGTGAGCTTCTTGTCGATTTCTTCACCGGCACCCTCGGCGATGCGGATGCTGCTCAATTTTACTTTGATCTGTACGACAAATTCAATAAAACCGCACCCATGGAGATACGCTCCAACTTCGATTTCATGTGGTGGTTCAACTTCGCGACGAAGTGGCAGGCGTGCTTCTGCTACATTCTGTTCTACACACTTCCCGGCAATATTCAAAACATCACGAAGGAATACCTCGACACCCGCTTCATCTCCTTCTACAACACCGACGAATTCCAGCTGTGGAGCATGAACAACCTCGACAAGCGCATCCGCGACACGTGGAAGAGCTATAAGTGGATCATGAAAGACATCATCTACGACTTCAACAAAGATGCCGAATACCGCGATAACAAAACGAAAGTGCGCTCGCTTCCGATCGTGATGAAGCAGCACGCGATCCATAATCCGTTTCTGGATGAGAACGTCCACTTCCGAAGCGACCTGAAGCCCGAGGATTACCTGCAGCCGGACAACGATTTTGTATAAAAGATGCCCGGCGGTTTCCCGCCGGGCATAAGTCTTCACTGTAGTGTCTGCTCAGGGGTATCTCATCTCGCGCCTTGCTGGGATCAGGCGGAACGCAAGCACCGCGGCCAGGATGTCGAGAGTGGCGTTCACGTAGAACACCCACTGCCAATCCTGCATAGCCACGAACATTGCGCCCGAGATCGGTGCCCACGCGTATCCGAATGCCTTCGCGACATACAGCCATCCGTAGTTAGTGGCCGCGTGCTTCTCGCCATAGATGTCGGTGAGCGTCGCCGGCATCAGCGCGTATATCTCGCCGAAGGCGAGGAACACGAGCCCGGAGAGGAACGAGAACATGAGCGGATGATTCACCGATTGGAACAGCAGGAAGATGCCGATCGCCTCGAATAAAAAGGCGAAGGCCATGGTCCGTTCGCGGCCCCAGATATCCGACAACCAGCCAAAGACCGGTCGGCAGAGTATGTTGGCCACTCGGTCGACGAACAGTGCCAGCGTAAAGCCGGTGAACGTATAGCCCAACAACGTCCCGACCGTGAGGCCGTGTGTTTTGTAGTGCGTCATGATCGGCCCGAGTTGACTGGTGACGAGTAGCCCCGTCGCAGCGACAGAACCGAACATCACGAGCAGCATCCAGAAGGGTTTTGTCTGGAACATTTCCCATGACGTGTATTGATGCTTCGTGATCGCATGCTTCGTGACACGAAGCACCTCACCTTCGCGCGGTGCTCGCATCAAAAGTGCAAGTACCGCGAGCGCGAGGCCCATGAGGACACCCCAAATAAGAAAGGTCTCCCGATAACCATGCGCCTTGATGTATTCGACCATCGGCAGGATGGTTACCCCTGCGCCGAGCGCGAAGCCCATCACGGTGACACCCGCTGCGAGTCCCCTGTCCTTATCCGGAAACCATTGTGCCGCATTTCCGATAGTCGCACATGTGACGATGCTCGCGCCGAATCCGCTGAATGCGGCTGCGGTGTACAGCATTGTAAGCGTGGTCGCCGTGGAATTGAGATAGCCACCGAAGGCCACGAGTACGCCGGCAATGATCATCGCGATACGCGGTCCCCATCGATCGACTATCGGGCCTTGGAGCCACATGAAGCACGCTTCGAAGATGCCGAAGATCCAGAACGCTGTCTGGACCTGCGGATTGCTCCAACCGTTGCCCTGCATGATGGACTCCACGAACGCACCCCAGCCGTAGAGCAGAACGCCGGGGACGAACATGCAGAGCGCGCCTACGCTGATCTGGAACCAGCTTGTGGCTCGCGATACCGGAGCGGATCCGGCAGCGGGATCGCTCCCGCGTGATGCGAATGAAGACATCCTTATTCCCTCGCTGAATGAGACGAAAAGAGCGAATTGCCCTAGTGCGACGCTACACTACCCTAATTGGAGCGTCAATTGACGGATCGCGCTCTGTATAAGTTAGTCGTTTCAAGCCATTTGATTCAAATTAAAAAAATGGCCGTCCTTAGGGACGGCCACAGTAAAGAACAACGATGCTTACGGCTGAACGCCGATGCGATGCGCTACCGCCATCCACCGCTCGAAGTCGCGATTGTGGATCATCCACATTTTTTCGGGCGAACTTGCGTCTCCGATAAATCCTAAGTCCTTGAGAGACTGCGGGATGGTCCGGGCCGCACGCTCGACCGCTGCGTGAAGCTTTGCCTTCAGCGAAGCGTCGACGTCCTTATGCACATAGAGCGCATGCCAACCGGAGGTATCGATATCGTAGCCAAGTTCGATGAGCGTCGGAACATTCTTCAGTTCTTCGATCGAAGAACGGGTCGCACTCCCGATGAAGATCGGTTTCAACCCCATCGCGAGCGCGGACCTCATTTCTGTAAGCCCGAACATTCCCGCCGGCACATGGCCACCGATAATGCCCTGGACCGCCTGTGCGGTTCCCTGATACGGGATATGCAGAAGAGGCAGCCGCGAAGCATAGCCGCGTTTGCGCGCAACCTCATAAGCAAGCTGCTCCAGTGCAAGATGTGGAACACTTCCTGCTCCCGGTGTTGTGTAGTCACCGGCAACAAGTCCCGCGTGCACACGCTCAATGTATTCGTCGAGCGTGTGCACCTGTGTTGAGGGATGCACTGCGAATATGAAGTCGAACCGTGAGATGCGGCCGATCGGCATAAGGATGCCGTCCGGGACGACTCGCAGCGTCGACGTCGACGCAAGCACCATGAGCGTATTGCCATCAGCAGGCTGACGCTTCACGTGGTCAGCAGCAAGCTGGCCAGATGCACCCGGCTTATTCTCGACGACAACAGTGACGTCGAGTTCCTTCTCCAGCGCATCCGCCATATGTCTTGCGACCAATGTCGACGGGCCTCCTGGCGGGAAGCCCGCAACGAGCGTGATGATGTCTTTCGCCTCGGCGGAAGCCGCGGCGAAAAAAGCAGCCGCGATAAGTATGTGCCGTATCACCTTTTTTCTCCTTAAAAGATCATGCCTTCCGCGACGGATCGCGGAAGGCACATTGTAGACTTTTTTTGTTCGGAACACAGGTCAGTGCCAGGCGAAGTCCATGCACACGTCGCGCAGGGAGATCGAAGCAGGAAGCCGTCCAGCCTTACCGAGACTGTCGATCAGGAACTGGACCTTGTCATCGCGGATGCAACCGAAACCATGCTGCTTGGTGTCATCGCTCTCGTAGAAGCCGTAGCCGCCGGTGATCTCCGGATGCTTGCCGGCCGTGATGGCACCTTTGATCCCTTCGATCTCGTCGTACTCGCGACCGAAACCGCGCATCTCATTCATCACGCGGACCGCGTACATATGGTCGGTGATGCATTCGGGCATTGCCTTGTCGATGGCCAGCAGAAATGCGCGAAGCATATCGGCGTGATCGATAGCGAAGTCCTTCCGGACCACGACGCCCACGCCATAGACCGTCGGAAGCCCCGCCTGCAGCGTACTGAACGACGCATGCGTGAGCCCGGAGTTCGTCGTTTTGGCGCGGCCGAGGAATTGGCCGTGACCAAATGATGGCTTCGAATAGACATCGAGTTGCCCTGCGATCATGAGATTGCTGTAGGTCTTGACGTCGTATTCCTCGACCTCGGTGAGGTTTATCTTGTCGGGGTCGAAGCCATTCTTCTCGATCGACGGATTCACGCGGCTGAGAAGTCCGTACTGGTGCGCGAGCAGATAGAACATCTCGGTCGGCGTACCGCCGCCGGGTCGCACGATCTTGCCGATGAGATCCTCGAACGTGGTAACGTCCTTCGGATACGTCGGCAGGCCGATCTGCTCACGATAGTCGTTCGTGAGCGAGTAGAACGCGCTCGAGAACGACTGGTCGGCCTGATAGACCATCGCAAGCGGATAGTCCTTCGACTCGTTGCCGTCGGCGACCCACTTCGCAATACTGCGAAGGAACGTAGTTGTTGTTGCGAGACCGATCTTGAAGATGTCGCGCTCTAGGGCATCGATCACCTTCGGTGAATGGTTGGTCCGCGAGAAATTGACAAAGAGGCCCTGGTCGCGGAAGTAACCCTTGCCGTGCGCATGTGCCAGATAGAGCACGTGACCGCTCAGAAAGTGATGGCAGAGCAGATCGACCTGCGGTCGGTAGTCGGCCGCCGCGAGGGTGACCTTCGGTGCTGGTGCGTTCATGACGTATTCGTCCTTTCAAGAACCTGGTTGAGCCTGCCTCAACCGTATATTAGTTCGCAGAAATGGTCAAAAGACGGAGTGCCACTGATATAACAACGGGATATCAACCACTATTGACCTGATCCTGGATCAACTGCCAGAGATCTTCCACATGAGTAGCGCTCATCGTGGTGGTATGAAATCGAGGGACCGACGGAGGGCACGGCTGTAATTTCTTTTTGCGCAGTTCCCGATAGCGCAAAGCGGCATCGACATCCTTTATCACCCCGCGCTTATGAAGATAGTTCATATTCGTGATCACATATTCCTCCCCTGCTTCGATCCATATGAATACGACCGGTGAACAGATCTCTTTGGCTTTTTCGAGAAAGTACTCTCGGGGCATCTGACGGTGAAACGTATCGTGTATCAGAATATTAGGATGCATCTTTGATGCAAAAGGAAGATCCTCAAGGACCTTGTCGTATACGCGCAAACGCTCCTGCTTGTTCTTGGGTACCCGTGTACGGACATTGCCGTCCGTATCAAACATCGGGAGCGGGACCTTCTTGCTGTTGAGATCGTACGGGTACACTCCGTATGTAAGGGCGAGCTTGTTGGCCAAATAAATGCGCCCGCTTCCCAAAAGGCCGCCGAGTACTATGAGCATATATACATATAGTAACCTTCGACCGTTCTATCACATATCGACAGATGCGTGGCATGCGTAAAATGAATGACCCGATCGCAATTGGCGACCGGGTCCAAACGAAGCGGCTGCGGCGTTACTTGCCGCTCATCTTTTTCTGGCAGACGTTCTGAGCGCGGCGAGCAGGCACACCGCGCGCTTGCACGTTGTCCATGCACTTGCCCATGTCGAACCCTTGTCCGCTGGTCTTCGTGACGGTGCCCTTGGTGGCTGCGTGCGCGGGAGTCGCGATAGCGATCGCTGCGACAACGGCGAGAATGAATACCTTCATTTTTGTTTCCTCATGCTGAGGTTATGAGCCGCTGACCGGCTCATTTCTGTTCCTCTTTTTATATTATCGCAGGTTTATTGCATTAAGTCAATGAGGCAACTGCCCCGTCATTTGACGTACCCGCAGTTCTCCCGTACGGTCTATCTGCCGAGCAGAACTCGGTCGGGTCGAACCGGTATGGTCACAGTACCGGTGCCCGCTCGCTAGCATTGGAGCTGTTATGCGAGGTACTGCAATGGCGTCACTCTTTGTACTTGCGACCATTTCTGCGGTCTCGGGTACCGTCGCGGCGTACGCGACGTGGGGTAAGGGCGCTTCAGCCTGCGAAATCGACTCGTCTGCGGACGAGAAGGATTCAAAGGCCGTGTTTCAGGATGTCGTCCTGAGGCATCGCACACGAAGGCTACTTCCCTAGGGAGCCGCCGGGGGTGTCGGCGGTGAACGTCGCCGACACCCTTCATTGACACTACACGGCTCTTTGCGTACAGTGGAAATAGTGATGCAATGCATCTGCTCCAAAAATTGATGCAGTGCATCTTGTGACGGGCCGATTCGCATCTCGCGAGTCGGCCCACTACTTTTATATATACCAAAAAAATAACCCGCTTTCGCGGGCCATTTTTTTATTTATTTTATTTACATCATCTTCACATCGATCGATACGCCGCTAGGCAAGTCGATGTTGGTGAGGGCCTCGATGACCTTCGCCTCAGGATTGAGGATGTCGATCATTCGCTTGTGGATGCGCATCTCGAACTGTTCGCGTGAGTCCTTGTCGATGAAGGCACCGCGGTTGACGGTGTACTTCTTGATATCGATCGGGAGTGGGACAGGGCCGACAACAGTCGCATTGTGACGGGCGGCAACATCGATGATCTGCTTCACTGCGCCATCAAGGACACCGTGCTCATAGGCGCGGACACGGATGCGCAAACGATGAGCGCCGTCCGCTTTCTTTGCCCGCTTGGCAGGCTTCTTTGCTGTTGTTTCGGCTGTCATAGAACGTGAAGGGAGTATGCACCAAAGCCCCGGAAAATGCAATATCCGGGCCGTTCGGCCCAAACAAAACGGCCGTCATGCGACGGCCGTTGAGGATCTATGGCGAAGGAACCGCCCTACTTCTCGTCGAGGACCCATAAGCCGATCGGGGGCTTAAAGTTCTCAAGGTCGGTAATTTCTATACCGTGGGCAAGGTACATTTCGTTGGACTGGGTCCGTATCCGCTTACGCAAAGGTTTCGGAAGCGCCACAAAGTCAGCCTCTCGCGACACGACAATTTCGACATTCTCGCTGTAGCGGGGAAAGGTATTGGGATAGTACGGGGTCTTCACGATACTGAAACAAGTCCTGTTCCGTTCGGGATGATCAGGCCCGGCGTAATCAGAAAGCAGGGTCAGGCCACCGGATCGTATCGACATCATGTGCACCTCGCTTTTGTCGGCAGCTTCACCCGTAATTTTAAGGTGCACATCCGGGATCAGATGCTTCTTCGATGCGATGAACAGTCCCTCGATCCAATTTGCCTGCTCTGCGATGCTGCGCGGCATAGGAAGACCGGTTTTCTTCAGAAAATTCATCAACGCGAGAGTCTGTACGAAACGAGCATGATCACTCTTTACGATCCCCGTGCCCCATTCCCTTGCCCAATTCGTATGCTGATATGGGATGAATGGTCGAAGCCGCGTATCGAGATCAGCTGCGATCATATCCGCTTGAAACGGCAGGAGCAGATACCGCAATTCGCGGTTACTTGAGCACGACGCATATGCCGACTTCGGCAACGTGAAGCGGATGGCCGGAGATTCCGGACGATTCCTCAGCTGTATGAAGGCCGCGACCATCGCGGGCAATCGCTCTTCACGCCGCTCGCTCAGCGCGACTTCAATGATCGTGCCGTCTTCAATACCCTTCTTTTCGAAGGGACACTGGCGAAACTCTCGTGGTTCCAACATGTTCCCTCCTCGGGTGTTCGTGTGACTCCGGCATTTATACACCATTTACTTGAAGCTCCCAACAAAAACGAAACCGCCCGCCAACGAGGTGTTGGAGGGCGGCAGAAAGGAACGGCGAGCTAGACCTGATGGTCGGGGTGGGACATGTCGAATCGATTGAGCGGATCCGGCGGATGCTGTTCGACTTTGTACGGTCCGCCGACGATCATGCAGAATATGGTCCCAACAGCGACGAAGCCACTGAGATCAAGAGCAATGACTTTCGCGATGGTAAGGAACTCGGTGCCGAATTCGATACCGGCGAGCGTCTTGAGCACGGCCATCCAGATAATATTGACCACGATGCTGCAGGCGATAACGGTCATCATCTGCGTGAACGTCTGGGCCAGGATCGGTGTCCAAAAGCCGCCGACCGTGACCGGCAATAAGATAATGCCGACAATGAACATTAGGTCGTAGAGATCGACGCCGAAAAAATTGAGGATCAGGCTCATTTCACTTCCCCCGGGATTAGTCGCGATGCGCTGGCGAGACTATGTCACCAACAGCAAAATGCGTCAACCAATGATCTTTTCGATCGTATTCCAGTTGCGCGTTGTTATCTTCTTGCCATACGACTGGCCGAGCAGTTTCATTACATCGGGCGTTTTCATCTTGGGATCGAGTTCCAGCACGCTATACACCTCCCCTTTTCCCACTTTCAGCACTTCGTATTGATCGGTGATCTTGCGGGCCTTGAGCGGGGCAATAGGGTTGCCGGAGAGGAACGTCACATAGCGGCGGGTATTTTTGGTGACCTTCACCTTCTTGAATGGAGTAGCCTTCAACATTTTTTCCAACTCTCCTACGGTGCGCAC
>JAQBQU010000015.1 GCA_028286865.1 Candidatus Kaiserbacteria bacterium
GAACATTCGACCCAAGTCGTACCGCCGGAGGCCCTGACACGGCTTCTGTGTGAGGTCACGATCGTGGCCGGTATCCTTGCCAACCTCTCCGATGACATGCGACATCTTCAGCGGACGGAGATCGGAGAAGTGGGAGAGGCGTTTGAAGCGGACCAGGTCGGCTCGTCGACAATGCCGCAGAAACGCAATCCGATTAACTTCGAGAACGCGAAGAGCTGCTGGAAGATCGTCGCACCTCGGATCGTTACCGTGTTCATGGATCAGATCAGTGAACACCAGCGCGACCTTACCAACTCCGCCTCGGCGCGAACGTATGGTGAGATCGTCGCGTATGTCGTCTCGATGGCGAAACGCCTGACTCGCACTATGAGCAAGCTCTCCGTCGATCACGACAGTCTCACGCGCAACCTGGCGTTGCAAAAAGGGGCGGTAGTCGCGGAGCCACTCTACATTCTTCTCGCGGCGCTCGGGCATCCCGATGCTCACGAGAAAGTGCGCACGCTCACGCTCGAAGCACAACGTACGGCGATGCCACTCGAAGAAGTGGTGGCTGCTGATGAAGAGATGACCGGGTTCATGGAAAAAATGACGCCGCGCCAACGGCAAATACTTTCCACCCCATCTCTCTACGTCGGCATTGCGGGTCCGAAGGCCGTAGCCGTCGCACAAAGATGGAAGCAGGAACTTGGACTGTAGTCCGTGTTCCGAGGGCGATGCCGGCATGCCGGCATCGCCTCTCTTTTTAGCGTATTTTAGCGACAACGCGGACAGGAGCCGCCTCGGCTTCGAGCTTGGCCGGGAGTGCTATGACGTCGAACTCCTTCCCTATCAATTCTTCCAGATTCGTCAGGTTCTCGATGATGAGAATATCTTTTCCGAGCAATATTCTATGCGTATGAAAAGGTGGACGGTCGGGGCTCGGCATGTCCATTCCGACTATTGATACTCCAGCCGCGACCAATACCTCTGCCGCCTCAGGCGTTATCTCCGGATGTTTGTCGTAATAATCAGGGGTACGGAATTTTTCGGAAAATCCGGTAAGAAAAAGGACGATATCGCCTTTCTGAAGTGCGCCGTTCGCGAGCGCGTCAGCGCCAATACTTGCAGCTCCCCGAACATCTATCAACACTCCCCTGCCGAAGAATTTATCTGCCACGAAATCGGTGATGCGCTTCCCGCCATCGAGCATATGAAGAGGCGCATCGATGTGCGTGCCTACGTGCATCGCGGTATGGAGCAGATGGTCCACATACCCTGCCGAGGCAATGTCGGCGATCTGTTTCAGTTCCGACTTCGGGTCGCCGGGATCCACCGGCATGTCGTCGGTGAATGAGAGTGTGAGATCGATATAAGTCATATGTTATTTTCTTCAGCAGCTCGCTTTTCGTTCATGCGATGAATGCTGTCCACAGAGATTTCCGAGATCGCACCAGGACGGAATCCCAACTGTGCGTGCCCGCCTGCTATGGCGAAAGTGTCGGTACGAGCTATTTTACCGGAGCGTTCGATATCATCTACATCAAATAGAGGATCGCCTTCGCCCGGAAGAATGGTTATTTGAATACCCAACCAGCGAAGCCGTTCGATAATAGGGAGCATATCTGCCCAACTTATCGCATCGGCAATGTGAAGTGCTTCGCTGAGTCCTCCCTTCGCGCCGATCTCTTTCATCTCCGGAGAGAAATCGGCATACATTGCTTTGTCCTTATTTAAGGTAAGGTCCATTTCTCCGAGCTCAGAGAGGGCCTTAGAAATTTTGCCAGGCGTAGGTATCCGGTCCAAAAAAGTCGGCGACTTCTCGCCGATTTGTTCGAGCACCTGCTTACCATGCTTGCTTGAATTAACCACTGTAGAAGCCAGCCGTCTTACGTAGCGCACCTTTGAATTCACCGAATCGACGACATCCGCCGGTATGAACTGTTTGAGCCGGAGAAGAAGCTCCGGATCGGTCGTATGAGTAAGGCCGGCCGGATTGATAAGAACGATATTCCTGAATTTTTCCGGTGCGGCATCGGCTGCAATAAGCGTACTTATGGCGCCGAATGAGTACCCGATGACATCAAATTTTGTGGGGCGTTCGAATATCTCTTTCTCGCCCTCCTCCATCGCCCGCAAAAGCGCGGTTGCATGTACTTTGGAGTAAACAGGGACATCTTCCCCGAATTTCTTATCCGGATCGAAGTTTTTACTGTTCGTAGGTACGGCATACGTCATGACAGAATGCCCGAGTTCGGCAAGCCCGATCGCATTTCTTCGTGTCGCACGAGGCCCGACGGTATATCCCGGCGCGATCACGATCGGCACGTCATCCTCAGGCGGCCTCATCTCTTTCACCTTCGCCCTGTCTATCGCGTGGACCGAAAATTCTTCGCCTGTCGGCGTTAATCTCGTCTGCCACTCCTGTGCATACTGACTGTTGAGAACTTTACGCGTCGAGCGCAATTCCATAACGCGCTGAAGCAACGGCTTGATGCGTCTTATTTCTCGGAGCCCTTCGATAGGGTCACCCTCCTCCTCGTCCATTTCAATATTATTGATCTCGTCTATAAGCTCCGGCAGATTGACCGGCTCGCCATCATCTGCGGGGATCGTGGGATCAGCATTCGGGCTTGCGTCGGGATCCGAGGGGTCATAGCCCTGAAAAAGTTCTTCCTTTTCGAGTCGCCAAATGATCTGTTGGTACGTTGGCAATTCACGAATATCGTCTGCGAATGAATTCTCCGGCGCACGCTCCATTTCGGATGACTGAGCCCTGGGCCTTCTCGAAGCTGATTCGAACATATACCGAAGTATAAACGAAAAAACGCCCATAAAGGACGTTCTTTCGCTGGATGCGGAGAGAGAGGGATTTGAACCCTCGAGACCCTTACGAGTCTGCCGGTTTTCGAAACCGGTGCCTTCGACCACTCAGCCATCTCTCCGAAGGAGGTGCACAATTGCGCACCTCCGCGATTACTCAGGACAATGTCCCAAGATCGGATGCCTCGCGCAAAGCGCTGACATCTAACGATCTGACCGTTCAATACGATAGCATTTTTTTGCCAAGTGACCAAAAAAAACGTATGATAAGCGCGCCTTTGGCCTCATCCCATGAGGGATGTCAAAGCGAAGGCCCCATCGTCTAACGGTTAGGACGCCGGCTTTTCAAGCCGTTAATCGGGGTTCGATTCCCCGTGGGGTCACCAGTTCAGTTTTCTCTGCGTCTTTAGTGCCATTCATCGCGTAAACAAGGGACATTTTACCGGTTCCAAGTTTTTTCCCATCAAACGTCAGTTTTTCAGGAAAGACCTGTTTTTGGAAACGAATACGGTGCTCTGGTAGGTCACTTAAGCCCAGCCATGTCTTTGCGCTCTGCCTCACGAATGAGAAGCAATAATCGAGCGCCTCTTCCATGCTGAACTCTTCAATGCGCTTCTCTTCCAGTAACAGCTTCTTCTGCTGGATTTTCAGGTTTATAAATGTCTTCTGTTCCTTAAACTCTGTTTCGCTATATACGCCTGTTCGGTGCATATCGAATACGCGTTGTCGCTCTCCCTCGAGCACTTCAACTTCTTTACGGATCCGTGCATTATCACTGTCTAGTTTTTTGTAGTTTGACTGCCACACATCCAATACAATGGCTTTAAAAAGCTTTTCATATTTTGCATCCGGACTTATCTCCTGGAGATGCTCGACGAAGTTCTGCTCAAATGTTTCTTTGGGTATATGTGCCGCGAGTGGGCAGTTCTGCTTTTGATGGTGATAGTAAGGATATTTAACACCCTTACGACCGGTCGGCGCACTAGCAGTGATTGTTGTGCCGCATGCGGTGCACGAGACGAACTTCTTCAGTGGGAATGTGGGATTAACTTTACTTCGCTTATTGTGTCTTGATCTGCTGCGTGTACTAGGCTGACATTTCCAAAAGAGTGACTCGTCTATTATTGGCGCAAATGTTCCATGTACTTCCAGACCCAACCCTTTTATGAGTCCATAATAGATCGGATTGCGAAGGATCTTCTCCATGAGTTGCATGCCCGGTCTCCTGTCTTTCCTTGTACGCATGCCACGTCGTTCCAGATACTGTGCTAACGATCGAAAGGTATGCGTTCCGTTTGAGTATTGTTCGAATAGCTCACGAATGTACGGCGCGACATCATCATCTATGACGAGGTTGCCTCCTTTGAATAGTCGCTTATAACCGAGAGGCGCAGCCCATACCCATTCGCCTCGTTTTACTTTCTCAACCATGCCACTTCTACTACGAGCCGATCGAACGTTATTGTCGAACTCTGCAAAAACAGAAAGCATGCCCTCCATGGCTTTGCCAACGGGATCATCACTAATTGGCTCACTAACTGAGCGCAGCTCGGTCCCATATCTTTTTAATACCGCTCTTGTTGCGTGATGGTCTGCCTGGTTTCTAGCAAACCGATCAACCTTGTGCACTATGAAGAAATCTACTCGCTGCTTCTTATCTGAACAAAATGCTAGGGCCTTCTGGAACTCGGTTCTATTTGCCGTCTTCGCCGACTCTCCCTCTTCTACATAAATCTGTAAGACTCTTATGCCTTCACGCTCGGCATATTCCTTGCACAGCCGCTCTTGCATGGCCAAACTCGTGCCTTGCACCTGTTCTGCCGAAGAGACGCGAGAATAGATTATTCCGGTATTCTGACGGTCAGTTTCCATAATTAAACATTACCGTTATTTTTGTCAGAAGGTAATGACCCAACGGGAGACTTGGAACCATGCTTCTTGGTCCAGTAAACATCGAACGCAAGCTGCGCTGCGAGATAGAGAGAGGTGGTAACTTCTTGAAAATCAGCCTCGCTTAAAGCCGCGAGTTCTGGATCTATTTTAATTATTTGTTGACGAGAAAGCATACCGCAATCAAAGTTGCGGGGTGCTGACAAAAAGCTGCCATCCACCCCACATAGTGAGATAAATGGCAGCTACTCAATGATGCCTGCCTAGCGAGGTTCCGAGGCCTCGATGTTCGCTTCGTGGGAGCTTAGACCCAGAGCGTCTCAATCCAACATGATCGAGTCGGTGTTTTTGGGAACGCTAATTATACATCTCCTGAATTAGTACAACAGGGTCAGTTATCCTACTTTTCCACAACCCGTTCCTTTGCCGTCCATCCGGACATTCCGATATTATCTTGATCGGCTTCGTTGACGCCGCTAACGATCCTTACCTGTGTGAGAAGAGCAGATATATCTAGAACTTTAACTACGGTCCCATTACCTACACAGAAGAGCCCGTTATTCGTTAGTCGCATCGCACCGGTAGCATCTTGGGCGATCATGGCTTTTGTATATTCCTCGTATATGTCTACACTTGGTGCGAGGCATATCGTGTGACCCGGGCTAGCATCGTTTGCCAATCGCAAATATCCGGTTTCGCCTGGAGTACGAGATTGCCACACGATTTTATCTAAATCTTCCTGCATTGTTCCGGCCATTAGCGACGGACCAACATTCAATGCAATTCCAGCCAGAAGTACTACACCGGCCGCGATTAAAAGAAACAGCCATGGGCTTTTGCCGTGAGCTTTTTTATCCATATTATCTTGATCGGACTTTTAATAACCTGCGACGGGCAAACAAAAAGCCCATCACATGGGTGAGGGCTTGCGCCCTCCACACCAGTTTCCCGATGTGGCCGATCAAGACACCCCCATATGATGGGTTTTCAGGCCTTGATCGGACTTTTCACCATGCCCGCCTTAGACGGGTTTAGGCTACTTGCTCGCTATTGCAGAGCACGTACAGCATACCCTGCACAGGCACGTTTTTCCATTCGCCGTGTGTCGAAACGTGTGGGCTCACGTTGAAAAATAAAGCACACTTGAACTACGCCAGCTGATTAGGCGCAATGACGCAACGTGAGGCGTTTTAGGCCAATCGTGGCTACTTTACGCCGATAGCTTGAGGTCAATCAGTCGATAGGTCATTGCTTCTCTACTTACCTTATATCGCTCTGCCAAGTAGGATATCTTCTCATCCAAATGCATTAGTTCTTCTTTCCTAAGTAACGAAAAATCTTCAAGCAAATGTTTCGCTGGCATTAATAGTGCTGCTGCAAACTTATTAGCCTCAATCTCTGAGCGAGTTCTAACGAGATTATGTTTGTTGTCTCTAAAAGCAATCTCTGCGTTTGTGCCAGGATAATCTACGAATGCTTTCTTAGTTTTATGTAAAAAATAGTGTCCTAGTTCATGGGCAATCGTGAAGCGTTGTCTTGGGTGCGAGTCGTTACTGTTTACCCCGATGAAAGAATTATCCGCCTTTCGTAATAGAAAACCTGAAAAGTCATCTGAAGGAGCTCGTCCAATATTTATTCCGCATTTTTGCGCAATCTCATCAACCGGTACAGGTGGTTCTTTCACTTTGTACTCGTTCAAAATATCTAATACTGTTTCTTCAATCATTTTTGAGATCATATCATTTTACGGTCTTGAAACATCTACTAGCCCAGTCCTCAACACGCACATCTTCTTTCTTCAGTAAATCAATATCAGAGTGGCTGAGACTATGCTTCTCAGCAGTCTTGGGAAAAAAACGATCGACAGGGCAATTGAAAAGGGTGGCAAGCTTCCAAAGCATTACTGCAGTGATCTTGTTTCGACCGTTTTCGATATGACTCAGGTTTGTTCGGTCCA
This sequence comes from Candidatus Kaiserbacteria bacterium, assembly GCA_028286865.1. Classification (GTDB taxonomy): domain Bacteria; phylum Patescibacteriota; class Minisyncoccia; order Phycocordibacterales; family UBA2100; genus UBA10103. Next base: position 6,647 of record JAQBQU010000015.1, read on the forward strand.
TCCCGAGCTCAGTTGCCACAGTCTCTGCACTGAGATTACGCAGGTCACGGATCTCGCGGACCTTGCGACCAATGAAGGCATTGATCTCATCTTCAGCCTCCTCTCTAGTGGTTATTTTAACCGCTGTTTTTTTCATAGGATCCGGGAAGTGGGATAAGTCGTTACAGTTCGTAGTCTAAAGTTACAGATGGTCACGTATGTTACCGATAATCACGTTGCGGTGTTACGTATGCGCAGGATACCATATAAGCAGTGGTACGCACCACATTATTAACGTAGAGAATTGCATTATGACCAAGTACAAACCTGGAAGCACAGCCAAGGTCTCGGGCCAATACGAGATTATCGGAACACGAGGCGGGCACACCGGAACCGAGAGAACAGTTACCAAGGGAGAACCTTTGCCGCCAACTCCACGAAGCGGGCAGACGTATCGTTTGGCCGATAAGACGAAGCATTAATAATATGATCCTTCAAAAAAAGCGAATACGTAAGCTCGGGCCAAATGTCCCATTCCTGAAGCCCGGAGAAGTAGTAGTGATAGGTATACGCGACCTCGATCGCTTTCCCGATCAGCTAACTAAGATCGGGCTTGGTGCGGATGTGCAGCCCGGAAGTTCCATACTGCCGGCCGGCCGTTTCGGACCGATCAGTGAATATAATGCGGACGGAAGAGTTGTCGTTCACAAGGATCAGCCAATGGAGACTGCATATCGATGGAGGGAGTGGACATGGACCGAGTGGCATGGCCGCGATGCCGTTCAGAACTCAAAGTTCGTTGACGTTCCATACAAGAGATACCCTCGCAGCCATATCGATGCGATTGGAGTAGAGCTTAGTGTCTTTGCGGACACGTCGGGCGCACTGATAATCACTGCACCCGCCCTGACACACACGCCAGAGAATGGAGAGTTGCTGCTGCACACGATTAATCTGATGCTGGAGATATTCGGAGAGTGTCACTTCTTCACCGAGAACCTCGAACAAATCATCAAGGTTCCGCTCAAGAGATTGAACTGGCAGCTGCTTCCTCCAGGAGAACGACCATGGAATACCTTGCGGCAAGAACTCAGCTCCGTAGTGGATGCAGCTCCGGATGGTAAACGTGTCATCATCGAGCATCGGCTCGAAACGATAAATAAGTACAGCCCAGGCTTCGCTGCGGTGGGAAATGGCGGCTTCAGTGGCTATGTTGTGCTCGGCTTCCCTGAGAAGAACATGTACGTCTTAGAGAGCCTGCTCTACGGAAATGCAACGTACGTACTGGGCACGGACTGGGAGGATCTCTCGCGTATGAGTAAGAAAGAGATCTTAGACGAGCAGCGACATCTCGGGAGGATAATTCATCGCGAAGGCTGGGAGAAGAACATGCGGAAAACTCTGACGACTTAGCTGGATCGAGCCGCGGATCTGACTGTGACTGTGCGGGATATGCGACTGATCTCTTCTTTGAGTTCGATCTCATTCTCGCTCCTATTCTCAAAGACTCCCGTTTGCAGCTCTGCACGTAACAGCGCTACTTCTAACTGAGCAACTAACTTTATAGCCGCGAGTCGGTCTTTAAATCCTATGTCGCGACCCTTATACGCAATGGTTGTTAGATCTTTAATGAACTTTTGATATTGTTTGCGCACTTCAGCGATCCGCTCCTCCACACGGGGCCGATCCGCTAACCCCTGTGTCAGGGTAATGCGATTTTCATTCATTATGCGAGCGACGTATTTGTCACTGATCGACCGGCCCGTGCTGTCCTTTATGATTGTCTGCATGCTTCGTATTGAGACGAGCGGATCGTTTGCAAGCGCTTCGGAAATAATACCGGAGAGAAAATGGCGCTGCTGAGGTAAGACTTTCATGGTGTCGTAGTATGTCGTACTTCAGTGAATGTAATGGTTCTAACTCCTATAGGTAGTCAGTATGCGCGACCGTTTCGCTCATTCTTTGAGCGATTACTACGTCTTTGCCAAGTGATTGCCACGCGACCAGTTCAGCTACGAGCTGGTTCCAATTCTGTCCCACTTGGGTCACAAATTACAGAACAAACCTGCGCTGCCGCAGGTTTTTCTGAATTTGGGAAGACGGAGCGATGTTTCGTTTGCGAGCGAACCCTCGGATGCGGACTGGAGAATTCTTGCTCGATGCAGCAAGAATTATGTGGCTCACGGGTAAAGCGCAAAATTACGCCAGACTCAATTCCCGGGTCAATGAGTTACGAATTTACTGAGGCTGTTATCCACGAGCGTGTCTTTTTTTGGATCAAAAATACTGTCGCCGTCGTCCATATAATATACCGCTTCATAATGGCCGCCGGGTACAGTCGGTCTCAGTAGAGGAACCTTGCTTTCTCTGTAAGTTCCCATATGAAATAGTTTTGCACCGAGTATGCGCACGCCATCTCCGTCTCGGATCGCAACCCATACCAAGTCGGGTACCGAGTAAACACTTACAATAGTGGTGGTGCCTGCGGACTGATCAAGCGCGGAAAGCCCAGCATCTTCTACTGCCTGCCTGCCCGTCGCGTCAGGATATACAATTTCAGGTTCTTGATGCTTCGGGAAGGTTATTGCCGGACCATACGCCCAGAAAGCAACTCCTAAAGTTGCCACGCAACATATTCCCAGCCCGATCTTCAATCTTCTGGACATTGCCGGAATCTTACCATTAGATCAGAAGTCTGTTTGAGCCTTTCCCGACAGCTGTTGGTAACGCAGGTCAACTCGCCCGCTTGCCGTGGAGGAGCATTTCTACCGCGTGGTCCATTGAGCCCGCCTGGGTCACTTCCCCGCCATTGACGAAGAATATCTCGTCGGCGTTCTCTATCGTGTTGAGGCGGTGTGCGATGATGACGCGCGTCGTTTTCGCCGGAAGTTTTTTGAGGATGTCTTCGAGCAACTGTTCGGTGACCGTATCGATGTTAGCTGTCGCTTCGTCGAGAATGAGGAGTTCCGGATCACGGAGCACGGTGCGCATGAATGCGATGAGCTGCTTCTGGCCGAGCGAAAGCGCGTCGCCCGAGGTCGCCACGGGGGCCTCAAGCCCGCCGTCGAAGCGCACGAGCAGGCTTTCGAGCCCCGCATCATGTATCACCTTCTGCAGCTGCTCGTTGGTGTAGTCCTTGTATTCGCTGTTGCCGTAGAGGATGTTGTCGCGCACGGTACCGGAGAAAAGGATCGGCTCCTGCAGGATGAATCCGATCTTCTTTGTGCGCTCTTCGGCAGAGTAGGTGCGGATGTCGCGGCCGCTCAGATACACGGTGCCTTCGGAGGGGTCATAGAGGCGCGCCATCAATGACGCGGTCGTGGTTTTGCCGCCGCCCGTCGGACCGACAAGCGCATACGTCTTCCCTGCTTCGAGCGCGATGTTCACATTGTGCAAAACATCCTTTTCGGGCGTGTAGCGGAATGCGACATTCTTGAATTCGAGCAACGCCTTTGTCTCGATACTGGTCCCGGCGACGGGCGGAAGTATCATCATGTCGTTGCGCATCTGAAGGATGGCTGAGATTCGGTCCCATCCGGCGAGCGCCACCTGGAAGTTCGACCAGAGCGCCGCAAGCTGGCGCAGTGGATTGTAGAAGTTGCTCACATATCCCAGATACCCGATCATAAGACCGAGCGTGAACTGTCCCACGGTGATCAAGTAGAGTCCGTATGCGAGGACGACAAGCTGTGCGAGATTCGACGAGAATCCGAAGACCGGCGTGAATGTCTGGTTCGCGATACCTGCGCCGATCGCCGTCTTGTAGTTCACGTCGTTGGCAGTTTGGAAACGCTCACGGAAGAAATCCCGGCGGTTGAACGCCACGACCACCTTGAAATTATTGAGGCTCTCGGCGATCTCAGCAGAGAGACCGCCTGTCGCGGTAAGAGAGGCCGCATTCTTGCGCTTTACCCACGGAGAGACGATCTGCGTGAATACCAGAAGTGCGAGCGCCGGAGCGAGCGCGGCGAGACCGAGCTTCAGATTGATGGCGAGCAGGAATATACCGGCACCTATCATGATGACGATCGACCCCACGAACTGCACGAGGGTCTGCGAGAAGAACTGGTTGAGCTTATCGGTGTCGTTGTTGATACGAGAGATGAGATCTCCCGCTTTATTCGCGTTGAAGAACGCGACCGGGAGTTCCTGAAGTTTTGAGAATATAGTGGTGCGCAGATTGAACAGGACACGCTGTCCCACGCCACCCATGAGCCGCGTCTGTCCGTAGCTCGTAAAGAGCCCGAGGACGTAGAGGCCGAACAAAATGAAGCCGAACGTGACGACCCCTCCGTACTGACCCGCGATGATGTACGTGTCCACTACATGCGCGATAAGCAGCGGCGCGAGCAGGTTGATACCGGAATTAGCGAGTGTCGCGAATGCGGCGAATATAAGGATGTTGCGCTCGCCCGAAAGCAGCGGCCACAGACCGCGCATCGCGCCCCAAGCGCTCAGCTTCGCTTTATTCTGTTCGGAATTAAGTTCGTAATTCATAAGTACTTGTTGAACGCTGCGAATTATAGATCTGTACGTACTCCGGCGACGACTCCATAAGGCTCTGATGCGTGCCTTGTGCAAGGACCTCGCCCTCCATGATCAGGATCACCTGGTCGTAGGATTCGATCGGCGCGATCTTCTGTGTGATAGAGACGAGCGTCAGGTCCGGATAGTTCTTTGAGATGTTCCCCAATATCTTGGCCTCGGTCTGCGCATCGACGCGTGCGGTGAAGTCGTCGAGGAAAAGGATCGTGGGATTGAGCGCCAATGCGCGCGCGAGCATAAGACGCTGCTTCTGTCCGCCGGAGAGCGATGTGCCGCGCTCGGATACGAGCGTGTCGAGACCCTGCGGGAGCGTATGGAGAAAATCCGCAAGCTCCGCCGTGTCGATCGCCTTCTGGAGCGATTCATCAGTGACCGTCGTACTGAATGCGATGTTCTCCCGCACGGTGGTATTGAAAAGCACGCTGTCCTGGAAGACCAGACCGATCTGCGGGTAGAAAGATGCGCGCTCATAGGTCTCGAGCGCCCTGCCGTCATATTCGACGTCGCCATGCTTCGGCACCGTGAGACCGGTCATCACATTGAGAAGTTGTGTCTTCCCTGCTGCCGTCGGCCCGATGATGGCGGTACGCGTTTTTGGCATGATAGTGAGAGACACATCGCGCAGTGCGTGTTTTTCTCCATACATGACGGTCACATTCTTCACTTCGATCTTGCCCTCGAGGGTATTCCTCACCGTCCCTTCGTCCTTCTCATCCGGTGCCCGCAGCACTTCGTAGATACGACCGTACGATGCGGTCGCCTGTGCGATGAGGTTGCTCATGAATCCGATGATAAGTATCGGGAAGATAAGTATCATGATGTAGCTCATGAACGCGGCGAACGAGCCGATAGTCATCGAGCCGTTCACGACATAGTAGCCGCCGAGCGTTACCACGATAAGCGACCCCATGCTCGCCACGAACGTGATGATCGGGATCATGAAAGAAAAGAGCTTGAGGATGCTGATGCCGAGGTTGCGCGCACGCGTATTGGCACCGCTGAACTTCTTGTGCTCGACGTCGCTCGAGTGCAGGACACGGATGAGCGCGGCCCCCATGATGCTCTCATTGATCACTTTATTGAGGCGGTCGATGACCTCGCGCGCCTGTAGGAAAAGCGTACGTACCTGTTTGAGGATCACGAAGAACGTCCCGCCGATCATCGGAATGATCGTGAGGACCGCGAGTGCGAGGCGCCAGTCTATCGTAAGCAATATGATCGCCGCGCCGATGATGATGACACCGGAAGAAACGAGGGAGACGACCACTTGGGAGACGAACATTTTCACGGCATCAATGTCCGACGTGACATTGGTAAGCAGCTTCGACGGATCACGGTCTTCTATAAAGCGATACCCCTGATGCGAGATCTTATTCACGATGTCGCTGCGCATATCGCGCGCGACCTTCTCTGATACATACGTCTGGAGAATGCTTTGCAGATAGGTGAACAAAAAGATGCCGAACGAGAATCCGCCGAATACCACGATCAGGTGTGGCAAATTGCTCGTATGCGTCACGTAGGCGTCGATACCGTGCGAGACCAGTTTCGGCAAATAGAGCGTGAGCACGTTGGCTATGATGGCGATGATCGTGAGCCACACCACCCAGGCGCGGTACGGAGCGAGTATGCTGAAAATGCTCGGCACGGTAGGTGCCGCGGGTCCTGCTTCAGATGAAGTTGGTTCCGCCATATCGGCTACAAGCGTCAGTATGGCCTCGACCCGGTGACGGTTTCATGAACCTCTGATCGGCTTGATTAAGAATTATGTTAGCACCTTACCTAATCGTGGTCAACGCGCTGATACATTCCTTCTCAGCATGCGGAAGCGTATGATGCGGACATGTCACGTTTTCATAAACAGCCCGACTTTTCGGGATCGATAAAGGCGCTCCGTAAGGATACGGCTCTGAGAGCAGTTATCCGCGCGCACGGGCCGATGGACCTCACGCGATATCACGCCAACTCGCGCGGCATATTCCCTGCCCTCTTACGCTCTATCGTGTCACAGCAGATATCGAGTAAGGCCGCGGCATCGATACTCGCACGCGTGGTCGCGTTATTTCCGAAGAATAAGCCGACCCCGGAACTGCTCCTGAAAATTCCGTCTCCTAAACTGCGCAAAGCGGGGCTTTCCGCCGCAAAGGTCACCTACGTAAAGGATCTTGCCAAGAGATGTCTCGACGGCACGGTAGATGAAAAGAAATTTCCCAAGATGACCTCGCAGGAGATCATCGATCACTTGGTGCAGGTCAAAGGCATCGGAGAGTGGACGGCGCACATGCTTCTCATATTCACGCTGTACCGGCCCGATATATTGCCGGTCGGTGATCTTGCCATCCGCAAGGGCTTCCAAGCGGTGTACGGTCTCAAAGAAATGCCGAACAAGAAAGAAATGGAGCGTATAGCAAAACCGTGGCGTTCTCACGCCACGGCTGCTTCCTGGTACCTCTGGCGCGTTGCCGACGAGGTCAAGATAAAGAAGGCTTAATCTCCGTTCGTCGCGGAGAAAGTGTCGGAAACACCGGTGACGAGCGCGTCTGCGTGCATGTCGAATTTCTTGTCACCATTGTCCGCGTACAAGACCGCCGTATAGTTGCTGCCGGAAACGGTGTTGCGCAAGAGCGGGACTGATACGTTCTCGTGCGTTCCTGCCGTAAGCCATGCTGCTCCATAGATGCGCATGCTGTCGCGCACTGCGACCCATCCTGCTTTTGCGAGCGTTACCGATGCGACCCGCACCGAGTCTCCTGCCGGCTGATCGCCGACCGAAAGCGCTTCGCCCGAAGATGAGACGGTGTTGCCTGAGCCCGAGAGATCGGTCTCGGATGCAGCTGTGCCTGTAGTATCAGTCGTGATCGAAGTTCCGGTCGATGTCGCCATCGTGCCCGTACTTGCCGCCGGCTTGCTAAAGAGCCACCACGCGAGCAATCCCACCACTACGATCACCGCGACTCCGATAGCTATCTGTGTGTTCCTCTGGTTCGTATCCATATAATATATAAAGCGAATATGCCCCCAGTGTAGGACACCCCTGGCGGGAGTCAATCGCCCATTTGGCGCTACAAATTCGGCAGAAAACGAGCTATTTCATCAGCTGAAACAGCACTTTCGCGCAAGATCTTGGGACTTTCGCCGGAGACGTCGAGCACTGTGGACGGCGCACGCGCCGGTAATGCTCCGGCGTCGATAACGAGATCGATATTCGCGTCGCCGAGTTGCGCGAGAATACTATCGACATCATTCGCGGGCGGTGCTCCAGCCGTGTTCGCGCTCGTTGCGGTGATCGGGCCGCCGAAGATGCGCAGCAGGTCTATACAAAATTCATTATCTGGGATACGAAATCCAAACGTTTCGGGCCCGTTCATGATTCCGGTGTTGAAATTCCTCTTTTGAACAATGAAGGTGATCTTACCCTTGGACAGTTCCTGCGAAAGCGTCTCGACGATCGGTGGGATGATCCCATATTCGCGGGCCATCGCGATGCCAGAGACTATGGAATGCATTCGCTTTCCCACATTGCGTCCCTTCACTGAAAATATTTTCATTACTGCCGCGTCGGAAAGCGCATCGGCACCCAGTCCGTAGAGAGTATCGGTCGGAAATAGAACAATGCCACCGCTGCGTAGCACATCTGCCGCACGCTGTGCCGCGCTCTCGATACCTGAATCCTTGAGCGAAATGCGCTCCATATAATGATTGGTGCGCGATGAGGGAATTGGACCCCCGACCTACCCCACGTCAAGGGGTCGCTCTACCACTGAGCTAATCGCGCATTGAACAAATGAGTTCCTGACGTGCGCTACCTGAAAGTATCATTCACCGAGGTAACGACGCATGAACTGGCACAGTTTACCAAAAAAACCTCTCTTCGCCAGTCTTATTCCTCGCTCAAAAATCCTCCCGCCTGGATGTTCCAGAGCTTGCGATACAAGCCGTCTGATGCGATGAGCTCCATATGCGTACCATCCGCTTCCACAGCTCCCTTTTCAAGTACGATAATGCGGTCCATTTTCATAATAGTAGAGAGTCGGTGCGCGATCACCAGCACTGTCTTTCCTTCCATCAGCACCTGGAGCGAATCCTGAATATATCGCTCGGACTCGGAGTCGAGACTCGACGTCGCCTCGTCGAGAAGGAGGATGGGTGCACGCTTGAGTATCGCGCGTGCGATGGCGATGCGCTGGCGTTCTCCGCCGGAGAGTCTCACTCCGCGCTCGCCAACGAACGTGCCGTACGCTTCCGGAAGCTGCGAGATAAATTCATGACAATGCGCGAGCTTTGCCGCCTCCATCACCTCCTCATCGGTCGCGTCACGGTGACCGTAGCGGATATTTTCCAAAAGTGACCGATGAAAAAGTATTGGCTCTTGCGGCACGAAGGCAATCGCGTCGCGCAACGATTCTTGTTTTACCTTCTTGATGTTTTGCCCGTCGATCTCGATCGAGCCATCGTCTACATCATAGAGTCGAAGCAGGAGTTTCGTGATGGTGGATTTCCCGGCGCCACTCGGTCCGACGAGCGCCACTTTTTCTCCTCCTCTGATCGAGAGGTTGAGGTCATTGAGGATGGGGCGGGCTTCGTTGAATTGGAAATTCACGCCCTTAACATCGATCTTCCCCTCAGAGATCTGCAGGTCTTGCGCCCCCTCGACATCTTTGACCCCGTGCGGTGTCTGCATGATATGCACCATCTCGCCGGCGTCAGCGAATCCGTCGTACACGCGGCGGAGCTCACGGGTTATTGAATTGAGATTATCGAAGATTCCGAGGAGGTATGACTGGATCAGGACGAAATCTCCAACGGTCAAGAGGCCCCGCTCCCAGAAACGGAACGCACCGTAGAGCAAACTCACATTGATGAGCACCATGAGAAATCCTTGGGCGCCCCAAATGTAGTCGTCGGCCACCCATGAACGCAGCGTGATCTTCCGCCATTTGCCGACCGCGTGCGCGGTATTTTCGTGCTCATGCTCGGCACCCGAGAAAATGGTTATCGTATTCTGATTCGATATCGCATCCGCAAAGGTACCTGCAAGGGCGCTGTCTTCTTCCGCACGCTGCGCACGGATCGGCTGACGTAGGCGGGATACGTAAATCTGGAATGCGGCGAAGAGTACCGCCCACGCGCCGAGCATAATGCCGAGCGCGTGATTGCGAACAAAGAGTATTGATACGGCACCGACGACGTAGAGAATGGTCGGAATGAACGATGCGGCAAAACTGTCGAAGAGTGTTTCGAACGACCCTGCGTATTTGCTGATGCGACGAGTAAGCGTTCCGGCGAACTGAGATATAAAGAATTGGTACGAATGCTTGATCAGATAATCGAACGCATCGATGTAGAGAGTGCTCATCGCGCGGGCTTCAATATATATGGTGGAGATCGACAGCGCACGGCGCAGCAGCCACACAATGAGTCCGATGCTGCCGATCCAGAGGATGGTCACGATGAGCTGATGCTCCGTCTGTGCGGTCGGCGTATTAGACGAGATTATGTTGAAGAACTGACGCAGGAACAGCGGCGCGATCAGGTTCGCCACCTGAAGAGCGACCGTTGAGAGCATGACGATCGTAAAGAGCGGCCATTCCCGCTTGAGCTGCTTTGCGTAGAAGAAGATGACCTGCAGTGGCCCGGCGGATTTCTTTTCTTTGGGTGCGACTCGTTTCATATCACCAGTATCTCACGGCGCAGGAATATGTACTTAATCCTGAAGGAATCCTCCCGCTTGATGCCTCCACAATTCGGAATAAATACCGCTGCCGGCGACGAGCTCCGCATGCGAACCTTCCTCCATTATTTTGCCCTGATCGATCACGATAATTCGGTCCATTTCGCGCAGTGTCGAAAGGCGGTGCGCGATCGCGATCACGGTCTTCCCTTGCATGAGTTCGTGCAATGCTTTCTGTATCTCTACCTCACTCTCGCTGTCGAGCGCGCTCGTTGCTTCGTCGAGAAGTAATATCGGCGAGTTCTTAAGGATGGCGCGCGCTATCGCGATGCGCTGGCGTTCACCGCCGGAGAGCTTCACTCCACGTTCGCCGACGAGGGATCCGTAGCCCCCGGGCAATCTCGCAATGAAATCATGTGCTTGCGCCAAAGTAGCCGCATGGATCACCTCCTCTTCGGTCGCGGTCGGATTACCGTAGGCAATATTTTCTCGAATCGAACGGTGGAACAACAACGGCTCCTGAGGAACGACCGATATCGCATTTCGTAAGCTCTCCTGGGTGACCGACGCAATATCGGTCCCGTCTATGGTGATAGCACCGCTCACAATATCGTGATGATGCAAGAGCAGCCGCACAAGCGTCGATTTGCCGGCGCCGCTGCGACCCACCAGACCCACGCGCTGCCGCGCGGGTATGACGAGCGAAAGATCTTTGAAAACGATCCTGTTGTCATAGGCGAAGGTGACCGAGTCGAATTCGATCTGCCCCTCAGCTGCTGCCAGCGCGACTGCATCAGGACGATCAGGTATTTCGTGAGGCTCAAGGATCTCTTCCAGAGATTCCTGTACCTCGCCGATCGTTTCTGCGAACGAATTTAAATGCGAACCGAGAAATACGAGCAGGCCTTCGATGCGGAAGATGAGCGTCACCACAAGAATGATGTCGCCTACCGAGACGATCCCGATCTTCGCAAAATACACCGCAGCGAACGCCATCGCTCCACCGAACAGTGTCTGCAGCACACCGTTGAGCACGAGCACCCACTCACCGAAGTGCCAGTTGCGCAGTCCTGCCTGGCGTCTGTTCTCGACCATGCTCTTGATCCGCTCGATCTCAAAGAGGCGCCGAGCATATTCTTGCATCGCTGTGATATTCGAAAGCAGATCGACCGTTGATCCGTTTATGACTGTCTCGAGTTTCTGCGCATTGGACGAAAGTGGCACGCGCATTCGGGAGAAAAAAACGTTAACGCCAAGTGCCACCAAGACCCAGAGCGAAAATATCCATGCCAAGAGCGGGTTGGCGAAGTACGCTATCACGAAGCTCGCCACGACCGCGACGGCCAGATCTAGAAATTGCCACAGCGTACTTTCTACCATCTGGCGTGTCCCGCTCGCGGCATGCGTGATCTTATTGGCGAGCGACCCGGCGAAGCGATCGGAAAAATACGCGCGCGAGTGAAGCGTTATATACGCGGTGAGCGAATACCGCGCAGTGGCGCGACCTCCCGTCGCCCATAAGGAGCCGGCGAACCCGCTCACACGTATCGCCAGTTGCCCGGTGAATAATACGAACACATATGCACCGCATGCCAAGAATATCGGCCCGTATCCGCCGTCCGGTAACGCCGCAACGCTATTGGCAAGCATTTTGAATACGAACGCGACCATGGTGTACAGGGTTGAGCCGACGATGACTGCACAGATCGCGACCAGTGCCGGTTTCCAATGCGGTCGCGAAACGAAAAGAAAAAAACGGAACGGATTCGTCGTCATCGGAATATCGCTGCGCCAGGTATCTGGCGGGGCTTTGACGGGTATCAATTTCATCGCGCAATTGTAGCTGTAAAGCACATTACGCGCTATTCTGTGGCTGAAACTATGAAAATCCTGAGCATAGAGACAAGCTGTGATGAGACCGCTGTCTGCCTCTTAGAGGCGACCGGCGATTTTGACGCGGATTTCTCATACAAAGTGCTCGGTAATGCACTCTTTTCCCAAGCACATCTGCATGCCCAGTACGGCGGTGTCTTCCCCAATCTTGCCAAGCGCGAGCATGCCAAAAATCTCGTACCGCTTCTTGAAGAAGCCCTTCGCCAAGCGTCGGCCTTGTCCGCGTCAGCTGCTCAGTCACTCCAAGGGGTCCCCTTGGAGTCACTTCAGGCATCGCTCGCGCGCGAGCCTGAATTGCTTGAGAAAATAATTCCATTCATCGAGTCGTACCAAAAGCCCGACATTGATGCTATCGCCGTGACCTACGGCCCCGGACTCGAACCTGCGCTCTGGGTCGGTATCAATTTCGCTAAGGCGCTCTCATATGTATGGAACGTCCCGCTTGTGCCGGTGAATCACATGGAAGGTCACGTGATGATGTCGATGGTCCAAAATGGAGCGATGCGCGGCTTCGAATTCCCTGTGCTCTCGCTTCTTATTTCGGGCGGTCACACGGAGCTCATTCTTTCGCGTGAGTGGATGAAATACGAACGCATCGGAGAAACCCGCGATGACGCCGCGGGCGAGGCATTCGACAAGGTCGCGCGGCTCATGGAGCTTCCCTACCCGGGCGGTCCCGTCATCTCCCAACTTGCCGCCGAAGCCCGACTCCAAGGGGTCCCCTTGGAGTTGAAATTCACGCCGCCGATGCTCAATTCAAAAGATTATGACTTTTCTTTTTCGGGACTGAAGACGGAAGTGCGCAAAGTCGTCGAAGCTGCTCAACCACTCACCGATGATAAGAAAAAAGAGATCGCACTGGCATTCGAAAATGCGGTCGCGCATGTGCTCGTTCATAAAACCATTAAAGCGGTCGAGGAATTCGATGTGCATACAGTTGTCGTCGGTGGCGGTGTCTCGGCCAACTCCTTCATCCGCTCCGAACTCGCCGCCAAGCTCGCACAGCGCGACGCATCCGCATCACTTCTCGTCCCCGCCCCCGAATTCGCGACCGACAACGCGCTGATGATCGCGATCGCGGGATATTTCCATGCACTTCGAAAAGATTTTGCACAGCCGGAAGCAATTTCAGCGACCGGCAATCTGAGACTCGAATAACAAAAGCCGCGGAGTTTCCCCCGCGGCCTTCTATTGTTCTCTCGATCCATCTAAAGGGTCCGGACTTTTTCGATCAATGCCCCGAGCGCCGTGTTCGAGTACAACGGACGATCGATCTCCTCCCAGGAGCCAAAGTGGGGATCCTTACACGGAACCGTGAGACGCCGATCCCAGCCGCTCGTGCTCCTTTTATATTCGATCAAAACACCGTTGGAGAGATCGCCGCGGGTGTCTTTGTACGAACCAAAATCCCACGAACACTTACCGCCCATGATGATGCGATCAACTACCCGGATCACATGACCGTGACAGACAACAAGAGAACGATCCGTGAGTGATTCAAAGAACGGCCTGGCTCGCGTGTCGAGATCCAGGAACGATTCTCCGCGCTCAACCCGATATCGATAATTGTCGCGGGAATGACGCTGCTGTTTCGATTCATCGAGTAGCGCTGCAGCCTCGTCCGGCTTCATTGAATTTAGGATGCCGCTGTCTTTTTCGCAGATGCGATCTTCGACTTCCCAACGCGCACCGAGAATATCGAGCAATCGCGATGTGCGCATCGCGCGTAAGTAAGCGGAGGTGATATGACGCGTGAAGCTGAGACCATGCTCTTTCAGCCATTCGCCGGTGGCAATCGCCTGCTCTACACCAGCGGGCGTCAAGTCGTGTAGCGATGATGGCTTACTGATCACAGCATCATATGCATCCGCTTGACCGCGCGCATGATTCCGCTCGGCAGCGTTGTTATCCGCTTCCATGTGACGCAAAAGCGCAAAGTATTCACAATTCATTTCCGCTCCTTATTTCAGAGGGCCTCTTTTGAACCTACTACAGGAGGTGAGTCAAAGCAATCGAGACCTTTTATGAGCCTAGAAACAAGCACCTAATGCTGTTAGATTCAGAAAAACTATCTAACCCTCACGGCCATGGGTAAAATTTCTTTATACCTCTAGCTTGAGAAGGTTCAGGATTTAAACATGTCTCGATCAAGCCCGCCTTTCTTGTCTATTTCATATACGGCGAGACCATGTTGGGTTGTGGCTGCTATAAGCACAACACTTTGCCCGTCCTCAAGTTTCTGAAGGGATATGTAAGAAACTCCACCTTCTTTCTTTTCCACTTTATTAAACTTTGCGTCATCGGGAACGGTAGCTTTACCAAATGTTCTCCTTATATACTCTATGCACTTTCCTTGTACCTCATCGGGAACTTCCGCCAAGGTGACCGGTAGGCCTTCGCGCATATATATGCTCTCTGCCCACGAGTCTGCGGTGTGGTTCATACCTGCCTCCTCTTCTTCGCTCCCGAATGGTCTGTATGACGCAATTCCTCGGATCTTATCTTCAAGCTGTGCTGTTTCTGCCGCTATCCTAACGTCATTGATACGTCCTTTTTCATCGTTATAAGGTCGCGGTTTAAATTCTTCTGACATAAAGGAACGATATCATGGGGGCATTCTGTGCCAGAAGACACCTGGGTATAACATATGCTAATCTGGCCCAATGGAGCCATCGAAAGCACCGCAGCCATTCCTGAGCCCCTATAATTCTATCGACAACGAGCCGAGAATCCGCGCGCTCTGGGAGGACTCTAAATATGCAAATCCGGACGTGTGTATCGAAAAGGGCGTAACTGCCTCTGATGCCGAGCCGTATACGATCGTGCTTCCCCCGCCGAACGTCACGGGTACTTTGCACATGGGCCACGCTGCCATGCTCGCGATCGAAGACATCCTCATCCGCTACCAACGCATGCGAGGGAAAAAGACGCTCTGGGTACCGGGGACGGATAGCGCCGCGATCGCGACACAATCGAAAGTCGAGGGTGATATATATAAGAAAGAAAAACTCTCACGCCACGATCTCGGCCGCGACGAATTGATGAAGCGCATCGACGCATTCACCGAAGAGAGCAAGAATACGATCATCGAACAAGTGCAGCGCATGGGCTCGTCTCTCGATTGGAGCCGCTACGCATACACGATGGATGCTCCACGATACAACGCGGTCATGACGGCGTTCGTCCGCATGTACGAAGCCGGGCTCATTTATCGCGGTAACCGCATCGTGAATTGGGATCCGAAATTGCAGACGACCGTTTCTGACGAAGAGATCGAGCATGTGGAGCAGAAAGATCCCTTTTATTACTTCCAATACGGCCCGTTCGTGATCGGCACGGTACGTCCGGAGACGAAATTCGGAGACAAATACGTCGTGGTACATCCCGACGACGAGCGCTACGCAGAGTACTCGCACGGCCAGCAGCTCGAACTCGAATGGATCAATGGGCCTATCGTAGCAACGGTGATCAAAGACGAGGCCGCGAATATGGAGACCGGGACCGGCGCCATGACCATCACTCCTGCTCACTCCGCTATCGACTTCGAGATAGCGCAGCGCCACAAGCTCGACGTGGAACAGGTGATCGACGAGCGCGGCATACTCCTTCCTATCGCAGGAGAATTCGCGGGACAGCACATCAAGAAGGCGCGTTCGATGATCGTGGCGAAGCTTCACGAAAAGGGCCTCGTTGTGAAGATAGACGAGAGCTACACTCACAACGTCTCGACTAATAGTCGCGGCGGCGGCACGATCGAGCCACAGATCAAGCTCCAGTGGTTCGTCGGCGTGAATAAAGAATTCACCATTCCCCACTCCGAGATACCCGGCATTCAATCGGGCTCAAAGACTACGCTCAAAGAGGTCATGCGCGCGGCGGTCGCGAGCGGAGCGACGAAAATTAATCCGGAGCGCTTCGAGAAGATCTATTTCCACTGGATAGAGAATCTGCGCGACTGGTGTATCTCGCGTCAGATCTGGTTCGGTCATCGCATCCCGGTGTGGTACAAGGGCGATGAAATATATTGCGGTACTGAGGCGCCCGAGGGCGAGGGCTGGGAGCAGGACCACGACACGCTCGATACCTGGTTCTCATCGGGACTGTGGACCTTTTCTACTCTCGGTTGGCCGGACAAGACTCCCGACCTCGAGACATTCCACCCGACATCGGTCCTCGAGACCGGATACGACATCATCTTCTTCTGGGTCGCCCGCATGATACTCATGTCGGGATTCCACCTCGGCCAGGTCCCCTTCAAGCAGGTGTACCTGCACGGGCTTGTCCGCGACGGCCAGGGCCGCAAGATGTCGAAAAGCCTCGGCAATATCATCGACCCGCTGACCATGATCGAAAAGTATGGTGCCGACGCAACGCGCCTCTCGCTTATTATCGGAGCCCAGCCGGGTAACGACCTCAAGCTCGACGAGAACCGCGTGCGCGGCTACAAGCACTTCGCCAATAAGCTCTGGAACATCACCCGCTTCGTGCTTGAGAATGCCGACGCCTCATCGCTTACGGCTACGCTTACTGATGCGGATAAAGCGCTCGTCGCGGAAGCGAAAGAGCTCGCACAGACCGTCTCGGGCAATATCGACACCTTCCGCCTCGATCTCGCCGGAGACGCCGTGTATCACTATGTGTGGGACCGTTTCGCCGCGCAGATCATCGAAGAGACCAAGCCGGTCCTGAAACTGTACGAAGGCGAAGAAAAAGCATCGAAGCAGCGCATGCTCTACGAGATACTCATCCTTTCGCTCAAACTCCTTCATCCGTTCATGCCGTTCGTGACCGAAGCCATCTGGCAGGAGCTTCCTGAGAAAGAAACCGATCTCCTCATGGTAGCCAAGTGGCCAGTTCAACCAACCGGAGCAAGTAGCATCTGATTTCTTTTGAAGAGTGAGCGGCAGTGCTTTTTACCGTGTGCGCAGGCCCGACGGGGCCGAGATCCAGCGCTGCCTGAGCACAGGCAGATAGCGACGGTAAAAAGCACTGCTCGAACGTACGCTATAATCTCGGGGTGGAAGCCTATTACCCTATACTGGCAGCATTAGCAGGAGGTCTGCTCCCGGCACTCGCCTGGCTCTGGTTCTGGCGTCGTGAAGATTCGCGCCATCCTGAGCCGCGCCGACTGATAGCACTCGCCTTTTTCGGCGGCATGGTCGCCGTCGCAGTGGTCATCCCCATCGAGAAATTCGTACAGCCCTACGCGGGCGATGTCGCGTGGTTGCCGCCGATGACGCTCCTTTTCATCGCGTGGGCCTTTATTGAGGAGATAACTAAATTCCTCGCCGCATACGTGACCGTCTTGCGTCGCGCCGAAGACGATGAGCCCATCGACCCGGTCATCTATATGGTGACGACCGCGCTCGGCTTTGCTGCGGCAGAGAATACGCTTTTCCTGCTCTCTCCGCTCGCCGGCTCCACGGTATTCCAGACACTCATCACGGGTAATCTGCGCTTCGTCGGAGCCACCCTACTTCACGTACTCTCATCCGCAGTGATCGGCTTGGCCCTAGCACTCGCCTTCTACGCCAAGCGCAATGTAAAGCGTCGCTACGCATTCATCGGCGTCCTGTTCGCGGGCATCGTGCACAGCATTTTCAACTTTTTCATCATCAATACAGCAGAGGAGCACCTGCTGCGCACCTTCGCCTTCGTATGGGTCGGCATCATCGTACTTCTGGCAGTACTCGAATTCGTGAAGCGTATCAAGCCACGGTGGACATAGCCCTTGCACGCGAAATATATACGGTATAATAAATCGGTATGGCCAAGAAATCATCCTTCTTCTCCAAGATCACCGGCTCTTCGTCGAACGACCAGTACGATGAATTCTTCGACGACGCCCCGGTTCAGAGATCTGCCGACACCGTGAGCGTGAATGCGCGCGACAACACCTGGGCTCCGGAAGACTCTGCCGGAGGTGAGCTTGCCGTCGACGTGTACCAGACCCCTGATGCCATCGTCGTAAAGGCGCTCGTGGCGGGCGTACAGCCCGGCTCTATCGATATCTCGCTCACCCGCGAGATGCTCACCATCTCCGGCACGCGTGAAGACGAGCGTGAAGTCCAGGATGAGGGTTACTTTCAGCGCGAACTCTACTGGGGGTCATTTTCCCGCACTATCCTGCTTCCCGAAGAGATCGACGTGGATCTCGCTGAAGCCACCGAAAAACACGGCATCCTCATGATCCGTTTGCCTAAAATAAATAAGAAACGACAAACTAAATTAAAGGTCAGAAGTCGTTAGTATTTGTATCCCCGGGGTCCCCAGCACTTGCTGTTGGGGTTTCTCATCAGACCAAGCTCAAGGTCCGCAGCCGCTAGACCCCTCGCTTGACCGTATCCCAGCCTCACCGTAGGCTGTTCTTTGGGCGGCATATGCCGCATTCAAAACGGGAGGCTGCAATGACGTATAAAGGCACGATGCGTACATTGCGGGCGATCCCAAATGTACTCACCGGCGGGCGCGTCGCGGTTGCGATGCTCATCCTCTTTGTGTCTTCGTGGGAACTCGTTGCTCATCAGGTTGATCTCCTGCGCCCCTTCAGATTGTCGAGATGGTTCGACCTGAACTGGTGGTACATGTTTTTGTCCCTCGTCGGGGCTATCAGCGACGCACTCGATGGCTTCCTGGCACGGCAATTTAAAGAACACGGATGGGAAACGCCGTTCGGTCGCAAGTGGGATCCGTTTGCAGACAAGGTGTTCATGTTCGTACTGATGGGAGTGATCCCGCTGTGGCTCGATGCCGGTTACGAATTTCTGGCCGGCTACGTGCTGTTAGCATTGTTCATCAGTTGGTATTCTTGGCAAACCTCACGTATGCGCTGGGAGGGCCTGATAGAATCTGCCAACTTCCCCGCAAAAGTGAAGACGTTCGCTCTCATGTTCTCACAGCTTCTATTCATGGCGCATATCGCACATGAAAGTCTGCCGAAGATGGTCAGCAAGTATGAGGTCGCCATCTTTACCGTCGCTACGGCGCTCATGATCATCGCGACCATCTGTTGCGTCTTTGCGATCCGCGACTACTACAAGCAGGCCGGGCTGATGATCCGGCAACGTCAAAATACGACTCGCCCCACCTAGGGGCGAGTCGATCTACTTTTATACCCGACTTCTATTTCATCAAGCGCCGTAGTGCGCAGAATTCGCAGTCTTTGTCATCGCAGGTCGCATTCCAGAATGCGAGGTCTCGGATCTCATTTGAGACGCGCTCGATCGTGCCCTTCAGCAGAACGAGTTCTTCGTCGGGTATCTCGAACTGCTCACAATGATATTTCCCTCGCTCATCGGGCTGCAGAAAGTCGAGGTGCGCGCCGCGGAAGGAGTAGCGTCCGTCGAGATCCAGCAGGAGCCGGTAGAAGACGAGCTGACGGAAATATGCCGGCCCTGTTTCGTCCTGCGTGAGTCCGAGTATCGCATTGCGGGTCTTCGGTTTGCCCGTCTTATAATCCGCCACCCACGCCTTATCGTTCTCCAGATCGATTCGATCGAGAATGCCGCGCAATATGACCGCGCCGTCTCCCTCGAACTTGAGCGAGGTCTGGATCTTGTACTCGGTCTTGGTCGTCTTGGGGAATCGCGCAGCAGCCTCGGCATACCAGCCGGTGAGGAACTTCTCCCCGCGCTCCTGTACCTCAGCGAGCTCTTTGCGCGAGAGCGGCAGGCGCGCGAGTGCCTCGTCGAACCACTTCACGAGCAGTGCCGCACTCACCTCCTTACCTTCTTCACGGCAATTGAAGAGCTTTCGCAATGCGGCGTGCGCTGCGGTGCCGAACATCATTTCCTTGGTCGGCGTCACCGGGATGCGCACCAGATTGTTATAAAAGTATTCCCACGGACACTTGAGATAATTATTGAGCGCCGTCACCGAGAGTCCTTGCTGATCGAACAGCTCGCGCAGATATTCCGCTTCGGGCGCCGATGCGCGCACCGGTTTCGAGAGCGCCGCGAGCGGTCGGTACGACCCGACGAAATCATCCACCGGCATCTCTTTGATGAGCGCCGGCTTGATGTCTTCGAGCAAGCGGCTGCGCAATCGCTCGCGCCCTCCCTCTGCGGCGACCGAGTACGATACCGCGACCGAAAGCTTGCCGCGCGTGAGCGCCACATAGAGCAATCGGCGCTCGTCTTCATCACCACCCGTCACTCCGGCCTGCGGAAGCATGAAGAACTGCTGCGACTTACGGCCTCCCCATACGCCGTCGGTCACATTGGCGATATAGACGAACTCGAACTCGAGCCCTTTGGCACGATGCGATGTCATAAGCCGCACAGCTCCCGCGCGCGGTGCCGCACGCTTTTCTTTGCTCACTGATACGCCGTGCTCTTCGAGCAGGTCGAGGTCTGCCGCGAGCTGAGAGAGCGAATAATCGGGTTTTCCTGCTGAGAGCGTCTCGATGTCGCGGATGAACCAGCCTATCTTCTCGAGAAGCTCGATCGGGTGCTCCGTACCGAGCGCATACGCCAGAAAGCCCGATTCACGGATCACGCGCTCAATGATGCGCGGTACCGAGCCCTCGCTCATCGCCCAGGCGTGGAGCGATGCATGGAGCGCGAGCGCCTCTTTCACATGAGAAACACTTGCGGCTTTGAGATACGCCTCACTGGCAAGAAGATCGGTGATCGCTATCTCCTTCTCGCGCGCATAGCGCGATATCTTGTACGCATCCACCGGGTACGGCCACACGAAATTGATATGGATGAGCGGAAGCAGCGCCTCGCTGTCGCCAAGTCGCGCGATCGAATACAAGAGTGTGATCAGTCGGCGGATCTCCGGGTCGTGCAGCGCATTCTCACCGGATTCGATCGAGGCAGTGACGCCCTGACCTTCGAGCGCCAGGCGCATCGGGTCGGCCTCTCTGTTGGTGCGGAACAAGACCGCGACCGATGACGCCTCGACCCCTTCGTCGATGAGCCGCTTCACGTCTTTTGCTATCCAGGTGCGCTCCATCTCCGCGTTCGGGAACGCCCGCAGCTCAATAGCACTTGAAATATTCGCTTTCGAGACGAGTTCCGCATGCGTGCCCGATGCCGAGACGAGCGAATGCGACGCGTCGAGAATTTCTTGCCCGGAGCGGTAGGACTCGGTGAGTGTGATCAGCTTCGCCCCCGGAAAGAGCCGTTGAAAATACGCGAAGTTCTCAAGGCTCGCGCCTTGGAAACGATAGATCGCCTGCTTCTCGTCGCCCACGACGAAAAGATTCGGCTGCTCGTGGAACCCCGAGAGCAGTTCGAGCAGGCGATTCTGCGCGGCGTTGGCGTCCTGGTGCTCATCGGCCAAAATGTAGAGCGATTCTTCCTGCAGACGAAGCAGGAGATTCTTGTCGCGCTCGATCGCTCCCACCACCTCGACTATCATGTCGTCGAAATCGTACTTCATGCGCTTACGCATCTCTTTCTCGTATTGGTCGAAGACCTCCGCAAGCTCCGCGGAGCGTTTCAGGAGCTTATCCGTGCGTTGATGCTCGCCTTTCATCTTGCCCTTGTGCGGACCTTTCTCGTGATAGAGATCGGGCAATGCATCAAAGGCTTCGCGCTCACGGCCGATGAATTCCTTGAACGCGGCAGGCAGGATGTTCTCGCGCTTCACTTCGGAGATGGACTTGAGGATATCCTGCAAAAAGAAGAAGGGGCTTCCAAAAGTGCGCACCTGTTCCCAATCGCCTTTTTCGATGATCTTGCGGATTATATCGATGCGCTCGACGTCCGATATCGGCTCGGAGCCGATGATGCGCGGGAACTCATCGGGATAGCGACTGATGACGTCCTGACAATAACCGTGGAAGGTATGGATGCGTACCCGGTATCCCGCCGTGCCCACGATATCCGCGAGGCGTTTGCGCATATTCGCTGCGGCGGCTTCGGTAAATGTGAGCGCCAGAATACCGTCGGGCGGCGTATCGGTCTTTTTGAGGATGTTCGCGATACGGAGCGTCAGGATATGGGTCTTTCCGGTGCCCGGCCCGGCCACCACCATCACCGGCCCCTCGATCGCTTCCACCGCCTCTTTCTGAGCCGGATTAAGGCCGCGGAGCAACGTCTCGAAGGAAAGCACGGGCTTTTGCATGTATCGAGTATATCACCGACACTTTTTTGGCAGCTCGGTCGGGAGTATACTCATTACATTACTCTCATCACATTTCTATGAAAAACAACTGGATCATCTGGCTCGTCGCGCTCATTATCATCGGCGGAGGCATCTGGTATTTTGCCGCACCAAAGACCGCTGCATCGCCTAATACGGGTGCCGGGATCAATGGTTCGGCCAATCAGGGCAATCTTGGCGGGACCGACACCGGCGTCGTACAGCAGCCGGGTGCCGACGGCCAGGAAGATCCGGTCATCGGGTCGAACCTTGCGCTCGGTCTCGACGGCAGTGCGAGCAACAAGCATCTCATCGCGTACAACGGCATGACCGTATATATCAACGCGCAGGATATGACATCGGCGAGCACCTGCACCGATGCGTGCGCCGTCACGTGGATGCCGTACATCGTCTCCCCTGTCGATAATATTCACCAGCTGCAGGCGGGTGTTTCGGGTACTGTAGGCACGACCGTGCGCGCCGACGGCCAGCTCCAGCTGACCTACAACGGTCATCCGCTCTATTTCTACTCGGGGGATACCGCAAGCTCAGACACCAAGGGCAACGGTGTCGGCAATGGCCAGTGGTCGACCGTACAGCCGTAAATAGCGCCTCGTGAGGTCGGCGGCCGGGCTACTGCCCGGCCGTTTTCGTTGGCTTGGACAAGCAAAAGAGGCTGATATAGAGTCTAAGGAGAACCACAGGAGGTTACTCCATGAATGTCGCAGACATTCCGGCTTCGAGCGATATCGGCTCTTCACGGCTGATGGCGAAACTCGCCGTTATGCTCAATACGGCAGTTGACGGCAAGAGATTCACCCACTCGGCGCCCATCGAAGGGATGCGCGTATCGGGACGCATATTCTCGGTGGGTGCACACCACGATATGGTGCCTTTCCACCAACCCAACTCGGCCGAGGACGTCGCCGACGAACTGATGGCGCTCACGGACCAGGACGGCGCCCGATATGATCCCGCTTCGGGTAATATCGGAGAATACAGAGGATGGCGGATAGCGACCACCTTCCTCGAAGGCAATCCCGCCGCGATCGCGTGGGCCACCTGGTGCTCCAACGACTGACGAATGCGGCCTGGCTCCTCGGAGCCCGGCCGCTTCATCTTTGACATAGACAAAATTGCGTGGGGGTATACCATATTCGCAGCGCCCGTGTAAAAAGGGCTTTCGTAAAAAACTGAGGAAACGACCATGAGCACAGCCAACCGGTTTCTAGCAGCCATGTTGGTGTTGGGTGGCATTTGTATGGGTCAGTTCTTTTTCGGCCCTTCTCCCAGCATCAACGGTCTTCGTGAAGGTGTCGCTCAGCTTGGTGCGGGAATGCTGCTTATCGGCATCCTGGGCATCATGATGAATTGGTGCCACATCAAGCAGACGTCGGACTTCCACCAATAATCCTTCGGGCTACCCGAATACATTGAGGCCGGGCATCTTGCGAGATGCCCGGCCGAATTACTTTTTATACTCGCCTCTTATGCGGCGGTCTCTTGCGCTTTGAGTCGGTCATGTTCTGCGAACACGAGCGACAAGAACGTGAAGATCACGAACGCCGCCCATGCCGGTGGTCCGAACCATTCGAACCCTGGAATGAATAGATACTTTGCGTACCACGTGGCTGCGACGATCTCCCCGAAAAAGATGATCCCAAGGGATCGCTCTATCCATCCGTGGGCCTTCAGTGCCGCGATGCCGCCTACAATAGTGCAGGCCACATAGACGGCGAACCCGATATTTGTCGCCAGCATGTGTATCCTCCCTGCCTTATAAAGTCATCTGCTGCCGCGATTATACGCATATTTGGACAAATGTCTCGATACCGTATACCATCGCGCGAGCACCCTGATCACCTGCACTGGAGCGCCCATGAGAAACTTTGACCCCGATACGATCGCTATCGCGGCTATCAAGACCCTCGCACTCGTGCGAGAGCGTCGCCCCGGTATCGAGCCTTACCGGTTCGTGGGCCACGGCGAGGCCGCCGGGACCTGCCCCGTGAGCACGGAGGGACGCATTGCCGATGCTCTCTACACGCTCGAAAACATTCCCAGCCAGATCAAGCGGGACATGGTCGATAAGGCCTTCTACGCACTTGCCGCCGCACAGACCATGCTCTGGGTCGTCGGTGTTTTCATCGGCGACGAGATCGGCACGATCAACGAAGCTGCCGATAAGGCGACATTTTCGATGGCATGAAACTCAAACCGTACATGGAGGATGACTTGGGCTCACGCACGATAAAGAAGGTTCCGCGCCGGCGGCCACGCGCTTCGAGAAAGCGGCGCGCGTCAAAAGCCGGGGTGCCGCAAGGCATGTTCGTTCGCGCCGGCGGCACCAGCATCTATCTGCACAACAGCGGCTGACACATTCGTCAGCTGAACGGCCGGGCTCAAGCGCCCGGCCGTTTTCTTTTATGAAAGCCTATTGCGACCTCCATCATGTGATAGGATTTTGTTAGGTTTCATACAAGCACTGGAGGCTGATATGACGATCAAGATCGTTGATCTCCTGCAAGCGCAGACGAAACGCACGAATGAAAGTTCCCGACAGATCACAAGCGCGATCTGGACCGCTGCGTTCACTGTGGCATATGAACGGGTCCTCGATCACCATCCTGAAGCGCGGACCGAAGAGGACCGATTTGATCTCGCAACACGATTTGCCGCAAGTTCACTTCGCGAAGCCGCCCGCGACATGCAGCAAAGTCCTCCCGCCCAAATTAGCTCCTATTCGCTGACCTAATCGACGACGGACTGACCTGCAACTGGTTCGCAAGTGAAAGAACGGCCGGGCCTCAAGCGCCCGGCCGTTTTTCTTTGGACAAACGATGCAGACGGGTATAGCATTTCTGTAGCCGGTTTCAGGGGGTATCCATGACTCGCAAACAAGAGAAGATCATCGCGTACGGCACGGGGATATTGGTGGGGACACTGATCATCACCGTCACTGTTCTATTGGCTCAGGAATCTGCACAGTCGATCACGATGCTGTCGCTTGCCATGCTGGGGATCGTCGCCGGTATCGCGGCAGGTCTCGGATTCGGCGCATACACGACCTACCTACTTCTGCTCCAACATTTTAAAGTGATCGAACTTCCACCGCGTCCGGGGGCATCTCGCCCTCGGACCGTTTCTTTGCTGACATAGGACGATCCTATGTATGATGATGCGATGCATATCAAAGTGAGGGTAAAGACGGGAGCGAAGAATGAGAGCATCAGGAAGGTCTCCGACGATCACTACGAGATATCGGTCCGCGAGAAGCCGGAGGCCAATATGGCCAACAAACGCGTCCTCGCACTCATGGCGCGGGCTCTCAACCTCCCCGCCGCTCGCATCCGCATTACCAAAGGCCACCATTCCCCCTCCAAAATCCTCTTGGTAGACACAAAATGAACCCAGGTATAGGATGCCCGAGGAATACCAATCCCAGTCGTGATGACTGGTCGTCGGCGTAAGCCGAATAAGGGCAGCCGTCTCTCCTGCCGTACCGAGAGACTGATGAACTGGGAGGTCGTGATGACCGCCGCTATCGATCGTTTTAACGTCTTCGATCCGAAGCTTTTGGAAGCACTGCAGCTCATTTCTGATCCGACCCAAACGGTGTGCAGGCACATTGATAGAGGTCAAATATCGGGCAAATTTGATCTGCACAACGCAATCTTCCCGCCCACCGGCTTCCACCGGAACGACGTGCCCATGCGTGTTCGTTTCCAAATGGAGGGCTACCTCAATCACGAGCTTGACCTCATGATACTGATGTACGCCGACACGATGAGTGGGCCATTTTCTTGCCTCGGCCTGATCAGTCACGACCAGCACGCCGGGATGAAAGAGGTCATATCGTTCCCGAGCGACTACACCATGCAGTTCATTGGGATCAAATACAATCCGAATTCTCGCGAAGGAAAGATCTTCATCCCCAAGGACACATATCGACTCCTGGAAGTGAAGTACTCGGAGGACCTGTATCGTATCCGCGTTGCCGCGCTCAACGCCATCAAAACCGTCTCTAACTAGTTCGCCAATTGAAGGAACGGCCGGGCTCTCGCCCGGCCGTTTTGTTTGAATAAAGGCCACCGTTCCCCTCCGAAATCCTCTCAATTGACTCCCGTTCATGAAGGAGTAGCATCTAGGGTATGCAATACTCCTACGATAAGGCTTCGGTGCAAATTGAGTTTTGGTTGGTGACAAAGTCTGATCTAAAGAGATTGTACGAATTCTTTCAAGGTAGGGGGTCGCCAACATTTTCCTTAGAGACTTTGAGCGGTGACAATCGCGAGTATGACTCATTCGCCGAATTTGAATCTGATTTGGAGGTGCTCTTGGCGGACAGAGAAACGGTTACGCTTATACATGTTGGATGCTCAGAGACAACGGCCAACTGGAGAAAGCATGCGTGGATAAGTATTGGGTTTGAGTCCAATATGGCCCATTTTCATGTAACGGGGAATGATAAAAAAAGAGAACTGAAAGATTGGGTAGAAGCAACTTATTCCGGTATTCAGAAGCTCGCGGGGCTCTTTGAAATAGAGGACGAAGACCTCCGTCGATTTATAGCGCCCGAGTACGATCCACCTAATCCGAAAATAATTTTTGATCCTCTGGAAAATATACGCCGTGCTTATGAGGCCACCAAGACTCCTATTGTTCCACCGCCGGAATCAGAACATGTACCTCAAATTATTCAGATAGTTACGCCGAAAAGTAGTCGGTTTAGCATGGTCACAAATAATGCGACTCTATCAATTATAATCGCCTCTATTATTCTTTTTGGCGGCGCTTACTGCGTTTACAGAATATTTGGTGTAGACCCATCTAACCTTTCGTCTGCAGGACCTGTAATTGCTGCGACTAGTACCACTGAATAAATATCCTCATAGGGCAGCTTGCGATTCAACCAAAAGGACCCCTTTCGGGGTCCTTTTGACTAGTAGCTGCGGAGTTGTTTGGCTCGTTCGTGGAAGCGAATGCGCTCGAGGGCCTTTGCCTCGATCTGACGGATGCGCTCGCGGGTCACGCCGAATTCTCGTCCCACTTCTTCGAGTGTGAAGCAGATTCCCTCGTCGGTGAGGCCGTTGCGCATTTCGAGGATCTTGCGCT
The DNA here is from genome assembly GCA_028286865.1 of Candidatus Kaiserbacteria bacterium. GTDB lineage: Bacteria > Patescibacteriota > Minisyncoccia > Phycocordibacterales > UBA2100 > UBA10103. Next base: position 33,942 of record JAQBQU010000015.1, read on the forward strand.
CCTTCGGACTCAGCTCGTCGAGGATGCTAAGCATCTGTTCTGAAAGGATGCGGCGGGATGCGTCCATATCTGGTGATGAAATGGTGTCGTCGGCGATGAACGAGCCGAGTGTTGAGCGCTCGTCATCGTCTTCACCCACCGGAGATTCAAGCGAGACGGTGTCCTGATTGATCTTCTGAATGGTGTAGATCTTCTCTACTTCGATACCCATTTCTGCGGCAATTTCTTCCGGCAGCGGATCACGGCCCAAGTGCTGCGAGAGTTCGCGCACTTTCTGCTTGTATTTGGCGATAGTTTCCACCATGTGCACCGGAATACGGATGGTGCGGGACTGGTCGGCCAAGGCACGAGTGATGGCCTGGCGGATCCACCAGGTGGCGTAGGTCGAGAACTTGTAGCCCTTGGTGTAGTCGAACTTATCCACGGCTTTAAACAAGCCCAGATTCCCTTCCTGAATGAGGTCCAAAAGGGTCAGATCAGGGCTACGATTGACGTATTTCTTGGCGATCGATACCACGAGGCGGAGGTTGGAGCGGGCCAAAATACCGCGGGCCTCGTCGTCGGCGAGGAGAATGCGCTTGGCGAGCTCCTTTTCCTGATTGCCGTTAAGCAGCGGATACTGACCGATCTCGCGCAGATACATTTGTACCGAGTCGTAGGTAGAATCCGAGCGGCGGTTCTGAAGCTTTTTCTTTTCGAGAATGAGGTCAGCAGAATTATCTTCGAGCATTCCCCCGCCTTCGAGCACGTCGATACCGGCGGAGCTAAAGCGCTCGTACATTTCTTCGAGTAGGTCCACATTGTCTTCGATCGTCGGAAATTCACGGATGATCTCGTCGTAGGTCACGTAGCCTCGTTCGCGGCCGAGTGTGATGAGTGCCTCTACCTTCACCTGCAATTTTCCTTTGATGAGGGTCGGCGTCGAAGCGAATTCTTTGTCCTTGCGGATCACGCGCTTGCCGGTTTTGACCGGTTCCATCGGAAGCTGCTTGCGCGCAGCGCGCGCAGTGGCGGAACTGCGGCTCGCAGTGCGTCGCACCGGCTTAGCCACGCGAGAAATTTTCGCGGTCTTTTTTGCAACGACTTTCTTTTTCTTTGGTGTTTTTGACATGAAGATTTTGGTGTATGAAAAAATATACGGCAAAACAGCCCCGCCGTTGCGGAAGCTGCTCACATTGTTCTATAGTACGCACTTGGGGACCCTTTTATTTCATCGGTGCGTATGTCGAGGCATCTTACACCTGTTTGTGCTGCTGCGCAATCTGGGCTGTTAATAACTTCGTCTCCTCCATAAGGCGAGCCATTTCGGCCTCATTCCCTTCGGCTTCGGCGTCTTTGAGTGCGACGGTCGCCCGGTAGAGCTTCAGTGCCAGATCCTCCTTGCGCATGACGCTCAGGAGCTGTTCGGCCTCAGTCTCCATATTGCTGCCTCCCCCGTGAAGCAGCTCCGCACCGAAGCGCATTGATTCGCGGTCGTTATCCGGCAGTGCCTCGAGCGCCGCAAATGTATCCGTGCCCAGTATGCGCTCGAGTTCGGTCGCATATATATCCACCTTGATGCCGGGTCGTGGAAGCGATTTCTGCCAGATCAAGAATGCATACGCCTGTCGCGCACGATCGGCCTTCGGAGAATTCGTTGGACTCGGTGCCTTCACCGCACTCGGCGGTGTTTGTTTGAGTACCGGCACATGCGGGACCTTGTTATACGCATCGGTCACCGCTTCGACCGACACACCGAGCCGCTTGGCGATGAGCTGGAGATATTGCTCACGCTCGATCGGGCTCTGTACGTCGCTGATGAACGGGAGCACGACCGCCTCTACATTGCGACGGAACCGATCAGGCTGCTTCGCGTGTTCCTCAAGCACATCAAGTAAGAACGTGATGATGTCTTTGGAGTCGCGGATAGCGGCACGCCACTCTTCCGGGTCTTTGAGGATCAGGTCTGCCGGATCGAGGCCTGAGGGAAGCTTGGCGACCTTCACATTGAGGCCCCCTTGAAGTGCCGCGCGCGCGGCTTTGCCGGCTGCTTTGATCCCCGCCTCATCGGCATCGAGCGCGAGCACGAGATTATCGGTCACCCGCTTGATAAGGCTTGCATGCTCCTGGGTAAAGGCGGTGCCCGATACCGCCAAGGTATTGGCCCAGCCCGCCTGGTGGCTCGCCAGAAGGTCCATTTGGCCCTCCACGAGGATGGCGAAATTGTGCTTTCGTATGGCCATTTTTGCCTTATCAAAGCCGTAGAGGATGCGGGATTTATGAAAAAGCGGTGTCTCAGGACTATTGAGATATTTAGGCGCCTCAGGGGAAGCGTCGGCGCCGAAAATACGGCCCGAGAATCCAATGATGCGTCCGGCGCTGTCGCCTATCGGGAACATGATGCGGTTGCGGAACTTATCGTTCATCCCGCGCTCGGTCTTCTTGCCCATGCCGGCGAGTTCTATCTCCTTTTCTGAATAACCCTTCGTTTTGAGATAGTCACACAATTCACTCCACGAATTCCCCGCCCAGCCCAGGCGGAAGAGCTGGATAGTGTCTTCTTTCATACCGCGCTCGGTCAAATACTTCCGCGCCGCATCATTCATCTTTCCTGCATAGAAAATGGTCGCGACTTCAAGCAGCTCGAAGAGCCGGTCACGCTCATCGCGCTTCTCCGGCTTTTCGAACACGAGCGGCACGCCCGCTTTTTCTGCAAGCACTTTGAGCGCACCTTTGAAGTCGAGCCCGTCGATCTCTTGTACGAATGTAAAAATATCGCCACCGACACCGCAACCGAAGCAGTGATACGTGCCGCGTTCGGGAGATACGTGGAACGAAGGAGTGCGCTCGGCATGGAACGGACAGCGGGCGCGTAAGGATGTTCCCGCGCGTTCGAGCTTTACGTACTGCCCCACCACGTCCACGATGGAAAGCTTATCTTTGATCTGTTGTACTGTATCCCCAGCCATGTCGTCATTATGCCCTTGGCAGTAGTAGAATGCGAGTATATGGAAAAGATGCCCCAAAAAGAGAGCGGCGCAGACAGAAATCGTCGGCTTGGGCAGATGGGTGCCAATGCGGATACGCAACTCAACGAGATATACGCGAAGAAGTATGAAGAGGCTGCGGCGTTGGCCCGAGATCGTATGCTTCAACTTGAGGGAAAATTAAACGAAGTGACTGATGAAGAATCTAGACAAAGTATTTTGAGACAAATCGAAGAGGAAAGAAGTCATATTGAAGAAATGAACAGTGAGGCCGGACACCGCCGGACAGACAACAAAGAAAGTTAGTCAGCCAAAAACTCGGAATCGCGATTCAGCTAGTGCCCTTGGGGTACTCCTTTTCACATATAAAAAGCAAAACCCGGGCGAACGCCGCCCGGGCCTTGTAACTTCGCGCGTCAATCTTCAGGCTGGCACGGCTTTTATGCCAAGAGAGTCGTCGAATAAGACGTTCATAGCTGTGCCGGCGCCGCGGATCTCCTGCATGAGATGCTTCAGCGGAAAGCCGCTATCTCGAGCCGCCCAGATCAGCCGATCGACGATCAGGGTCGGTGGCGAGGAAAGTATGGCCCGTCGCTCCCTGGCACTGACGGCACTCACCAGTTCGCGGACGACCGTACTTCCGTCAGGGATCGGTCGACGCTTCAATTGCGCCCATAGCCTCGTATGCATGTCGAACATCAAATCCTCCACTGCCTCATTGCTTCCACAGTCATATCACGTCATGCACAAAAGCGAAACCCGGCTGTGAAGCCGGGTCTATACGCACGTGAACAAAGAGCTGATCAGCCGCCGAGGGCCCTACGGATCTCGAGGGTCAGGTGATCGCACTGGATCTCGGCGAGGTCTTGCTTACCGACGTAGTCCGTCATATAGACCGCGATCTTGCCGGTGTCGTCCTCGATCCTGGGTACCCAGATCGCCAGCTTGGCGCCGCACGGCAGATTGAAGAAGTAGAGCGCTTGGCCCACAGTCTTGTCATCCGTCTCGGGATGACTCTGGAAGTCGTGGTAGAACGACGCCGTCCGGATCGCCGAATGCAGCGCGTGCAGATTGCGGCGCTCGTCGTGCTTCTTCTGGATGTGATCGACGTTCTTTACCGTGATCGGCGTCCCCCAATTTGTCAGGCGTTTGCCGGACTTGGCGGTGAAAACGCTGCGTTTGGGCACCGGTGCCGCGGAGTCCGTGAGAGCTACGTTCATCATGTGCTACTGCCTCGTCTTGAAATGACCTTGATTGGCCACTAAAAGCAGAGGATATGCCTCATTCTTCTGCCTGTCAAAGCAAAAAGCCGCCCAACGGGGCGGCTTTTTGCGAGAATAAGCGAGTGCTTATTATTCTGTTGCCTGCTGCATCTCCCCCGCTTCTGCGGCAAAGTCTGCTTCCATCTTTGCGATCATCGCGTGCTTCTTGGAGCCCTTGAAACCGGTACCCGATGGGATCAGGCGGCCGATGATGACGTTCTCCTTGAGACCGATGAGGCGGTCGATAGAACCCGATACTGCTGCTTCGGCGAGCTTGCGCGGTGTGTTCTGGAACGAGATCGCCGAGAGGAACGATGCGCGTGTGAGCGAGACTTCGGTGATCCCGAGCAAAAGCTGTTTGGCCTTTGCCGGTTCCTGACCGGAATCCTTCATCGCGCGGGTAAGGCGCTCGAACTCGAAGTCCGAGATGATCTCGCCGGCAGAGACACCGGTGTCACCGGAATTGGTGACCGAGACACGTGAGAACATCTGCTTCACGATGATCTCGAGGTGCTTGCGGGATGTGGACACACCCTGGAGCTCGTAGATGCGTGTGATCTCGTTGATGATGTATTCCTGAGCGCGCTCTTTGCCGCCGAGGAGGAACATCTCGTCGAGGTCCGCAGATCCGTCGGTGAGGTAATCACCCTTCTCCACTGCCTGGCCGACCTTCACGATGATGGTGCGGTTCGGGTGGATACGGAATTCGGATTCTTTCTTAGCAGCCTTGGCGGTCTTCGCGGTCGTCGCTTCGGTCGGAAGGATCATGATGACCGTTTCCTGACCATCCTTGATGATGTCAGAGACCGTACCCGATACACGAGCGAGTGTTGCAGGAAGTTTCGGCATGCGGCATTCGAACACTTCTTCGACACGTGGCAGACCCATCGTAATGTCGCCGCCTGATTGCGCGACGCCTCCGGTGTGGAATGTACGCATGGTCAGCTGTGTACCCGGTTCACCGATAGCTTGAGCGGCGATGACGCCGACTGCCTCTCCCACATCAATGAGTTCGCCGTTGGTGAGGTCGACGCCGTAGCACTTCTGACAGACACCGCGAGCGACCTTACAATTCATAGGGCTACGGACGATAACCGCATCCACGCTCATGTCCTCTTCGACTGCTTTCGCATCGTCGCGGTTGAGCATGTGATTGCGCTTGAATGCGCCGGCATCAGCTGCGAGTACGCGGCCGTTGAGACGATCCGAGAATGATCCGCCGATGTTCTCTTTGCCCGGGCGCTTGATCTCGACACCTTCCTTGGTTCCGCAGTCTGCTTCGAGCACGACCACATCGTGGGCGACATCGAAGAGGCGGCGTGTAAGGTAACCGGCGCGCGCGGTGTTGAGCGCGGTGTCGGCAAGACCCTTACGAGCTCCGTGAGTCGAGATGAAGTATTCGATCGGAGTAAGTCCTTCCTTGAGTGAAGCGGTGATCGGGAATTCGATGATCTCTCCGCGCGGGTTGGTGATGAGTCCCTTCATGCCCACCATCTGATGAAGCTGAACGACGGAACCGCGCGCACCTGATGTGATCATGTCGTGCACCGGTCCCATCTTGTCGAGAGCTTCGACGACATGCTTACGCAAGTCACCGGATACCTTCGCCCAGATGTCGATGGTAGCGCGGCGGCGTTCGTCTTCAGTGAGAAGTCCGTTATCGAAGTTCTCCTGTTCCTTTGCCGCAGCTTCATGTCCGGCCTTGAGCATTTCCTGCTTCACTTCCGGGACAATGACGTCGGAGATTGACCACGTGATGCCGGCGTAGGTCGCATAACGGAAGCCGAACTTCTTTATCGCATCGAGGATCTTCGGGATGCCTTCGAGTTTGTAGTGGGTCACGAGATTGTGTACGAGTGCGCCCATGCGCTTGTTCGTGATCTCTTCGTTCATGTATGGGAAGTCGGTCGGAAGGACTGAGTTGAAGAGCAAGCGTCCGACGGTCGTTTCGAAGATCTTGCCTTCAAACTGTTCGTACTTCTTGCTGTCGCCCGGAAGGACCAAGATCTTCGCGCGAAGATCGATCGCACCGAAATCGAATGCGGTGATCGCAGCGTTGGTCGTCGGGAATGTCTTCTTCTCTCCCTTGAGACCATCGACTGACTTGGTCATCCAGTAGCAGCCGAGCACGATGTCGAGCAGCTTCGAAGCCACGACGACGTCGCCTGAGCCCGGCTTGAGGATGTTCTTATTGGCGGACATCATCATCTTCGCTTCCATCTGAGCCGCTTCTGAGAGCGGGACGTGGACGGCCATTGCGTCTCCGTCGAAGTCTGCGTTGTATGCAGGACAGACGAGCGGGTGCACCTGGATCGCGTTGCCTTCGATGAGTACCGGGCGGAATGCCTGGATCGACTGGCGGTGAAGTGTCGGAGCGCGGTTGAGAAGCACGTGCTTGTCTTTGATCGCCTCTTCGAGGATCGGCCAGACTTCCGGTGCCTCATCTTCGATGAGTCGTCCTGCGCCGCGGATGTTGTATGCGAGTTCGCGGGCCAAGAGTCCCTGGATCACGAATGGGCGGAAGAGTTCGAGCACCATGTGCTTCGGAAGTCCGCATTCGTCGAGTGCGAGGTCAGGACCGACGACGATGACGGAGCGTCCTGAGTAGTCGACGCGCTTACCGAGCAAGTTCTGGCGCAAGTAACCGTGCTTACCCTTGAGGTAATCAGCGAGGGATTTGAGCGCGCGGCGGCGGCCTCCGAGGATGCCGAGTACGCCTGCACCACGACGCATTGAGTTGTCGAGCAGAGCGTCAACAGCTTCCTGCAAGATGCGCTTTTCGTTGCGGAGAATGACCTCCGGCGCGTGGATCGCAAGCAATCGCTTGAGGCGGTTGTTACGGTTGATGACACGGCGGTAGAGGTCGTTGAGGTCAGAGGATGCGTGGCGGCCTCCTTCAAGGGCGACCATCGGACGCAATGCCGGTGGAACGACCGGAAGACGGGTGAGGAACATCCATTCCGGACGGACGTCAGCGCGCTTGAGTGCCTCTGCGAGGCCGAGGCGCTTGCGGAGCTTATCCTTATCAGCTGCACCGGACTTTTCGTAATCCTCGCGGACCTTCTTGATGAACGTATCGAGATTGATCGATTTGAGGATCGTGTGGAGTGCTTCGGCACCGATAGCAGCGCGGAACATTGCTCCGTACTTCACGGCAAAGAGGTGGTATGCGGCTTCGTCGAGGACGACGCCTTCTTTGATCGATTCGATCTCTTTCTTCGCCTTAGTCGCCTTCTCCTTGAGCTCGGTCTTCACTTCAGCTGAAGCGGCAGACTTCGTCTTCTGGGCGAATTCGAGTTCGAGATCTTTGAGAAGTCGTGCGCGCTCCTGTTCGTTGACCGAAGTCACGATGTAGCCGGCGAAGTACACCACCTTTTCTACTTCTGCAGCAGAGAGGCCGAGCATCAAAGCGATGCGTGACGGGATGCCGCGGAGGAACCAGATGTGTGCGACCGGTGTTGCGAGGTCGATGTGACCCATGCGCTCACGGCGCACGATGGCACGGGTGATCTCCACTCCGCACTTTTCACAGACGATGCCTCGGAAGCGGATACCTCGGTATTTGCCGCAGTAACACTCGTAATCCTTCTCGGGACCGAATACGCGCTCGTCGAAGAGACCGTTCTTCTCAGGACGCTGGGTGCGGTAGTTGATGGTCTCCGGCTTTGTGATCTCACCGTATGACCATTCCGTCATCCTGTCAGGCGAGGCGAGTCGCATTGCGACCGCTTCGAACTCTGCTGGGATCATGTCTTTCTTTTTCTGTTGTGGCATAGAAATATGATGAGTTATTAAAGTTCCGGAGATGTCTCGAGGAATTCGATGTCAATTCCAAGTCCGCGCAAATGTCTGACCAAAACATTGAACGTTGCTGGTGTGTTCGTCTCCTGGATGCGCTTGCCTGACACGATCGCGTCGAATGCAGCGGAGCGGCCCAAGATGTCGTCGGATTTGATGGTGAGAATTTCACGGAGCGAGTATGCGGCGCCGTAGCCCAAGAATGCCCATACTTCCATTTCTCCGACACGCTGACCGCCGTTCTGCGCTTTGCCTCCGAGCGGCTGCTGTGTGGTGAGCGAGTACGGACCGATAGAGCGCATGTGGATCTTGTCTTCCACCATGTGGTGCAGCTTGAGCATGTACATGACTCCGACTGATACCGGCTGAGCAAATGGCTCACCGGTGCGGCCGTCGAAGAGCGTGCGCTTACCGGATGGATCAACGCCTGCTTTCTCAAGCTCTGAGCGTATCTCCTTTTCGGTCGCACCCGCAAATGACGGGACGATCGCCTGGTAGCCGAGCATGTCTGCCGCGAGGCCAAGGTGAAGCTCAAGGATCTGACCGAGGTTCATACGTGATGGCACGCCCAAAGGTGTGAGGATGATGTCTACCGGATTGCCGTCCTTATCGAATGGCATGTCTTCTTCGGGCAAGATGCGTGAGATCACGCCCTTGTTGCCGTGACGACCGGCAAGCTTGTCGCCCACTGAGATCGTGCGGAGCTGTGCGACTTCGATGTGCACGCGCTTGATCACACCGGATTCGAGCTGATCGCCGAGTTCGCGCGAGAATACTTTGACGCCGATGATGCGTCCGCGCTTGCCGCCTTCCATGCGAAGTGAGGTGTCTTTCACGTCCTTCGCCTTTTCGCCGAAGATCGCGTGCAAGAGGCGCTCTTCTGGAGTGAGCTGTGTCTCTCCCTTCGGAGTTACTTTGCCGACGAGGATGTCGCCCGAGCGCACTTCTGCGCCGATGCGGACAACGCCGTCTTCATCGAGGTTGCGGAGTTTGAATTCTGAAACGTTCGGAATGTCGTGGGTCGTGACCTCGGCACCGAGCTTGGTGTCGCGGACGACGCAGACGAACTCTTCCATGTGGATCGAAGTGAATCGGGCCTCCTTCGCGAGCTTTTCAGAGATAACGATGGCGTCTTCGAAGTTGGCTCCGAACCATGGCAAGAACGCGACACGGACGTTCTGACCGATCGCGAGCTGACCGCCGACGGATGTCGAGGTATCAGCAAGCACGGTTCCTTTCTTCACATCGTCGCCGACCGAAACGATCGGGCGCTGGTGGAAGGTGGTGAATCCGTTGGTACGCATGAAGTTGACGAGCGGATATTCTTTGGTCTTTCCTGCCTCGTTCTTGACCTTGATCATCTGTGCGTCCGAGTGCGTTACCTCGCCTGCTTCTGCGGCGATGATGAGACGTCCGGAGTCACGTGCCGCTGCCGATTCGACGCCGGTGGCGACGAATGGAGCATCAGGTACCACGAGCGGCACTGCCTGCTTTTGCATGTTCGAACCCATCAGTGCGCGGTTTGCGTCGTCGTTTTCGACGAATGGGATCATGGCCGTTGCCACTGAGAACGGCTGGTTGGTCGCGACTTCCATGAAGTCGATGTCTTCGCGGCCAACGAGCGTCGGCTTGCCCTCTTTGCGGACGCCGACGAATGTGTCGGTGATGCGTCCGTTGTCATCGCGGGTCGTCGCAGCGTGCGCGATCGCATACTGTTCTTCTTCGATCGCGTTGAGGTAGACGATCTCTTTCGTGATGACTCCCTTTTCTACCTTAGCGTACGGAGTTTCGATGATGCCGAATTCGTTCGGTCGGGCATACAGTGACATGTGGAGCACGAGGCCGATGTTCTTACCTTCCGGTGTGTGGATCGGACAGACGCGGCCGTAGTGAGATGAGTGCACGTCGCGCACTTCGAGGCCCGCGCGCTCGGATGTAAGTCCGCCGCGACCGAGAGTGGAAAGTGTGCGAAGGTGTTCGATCTCGTCGAGGGTGTTGTACTGCTGCATGAGCTGAGAAAGCTGGTCGGTCGTGAAGAATTCACGGATCGCAGCCTGGAACGGGCGCGGATTCACGAACGAGACCGGGGTCGTCGTCTCGGGATCAACCATCGCCATACGGTCCTGGATGTTGCGCTTCATACGAGAAAGGCCCACGCGCATGCGCTGCTCGAGGAGCTCGCCTGCGAAACGGACGCGGCGGAAGCCCAAGTGGTCGATATCGTCTGCGGCAGCCTCAGGATTCACATTCGATTCCGCGATGTGCGTGATGATACGGATGACGTCTTCGAGCGTGAGGGTGACATTGGTGAGATCGGTCTCCTTCGTCGGAAGGCCGAATCGGCGATTGAAGTGGAAGCGACCGACACGTGAGAAGTCGTAGCGATCCGGAGAAAGGATCGAATCCACGTGATCGCGGGCGGTGTCCCCCGTCGCAATGTCGCCGTCGCGCAAGCGGCGGTAGATCTCTACATATGCTTCCTCAGGAGTGTGCGCGTGGTCCATGCCGATCGATGCCGCAACTGCTGCGCGAGCAGGTTCCGACTTGGCAAAGCGCTTGAGGATCTCTTCGTCGGTGTGGAGGCCGAGCACGCGCAAAAGCGACGTGATCGGGAAACGGCGCTTGCGGTCGATCTTCACATACATCGCACCGTCCGCGTCGGATTCGATCTCGATCCAGACACCGCGTGCAGGAATGATCTTCGCAGCGAAGTAGTTCTTGCCCTTATAAGGAATAGATTCAAAGAAAACACCGTATGAGCGTGCGAGCTGAGGCACTACGATGCGCTCGACGCCGTTGATGATGAAGGTGCCGTGTGCGGTCATCCAGGGGAAGTCCGCGAGGAAGATCTCCTGCTCTTTTTCATCGCCGGTCGTTTTGTTCTTGAGCTTGACCACCATCGAGAGCGGGGTCTCGTAGGTCTTCATCATGCGCTTTGCATACTGCTCGTCCCAGCGGAGTTCGCCAAACGTGAATTTGACGAGCTTGAGCTCGAACTTCTTCTTAGAGTGGTCGGTGATCGGAGAGAATTCCTTGAACACGCGTTCAGCACCGCCTTCTACGAAGTCGGTGAATGACTTGATCTGAGATTCCACCAGCGATGGAAGCTTGACCAACGGTTCTCGGAACTTTCCAAAATACTTCTGCGGGCGAACCTTGGGAGTTTTTGCCATGTACTTTGCATGTAGCGTTTTACCGTCTGCGCAGACGGAGAGAACGTTATATGTGAGTTACGGTTATTAAAATTGTACGAATTGACGACTATTCGTACATTTGTGCACACTTCTTTGCCTTAAAAGCGCTTTCGTAACTCAATCGGGCTTGGGAGCAAATGTAAAAACAGTATATATGAATATGCTATGAGCGTCAAATCGGCTCAAAACAAAGGCCCGGCACTGCTGCGGGGCCCGATGAAACGTCAAATTACTGCGACGATGCGCAAAATCAGGACGCTTGTCTAGTCCTCTGGCCCCGCAAACAAGGGGGCGTCTCTTCGGGTGGACCGAGGCGCGCACCCGGATTCCGCGCCAACTCTTGGCGCGCCGCCTCGACGGCTTCCGGATCCGAGCCGGGGATATACGGCCCTTCTTCAGAGTGACTTCGTGCCGAACCGTTCGGCGGTGAACGTACGACCACACCCGGTCTGCTATGCCTCATTTTTCAGTTTCTCCGTTGGGTTTCTAGTTTTGAGGTACGAAATACGAGGTCCCCAGAGAAGCCTATACCTCTGCCAAAATTACTCAAGACGCCCCTTCATCTTCTTCCACTCATCGATCTTGGCGTGATTGCCCGAAAGAAGCACCTCCGGCACCTTATATTTCTTTTTTTTCCAGGTAAGCACTTCGGGACGGGTGTATACCTCCGGGCTCGACACGCGACTTCTCTCGAGCGACTCCGCTTTGCCCAATACATCGGGAACAAAGCGCGATATCGCATCGATCATGGTGGCCGCAGGAAGTTCTCCGCCAGTGAGCACGAATGGGCCGACGGTGACCTTGCGAGCTTTCAGTATTTTCTCGACACGCGCGTCAACGCCCTCGTAATGCCCGCAGATAAAAACGATATCTTTCTTTTTTGTAAGACTCTGTGCCATTGATTCATCAAATTGCTCCCCATCGGTCGAGAAAAAGATAATTTCTACATTCTTTTTCTTCCCTACCGCCTTTGCCACAGCTTTGAGCATAGGCTCGGGGCGCATGACCATGCCGGGACCACCGCCGTACGGACGGCGATCTACGCGCACGTCTTGCGTGCGGTCACCATCGATAAAATCTTTTGGATTGTAAAAAGCGACCTTGATCTTCTTCTTCTCCTGCGCTCGCCCGAGTATCGAGGTATTGAGATACGGCTCAATAGACTCAGGAAATAATGTAACGATATGAAAATGGATCATAGTATTTCTTCGTACGGAGCGAGGTCAGTGCGGTATTTGGGAGACCCCGCAGGGCTTGGCCCGAGGACAGTACTTTTTTCAGCAGAAAAAAGTTGTTCTCCCAAATATCGCACTGCCGAGCGTAGCTTTACTGGGCCTTGAGATCCGTGATGATGTCATCCATCGTCGTGTCGCGGACATACGGTTCTGATGGAGCAGAATCAACTGCGGCGCCGGGCTGGTTGCCTGACGGACGGCGCTCAGATCCCTCCGGCTCTTCGATCTTGAGGTTCACGCGGGCATCGTTCTTCATACCGACGACGCGAAGCACGGTGCGGATCGCCTTGGCGGTCGCGCCCGAGCGTCCGATGACCTTACCCATGTCTTCCTGATTGACCGAAAGAGTGAGAAGGACTCCCATCTCATCAACGACACGGTTGATCTTTACATCTTCCGGCTTGTCAACGAGGGCCTTGATAACGTATTCCAAAAATTGCTGATCGTTTTCCATAACAGTATTTTCTATCTCGTAATCGTCTTATTACTGTACAACAAATGCACAAAGCGCCCAAGGGCGCTTTTGCATAAGGTCATTACTGAGCAGGAGTCTCTTCAGGAGCGGCTTCTGCAGGTGTTTCGACAGCAGCTTCTTCAGCCGGTGCCTCTGTAGGTGTTTCGGCAGGAGTTTCTGCGGCTGCCTCAGGTGCAGCTTCGACTGCTGGAGCTTCAGGAGCAACGAACTTAGGAAGTACGTTGATCTTCTTGCCCTGGATCGTGCCGGCTGATACGAGCATGTTGTGGACGGTGTCGGATGGCTGAGCGCCGACCGAGATCCAGTACTTCACGCGCTCGTCGTTGATCTTGCGCTCCTTGGAGCGAGGATTATACGTGCCCACGATCTCTGTAAACTTTCCTGTCTTTGGGCCTTCGGTGTGTTCGACAACAATAATACGGTAAGACGGCAAGTTAATGCGTCCGATGCGCTGCAATCTGATTCTTAACATTCGGGCACTTTAGC
>JAQBQU010000020.1 GCA_028286865.1 Candidatus Kaiserbacteria bacterium
CGCCTGAGTACATCACATTGATGGTGATACCTAGCTTCTCGGCGTTATTCAGCACCTCGACCGCACGGTCATTGCAGATCTCTTCGTATGTCTTGGTGAAGGGGCGGAATGCGGGCATGGGGAAGAGCGGCTGCATCTTCAGCGGCGTAACCATCGTCGCGGTACGGTCCACCGGAAGTACCCAACTCCCATAGAGATCGAAGAACGACACGAAGTTCTCGAGACCGGCATCCGGCAGGATCTTCGATGAAGCGATCGCGCCCGGCAGTGCATAGACCAATCCGCTCATGTGCTGACGATGCGGAGTTCTTTCAGTATCTTATTCACTTCTTCGACGGTCTTTGCGGCTTTCATACTTTTGTATACCTCGAGCCGTATTCGTTCGGTCTTAGCAAGATATTCGCGGTTGAGCGTCGCTTGGAGGAGTATTTCTTCTGCTGCTTGCTCAAGTGATGTTCCGCTGACCTCGGCATATTGAGCGACATACAAAGCTTGCTCCGGATGTTCGTAACCGTTTTCCTTGAGGCGCTTCGCTTCGCTCTCTTTGTTCATGTAGATCTGCTCTTGGAATGACAGTCCGCTGAATCGCTGGCTCCGCAAACGATTGATGCGGAACATGATGGTGGTCATCGCTGCTATCTTCGCCGTCGCCAGTTCGCAACGATCCCGCATATCCTCGGTAATAAGGTGTGCGCTCGTCTTCTTTAATTCGTTGGAGCCATATGACCACTCCGGATAACTGCGCGGTACCGCCTTCGCAATGCGCTCCAGTTCACTCGTTACTCTGATCTCCATGATGCACTTCGTGTCCATGATCGATTCGCTCACGAACAACATTGCAGGCAGATAAGACCCGATCGCAACAACCGAATTGTTACTCACATCTATGATGAGGTTTTGTACGGGAAGTGGATTGGTCGGCACGGAGGAGCGCAGAAAAGAACGAGAAAATATACTTTTGAATGACATCATCCTATCTTACTATCTACGGACCTTATTTCACAATTCAGCCGGGAGGGGGAAGAATGGTTCTTCCGATCGACCGGACAACATGCTTCCGAAACCGGACCGACACTTGACTAAAGACTCATTTTAGACTATAATACGGATAGTGGGGCACTATCGCCTCGTCTTCAACGGGAGGAAATTCTATGCGTACCACGTCTTCCATCGTGGCCGTTGCCGCTCTCGTCGGCGCTCTTATGATGCCGGCATCGGCGGCCGAGCAGAAGCAGAAGGGCTCCGTCACCCGCGTCTCTACGGCAGGCAAGTGCAGCTTCGATGCGTGCCAAAGTCGCGGCGTGAAGCGCGGCTTCTCGCCCAGTGCCGCCGCCAGTTGGTGCAGTTCCAACCGCAACGGCTGTTGATTGCCGTTGCCCATGACAAGCGACGATTGACCCCCGGGTCAGTCGTCGCGCTTTTTTTCGATACAATAGATCTCGTTAGCGCACGTCGGCACGAACAGCCGGCGTGTTTTTTCGTTATATGCTACCGCATTCACAATGCGCTCTGTTACCTGAAAGAAGGAGATCGATTTTCCGGTATGCAGATCGAGTTCGTACAAGCGCCCGTCGTTCGACCCGATCCAGAGCGCGCCTTCGAACGCCGCCGGTGCTGCAAATATCCTCCCGGCAGTGTCAAAGGTCCAGCGATCCTTCCCGGTATCCAGGTCGACCGCATACACTGACTTATCGAGCGACGCGACATAGACCGTATCTTTGACAATAAGCGGAGTGGAATAGATGCCCGCGCCCGTCTCGCGCGCAAAGACCGGAGCGCCGTTGAGGACCGAAAGGGCGTACAAGGTGCCGTTCATCGAGCCGAACACGATGACTCTGCGCAGCGCGTCGTACGCGAACGATGTTTTAATGTCACCATCGGTAGAAAAACTCCACAGTAATGCGCCGGTCTGTGCGTCGTACGCATACGCGGTACCGTCGTTACTTCCGATGACGACCATATTTTCCTCCGCAATAAAAAGCGGCGAGCTATGGGTGAGTTCGCGGTGATCCTTTTGCCATACTCGCGAGCCGTCTGATATCCGCAGCGCACAGATGCCGCCGCGCTTTCCTAAGAGGCCGAATTCAAGGCCGATATATAACAAGCCTTTTTTTACATTGAGCGCTGGAGACGAACCGACCCAATCGGCGTCGGTGTATGCCCACTTTAGTTTTCCGGTCGCGGCATCGAGCGCATATACGTTTCCGTCGTACGCTCCGAAATACACCGTGCCCTCGTGCAGTACGGGGGAGGAAAAGATACCTTTGCCGGAAGGATGCTTCGCTATCGAGAATGACCAGACCGTCTCTCCCGTGCGCTGGTCAAGTGCGAGAAAGCGCCCGGCATCCGTGCCGAAATAAATTCGCGACTCGTCAATGACCGGGCGGGATTTCTGAACCACATAATTATGCGACGGGCCCGGCGCCGAGAAATGCCATTTCGTCAGGAAGGATCGCGCCGGTATCTCGCGTACTGAGCGATTTAAAAAAGGCGTGCCAAATTCCGGCAACTCAAAGATGGAATCGACAGCAACATGCGCCTCTTCGAGGAATCGGTACAATTTTTTCTCACGGAAAGCGAGGATCGTAAAGACGCGCGATACAGTGAGTCCCGCGTTCTTAAGTACCAGCATCTGCTTTTCAAAAGTACTTCCCGAATTTATCAGGTCGTCCACCAGGATCACCGGGCTCGTATCGGGCGTGCCTTCGATCTGGCGCATGAGACCGTCTTTCTTGCGTGACTTGCGAAGGAATAATCCGGTGACCGGTTTTTTGTGCTGCACGCTTTTCATTACTATCGCAGCGACGAGCGCGATACCGGCGCTCTCCATGGCACACACCTGAAAAGGGTAGAGGTCTTTATGACGTTCCCAGAACATTTCCGCAAAGCTATCGAGCGCGTCGGGCCGCAGCATCAGTGCCCGAAAATCGAACAGCCACGACGAGTCCTTGCCGCTGGGAGCGATGATCCGCCGCTCGTCGGTCGGTGTCGTGAAGACGACATCCCGTATCGCTTGTTTCAGTTCATCTCTGGTCATGGCGATTTCTATATTCCTGAGCCAGGTGAGTGAGTACGACTCCCGCCGTAATGCACCAGATCAGTATCCAGAAAAGGGATAGGAGGTGTTCATACGGAAGGAAGAACACCTGGATCGCATTGAGGTGCGTCGGCTGGTTGCCGAGCAGTTCATTGAGGACGATAAGTGATGAAGTGGCCATATCAATAGCGGTATACGTTCTCGACCGGATATCCTACAAGCTGCGCTTCGGGCGGCTCCTTGATCCAATCGTTCCGCTTGAACGGAGCATACGCAACGCTGCAAATATCCGGCACATCGACGATACGGTAGAACGGGCCGCCGTTGATCGAGTGATCTTCCCGCAACGCGATGCGCGATGCGCCGGAGGCGCAACGGCTTTGTAGTTGTGAGAACCATACATACGGATCGCACCGATTCCACGCGCTCGCCGATTCATAGCGCTGCTCCTGCACGATCATGCCGTCGACGGTGCTCGTGTTCGTTTCGACCAGACAATCGAAGCCGTTGCACGAAGCGCCGGGCACTGCGTGCCTGCTCGTGGTTTTGACGGAGCCGGGCGTATACGAGGTCACGGTCATTACGCACTGGTGATTTGCCTCGAACATGAACATGCCGAATCGATTGCCTTCGAGTGTCATGCGTCGATCGGTCGGGATCACGAATCCGAGCACCTGAAACAGTCCGATGAGTCCGATGATCGTCCATCCTGCGATCGCTTTGCGCGAGAAAGGTATTTTTGTGTATCGGTACAGCGGACCAAAAAGAATGATGAGTCCGAGAACACTTACGGAAGGGTATCGATAGTAAACGAGGATACCGGAATACACATGAAAGGCGGTGAAGAAGATCAGCGCGAGTCGCTGGACGATCATTTTTCTGGAGATCAGAAACCATGCGCCGATGATCTGCATGCCGATCACCAGGTTCGTGATGGGAAGGGTGAGTGCATCGGGAAATATCGGCAAGCCCGTTTTAAGTGCCGTGAAATACGTGCCGAGCGTCCAGGTAGAGTCGAGTTTAGTCGTGGCCGACATGAAATACATGAAAACGAACGAGAGTTTAAGGAAGAACTCCTTGAACGGCACGAACAAAAGAATGGCCGTCAGGAATATATGGTAATAGTCGTACGGACCGGATATCGTGTAGCTGAGCAGAAAGACCACGAATGTTTTCCAGAGGAGCAGGAGCGCGAGCAGTGCGTGCGCACCCGACCAATACTTTTTCCACATACACCACACGATGAGCATCATCACCGCGTAGAGGGCCATATAGAACGTGGCCTGAGAATAGCCGTAGGGAAGCGCATGAAGGAAATACAGGCCGGTGCAGTTCTGGAAATACGGCCAGCAGACCGCATTCGAGGCTGCCTCGACCGTCGCATAAGAGGAGCCGATCCATACGTTGAAGGTGACAAAGAAGAAGAAAAGCATGGCTCCGAAGAACCACTGAAGGATAGGCTCGCTTTCTATTTCTCCGACCGAAAAGAAGCGGTAGTAGCGTTCCGAAAGCGGGCGGATAGCGGCGGAACATGCATCCAAGGCGCGTTGCATATATGTACATGCAAGCATATCACGGGACCGTTTTTGCCTCTGTTATGCGTTCCGATACAGAACGATGGACAATACCGGCTGCTCGGCGTCCTGAATATCGAGGAGCTTCTCTGCGCACGCGTCATTGAATCCGGCAATGGGTCGCGCGGCAATGCCGAGCGCGGTCGCGACGAGCAAAATGTTTTGAGACATGTGTCCGGCTTCTTGCAGTGCGAGCGGGTAGGTAAAGTCACCGTACTTTCTCGAAGAGCGGTCCCATACCGACGTAAAGAGAATGATGGTCGAGGCAGCGGGAGATTCAGGCTTGGGAACCAATTCCGGCATGGCGAATCCCGGCGGCAGATCCCAGAGCTTCTCAAGCGCATGCTCGGTCGGATGATAGTGATATACACCGCCGCCGGCGTCTTTCAGTTGGCTTGCGATGATGTAGGTCTCGATCGGATACAGCGCACCTCCCGACGGATAGTTTCGGTGCGCCGAGTCGGCATGTTTGCCGAGTGCGTGGCCCGTCAGAGTACTGATATCGCTCAGCGAAAGCGCGGTAGGCGATGCAGTGGTCTCTGAAGAATGTCTTTTTGCAAGGACCTCATCAAGCGGAGGAAGCCCCGTGACCGGCGCAGAAAGTGCTATCCGTTCCATGCGCGGATATTCTTTATGCATGCCGGGCGTCGCCGAGCGATCGGTGGGGGCGCCACGATGCGTGATGCGCGTGAGCCTGAGATCCGTATGGAGTTTCGAGATGAATGAGGTCATAGTTATGAGAACGGATGCGGTTCATTGAACGGCTCATCGCGGACGGTGTATCCGAAGAGAAGGGGTACGGACGTACGCCGAGTACCACCCAAGTGGCGCTTGCTTTCATGTAGATGTACAGGTTGCAGCTCAGGTATCACGACCATCTCCACCTGCCAATCGGTCGGATTCATCCGTGATCGGCCGAGCGGCACCGTTATACACTCATAGCCCATCGTGCGGCACCAACCGAGGATGCGTTCCCGATGCGATTCGGCGGTATCGTTGTCCCAGTCTGCGGGACCGGGGGCCGTAACCGGTCCCTGAATAAGGAATTCCATTTTTTGCGCATTCTCAGGTATGCCCCAATAGTACAAACGGTCCCGATGACCGACTTTTGCGATCGGCACCGATCCGTCCCACGTGTTGCCCCCGTCGAAATAATGACGTGCGGCGATGCGTCCGCGGAGAGCTTCGTACACTCCTCCCTCGATCGCACGCGCGAGCGAGCCGTCCGCTTTGAGCCCAACGCCGAAGCGGGGATTGAGGCCGCTCTCGTCTTCGAGGACGACACACACGGCATGCGCCGGAGCATCCGTGATCATTTTGATCGCGTGAACCTTGAGACGGTAGCGACGACAGCAGTCGATGACTTGTCGAAGCTCGATATTCTCTGCGCACAATTCGGTAAGATCGATGCGCGGCAATGTAAGTCGGTTGAACCACATGATCATGAATGCATCGCGCTCAATGAGCTCAAGCATTCCATGAAGCTGAGCCCCTGATCGGGTGGGCCACGTCGCGAGTCCGTTGGTGACCACGGTTCTGATCACGGGCTCAGGCGGCAGATGTTTGCCGCTGACGGTCTGCGCCGGCAGATGTACCGGCGTTCCCGATACCAGAGAAGTACCTCGGATCCACAGGTAGGACGCGTTGGGCCGCAATGTCATTGCCGGATCCCGTTCGCGTTGCTCTTCGGAAAAACTTACGAAGCGAGCGAGCGGTACATGGGCGACGCTTTTCATCTGGCGTTCGGTGGCCCGCATCGGGCGCTCGAAATAATCATCCGTTTCGCTCCACAGATATCGCTCAAGCGCTTCCGCTACCGTAGCTAGGAGCGCTTGTTTCTCGGAGTGCAGGTCTGACGCGCCGGCCGCTTGCGCATGTTTGCCGCCGCAGACAGCGCGCCAGTAATATATTTGAGGCTCGTCGGGAAGAGGGTAATAGCGGTTCAGTCTTTTTATAACACCGCGGTTCTTCAGAAGATCGGCGATTCGCATGGGCTCGGTAAGGTCGGGAGCGTATGGCACATCCGATGCTTGAAAATACATCTGTGCCCCGAGCTTGCGTTCGATGAAAGCCACGAACGAGGCAACGGAGCGTTGCGCCTGTGTGCCGTAACGACGGATGTGAGATACAAAAGGGATGACGTCCTGGATCATCTGTGGATGATATCAGCTGCGGGGGTCATGAAAAAGTCGTTATTTTAAGACCTTATACACACGTTTTCTTTGACTTGTGCTTCGGGCAATAGATAATGAGCCCATGCGCTGGTTCCGTAGCTCCTCCTCTCGAAATATCTTTGAAAAGATCGGCTCTGCATTCATTGTTGTCGTCGGATTTTTTATCGTACTTTTCGGCTCCACATTACGGCAGCAGCGTACTGATACCCATGTGGGAGATCGTATTCAAGGTGACGGCGGGGTCGCCCATGCTGATGTTCCGGAAGCGGCTTGCGGTGCATGCGGCTGCGGCGGCTCTTGCGGCGACTGTGCATGCGGCGGCGGCGATGGCGGCGGCGATTGCGGCGATTGCGGCAGCGATGGCGATGGCAGCGATGGCGACAGCGACGGGGATAGCGGATGATAATTTTTATGCCTGAACAAAAAATACCAAATTCTGAACCGATGCCCCTGCGTCCCCACAGGATCGCTTTTGCATATGCGTACATCCTGTTGGTCGTTGTGGTCCTCGCGGGAGGTATCTACGTCGTTCACAACTTGATCGCTACCTACGGCGCAGGATCGGCCGCTCAGGTGCCTGTCACTACGTACGAGATGTCGGCGCCGGTGCATGCCATGCTCGACGCTAATAAAGAAGGGGATTATGTGAGCGCGCAAGCCGATTACGATGCCATAATAAGATCTGCGACATCAACAGCGGACGACCGTGCGCTCGCCATACTCAACGGTGCCGGCCTCGCATTTCGAACGAGCAATGACGAACAGTTCATGCTCCAGCATATACCGCTGTTCAAATCAGTTGTTGAAGATAAGAATGTAAGCCTGGCATTGCACGTCGCCGCTATCAATGCGCTCGCTTCCGCATACTGCGGGTCGGGGCGCACGTGGGCAGTGTTCCAGGAAATATATAAGGGCGACCCGTACAGTACGTTCCTCGTGCCGAACGACCCTGATCATTCCGGGCGAAACATGTTCCTTTGGTCGTATCAGCAGATGCCGACCGGCGACGCAGCGATCAGTTTGGCGAAGAATTTTGCAGGACAGGCGATCATCGATAAGAACAACAATAGGATCACTGAGTACAATACTGATATCGAGAGCTCGAAATACTATCTTGCTCAGGCGGACATACTGGAGCCGCAACAAAAGCAGCTCATGGGAGCTGATTATGATAGTTCATTCCGCTATGCCCTTTATCTCTACTGGCGGGCATACACGGTAGCGATATTGGCACATTACGAAGGGGAGCCGTATCTCTCGGAATACAAGCAGGATTATGACAAGTTCACCACTCTGTACGAAAACGCTCCGGGGATCCAGTATCGATATGTCGGTTACGCACACTTGCTGTACGGATATTTCTTGAGCTGGAACTCGCCAGCTGTGGGCACAAATAAAGACGCGTCCCATGTGCAATTCAGTGCAGCTATCGCGTTGGCGAAGAAAGACCCGTATTTCGATACTGATCCGCTCGTTCGTCTCATCAGAAATGAGGAATACTTGCGTGTGACTAAAGGTATATATCAGGGTCCGTTCTCGTCGGCCATTGCGCATGCCAAGAGCAAATCACCCAAATTTGCGGCCTTCGTACAGATGCTCCTCGCGACCTCGACCAAGACGAGTTCATGACCGTGCATAAACGGACACGTGTCCGCTCGGACGATCGCTTCGTGTATGTGCTTATAGGCACTGTCATACTCACGGTTCTTCTGGTTGCGAGCGGCTTATGGCGTTCTTTGTATCGTGCTGCCGACGCTGTTCGCTTCCGCATATCCCCGAGCGCGGCAACCGCGTTTTCAATAGCGGAACAGCATTTCGATGCAGAGAAAAGAGCGCTGTACGATCTCGATGAGGCGCAAAAATACTTCGCGATCGCAAGTTCAAAAGATCCCGGAATGATCTATGTCTTTCACGAGCTGGCGCGCGTCTCGTTTCTGCGGGGCGATTATGCGCGTGCTTTTGCCGAAATAACGCTGCAGATCAATTTGCACGGCAATGAAACTCCGAATTCGTATTACGTGCGAGGGCTCATCGAGGGCTACATGGGTGCATATGCCGCTTCAGCGGCTGATTACGAACACTTTTTGAAGACCGACCCGCACAACTGGGCGGCGATGAATGATTACGCGTGGGTATTGTTGAAGGCGAACCGTTTCCAAGATGCGGCGGTCGTCACCACAGAAGGTCTCCGGTCTTTTCCGGATAATCCATGGCTCCTCAATTCACAGGCGATAGCGCTCTATGAGATGAATGCATTTTCCAGCGCGTACGGATCAGAGACAAAGGCGTCTGCGGCGCTCGGCTCCATAACCGAGGCACAGTGGCTACATGCATATCCGGGGAACGATCCCCGGATCGCTCAAGAGGGTATCGCTTCGTTCAAAAAGTCAGTGTCAGATAATATGCACATGATGGCCCTCGCTGCGGCGACGAGTACTGTACAATAAACACTATGAATGCTTCTCCTCGCTGGCACACAAAACTCCACCATATCTCCCAGGCGAAAAAATTCATTCTTTTGGTATGCGTAGTGATCGTGGCCGCCGTATTTTTATCGCTCAGTTCCGGATCCCGCAACCCGTTCGTCTCTAAGGAGGTTACGTTTGCCGATCCGTCGGCTCACGGGCTCAGCATCGTGCCCGCTTCGTGTCCTTCAACGCCTCATTATTCGGGGCAGTGCGACCGACCTCCCGCCTGTGATGTTTCTTCGCTTGCGTCTCTCTTCGGCATTGACTGTACGTATCTGCCTGATCCGCCCCCTCAGACGTGTCCCACGGGGCAGTTCCTCTGGAACGGCGTCTGTACGACCCCGACACCCGGATCTTGTCCGAGCGGTTATATATTACAAGGAGGCATGTGCGTGGCGCAGACGTGTCCTGCCGGATACTCTTTGCAGGGCGGACAGTGCGTCGTGATCAGTTGTTCGGCACGGTATCAATGCTCCGGTAATGACCTCTATTATATGAACGCGGCGTGTAATACCGCATTGGTGCAGACCTGCTCATGGGGCTGCTCCGCGGGCGGCTGCCTCCCACCACCTCCGCCCTCATTCGTTGCGTTCGGCGCGACAAATCCGAAGGGCAATTTCTCAGCCACCGGACATCTGCAGGTAAAGCCAACGCTCTTGCGCAACGGCGATACGACCCAGGTGTATTGGAATGTTATCAATGCGACCGGTTGTACCGTGACCGGAGACAATGGAGACTCATGGAGCGGCGCATCATCGGGCGCGGCAGGTCAGACATCTGCCGCCATCACCGGACTCACCAGATTCACCCTCACGTGTGCATCGATCCCGGGGGCGACACCACCGTCGGTAACTGAGAGCACAAGCGTGAAAGTGATCCCGTCGTTCCAGGAAATATAATATGAATACACAGATATTTGTCGGTAGAAATATGTTCGCGCTCGCACTGCTCGCATGCGCACTCTTTGTACCGGTGTTCGCACGTGCTCAGCGGACCGACCTACAGTCCACGATCCGCGCCGCGATCGCAGCTGATCCGCGCACGCAGGGAATGTCCTCGGCGCAGGTCGATGCGATGGTAGATGCACTCTCTCAGAAGGCACAAAGCCAGGGGATGACGCCGAACGACATCACGTGGCGCCCGGTCCCAGACACGAACCGCTCCATACCGATGTCGTGCGGCGCTTTCCCTACTATCCTCTGCACACTTTCATATTCTCTCGGCTTCATCGGCACTGGTTCGACCATCCCGGCATGGCTCTTCTTCGCATCGCTTCTCATGATCATCCTCATCCTGCTCCTTCGCCGCCAGCATTTCCTCCATGCGCGCGCGATGGCAGCAGCCGCGCCCAAACAGTAGAAAGCGGAGAAAGTTTGCATTTTAGCGGGACTCTCGTATACTGCCTTTCACCCACGTCCCCATAGGGACCAATGGCAGGCCTCTTTCGAAGCCCGCTATGCGGGTGTTTCTTTTTTCAACATATGAAATTCATGCTCGGTACCAAAGGAAAGATGACGCAGGTCTTCGATGAGAAGGGCGTCGTTTCTGCTGCGACCCTCGTCAACGCGGGCCCTTTGACCATTACCCAGATCAAGACGACTGCAGTCGACGGCTACGACGGTATCCAGATCGGCCTCGGCGTCCGCAACCAAAAGAACATAAAAAAGCCTCAACAGGGCCATTTGAAGGACCTCGGCAATATCCGCACGATGCGCGAATTCCGCTCGGAAGCGGGTGAAATGAAACGCGGCGACAAGATGGACCTTTCGATCTTCGTCCCGGGTGACATCGTTGAAGTATCAGCTATCTCAAAGGGTAAGGGATTCCAAGGTGTCGTGAAGCGACACGGCTTCCACGGGGGCCCACGTACGCACGGTCAGAAGAACAAGGAGCGTGCTCCAGGCTCTATCGGCGGCGGCGGACGCGCAGGCGGACGCGTGGTCAAGGGAATGCGCATGGGTGGACGCATGGGTAATGATCGCGTCACCGTCACCAATCTTCGAATTCTTCAGGTGGACACAGAGAACAACGTCCTCGTCATCTCAGGTGCTATTCCGGGTCGTCCGGGTACGCTCGTCGAGATCCGCGGCTAAATATTGATATGAAAACAGACATTTACAACATCAGCGGTAAGGTAGCGGGTTCAATGGAACTTCCGGAGGCGGTCTTCGGCGTGAAGTGGAACGACTCCCTCATGCACCAGGTCGTCACTGCGATGCAGTCCAATGCTCGCACACCGATCGCACACGCAAAGATGCGCGGCGAAGTACGCGGTGGCGGCAAGAAGCCATGGGCCCAGAAGGGAACCGGTCGTGCACGTCACGGCTCGACCCGAAGCCCGATCTGGCGAGGCGGCGGTGTGACCCACGGTCCTCGCAACGACAAGAACTATTCCCGCGAGATCCCGAAGAAGATGCGCGCAAAAGCGCTCTATATGGCCCTTTCCCGCAAATTCGCGGACGGAGAAGTCCTCTTCGTGGACTCATTCGGTTTCTCAAAACCAAAGACTTCCGATGCCAAGAAAGCGATGCTCGCATTCGGCAAGCTCGACGGCTTCAAGAAAATGAACGCATCGTACAATGCGGCGCTCATCGCGGTCGCTGAAAAGAACGATAATTTCACCAAGAGCTTCCGCAACATCTCATCCATCTCATTCGATGCGATCGCAAACCTCAACCCGGTCATGGTCCTCAAGTACAAGTATCTCATCATCGAAAATCCTGAGGTCACCGTGCCTGTCGTCGAAAAGCGGCTCAAGAAGAGCTCTGAACTCGCTGCGCCAAAGGCAGAGAAGAAAGCAGCAGCTCCTAAGAAGGCAAAGCCTGCCCGCGCAGGGAAAGTAGCAAAAACCAAATCAGTAACCAAATAATTGTATGGCACTCTTCGGCAACAAAAAGAAAACTGAGAAAAAGGAAGCGGCAGCAGTCGTCGCGACTCCTTCGACATCCGGCTCGAATCAGCTCGCGCACATCCTCACGCACGCACGCATCACCGAAAAGGCGAGCATGCTCCAGGCGCAGAATGTGTACACCTTCAATGTTGCATCATCCGCTACCAAGCGCGACATCATGCAGGCGGTGAAGGCGGTGTACAACGTGCTCCCGATCAAAGTCGCTGTCATCAATGAGGCCTCGAAAGAGAAGCGCAATGCCCGCACCGGACGCTCGGCAATGGCGCACGGCGGCAAGAAGGCATACGTATATCTTAAGGCGGGCGACACGATAACCCTCTAGTAATATTTCTTAGTTTTATGGCATTGAAAACCTACAAACCAACGTCGAAGTCGCAGCGTCAGCACACGTCGATCGACTATCGCAAGCTCCTCTCCGGCGACAAGCCGCTGAAGGCCTTGATGAAGGGTAAGAAGCGCATGGGCGGACGCAACGCGTACGGCCGCATCACCGTGCGCCACCAGGGAGGAGGTCACAAGCGCTCAATGCGCGATGTCGACTTCTCATACGACAAGAAGGACATCCCGGCGAAGATCACCACGATCGAATACGATCCGTTCCGCTCAGCATTCATCGGCGTTGCGGTCTATGCCGACGGCGAGAAGCGATACATCACGCTCCCTCAGAAGGTGGCAGTGGGCGATTCTTTCATCGTCTCTGCGACCGCACCGCTCAAGATCGGCAACCGTCTTCCGCTCGCAGCTCTTCCAGTCGGTACCTTCGTCTACAACATCGAAATGAAGCCGGGAGCAGGAGGACGCATCGCCCGCTCTGCAGGAAATTTTGCAGAAGTCGTGGCACAGGACGCCGGCTACACGCACCTCAAGATGCCATCCACCGAAGTTCGTCGCGTCATCGGTACGTGCTGGGCATCCATCGGAGAAGTTTCCAACGAAGAACACCGCTTGGTGAACTTCGGAAAGGCAGGCCGCTCACGCTGGAAGGGTATCCGCCCGACCGTCCGCGGTACCGTCATGAACCCGGTGGATCACCCACACGGCGGAGGTGAAGGTAAGCAGGGTCGCGGTCACCGCCGAGCTCGCACTATGTGGGGCAAGCCATCCGGTAAGGGACAGAAGACTCGCCGACCAAAGAAGTATTCAAATGTATTTATCCTTACTCGCCGCAAGGTAGG
>JAQBQU010000003.1 GCA_028286865.1 Candidatus Kaiserbacteria bacterium
ACTTTGGGCAGCAGCGTAGTTATAAGGGTATATCCCTCTCCTGGAACGAAAGATATCTCAGAGCCCCGCGACATCATGTCCCGGGGCTTTGCTCGTATCCGGATATCGGGCTATATTCCAGGTCGAACATAAACAGGGGAAGACCATGGTGAATACCATCGGGATCGTCGGATACGGGGCATTCGGAAAGCTTGCCGAAAGACTCATCCGCAAATTCGCGAGACATATCAAGATAAGAGTGTGGAGCCGCGGGAGCGGAAGTGACTCACCCAATTTTGCCACGCTCGAAGAGGCGGTGAAATGTGACGTTCTCATTCTTGCGGTGCCGATCCGGAACTACGAGGAGGCACTCGAGATGATCCGGCCGCATCTTGGGGTACAGACAATACTCGTCGACATCGCGACCGTAAAAGGCTATACGCAGGAACTGATCGAGAATAAATTCTGTGCACAGCCACGACTGCATACGCACCCGATGTTCGGGCCGGGCAGTTTCAGGAGGACGAAGGGGGATGTCCGGGGGTTTCCCATCGTGATGACCGGACATACACTCGTCCGTTCAAAGTATCGCGCTCTGAAACGCTTCGCAAAAGCATGCGGCTTCAGGATCGTGGAAATGAGTGCGAAAGAGCATGACAAAGGTCTTTCAGAAACACTCTTCATCGCGCATCTGCAGTCGCAGACACTGACCAGAGCAGGCTTCCTCAAAAAGACGTCGTTCGATACGCCCTCGGTCCGGCTCATGAAAGAAGCTGCGGAAATCGTCGCCAACGATACCGAACTCTTCCACGATGTCGTGTTATTCAATCCGTTCTGCCGCATTGCAATGATCCAGTGGCAGAAGGCCCAATCTTTCATCTGGGCACTTCTCGCTGATGCGAAGTGAACAAAGACGCCAGCCGGTTCGAATCCGGCGGCGTCTTCTCTTTGCTTGACCGGAGGCTCGATAGGCTGCATTCTGCCGTGGGTAACCAAAACGAACGAGGGAGAGTGCTATGGCAATTTCTAGCAACATCTGCCTCGTCGGCTATGGCGGGGTGGGGAAAACCACGGTGGGCCGGCTTCTTGCCGAGCGTACCGGACACGGGTTTGTTGACATGGACGCACGTATCGAGCTTGAACAAAAGTGCACCATTGTAGAGATCTTCGATGACCCGCTTCGAGGTGAGAACTTCTTTCGTGAATGTGAACGGGGTGTCCTGCGGGATATCTTCTTCGACCCACGGAAGCTTGTTATCTCGACAGGTGGCGGCACATTTCCGAATGCCGACAATCGCGAAATGATCCTTTCTGGCGCCACGTCGGTATGGCTTGATGTGCCACTTGAAGTCATATTCGAGAGGCTCAAAGGCGATACCACACGACCGCTGCTTCGTGATCGGGAAAAGGCGACAGAGCTCTACAAGATTCGGCGGCCCCTCTACGGTAAAGCCGATGTCCGCGTGGATGCATCGCGAGACCCCGAACAGGTTGTTGAAAGTATCCTCAGTGCACTTTGGTGGCTGGAGAATTCTTGAGGCGTCGAACAGAAATATCTGCGACGCCTTTTGCTTTTGTATAAAAAAGATCGGGCGGCAGCTTTCGCTGCCGCCCGCTATTGCGGTCACTTCCTGCGTTTTGCCACGATGAAATTCGTGACATTGAAATTCCGGTCTTCGATGTTGCGATGAAGGATCTCAAGCGAGTTCCTATTGGCCGCTTCGATCGATGCGATGACCGCTGTCGTGCGGGGAAGTGTGCCTTGGGCGAGATCTTCCGCCGCCTTGGCCGTATCGGGGTACTCCTCGATCTGGGCTTTCGGAAGCAGGCGTTTGATCGCCATTTCGCACTGGGTGAGTGCTTGAATGTGCGAAGTCACCGTGGTGATCTCCGAGATGTCGGTCCCGGGCATCGCGATGAGACAGTGATGAACGGCGACGCTCGCGACTTCCAGGATCTTGAAGTTGTGCTTCGACATCGCCTCAAGCGCTTCTTTGACCATGCCGCCGCCCGAGTTTTCGATCGGGAAGACGCCGATGTCGACCTCGCCGCTTTCGAGTGCCGCAAGGACGCCTTCTGCAGAGACGAGATAGACAAGCTGGCTGCCCGCGGAAAGGCCGTTATTCTGTGCGATGTATCCTTTTGCCGCTTTTTCCGAAAAGCTGCCTTCGACGCCTGAGATGCCGAACTTCATGGGTGCCTCGATTCTGAATGAGTCTGCGACCATTCATACGCTTTTGGCCGCTTAGGGTCAAGGAAAAGGAAAGGCGCCGGCAAAAGAATGCCGGCGCTTCAGTTTGTGCAAAGTGCAGTGGATCAGTCGGTCGCATTCGCAACTTCCTGTTTGGGAGGTTGCTTCGGCGGTGCTTTTTTACGCGGTGCCACTTTATCAGCAGCTTGGAACATCCGCGTCATCAGCGGCATCACGCCCCAAATGCTGTGGAGCGTCTCCACGGTCGCCATCGGAAACATCTCCGCTAAGCTGCCCGTGTCGTCGCCACGCTCTTCGGAGACGACGTAGATCACGCGGTCCGCATACTTCGTGATGTGCGGCGCCGTCGTGAAGTGCCATGAAGAAGCAGCGAGGATGATCGGGGTCTTGGTGCCTGCCGCGCGGAGCAGGAGTTGGACTTCGAACCGCTGCTCCGGAGAATCCTTGACCAGGCTGGCCCGAGAAGGCGCAAGTACCAATACTTGCCCTTCACGCATCGCCTGTTCGATCTCGTCGAGATTGGGGAGCGTTCCCTCGACGGGCGCGAAGTATTCGAGGAACTGCGCCAGGCCGCCGCAATGAAGCGAAAGGTTGTGAGCGGTCTGCACCTCAGCAGCAGCTGCAGCGGTAGCGATGATCATGTCTTTCATCGAAGTCTTCCTTTGTCCGACAGTGGGGATATGGGTTGCGAAAAGAGCTGCAAAGAACGCGCAGCGGTGGGTTACACATCTGGCCGGATTTATGGTCCGGAATCTGTTTCCGAGCTTGAGCTCAGCGGCAGATTCCGAGGCATAAACGAGAAGCTCCCTCTTGTGGAGGGAGCTTCGGGTCAGTACGCTTGTTGTTTACTTCTTCACAACCGCATACGCCAAAGCCCCCTTCTGCCAGAAGCTAAAGTAATATGCGAATGCGCGTATAAGACTCATATAATGAGAATATACCCTCACGAAATCCTGTCAAGTCAAGTGCGGGCCGCCGCTTTTGACAGCAATTTGTACAGTGGTAGCATCCACCGTATGGATCGGTTCGCGCAGATTATTGAGATCAGTATCCCTGAAGAAGGGGGTCTTGCGCGTTACTAGGTTCTACCGGATCACGTAACCGAAAGGCCCCTGAAGGGGGTCTTTTTCGTTCAGCTCTTTGAGGAGGAAACATGAAGGAAAGAAACGTACCATTGGCCTTCCGTGGCATCGGAGGGTCACCGACTGCTTTGCCGGGTCGCATCATTGAAGAGCGGCCGGGCGAGCGACATGATCGGATGGCCGCAAAGCTGCAGCAGTTGGCGGTCGAACAAGCTGAGGTGGAGAAGTCCGATGACACGACCGGAAGTTAAGCTCTGGAGCGGGCTGACGGCCTCAAAGGTCGATATCGACAAGTTCCTGGAAACTCATCTGCCGCAGCTCGATACATGGCGGCGCGCCGTGAAAGCATCCGTGCCTCAAGCGGAACTCGATGAACTCTGTTCCTGGGGGTTCTTAAAGTGGAGTTACAAGTCCACCCCCGAATACACCATCGTTGTTGCCGTCGCGATCGCGGCTCTCAATAGGCCCGATAAGGACCCTGAGCAGGTGCTCAAGAACCTCCAGCATGCAGCCAGTTCTCGAGGAACATTCCTTGAGATCCTTCAGCAGAAGCAGGCCTAATATGCCCACATCTACATAGCGCTCCGTCCGGTGGGACGGGGCGCTTTTTATTTTCTTGACAGTTTTTACGGGGGGTATATTCTCGAAATATGTCCAACAAGCAGACACAGGTCGTTCTCCTTAGTCTCCTCCTTACCCGGAAGGGTGGAGGTTCTGCTTGTCTCTAGATCAAAGGATTCAGAAACAAGGAGGCCCTTCACCCGAAGGGCCGACGTTCTTTGTGCGCATGAGTTCTTTGAGTAGCCACAGAGCCAGGCACCATACCAGCGAGAGGGAAGAAGATGAACGAAACGACCGCGACTGAGACACTCCCGGAAGGGAGTGACGAAAAGCCGGAGCTTCGAGCGGAGTCCAAGCACCAGGATCCGCCGCTTCACGAAACCGTCGATGCGTTCGACAATCTCAACTCCAACCGCGGCTGGTAGTCGCACAACCGGGAGCAATACATGTCAGCAAGTTCCACGACGGCTTCCAAGCCGAAGCTTAAGTTGCTCGATCTGGTGGTGCTCACCAGAAAGAGCTTCGGTGCTCATGCGACGATCACGCTCGAGATCAATGGTGTTCACCTCACCAAGCAGGAGTCCGGTGTCGGCGCAGTTGATGCGGTCTATAAGACCATCAAAGAGATGGTGCCTCATGACAACGCCGAGTTCCTCGTCTCGCACGTCGAGAACGAGAAGCAAAGCAAGGGGAGCGACGGCGTCGCTCACGTCCGCGCGGACTTCATGGTCGGGGGTACTGAGATCGTCGGCGAGGGAAGCGACGTTGATACGCTCGTCGCCACCGCTCTGGCGATGCTCGACGCGCTCAGTCAGATCGCATGTTTCGACCAGGGAACGTCACACTGATCTTCTGTCCGAATAAGCCGCCGGCGCACGTTGCGCCGGCGGTTTTTCTTTTGTCAGATACGGATTTTTTGTGTACACTCCAATCTCGTTCTTTAAGGAGGGTCGCATGGCTAAAGCTCAAAAAGTGCCGCGTAAATCGAAGCCGGACACGAACAAGAAGAAGCCAAATCGTTCTGGTAGTTCAAGCACTGCGCTTGCCCCAGGACAGTATGGCCGTATGCACGGTCCGAAGTTCGGCACGGAATCCGGTAAACGTGCACGAAACCAATGGTAGTCGCGATCTTTGCGACCAGATCAAGTCGCCGGCGCGCATTGCGCCGGCGATTTTCATATTTAAGAGCGATGTGTGATATAAAAAGATATGACACGGATCCTGGTCGTACAGTCGCGCGTGACCGAAGCACGCATCGAGAACGAGCGTGAGAATTATCGCCGCTCGATCGGTAGCGCGGCATCCGTCGATTTTCTCTCTTCGGTCGACGAGAAGCTCGCATGGTCTTCGCCCCGAGAATTCCTGCAAGGATATGACGGCGTGATATTCGGCGGCTCGTCGGATTTTGATTTTCATGGGGGCAGGCATCCGGAAGACCCGGCGCGCATTATTTCGATGATCATCATGTCCCGCGCACGCGACATCGTCTCCTACACGCTCGCACACAAGATCCCGACGCTCGGGGTCTGCTTCGGGCACCAGATCATTGGGCAGATGCACGAAGGGATGGTGAACAACGACCGCGAACAGAGCAAATTCGGTACCTACTCGGTGCGTCTCACCGAAGCGGGGAAGAGCGACGCACTTTTCTCGGCGCTCCCCGAAGAGTTCTTGGCTCAGTATGCGCACAAAGATAGCGTGACCAATTTGCCGCACGGAGCGACGCTCCTAGCTACCGGCTCCGGCTGCCGTTTCAGTGCGTTGCGGTATGGCGAGTCGGTGTACACGATGCAGTTCCATCCCGAGGTCGTGCGATTCGATGAATTTCCGAATCACGAGCATTCTCCCGAAGCCTCGCGCGTCATTCCGTTGTGGATAGAGCGAATTGTTGCAAAAAAGGAATAGAAGGAGCAGGATAGTTTGAGGATCCATTTGCTCGGGAGCATGACATGGGCGAAGTTGTTTCGTTGGCAGAGCGACGTTGGTGGAGTAGTGGTTTTGATGCAGTATTCAAGCTCGGTATCGAACTTGTAAATGAGACCGCGAATTACCTCGACGGACCGGGTCGCTCGGAATCCGCCGCTTTGTCGCGACCTTCGCAGGTATCGTACGCTACGGTCAGTATGCGCATGACGGCACTACTCATGCAGCTTGCTTCGTGGCTGCTTGTCGTCCGTTCCTTCAAAGAGTCGGAAACGACCAAGGAACAACTCATTGCTGAGCTGAAAATGAAGGAGATTTTGGCGGAGACGCTCAAGGCGATCGATCTCGAGCACACAAACGTCCTTCCGGAGATGCTTTGCATGCTGGTCAAGCGGACCGACAAGTTGCGCGAGATCATTGTTCTTGCGGACGCCGAATTCGTCCAAAAATTGACCTCCGAGACACCGCAGTCGGCAAGCGGCTGAACCGCTCTTTTGGGCCCTTTTTTAGCAAGCGCGGACCCCTTTGGGCCCGCGCTTTCTCTATACCTTGACTTCAATTTCCATTCGACTATACTCTCTTGACCATCGCTCCTGATGGCCTTTTCTTTCGGTCTTGGCTGAACGAAAGAATGCCTGAAAGTCACTCGACTGGAAGGCCTTCTGCCGGGTTTACCCGGTGTGGCAGATAGAGCGTGGTTTTGATCTCTGACATACGAAAAGACAAAGCATTTGCACCAGGTCCTGTAGCGGGATCGGGTGTGAAAAAACAATCTAAGTAAATCACTTACTTAGTTGGTAAGATCGTATTTCCTTAAGCCGGGAATACGAACAAAAAAGCAACACACAAGCAAGCAACACAAAATTCAAAACGCGTATGAAGTTCTAGGAGGATTTCATGCGTGAGTAAACAGTAAGGAACAAAAGAACATCCATTCTTTTGTTTCGTCCATCCTAAAAAATAGTTAAGTCAAATTCGTAAGAATAACTCTCTGAACGCAACGGATCCGTCCAATGCACGGAGAGGATCTAATTCTTTTACTTAGAGTTTGATCCTAGCTCAGGGTGAATGCTGGCGGTATGGATAAGGCATGCAAGTCGAACGGGTTTAGACCCGTGGCAGACGAGGTAGTAACACGTAGGTACGTCCCCGGAAGTCGGGCATAACCAGCCGAAAGGTTGAGCAATTCCCGATGGTCTCGTAAGAGTAAAGATTTTTCGCTTCCGGAGCGGCCTGCGTAATATCAGCTAGTTGGTAAGGTAATGGCTTACCAAGGCTATGACGTTTAGGGGAGCTGAGAGGCTGACCCCCACCGATGAAACTGAGAACGGTTCATACCCCTACGGGGGGCCGCAGCCGAGAATATTCGACAATGGGCGCAAGCCTGATCGAGCGATACCGCGTGGTGGATGAAGCGCTTCGGCGCGTAAACACCTTTTATGAGGGAGGAAGTTATTGACGTTACCTCATGAATAAGGGGCTCCTAACTCTGTGCCAGCAGGAGCGGTAATACAGAGGCCCCGAGCATTACCCGGAATTACTGGGCGTAAAGGGTGCGTAGGTGGTCATATTAGTCGTCCGTTAAATGTCAGGGCTCAACCCTGAAATCGCGGGCGAAACGGTATGACTTGAGAGCGTGAGAGGTACATGGAACTCTAAGTGTAGGGGTGAAATCCGTTGATATTTAGGGGAACACCGAAAGCGAAGGCAATGTACTGGCGCGTTTCTGACACTCAAGCACGAAAGCGTGGGTAGCGAACGGGATTAGATACCCCGGTAGTCCACGCCCTAAACCATGTCAACTGGCTTTCCGGAGTATCGACCCTCTGGGAGGCGAAGCTAACGCGTTAAGTTGACCGCCTGGGTAGTACGGCCGCAAGGCTAAAACTCAAAGGAATAGACGGGGGCTTGCACAAGCGGTGGAGCGTGTGGCTTAATTCGTCGCTAAGCGAAGAACCTTACCAGGGCTAGAAATCCTACTGCACGCCTAGCGAAAGCTAGGAAGCCTTCGAGGGTGTAGGACAGGTGATGCATGGCTGTCGTCAGTTCGTGGTTTGAACCGTTCCCTTCAGTGGGGTAACGAACGCAACCCTCGTTGTCTGTTACACGTATCAGGCGAGACTGCCCCCTCACGGGGGAGGAAGGTGAGGATGACGCCAAGTCAGCATGTCCCTCTGATGTCCTGGGCTGCACACGCGCTACAATGGCCGTTACAAAGGGGCGCAATGGGGTAACCCGGAGCAAATCCTAAAAAGCGGCCTCAGTTCGGATTGGGGTCTGCAACCCGACCCCATGAAGCTGGAATCGCTAGTAATCGTGGGTCAGCCACACCACGGTGAATACGTTCTCAAGCCTTGTACTCACCGCCCGTCAACTCAGGGAAGTTGGGAGTGCCCGAAGCTCATCCTTGCGATGGTCCAAGGCAAACTCAATGACAAAGAGTAAGTCGTAACAAGGCACGGGTAGCGGAAGCTGCTCGTGGATTCATTCCAACATTGGATGCTGATACCCTTTGGGGTGGAAGCTGATAGTCGATATTCGGTGTCTCTATAGAGCACCGAAGAGGAATCGCGTTGATACCTATCAACTACGCGTGACTGATCTGGAAAGCAGATCGTTTGGACGAAACAAAAGAGTGTGTGTTTACTACAAATGTGTTCTAAAGTGTTGCTAAAGAAATGCTTGTCTGAAAGTGATATCAAAAACGCCGACTTCTTCGAGAAGCACGGTGTTTTTTGACGTTTTTCACACCCATGTAGGGGTGTAGAACAAACGGGATGCCCTCGGGTATGCATGCTACGATTGCGACAGCTTACTCCAGCGGAGGAACCCGCATGTCAAAGCCACGTCTGCGACTTGTTGAAAAGTCCGAGCCGGCTCAAGACGAGTTGGCGATGAGTTCACCACCGAATCCGTTCGTGACGATGGCAGTCGCGGTCGCCGAGTTCAATTTTGGATTCTGGATGATGGGGATGAATCCTGAGTCTCATCGTGTTCAGAAAACCTGGTGGTCCTAACCGAGATGAAGAGTGCGCCGGAACCTTCGGGCTCCGGCGCCTCCTATGTATGGGGGATAACTCGCTTGCCGCTCCAAAACGGCGCTATGCTTTCGGCAGGGAGGACCCAAAAATGGACCACGTAACGGTTCCTAAGGGCGAAGTTCTCGATTGTCCGGAAGTTATTGAGCGAGTTATCGCGATCGCGATCGCGGCTGCTGGAAGGGCAGACCCCGACCCTCAATGCGTTGAGGTCGTTCGCGGTAAGCTTCGCGTGCAGCCCTTCGACCTACTGATGGTCATGTTCTTCAAATGGAATTCGGGCGACCGAACCCCGATCCTTATAGCGATCATCAACGATCTCTTTCCGCCGCAGCGCCATGCAGCCTAAAGAAAAATACCGCCGACATTCGTGCCGACGGTATTTTCTTTGTTACCTCATCATGCCTTTGTGCGTCAGGAAGGAATCGGACCTTCGACCTCTGTCTTATCAGGACAGCGTTCTACCACTGAACTACTGACGCGTGAACACGTTCTAAACAGTCGGATAGTAGCAAAAATAACCTTATATTGCCACTATTTTACGGCATTCGCAGAATGCACGAATCTTCATCTTTGGCACTTCCTTTTGAGGGGAAATCTGTCATCATGTCCCGATGCATTACAAAGTAACCGGCGGGAAAACGCTGTCGGGAACAGTGGTGACCAACATCTCCAAGAACGCAGCGGTGGCGATGCTCGCCGCGTCGCTTCTCAATCGCGGGAAGACGACGCTCAAGAAGATGCCGCGCATCGAAGAGGTGAAGCGTCTCTACGAGGTCATGGAATCCATCGGGGTCACGCTCGATTGGAAAGAAAATGGCGACATCGAGATCGTTCCGCCTGCGCAGTTCGACCTCACGAATCTCAATAAAGCATCGGCCGAGCGCACTCGCTCGATCGCACTTTTTATCGCACCACTGGCGCACGTGCTTGGATCGTTCGATCTGCCGGCTCCCAAGGGCTGCGACCTCGGCAAGCGAAGTCTCGGTGCGCACATCGATGCGCTCGAGAAGCTCGGTATCGTGGTATCAGGCAACGAAGAGGCACACACATATCATATCGAGACCAAGAATGCGCATGCCGCAGAGATCGTCATGTACGAGGCGTCGGATACGGGAGTGGAGAACGTGCTCATGGCGGCTGCACTCGTTCCGGGCGTCACTACGATCAAATTCGCATCCGCCAATTACATGGTGCAAGACCTCTGTGTGTTTCTCGAAGCCTGCGGGGTGAAGATAGAAGGGATCGGCACCTCCACGCTCATCGTGCACGGTGTCGCAGAGATCAATGCCTCGATCGAAGGATATCCGAGTGAGGACCCGATCGAATCGATGTTCTTCATATCGCTCGCTGCCACGACCGGCTCTGAGATCACCATCAAGCGCTGCCCGATAGACTTTCTTGAGCTCGAACTCTATACGCTTCAGCAGATGGGCCTTCAGTATTCAAAAGGACCGGTGTATCTGGCGGAGAACAAGCACACAAAGCTTTGTGACATTGTGGTCATGCCCTCGACTCTCGTCGCTGCCCCCGAAAAGATCGCCGCGCGTCCGTACCCGGGCATCAATATCGATAATCTCCCGTTCTTCGTACCCGTGGCCACTCAGGCGACCGGTCGCACGCTCATACATGATTGGGTCTATGACGGCCGCGCGCATCACTACATGGAACTCACCAAGCTCGGTGCCAAAATGGAACTCGCCGATCCGCACCGCGTGTTCATCGAAGGTCCGACGAAGCTTCATGCCGCCAATGTGGAAGCGCCGCCTGCACTTCGCCCGGCGACACTGCTTCTCATCGGTATGCTCGCCGCCGAAGGGGAATCGACGCTTTTCAATGTGTATCCGATCAATAGAGGGTACGAAAATCTCCACGAGCGCCTACGCACACTGGGCGCCACCATCGAAGCGGTCGAGTAGTTGCGGCTCAGAACCGAACTGCGTATAGTCTTGGCAGGATCACCAGGGAGGTTTGACCTATGCGACCAAAGATCGTATTTGGCTGTTCTGGCGGCGGATCAGGGTTCAATAATTGCATCCAGGCTACGAAGGATGGGCGGCTTGATGCGGACATCGTCGGTATGCTCCACAATGTGCTCAATTGCGGTGCGGTCGAGCATGCACAGGTTCACGGGATCCCTCACCGATTCTTTCCGAAGTCAGCGCGAACGCCGGGCGCTCACGAAGCAGCAATACTTGAATTCGCGGGCGACGGCGAGTGCTTCTTTATGGCCTCAGGATGTCTGTGGCCAGTCGAGATGAAAGATGGGCCTGACGACGCTGGTCCGGGACTCGATCCGCGATATGCAGCGAACATCCATCCGGGGATGCTTTCGTTGTTGGCGTCCGGCGGTAAGCCAATGTTCGGCGGCCAGGATATGCACGGCGATGAGGTGCATAAAGCTGCATGGCGGGCCAACTTGGGGTATTCGGGTCTCGCGATGCACTTCCTGACCAAGAAGTACGATGAGGGGCCGATCGTGTTCGAGTATCAGGTTCCCGTTATCTACGACGACTGGCAGCACCTCAAGCGCGGTGTGAACGTCATGGAGCACTATTTCCAGCCGTACGTGACGAACCTGATCGTACACAAGAAGATCAGGTGGGACGGGAAGGATCCCAAGAACCTGATCGTACCGGACGGATATCGGTTCCTTCCACAGGTATAACGAATAAAGCCGCGCATTGCGAAAGCAGTGCGCGGCGCTTACTATGTGCCTCACGGGCATGTGGCGGAATTGGTGACGCGCTGGGATTCGCCATTGGCGAATCCCAGAGCCGGAGGGCGACGGCCCGAGGCGGGGTCGCGCAACTTTTCAGCAGAAAAGTATGGGTGACCGTCTCAGAAGCGAGATTCGTGTATCGTGTGGGCGTGTGGCGGAACTGGTATACGCGTACGTCTCAGAAGCGTATGGAGTGATCCTTGGGAGTTCGAGTCTCCCCACGCCCACAGGGGATACGAATCAGAAGTCCGATTTATGACAATTAAAAATATCAGATCGTACATTTACGAACTCATCGTATTCGGCATAAAAGAAGCGCGGGCGTGTATCTTTGCGGGATCGTTCTTTTTCTTGTTGTTCGTTTCGAACCATATTCCTCTCTTCGGTATCGCGCGGTACGACTTCCTCTTCGTCGCGGCGGTCCTGCTTCAGGTGATCCTCTATCTCACCAAAGTCGAGACATGGGATGAAGTGAAGGTGATTTTCCTCTTCCACATCCTCGGCCTTGTGCTCGAAGCGTTCAAGACCAACCCTGCGATCGGTTCGTGGAGCTATCCCGAGGCGGCATTCTTCAAGATAGGTACCGTGCCGCTCTATTCCGGCTTTATGTATGCAGCAGTGGGAAGCTATTGGGCGCAGGCATGGAGAATCATGCAGGCGAAGCTGACCCATGCTCCCGGGTATGCGACGAGCGTCGTTCTCTGTGTGCTCATCTATCTCAATTTCTTCACGAATCACTTTATTCCCGATGCGCGACTACTTTTGATACCCGCAATATTTATATTCTTCCGGTATACGGACATCTCGTTCGTATCCACCGATATACGCAGAACGATGCCGCTGGCGCTGGCATTCTGCCTCGTCGCGTTCTTCATCTGGATAGCCGAGAACATCTCGACCTTTTATGGCGCATGGAAATACCCGTCGCAGATCCACGCGTGGAACGTGGTGTCGACCAACAAGATCACTTCGTGGTTCCTGCTGGTCATCCTCAGCTTCATTATCGTGGCGTATTTGAAGCACTATAAGGCTGAAAGGGAAGCGGCACAGGGCGTTAGTTAATTGACACTTCATAATAGATGTGCTATTATGAAGAAAGCACACAGAAGTCTCTGTTTGCAGCAATCTCCACAAGAGGAAGCTTCGAATGGCTAAAAAGGTACCGAACCCGATCGATAAACACGTCGGGGCGCGCGTGCGTATGAGGCGGATGATGCTGAGCATGAGTCAGGAGAAGCTCGGTCTTGCGCTGAATCTCACGTTTCAGCAAGTCCAGAAATACGAGAAGGGCACCAATCGCATCGGCGCCAGTCGCCTGCAGCAGATATCCAACATCTTGCAGGTCCCAGTGTCCTTCTTCTTCGAAGGTGCGCCGAACATGCCGGGCTACACCGGCGGGATGAGCGAAGCGCCGTCGCCAGCCTATGTGACGGACTTCTTGGCGACCTCGGATGGCTTGTCGATCGCGAAGAGCATCATGCGCATCACGAATCCGAAACTGCGCCGGCATTTCACCGATATGCTCGAAGCGGTCGCCGGACAGTTCCCGGAGCCGAAAAAGTCCAACGTGAGTCAACTGGCTCCTCGTCGTAAGACGGGTTGATCGTTTCAGCGTTCTTGCACAAAAATCCCGCGCGGCTGAAAAGCTGCGCGGGATTCTTTTTTTGTATATTAACTATTTCGCTTTTTCCACTGCCAAGTGAGCCCAGCGAGGGCGAGGAGCACGATAATGAGTCCGAGGAGTTCATATGCTGTGTCGGAGGAAATAGGCGCGGCAGCTGCAGCCGATTGACCTTCTAGTGGTGTCTCGATCGGAGCGGCCGGT
Source organism: Candidatus Kaiserbacteria bacterium (assembly GCA_028286865.1). GTDB lineage: Bacteria > Patescibacteriota > Minisyncoccia > Phycocordibacterales > UBA2100 > UBA10103. The sequence goes on from JAQBQU010000003.1 coordinate 13,343, forward strand.
GTCTCGCTCGAGGGTTGTGCGGTCGGTGCGGTCTCGGCGGCGAGGACCTTCGGCTGTGGGGATACAGCTACAGGCCGCGGAGCAGGCGTGGTGTCGGCGATCGGCGTAGGCGCAAGTACGGCTGCGGCATCGGAGGAATATGCATAGGTCGGGGTCGGGGTCGGCGCGGATACGGGTGCAGGAGCTGAAGCGGGTGTTGGGGTTGGGGCCGGTGCGGTGATCACGGGATTGGCGACCGGCGGGCCATTGCCTGCAGGCGCTACGACGACCGGATCCGGAGTCGGGACGATCACCGGAGCAGTGACGCTGATCGGCGTTGTGGTCGCATACAGGTCGCTCTCGAGGCCGATGAGGTATGAACCGGGAGTCGCGATCGTGAAGGTGGCCTGGCCGAGTGCATCGGCCGTCGTGCTCGCGATCACGGTCGAGGTGCTCGAGCTGAGTACCACGCCGATGACCGCGCCCGAGGCGGGAACATACGCGCTTACGCCGTCGAATTGCAGAGCGGTCGCGGTGAACGAGTCGGTCGTAATCGCCGACGATGTGTTGCTTGAGATCCGGTAGGGATCGACAACGTTGATCGTGACGGTAGACGTGGTCGCGATGTGGTTACCTGCGGCATCGGTCGCAGTCCATGTCACCAGGGTAGTTCCCGCACTGAACGAGTGCGGAGCGTAAGTGGGCGTGATCGCCCCGTCCACAAGGTCCGTCGCAGTCGGGGCGATAAGCGTCGGAATTGCGACAGCAGTCGTTGTCGAGAATGTCTGGTCGATCGGAGTGCTCGTAAATGCCGGCGGTGTGATGTCAGCAGTCCCGGTGACCACGATAGTTATGGTGCCAAAAGCGTTCGCAGTGCCTTTCTTCGCCTGATAGGTGAATGTGTCGGGACCAGTAAATCCGCTCGGAGGTGCATATGTTGCCGCGCTCGTATGTCCGACGAGAGAAACGACACCGCCGTGTGTTGAGAGGGCGGTGGGCGACGTAGTGAGGTTATATGAAATAGAGCTGCCGTCGCTTGTAGTGGCTGGCAGAATGATGCCCACGCTCGTGTTCATCGGTGTAGTTGTACTTAGATCATTTGCTGTGACGGTCACGTCAGTGAGACAAATGGGGAGCGAACATACGGCAGTATCCGCTGCGGCAAGAGCCGGGAACGCTGCACAGCTTATGAGTAGTATTACGAGAAGGCCGCCTATCTTCTTCGGCAATTCCATAGATATACCATTATATAACATATATCATTTTTAGTCAATAGGTATAAAATCCTGCATTACGGCCGCGGATCTTTCAGTGCGGGGATCGCGGATACCTGAGGGTCCGCAGCGGGATCGGTCGACGTTGCCCACTGTGTGGGCACCGGAGCGGCCACGTTGGCATAGGGGGCCTGTTCGGCATGGTGTACACCGAGGGAGAAAACGATGAAAGTACCGGTGACCAGTACGAGGACGATGATGAGCGCGCGCATAGCAGATACAGTATACAAAAGTTCTCGCTTGCGCATATGGCCCGCCTCCGTACAATGCGGGCTTCCATGAAGAAGAAGTATCACCTGCCGCTCGTCGGCGATATCCTCCGGAAAGTCGCGCACAAGGCGGGGGCCTCGGTATTGCTCGAGCCGAACTGGCGGGTGGTCGGGCAGATATCGTTCAAAAGCGGCAGGAAGCGGTATTTCCGCACCTCAACGCTCGACCTCAATCCGATGGGCGCGTCGGCCATCGCTTCGGACAAAGACTACGCGAATTTCTTTATGGCCAAGATGGGTTATCCGGTGATCCCCGGCAAAGCGTTTTATTCCGACACCTGGGCCAAGACCGTGCGCTCCAAGCGCGACATCGATGCTGCGTGGAACTACGCGCTTTCGCTCCGGCTCCCGGTCATTGTGAAGCCCAACAGCGGGTCGCGCGGCAAGAATGTGGCATTGGTGCACACCAAGCGCGATTTCTACCGCACGATGCGTGCGATATTCCGACACGACCATGTGGCGCTCGTGCAGCGTCCGGTCATCGGCAACGATTATCGCATCGTGGTCCTCGACAAGCAGATCATTTCTGCGTATCAGCGATTGCCGCTTAATGTGGTCGGCGACGGGCGCTCGACGATCGCAGGGCTTTTGCAGAAGAAACAACGAGCGTTCGTGCGATCGGGCCGTGACACGGTGATCGATATAAACGATGCGCGCATCGCCGCGAAGCTCTTGCGTAGCGGTATGAGCATGCGATCGAAGCCGGTGAAGAACGAGGTCGTGTACCTGCTCAACAATGCCAATCTTTCTTCAGGCGGCGATTCGATCGATGTCACAAAGGCTATGCATCCGGCATTCAAGAAGATCTCGGTCGCGCTCACGCATGACATGGGACTGCGCCTGTGCGGAGTAGACCTCATGATAGAAGGCGATATCAGCGAGAAGCCGGGCAAATATTGGGTGCTCGAGATCAATTCCGCGCCCGGGCTCGATCACTACGCGCAATCTGGAAAGGACCAGAACAAGATCGTCGAAGAGATGTATCTGCAGGTCCTCAAGAGTATGGATAACTAAAAACACCCGGCGTTTGCCGGGTGTTTTTAGTTGAAGAGGGCTTACGCGGCCTTTTTCTTTTCGCTGTCGCCGGAATTCACTTCGTAATTGGTGTTCTGTGATTCGAAGAAATTGACGAGTTCGAAGACGTCGGTCGCTGTACTCATCCACTTGGCAGGATTCGTCGCGTTGTAATGCTTGTCGAGGCCGAGTTCGGTGAGACGGCGGTCGGCCACATACTGGACGTACTGGTTCACGTAGTCGGCGTTGAGGCCCAGGATGCCGCGCGGGAAGAGGTCTTTGTTGAAGGTGGTCTCAAGGTCCACGCCTTCGATGATGATCGCCTTGATCTCTGCTGCGAATTCAGGAGTGACGAGATCAGGATTCTCTTCGAGGATGTTGTGGATGAGGTTGATGCCGAATTTGAGGTGCAGCGATTCGTCGCGAAGCACCCAGTTGATCATCGAGCCCAAATTGCGGAGCTGATTGCGCTGACGGAACGAGAGCGCGACCATGAATCCCGAGTAGAACCAGATGCCTTCCATCACGACGTTGGTCGCGACGAGATTGCGCACAAAGTCGCGCTTGCCTTCGATCGTGGATACGTCGAGTTCGTCTTCGGTCATGCGCTTCATGTATTTGTTCACGAACGCTTCTTTCGCTCGCATTGAAGGCACTTGATCATGGAGCTGGAATACCTTTTCGCGATCAAGCGGGAAGGTCTGAAGTACATATTCGAAGGCGACGCAGTGGTTGGCCTCCTCCCACATCTGTTTCGCCAGATAGAGATGGCACTCGGCGGATTTGAGGTGCGGGTAGATCCCGAGTGCGATCGAGCGGTTCACGATGAGTTCCGCCGGATTGAAGAAGGCGACGAGAAATTCCACCGCGTGTCGCTCGTCTTCGGTCATCTTTGCCCAGTCGTCGAGATCTTCTTTGAGAGCGATCTCGTGGGGGAACCAGGTGTTGCGGACGGCCTGGTTGTACAGGTCGTATGCCCACGGGTATTTGCTGGGATGAAGGTTGTAATCGTCGGGCGTTGCTTTTCCTACGAGCATAAAGAGTTGCGCACTACTCTAAACTTTTAATGAGGGTCCACTATACTCTACGTTTGTATTACTGGCACGAATCGCAGAGCAAGCGCTCTTGCGGGTCGACCGGGCAGACGAACGGCTTCTTGGTGGTATCTGCCTGGGGAATGGTCGTCGACTGAGCCGATTCGATCGGTGCGGAGGCTTGTATCGGAGCCGGAGCACTGACAGGCATCTCTGATTTCACTGCAGAGAATCCCATAGGTGCGGACGGCTGTTGTACCGGAGCGGGCGCAGCGGCCATTATCGGAGCCACCGCAGGAGCTGATTGCACAGGTGCGGATGTCGAGGCGCCTAAGATGATCGTGTCGCCGGCAGCCATGACCGGTGCCGAAGCGGCTGCGACCGGTGTCTCTGCTACCTGAGCCGCAACGGCTGCAAATCCTCCCTGGTGCGGCGTGACAGGCGTTGCTGCGACGTATACCGGGACAGGGGCCTCTTCGACGTGCATTGGCGATGGGGAAGACATTTCCACCGGAGATAGTGTCGCATCAAGTGGAATACCGGCAGCGGCGAGCTTGATGTTACCGAATCCGCGCTTACCGGTCATTTCTGATTTGTTCACGTTGGTCGTCGACTGCTCGGCAGTGTGACGAGGCTTCATGTGGAGGTAGTAGGTGGTCTTGAGGCCCTTCTTCCACGCGGCGAGATAGACCTGCTTCATGTCGACCATATCGCGGCTTTCGAGATACATATTGCGCGAGAGCGCCTGGTCCACCCACTTCTGCGCACGCGCAGCGACTTCGATGTATGCGTACGGATTGGTGGTGAACGCGGTCTTGTAGATCTCTTTGAAGTACGCCGGAAGACCTTCGACTTGCGAGATATCGCCCTGAGCTTCAATTATCTTTTCCTTCACATCTTCCCAGAGACCCATGTTCTTGAGGTCTTTGACGAGGTTGTGGTTGATGTCCATGTATTTGCCGGAGATCTTGTTGCGGGCGAATACCTGCGCGAAGCGAGGATCGATGCCCGGAGTCGTGCCGGCGACGAGTCCGATGTTGGCATTCGGAGCGACCGCCATCAGCGTTGCGTTGCGCATGCCGCCCTTCACTTTGGCGCGGAGCTGATCCCAGTCGAGGCGCTTCTGTTTGGTGATCTTTGGCAGGTCGATCATCATGCCGCGGTCATGTTCGAGTGCGGTGATCGTATCGAGCGGTACCATTCCCTTCGACCAGCCGGAGCCTTCGAAATGGGTGTAGCTGCCGCGCTCGCGTGCGAGATTGGCACTTTCGTCGATCGCCATGTAGCTGATGAATTCAAAGATGCGATCAGCGAAGTCCCATGCGTGAGGTGACTCGTACGACATCGAGAGCTGTTCAAGAGCGTCTGAGAAGCCCATGACGCCCAAGCCCACGGCGCGGTTCTCGCGGTCGGAGCGGGCGGCCTCTTCGATCGGAAGGATGTTGATGTCGATGAGGTTGTCGAGGTGACGGATCGCGAGACGAACGGTCTCTTCGAGCTTCACCCAGTTGATCTGCTTGCCTTCGATGTGCGCTGCGATATTGAGCGACGCGAGATTACAGACAGCGATATTGTCGCGGTCCTGCGGAAGGGTGATCTCGGTGCAGAGATTCGACATGTGGATCGTGCCGGTGTTGTTGTTGAGCGCACGGAGGTTGATCGGGTCCTTCCAGGTGAGCCATGGGTGCGAAGTGGACTGCAGTGCGGTGAGGATGTGGGACCACTGTTCGGTCGCCGGCATCTTCTTGAACATGCGCATCTTGCCGGCCTTCGCCATTTCCACGTATTCGCCGTAGCGCTTGGAGAATGCGGCGCCGTAAAGCTCGTTGAGATCAGGTGTTTCCTTCGGATCGAACATGTACCAGTCGTCGCCTGATTCGACGCGCTTCATGAATTCGTCGGAGATAAAGACTGCGGTGTTGGCGGTACGCATGCGGAGGTAGTCGTCTCCGGCATTGTGCTTCCAGTCGATGAATTCAGGGAAGTCGTAGTGCCAGTTCTCCATGTAGAAGCAGAGTGCGCCGAGCTTCTTGCCGCCGCGCTGGACCGCGCGGATCGCGGTATCCATGATCTTGGCGAATGGGGTCGGGCCACTAGAAACGGTATTAGATGACTTGAGAGGGGAGCCGGTCGCGCGAAGCTTGGTGATCGAAACGCCGATGCCGCCGGAAGCCTTGGAGATCTTCAATACATCGGCGACGGACTTCGCGATGTGGTCCATGTCGTCGTGCATCTCAAGAAGGAAACAGTTGGAGAGTGACGGGCGCGTGGTACCGGCGCCGAGATTGGTGGAGCCGCCGGCGATGTAGAGGAGCTGCGACATCTTGTTGTAGAACTTGATGGCCGCTTCCGTAGGATTCTTCTCATTATATGAGAGGCCCATGGCGACGCGCATAAAGAAGTATTGCGGCGTCTCGATGCGCTTCTGATTTTCATCGCGCATGGAGTACCTGTCGAGGAGTGACGAGAGGCCCGCGTAGTTCAAAAGTTCGTCGCGCTCTATCTTGAGCGCGGCGCCGAGGGTGTCGAGCTGGAAAAGCTTTTCCATGCGCTCCTCAAGCAGGCCCGCGGAGACATACTTCTGTATGTGTGCCCCGAAGCCTTCACCGTGCTTCTTCTCGAGTTCGGCGGGATCGTGGTTGTACTCACCGATGACACGGCGGTAGACGGTCTTCAAAAGCAAGCGCACGGCGACCTTGTCGTATTCGATATCCTCTTTGATGTTCTGGACCGATGCGTTGATCGTCGCCTTGTCCATTTCTTCGGTCGTGATGCCATCGTAGAGGGTGAGACGCGTCTCGGTGGCGATCTGGGTCACCATCGAGATCGGGTCGGTCAATCCTGCGGTCGCGCGCTCGATGGAGCGGTTGATCTTGTCCGCGTTGAAGACCTCTTTCTGTCCGTCATGCTTTGTAATTGAGAGTGTCATAGGTGTTTTTTCTATGTGCCGCCGCACGTAATAAACGATTAATAAATAAAGATGAATTATGAATCGCGGATGAATTATCCGCGGGCAGAAAAGGACCCAAGGCTGTTCACCTTAGGTTCCGCGCACACGGAGGTATCTATCGCGGTTATCATTATGCCACCGTAAGCCGACAAAAGTGTGAAGAATTCTGTGTGGATAGTGCATCGCGATACATAGTGCGCGCGTGCGCAAGAGTGCCGATGTATGCTCGCACAACTCCGCGCTATTTTTGCCTCCACATTTGCTAAGATGGGGTATGCGCGAATACGAAAAACACTTCAACGGCAAAAAGATCACAATTCTGGGTCTTGGACTCCTCGGACGCGGTGCGGGGGATGCGGAATTCCTTGCACAGTGCGGGGCGCACGTCACGGTGACCGATAAAAAGACGCACGAAGATCTCAGAGAATCGGTCGAGCGGCTCAAAAAATATCCGAACATCGCATTGCACCTCGGCGGACACGATGAGACGGATTTCACGAGTGCGGACCTGGTGATCAAAGCCGCCGGCGTGCGCCTGGATTCGCCGGAAATCGCCGCGGCACGCGCTGCGGGTGTATCGGTCGCGATGTCGACGGCGTTATTTGCAAAATATGCCGCCGAACTCGGCGTGAAGATCGTCGGAGTCACCGGTACGCGCGGAAAATCGACGATCACGCACATGATCTATCACGCGCTTCGCGCCAATGGTCGCCCTGCTCACCTTGGGGGCAATGTCCGGGGTATTTCAACGCTCGCACTGCTCTCTCAGGTGCAGGAAGGCGACACTGCCGTGCTCGAGCTCGATTCGTGGCAGCTTCAGGGCTTTGGTGATCTTGAGATAAGTCCGCACATTTCCGTATTCAGCAATCTCATGCCGGATCACCAGAACTACTACAAAGACATGGACGAGTATTTTGCGGACAAGGCGAACATATTTACGTATCAGAAACCGGGAGATACGCTCGTGGCCGGCCGCGGACTCGAAGACCGTCTCAAACATGCGGGTGCGGAAGCACAATTCCCGGACACATTGCCCGCTGATTGGGCGCTCATGATCCCCGGAGAGCATAATCGCGAGAACGCAGCGCTCGCCGCAGCCGCATTGCTTGCACTCGGACTCAACAGCGCGGAAATAAAAAACGGACTCGAATCATTCATCGGTGTCGAAGGGCGATTGCAGCTGGTGAGTGACCGTGCGGGAGTGAAAATATATAACGACAACAACGCCACTACTCCTGAAGCGACGATCGCCGCACTGCGCGCACTTGATACCGGAAAAAATATTGTGCTCATCATCGGCGGCTCCGACAAAGAACTCGATCTCACGGAGCTCATTCACGAGATCAAGCAGCGCTGCAAGGCAGTGTTCCTGATCCCGGGCACCGGCACCGATCGTCTGTACGAATTACTTGATTCAGAAATGCATGTGCACAGCATGGAGCGCTGCAATTCGCTTCACGAGGCGCTCTCCGGCGCTTTGAAGGCCGCGGGAGCTGGTGACACCATTCTCTTTAGCCCTGCATTTGCCTCATTTGACGCCTATAAGAATGAATATGAGCGCAATGATGAGTTCCTCGGGCTGGTGCGGGCACTGTAAACATAATACGGAACTACCAGAACAGGATATGAATGAAATCGACAGAAACACGCTACTTATTTGGAACTACATGAAGTTGGATCAAGAAGTACGGCCAGGCGACGTCATTGTTGTACTTGGTTCGATAGACCTGCGAGTCGCGGAGCGAGCAGTCGATTTGTACGAACAAAAATTTGCGCCGTTAATTGTTTGTTCAGGTAACAGGGGTCGCGGGACCGCATCTTTCCAGGAAACGGAAGCACGCATGCTTGCAGAAAGACTCGTGAGTTGCGGTGTTCCAACTAGCAAGATCCTTATCGAGGAGCAGGCAACAAATACGGGCGAAAATGCAACGCGAACAAGAGCGCTTTTACACGAACGGTCCATACCGGTGCAGAAAGCGATTATCGTAACAAAACCATATATGGAGCGAAGAGCTTACGCCACCTTCTCCAAGCAGTGGCCTGAAATCAAAACATACATAACATCGCCACAGATCGCCTATGAAGATTACTTCCTGGATGAGAAATTTAAACACGAGACGATATCACATATGGTCGGAGACCTAGAAAGAATACGTCGATATGGTTCCGAGGGATTTCAAATCCCTCAAGAGATTCCAGAGGAAGTGTGGGAAGCATACGAAAATCTGATCAAGCTTGGTTATGGGAAATATGTACCTGCATTATGATCGGCATTTTTGACTCGGGCATGGGCGGATTGACGGTATTGAGCGCAATTCGTGAAGTTTTGCCGTCATCTGATGTCGTGTATTTCGGGGATACATTGAATGCGCCGTATGGCGTGCGCTCGAGAGAAGATCTCACGAAACTCACGGTCGAAGGCTTGCAACTGCTTCAAAAGCGCGGTGCGAATAATATCGTAAGCGCCTGCAATAGTGTGTCCGCATCGCTGGCGGTGTCGCTCTTTGATGCGCTTTCGCTAGCACCCCAACAGCTTATTGAAATGGTGGGGCCAACCGTCGCGTATTTCAAGGGCTCCGCTGCACCGCTTGTGCTCTGTGCGACACCGGCGACGATACAATCCGGCATCTATCAGAATGCGTTCCGCATGATCGGCCGCGACGTACAGGGAGTAGCGATCGAACCGCTTGCCGGAGCGATTGAGAACGGTGCGACCGCAGAAGAGATCGAGGCTATCATCGCCGCTGCGTTCAAAGGCACAGTGCTTGAGCCCGGGTCCATCCTTATTCTGGCCTGCACACATTATCCGATCGTCATCTCCGCATTTAGAAAAGTACTCGGGAGCGACGTGACGATCTTCGACCCGGCATTTGCCGTTGCCGAGCGCGCTGAAAAACAATTCTGGCCGCAGGAAGTGGGGGATGGACGCACCACGTTCATTCTCAGCAAAGATTCTGAACCCTTCCGCGCCCTCGCCGCAAAATTATTTCCAAATACAAAATTCGAAGTCGAAGTGCTACAGTAATCCGTATGGAGAAGTGGTCTAAAGTGAACCCTGGAGGGGAAACGAAGGAGGCTTTTGATAAGGGTGAAATAGTCGGCGATGACGGTGTTGCATTGACCGCTGCGGCTCTTCAGCAGAAATTTGAAGCCATGCGGAACAGTAAGAACGCTCAGAACAAGGCAGAAACTGTCGCTAAGAGCATTGAAGAGATCCAGTTCATCGGCCTTATGCAGATGGCCATAGCTAAAGAACGCGAAGAACTTGGCCTGCCCGCGGGATATCATATTCCTCTGGAACGCGTACGTTTTTTTCATCCGGAAGTCTGGAACTCTGACAATAAAGAACGAGGAGGTGCGCGATCATCCGAGAGTACAGCGGGGGAATATGACCCCTCGTGGGATCTAGTGGATACGCGCTTGGGTACGGATGCCCGCCGCCCGTTTCAGCATTTTTCTATTTTAGATCACGAACTACTTCATCAAGCATCGCATTTTGAAACTGATCCCGTCGGAAAGCGCCTGACTCACAAAAGCGGTTTCCATACGGCCGACAAGCAAGGGTTTGGACTCAATGAAGCGGTTACCGAAACGCTCAATCAGGAATTGCTCAAGAAGCATGAGCAGGCCTTATTGAAGTACTTCCCCAATACTGAAAGCAGCTATGACGCCTGGTTTGGCATACAATCCGGTACCTATAGTCTGTACCGCGACGTATTAAGTTCTGTCATCAAACAGGTGGATATGAAACTACATGCGGGCAAGGCAAAAACATGGCAAGATCTGAAGCGAGGTTATTTGGAGGGCGATAGTATGGCGCTTCAGTCTCTTGAAGAGGTCTTGGGGAAGCAAGCATTTCGACTGTTCATGGCAATGGGAAGTGAGGAAAAATTTGATGTTGAGCAATATCAAAAGAAATACAATTTTCCGACTGCAAAAGGTGCATTCCATGCTCTTGAAATTCAGATAGAGCGGTACTTTACGAATAATTTGAAACTCTCCGAAGAGAGGCTTCAAAAACTTCTCGATGACGTCTCGGTGTATATCAAGGATGTCGAAAAGGAGACCATTGCGCCCATTAACGGAAACTCAAAATAAATATGCCAGACACTATCTATATGCTCGGGATCGGCGGGATCGGCATGTCCGGTCTCGCTCAATTGCTCCGCGATCAGGGGAAGGCGGTAGCCGGATCCGACCGAGAAGCATCGCCGGTCACTATCATGCTGCAAGAGCGGGGAGTGGAGGTGCAGATCGGTGAAGGAGAGCTTCCCGAAGATACGCAGATGGTGATCTATAGCGACGCAGTGCCTTCATGGCATCCGGTGCGCTCAGAAGCGCGGGAAGAAGGCATCCCGGAGCTTTCATACTTTGAAGCGCTCGGTGAAGTGTCGAAGAATATGCGCACTATTGCGGTCGCAGGCACGCACGGCAAAACGACGACGACCGGTATGCTCGCAAAGATCCTGCAATTTGCGGAGAAAAAACCGACTGCGATCGTGGGCTCGATCGTACGTGATTTCGAATCCAACTTCCTCGCCGGCTCCGACGAGCTTTTCGTCGTAGAAGCATGCGAATATCGCGATCATGTGCTTAAGCTCTCGCCAGAGATCCTGGTGATCACCAATCTTGAACTTGATCATACTGATTACTTTCCGGACCTCACCGCGCTCCAGAACACCTTCCGCATTGCAGCAGAAAAAGTTCCCGCATCAGGGTTCATTGTGACCGATCCGTCGGACCCGGTCATTGCGGCTGTTTTACAGAATGTTTCAGCGACGGTCATCGATTTCACGGGCATGCAGGTGGCCGACACCGCACTCTTGGGTGAATTCAACAAAATGAACGCGCGCGCTGCCGCAGCTGCTGCGCTCGCGGCATTTCCTGATATTGCTCCAGGCACGATCGACCGTGCACTCGTCGATTTCAAAGGCTCATGGCGGCGATTTGAGTATCGTGGCGAGACGCCGCTGGGTGCGCTCGTGTATGACGACTACGCACATCACCCGACGGCGGTGGATAAGACGATCCGCGCGGCGAAAGAGAAATTCCCGGGGAAGCGCATCGTCGTCGCGTTCCATCCACACCTCCACTCGCGCACGCAGTCATTCATGAATGAATTCGCCCGCGCACTCGCACTCGCCGACTACTCGATAATCGCTCCGATCTATGAAGCGCGCACTGAAGAGGACCATACGATCTCAAATGAGACGCTCGCTGAAAAGACCCGCGAGGTGGGAGGGAACTGCGCCGCTATGCAGTCGTTCGATGAGATACGAGATGCGCTCCTTAAAGAGCCGAGGGGGACGCTCATCATCACCATGGGTGCCGGAGACATATATAAAGTGGCGGAACAGATCGCAGATTAAAAATATGAACCCAGTCGAGATCGTTTCATTCCTCCCGTATAGGAAGACAAATGGTGAGTGGGAAGTCTTTCTCCAGATGCGCGATTCGCGGGCGCCGACCAACCCGAATAAGTTTTCTACATTTGGCGGACATCTTGAAGAGGGAGAAGATTCTTTAGCGGGCTTACTCCGAGAGATAAAAGAAGAGTTGGTCTATGTACCAGTTAATTTAGAGTACTTCATTCAGGATGTTTCCCCTCGAAATAAATTATTTGATGTATACATCGAGCGGGTCGGGACCGACTTTGAATCAAAGATAACTGTGATGGAAGGGGAATATGGCCTCTTTTTACCGGTCAGGGGTCTGGTGGAGCGCGAAGACGTGACGTCAATTTCCAAAATCGCTGTTCCCGTGCTCATCGATCGCTTAGAGGGTCAATGATCCTGGATGTTGCTCCAAAAGTACATCAATGCCAAAGTGGCCGTATGGAGGAGGAAAATGACCACCCGAATGGCAAATTGTCGATCGTCGCCACCCCAATTGGCAATATGGGTGATCTCACATTCCGCGCTTTATGGAATCTCAAAGAGTGCAACGTGATCTATGCTGAAGACACACGCGTGATATCGAAGCTGCTTGCGCACTACGGATTGCGCACGAGCGTGCAGCGTCTTGATGCTGCGACCGAAGCCAAGAAAGCAAAAGAAATCATTGTGCGGCTCGAAGCCGGAGAGCATGTCGCATTTGTAAGCGATGCGGGCACTCCCGGAATTTCTGATCCGGGCTCACGACTCGTGGCGATCGTGCGGGAGGCATTGCCAGAAACGCTCATTGATGCGATCCCGGGACCATCGGCGCTCACCGCCGCACTTTCGATCGCCGGCATCGACATGAGCGCATTCACATTCCTCGGATTTCCCCCGCACAAAAAAGGACGACAGACGCTGATGAAACAAATTGCGATCAGTGACATTCCGGTCGTTTTATACGAATCACCGCATCGCATTATCAAATTACTCGGCGAGCTTGCAAAAGCCGCGCCGAAATCCCGTATCACGATCGGGCGCGAACTCACCAAAATGCACGAAGAGATCCTCGCAGGCGAGCCGCTTGAACTTGCTGCGCGACTCGAAAAGAAAGGAGGCGTACGAGGTGAATTTGTGGTCATCATAGAGCCGCAGCCGGCCAAAAAGGCCCGCACATAGGTACGTGATATACTCGCGGCATGACAACTGATACCCTGATCATGTTCGCCGGTGCTTGCGTGGCCATCTTGCCATATTTGGGCTTTCCCAACAGCTGGGATTCAGTGATGTTCCTTATTCTTGGCGTTTGCATTATTGCTCTCGGGATCGTCGTTCGCCGTCGCGGAGGCCGCTCAGATAGCCGCAGTTCACACATTGTAGAAGTACTCCCGGTCCGTGAAGAGGAGCGTGGGTCGTTCTAGCGTGCGCTATCACATAAAACCTCGTCCTGCCGAAGCGCGATGCGCTATAATAAACGTATGTCTGATCATGATGATCACCCGCCTGCTCCTAAAGGGCCGCATCCGGACCAGTTCGACGATGAGCGCCGGATAACATACTTTGCCTCCACTCATACGCGCGGGAAACGTGAGATGTTCGGCATACGTGCGGTTGACCGCGGTAAGCATGTGTATGTGATCGGAAAGACCGGTATGGGCAAATCGACGATGCTCGAGAATCTCGCGATCCAGGACATACAGAACGGTGAAGGTATTGCATTTATCGACCCGCACGGATCGACCGCCGAGAAGCTCCTCGATTTCATCCCCGAAGACCGCATCAAGGACGTGGTGTATTTCGCACCGTTCGATACCGATTACCCGGTCGGGTTCAACGTGATGGAAGACGTGGGCTACGACAAGCGCCACCTGGTGGTGTCGGGACTCATGGGAGCCCTCAAACGTATCTGGGTGGATGCGTGGAGCGCACGTATGGAATACATTCTTCAGAACACGCTGCTCGCACTGCTTGAGTATCCGGAATCGACACTGCTTGATGTGAACCGCATGCTCACCAACAAAACTTTCCGCAACAAAGTGATCGAGGTCATTACTGACCCGATCGTGAGGGCGTTCTGGACGGAGGAATTCGCGAATTTCACCGACACCTATACGCGCGAAGCGACGCCGGCCATCCAGAACAAGATCGGCCAGTTCACTGCAAATCCGCTGATCCGCAATATCGTCGGCCAGGGCCGTTCGTCGTTCGATCTGCGAAAGATCATGGATGAGAAAAAAATATTCATCGTGAACCTCTCCAAGGGCCGCATGGGAGAGACGAATGCGTCACTGCTCGGTTCGATGCTCACTATCAAGATCTATCTCGCGGCAATGTCGCGCGCGGATGAGCCGGCGGCGCGCATGGCGAAGCTCCCGCGATTCTATTTCTACGTCGACGAATTCCAGTCGATGATGAACGAGGCATTCGCCGACATTCTTTCCGAGTCGCGCAAATACAAACTCGCGCTCACACTCGCCAACCAGTACATCGAGCAGATGGAAGAGGAGGTGCGCGACGCCGTCTTCGGCAACGTAGGCACGCTCATCGTGTTCCGCGTCGGACCCTTTGATGCGGAAGTCCTCGAAACCGTATTTGACCCGACTTTCACCCCGGAAGATCTCGTCGGTCTCGGCATCGGACAGATCTATCTCACGCTCATGATCGACGGTGTGGGGTCGCGCCCGTTTTCGGCCGAAACAATACCCCCGATCGAGGCGCCCCATATCACGTATCGCGATGATGCGATCACGCAGTCGCGCCAAAAGTATGGGCGCGTCCGCATTGACGTGGAGTCCCAGATCAATCAAAAGCAGCTCGAATTTGTGATGCCGCCGAAAGAGGCGAAGCCGAAGAAAGAAACGTACGGCACGCGTCCGCGCGAGACCCCGGTAGCCCCTCCCGGCCGCGAACCACGCGAGGTCCTCGCCCGTGTGGTCCCTGCAGAAGGAGTCCCCGCGGCAGCTCCGGCTCCGATACAGAACATCACGCATACACACGTGACCAATACCCAGGTCAATGTCACCAACGAGGCTCCGAAGCCCGCTCCATTACCCGCTCCGGTCATCCACGTGACGACGCCCGCTCCCACGGTCGTCGTGCAGGCGCCCGCCCGAGAGCCTGCGCCGCGGCCGATCGTTAATGTCACTCCACCGGCGCCGACGGTGATCGTGCGCGAACGCTTCGCACAACCGGCACGTTCAGTGCAATCGCTCACTCCGCGCGATAATCCGGCGCGCAACACCCTGCGCGATGCGATCGAAAAGGCGCGTGCGCAGATATCGGCTCCGACTTCCTCGTCGGCGCCGATACGCTCGCCTCTCGATGTGCTGCGCGACAAGCGAACTTCCAAAGAAAAAAAGCAACCGCGTCCTGATACGCGACCGGAAGAGCGCGTGGTTGAGCGCATCGATGATAAACAGCCGCGTATGGTGCAGAACAATACCTATACGCAAGTGCGCACCGACATTCATGTGGATGCACGAAAGACAGAAAC
>JAQBQU010000004.1 GCA_028286865.1 Candidatus Kaiserbacteria bacterium
CCGCGCATGGTTTGGATATCGGCGGAGATCGCCTTTTCTTCTTCCTGCTTGCGAGCGAGTTCTTGAGTGAGGCTATTCACCTGTTCCTGCGCCTCATGATTAGTGACCGGCGCATTGCCCGTGAGTCCGTCAATGAACGATCTGATCTTGCCGCGGATATTCGTAAGCAGCGCTCGGATGGAATCAGCGTCACTCCCTTCGGCGTCGCTGAGCATTCGATCGATCTCGTGTGCGAATTGTCGTACATGCGGCACCGCGACGATCTGCTCGACGGTCACCGTATTTGCCTCAAGCGCCCCTTCGGCGCGACCGAGGTCGCGCGCGATCTCGCTGCTCTGGCGGCGAATCTCGACGAGTTTCGATTCATTGGTCTGCAACGCTTCGTGCAATTCACTCGCCCGTGCCGTGTGCGCGCTTTCGCCACTCTTGTCGGTTAGCAATCGGACTTCCTGGAGCTGCGCCTTCAGCGCTTTTACTTCTGCGTCATGCTCGCGCGCCTCATCGAGCAGTCGCGCATCCTCTTGCGTGATCCACGCATTCTCGCGCGCGAGATAATCCCCAAGCTTCGCAGCCAGGTCGTCTTTCATCTCTCGTGCTTTCTCGATCTTCTCTACTTGCACCCGAAGAAAGTTCAAGTGCGGCGCGATCTCACGGCGCAGCGAGCGGGTCTTGTCGATATTAGAAGCGGTCTCTTCAAGCTTTCGCTCGCTCTCCGCTTTTTTATGCTGATAGAGCTTGAGGCCGAGCGCATCTTCCACCATTTCGCGGCGCTCACGCGGAGATGCATTGAGAATGCGATCGGCTTCGCCCTGGGAGATGATCTGATATCCCGAGCCTCCGATATTCGCTCCGGCGAGGAGGCGTATCACATCTTTGAGGCGTACCAATGACCCGTTAAGCAAATACTCGTTCTGCCCATCGCGATACACCACGCGCTCGACGGTCACCTCTTTGAAATCCAGATCAAGCAACCGTGAGGAATTATCAAAAACAACCTTCACGCTCGCGCGGTTGCCGCGCGGGAGGCCGGGTGATCCACCCCAGATGAGGTCTTCGCCTTTTTTGCTTCTCATACTCTTCATCGACTGCTCGCCGAGCACGAAGCGGAAACCTTCGGCGACGTTGGATTTACCCGAGCCGTTGGGCCCTACGATCGAAGCGATGGGAGACGTAAAAATGAGCTCGGTCTTTTTGCCGAATGACTTAAAGCCCGCCAGCTCGATCGATTTCAAATACATTGGTCTTCATTGTATCAAACCCCACACATGGTCCGCGGTATTAATATGTAAATCAAATGATTCGTATATGGTCGGCCGGAGAACCGTGTGAGGGGTCAAATATATTCAGCCCCGGAGCGAATCACTCCGGGGCTTCGGTCTGTATGGACATGCGAACGTATCAGCGCCGATCGACGACCAGGATACGCACCATTTGATCGGGTCGGACAACCACGCAGTTTGACGTGCTTATACCGAACGGACGGTTTGGCTCAAGCGAGTAGCTCGCGCCGGGTGTCATTCGAGCGCACCACGTATCGCCGAGCTTGAATGTACTGTTGAGCGGTACGCAGTCGAACTTCGTCGGCGGACCCATGGTAGCTTGATAGGTGTGCCCGTCCTCAATGAATTCCTTACCGAGCGGAACATCCTTCTTTGTGACCTGCATGCCGCATAGTGTGACAATCTTGGAGCAAGCGGTGTCTCGTTCCCAAACAGCCATGATCCGTTTCCTTGCTAGAGGTGGCCGATCTCGCCGCGCGCCGGTGGCAGTGGCAGAGAGTCGCGACAGAAGACCGCTGATGCGGCGACACATAGCGCACCCGCTACGAGTACCGCCCACGAGCGCCATTCATGCAAATTCATCAACGCCAACGCGGTTGCCATCGCGAGTAAGCCCGATGCCAACCAGAGTTTCCGGGCTATTTCTTTACCGTTGTCTATGAACACAAGCTGGACGAATCCCGCAATGAAGAGGCAGGCCGGTACGATAAGTATCAAGCCGGCGATGTATCCGGCATTTGGTATTGTGGTATTGAGCATGATGATCCTCCCAAAGTTATCCTGCCGATACTCTGCCACTACCACCCCTTCGCCGCAAGCGCTTTCTGTGCGGCATCCTGCTCGGCCTCTTGCTTGCTTCTGCCCTCGCCCAGCGCTACTCGCTCCTCGCCGAGGGATACGGCGGTCGTGAATGTCTTATCGTGATCGGGTCCTGTTTGATTGACCAGATTATAGGTCGGGGTGTGCCCTGTCTTTTCCTGAGAAAGTTCCTGCAATTTGCTCTTGGCATCCTGCCAAAGCCTGTTGGCGACCACGTCGTCGGTCTTATGGAAAAGCTGCTCACCAATGAACTTTTTTGCGGGCTCATAGCCGCCGTCGAGATAGATGGCACCGATGAGTGCCTCAAATGCATTGGCGAGGATGATCTGGCGAGCGCGGCCGATATCGCGGGATTCGCCGCGCGAGAGCAGAAGAAAGTCATTCATCCCCAGCTTGGTCGCGGCATCCGCGATCGAGATCGTGTTCACGAGGGCCGCGCGATACGCAGTGAGATCGCCCTCGGGCTTTTCGGGATATTTCGCAAAAAGGTATTCGGTGACCACGAGTTCGAGTACCGCGTCGCCGAGGAATTCGATGCGCTCATTGTGCTCGCGGCCGGCTGCGCGGTTTTCATTCAAATATGAGCGATGCGTAAAGGCCTGCTCAATAAAGCGCTTGTCGGCGAATGCGTAGCCGATCTTTTCCTCGAAGGGACCGAAATCCATATCAGCTTTGTACTACTTTCTCTCCTTTTGCGCGAGGATATTGATCGCACGCGTCACGACCGGCAAAATATCATCATAGAAATTAAGGTCTCCCACGGAAGCGAGCGGGAACCACTGCGCATCGTCGAGTCCGCCCTCGCGCTTGAGCACGAGATCGGTAAATACGGATTTTGCCAGGAAATACGTCGCGTGGCGCTTCTTTTTGCCGCCCGCGGCATTGCTGTCATTGGCGATGTATTCATTCTCCCCGAGCTTATCTTCGACAGCAACATCGAGTCCCACCTCTTCTTTGGCTTTGCGCATGACGCCTTCCTCGTGTGTCTCGCCTTCCTTGAGCTTACCTTTGGTGAGCGTCCAATGACCGAATATGTCGTGCACGAGCGCGAGATACACTTCCGCTCCCTCGCGCGCATACACCACACCTCCGACGAGTTCTTCGATCGGCATCTTGCCCGGCTTATTGAGGACCTGTTTGCGGCTGGCGCCATCGGCCTTGCCCGGTTCTCCGAGCTCTACGTATACCGCGCCGAGCACACCGTTGACGAAGCGGCCGGACGCGGTCGAGCCGAACGCCTTCGCGAGCTCGATCGCCTCATTGATGGCGACCTTCGCCGGCACCTGAGTGCGGTCGGCAAAGAGAAGCTCTGTGAGACCCAGGCGGAGAATATTCCTATCAATTGCGGCGATCTTTTCGAGCGGCCACTCGGGAGCGGCGCGGACGATCACCTCGTCGATCTCCTTCTGCTTGGCCATGCTTGTCTGCAGGAGATTTTTCATAAACGCCATGTCACTTTCGCGGGCGCCGAATTCTTTGGAGTAGTCGACAAGGCGACCGATGCATTCATCGGTCGTCATCGCATTATTTGAGTCGCGCTCGAAGAGCACTTGGAGAACTACTGATCGCGCGAGATGTCTATTAGCCATACCAAAAGAACGTATGGACAGTGTACATGCTTTTTCAGCTTATGCTTGTATGAAGTAGTGGAAAACTCCTTCATGAGAAAAGAGCCCCGCGAGGGGCTCTTTTCTGTGACTACTTTGCTTTTGTTTCGGTGGTCTCTTCGTTGGTCGCCTGGCCGCTTTCGCGCAGGTCGCGCTGTTTGCGGGCTGCTCGGCGCTGTTCGCGCTTCTTGGCCGCGACGATGTCGATGACGACACGTCCGCGGTACATACCGGTCTCAAGATTTACACGATGGCGAAGGTGATTAGAGCCCGCAGTGTCGGTCGTGACACGCGCAGCTGAAAGCCCGTGATGTGAACGGCGCTTGCCTGTCTTTGAGCGGTTGACCCGCATTCGTACTACCATATTCAGGCGATTATACGGATATTCCCCGGTTTTGCAATATCTCCTCTGTTTCTGCCTCTATTTCCCCTGCCAATACCCTGCTACAGAAGCTTTTACGGTGCAGCGGACTCAATCCCAAGGACCGTATCGCCAGACGATGTTTGCTCGTTCCGTAGCCCACATGCTCATCAAATGCGTACGCAGGATAGGTCCGCGCCTGCTTCTTCATGTATCTGTCTCTTGTTACCTTTGCCATGATCGAAGCCATCGATATCACCGGCTCTGAATCGTCGCCCCGGATGATAGTTGTTTGCGATGTAAATTGCTTGGGAGCGTAGAGACTGCCGTCGAGACGTATTTCGCACTCGCCCGGATCGGCTTCGAGCTTCTCAAGGCAGCGCTTGAGCGCGCTTTTGATGGCAGGGACGATGCCGCGGGAATCAATAATAGTAGCGGCGGAGAATGAGACCGCATATTTCAAGAGTCCGTTCTCCTGCATCTCATGTATACGAGCGTACAGTTCTTCGCGTGCTTTTTCTGTCATTTTCTTCGAATCGCGTGCGCCATCTGCGAGCGAGAAATCAAAATTCATGGGCACCATAATGGCACCCACCGAGACCGGTCCTGCGAGCGGCCCGCGCCCTGCCTCATCGATACCGATCAGATATTTCATTTATATAATGATACCAAACAGAAGGGCCGACGAAATTCGCCGGCCCCACACTTCCTTATTTATTCTCTCGGCAGATCCGCCACGTATCTTTTGACCGATCGTTGCGCGAGTTTACGCAACCGTTCGGGTGCTTGCTCGATCCTCGAGCGTGCGCTCGCAGGCCCGACGTCCAGATCGTAGGTCTCGTAGAACGGTGCGGTCGACGACACAATAGTGGTCTGCATGCCGCTGAACTGCCCGTAAAAGCCTCCGAAGTTTCCCATGGTGCCCGGGCTCAGCTCATTACGAAGCCTCAGCAGAAAGTGCAGATAATCCCGGTCCTCGGTATTTGTGTTCCGCGTACAGACGTTGCTGAGATATCTGTTCAGCGCATGCATGCGCCTGCGCTCGAAGACAGCATTGTCCGTCCGGATCCATATCGCTGTTTTGCCGTTGAGCACGAGACCGCAGATGAACAACGTTATGAATTCTTCGACCGTATGCCGCTGAGCGGCCGACGCGAGAGGCATGGCATCACTCCTTTGTACCGGGAAAGTTTCAACCGCCGTTCTGAGGAAAGCCGAACGGCCGGCTCTCTTCGCGCTTGGGGCCGAGATCACCATTGCTGGGCAGCCCGTTCGGGAAATGGTCGCGGCAACGTTTACCTTGATCGCGCGTCGCCTGATCGGGCGACGTATCCTGTATCTGGTCGGTCTCCGACATGGCCGGGCTCCTGTTCGAGAAAGCTCTCGTCTCACTCTAAAACAAGCAATCTGTGCGGTCAACGACGTTTTTTTGTTCGGTGTATACTCGACAGTATGAGCGCGCGCGATTTCGTCCATTTGCATACGCATTCGCACTATTCTCTCCTCGAAGCACTCCCTCAGGTAGCCGACATGGTCGCCGCCGCAAAGGCCGACGGACAAAAAGCGCTCGCCATCACCGACAACGGAACGATGTACGGCGTCATCGATTTCTATAAGGAATGCAAAACTGAGGGAATAAAACCGATCATCGGCGTCGATTTCTTCGTGTCCCCGCGCACGCGGCATCAAAAGGAGCATCGCATCGACGAACACACGGCGCGACTGGTCCTTCTCGCAAAAAATAAGACCGGATACGACAACCTGATGAAAATGGTCTCCATTTCGTATCTCGAAGGATTCTATTACCGCCCGCGCATCGACCGCGAACTCATCGAAAAGCACAGAGACGGACTCATCGCGATACTCCCCTCATTTGCGGGAGAACACGCCCGCGCTCTTCGCGATAATCCCAATGACACGAAAGCACGCGAGATCATTGAATGGTACAAGGGGATCTTCGGGGAGGACCTGTACCTTGAGATCACACATCACGCGGAGATAGAAGGACACGAAGATAAGATGCGCACTATTCTCGCACTCTCCAAAGAATCCGGCGTCCCCATCGTGGCCGCACACGACACGTATTATTTGCATCAAGACGACGCCGTCGCGCGTGAACTCGTGAACAAGATCCGCACCGGTTCCACCCTCAATCGCGACGCCGACGGACAAGGCGGTGCGACCAATACCGATTTTTCTTTCATCGCGACATCGCGCGCCAACGAACTCTTTGCCGACACGCCGGAAGCACTCGAGAACACGATCAAGATCGCGGACAAGTGCGAGCTCGAACTCGTCCTCGGAAAAGCGATCTTCCCCGTCTTCCCTATCCCGCCCGGCTCGACCGACAACATCGAACTGCGAAAAAAAGCTGAGGCCGGGATCCCCGAGCGCGGATTCGCCGATACCGCCGAGCTTCGCACGCGCATCGATTATGAGCTCGGCATCATCGAGAAGAAGGGCTATGCCTCATACTTTCTCATCGTCTCCGACCTGCTCGACTACGCGAAATCCGCCGGCATCTTCACCAACACAAGAGGCTCGGCGGCGGGGTCGCTCGTCTCATACTTATGCGGGATCACGACGGTCGACCCCATCGCATTCAACATGCCCTTCGAACGATTCCTCAATCCTGAGCGTCCGTCGGCGCCGGATATCGATATGGATATCGCCGATAACCGCCGCGACGAGCTCATCGAATATGCCCGCAAGAAATACGGCTCGGACCATGTCGTCCAGATCGGTACCTTCGGCACCATGATGGCGCGCGCCGCCGTGCGCGATGTCTCGCGCGCACTCGGCCACCCGTACGGGCTCGGAGACGCGATCGCCAAGCTGATCCCGTTCGGCAAGCAGGGCTTCCCCGTCACCATCAAAGGCGCGCTCGAAGAGTCTCCTGAACTCTCGGAACTCTACAAGCGCGATTCCGACGCACGCGAGGTGCTCGATCTCGCACAAAAGATAGAAGGCAATGCGCGGCACGTGGGGGTGCATGCGGCGGGCGTCATCCTCGCCCCCGA
>JAQBQU010000005.1 GCA_028286865.1 Candidatus Kaiserbacteria bacterium
GCCCGCTTACGCTCTCGTAGCCTAAGCGCCGTCTGCCAGCTCCATGCTTGATATGGGCTGACCGGGCGTTAAATCATTCAAGCACTCGCGTGCAGTGTCCCCTGCACGCGTAAGACTGCGGACTAGGATGTGTATGATTCTGTTTTTCTCATACATATGCATCCGAACTGAGACTTGTCTCAACAAGAAAATCTACGCTTCGTAGAAACACTCACACACTTTTCTTTGGACGGGAGTTCGATTCTCCCCACCTCCACCAATACAGAACTATATGGAAACATGTAGAACATGAGAAAGCCGCCATTAAGGCGGCTTTCTGGTTTTATATAATGTCCGTTATACCTCCTTTGTGTCGCACAAATATATTTGCACAGTCTCGTTGTCCGGGGCCAACACCTTCCGGTCTGCGGCGCACTTTTGGCCTATCTCTGAAGCAAAAGCGGTCTTTATTGAGTCCATCGTCTCGAAATAGAGAGTCGCAATGCGGAAGACGTCATTGTGCCCCATAGTCGAAACAATTCCACCATCGTTTATTTCATACTTTATTAGTCCCGGGAGCTGCTTGGCTAACGGTATATGCACATTGAAATAGTGCTGTTCAAAAGACTCTATATCTTTTGGAGTCTGGTAGATCACGATCATTTTTGCC
Source organism: Candidatus Kaiserbacteria bacterium (assembly GCA_028286865.1). Taxonomy (GTDB): domain Bacteria; phylum Patescibacteriota; class Minisyncoccia; order Phycocordibacterales; family UBA2100; genus UBA10103. Next base: position 650 of record JAQBQU010000005.1, read on the forward strand.
ATATTACGTTTCTTTTACTTTTCGAAAGGATTTGGTGGCACCTTTCCCGTGCTAATAAAGTTCTGCAGATTCCCGATTATAAAGGCTTCCCATCCGTTCGAACATGCACCGTAGCATGCGAAAGCCGGCGTCAGTCCAATATGAGTGAAGGTAAGGTACGTTTTGCCGTCTTGTATGGAAATTTCAAATACAATGTCGGTTCCCACCCACTCGGCAGAGTCTTTCACAAAGCTCAGGTGTGCTTCCAGCACATGCCAGACAACTTTCTTGCCGGGAACAAGCTCGGTTATCTTTTGCTTTGAGCGATGTATGTCCTTATAACTATAGACAAACTCATCCCCGAGCGTTTCGGTATCTCCCACGATCTCTCCCGACCACCATGACCGGACATTTGTAATTGCCTTGAATACCTCTTCGGGCGTTTTTTTCGTCGTAAATGATGCCGTGTAATTTTGATCGCCCATATCAAGCTATTTAATTTTATAGATCCTGACTTTCCACGTGCTGCTCGGAGAATGCGCGCAGCGCTTCCAATCGCACATCCCATGCGCGTCCAAGCTCAGATATAAACGAGCTCGCCTTATTCAGGGAAGCCCCATTGAGGAGAACTTTCGTTTCTCTGCCCCCGGGGACGAGCCGTACGATCCTCGCATTCTCTAGAATGACCAGATGCTTTCGCGCGCCCTGCCTCGTCACTCCAAGACCTTTTGATAATGCTCCTAGTGTGTAGGCGGGATTTTTTGAGAGGCGCTCCACCATCTTGAGGCGCACCGGATCACCAAGCGCTTTGTATGTGTCCGCCAGTTTCATTGGTTGGGAGTAAATACCTTTTCGAGTCGGCCCATCATATACGCCCATCCGCGCGTGTTCTCACTCATCCGCTTTTCCTGAATATCAGCGGGGAGTGAATCGAAGCCGGACTCTTTTAGCACCACCTTTGTCCCTGCCCCATCTGCCGTTATGAAGAATTCGACAAGTGTATTCGCTACCGTGAGCACATCGCCCATAAAGTGATTGCTCCCCGGGACCCATCGATAGGCAAAGTATTCATGCGGTTTGGCATCAACGATGTAGATCTGATTCTTCCCATGTTCCCCGAAGTCGAATACTGGGCGCTCGCCGACTGCGATGCTCCCCTCTACTGCATTTGGAAACCAGGCGACTATTTTTTCGGGGTCGGTGATCGCGTTATATACGCGCTCAGGTGACGCGTTTATGATAATTTCTTTCTGGATAACGTCTTGATCTGTAGTTGTCATAGGTAGGTGCTGCTGATGAATAATGTGTGATGTACCGAGGATACACCTCATCGGTGATTCATGCAACTTATTGGTTGCATAATGAGTTGAATAAAGCGGTCTACGCAATTAAAAACACCCGCGGTGTGCGGGTGTTTTTTGTTTTGATTAGGCAAACCCTGGGAAATAATCGGTCTTGATATTACGGCGTTTGATACCGAGCTCGCCGAGCATGTCCTTCAAAGACGTCACCATCCCCTGCGGACCCGATATATAGAACAAACAGTCCTCGTATTGCGGGATCTCACGCTCGATCGCCGCACGGTCGATGAAACGAGTACCTGATGCATCGGGAGCATCGCTAAATGCATAGACCGTCTTGATGCCGAGTTCGCGCTGCGCCCGATCGAACATGTCGCGATACACCACGTCGTCCGGTGTCTTGTTGGCGAACAGCACGGTGACCGGACGCTTCTCGCCGGTGTCGAGCATATGCTGGATCATGCTTCGAAACGGAGTGACACCGATGCCACCGGCAATGAAGACCAGCCTCTTTTCACGATTACGCGGGAGCGTGAAATCGCCCGCACGCTGTGCCGCCACGATCGTATCCCCCGGCTGCATCGCAAAGAGCGCTTTTTTGAAGGTACTTGAGGGCGAATAGAATTTGACCCCGAGACGGAGATCGGAATCTTCCGGCGCTGACGCGATGGTGAAATACCGTCGGATACTGCGACTGTCGGCGCCCGCGTGTGCGAGCGTCCATTCCATATATTGTCCCGGCTTAAACGCCACGCGCTCCGGAAGTGCGAATACGAACTCGAACACATCGCGGGAGAGCCGGATCTTTTCTTTGAGCTTCAGGACAAGCTTTTGTTTCGGGCTCACGATGTACGCGGCGATGTTGCCGGCGAGCAGTGCGAGCTCTGGAGAGAAATAAAACGACCCGATGCTGACATTGGGAAGAATCAATATCGCAATGCCCGCGCCGTAGAGCATGCGCCACCAGCGCGTGGCCGGTGCGGTGAGCGGCTCGGTGAGCATGACCGTCCCGAAGAAAAATACCGGGGCGGTCAGGAATGACTGACTCAGTGCTTGGCCAAGGCCCAGCTGATAATCGATGATGAAATACAGAATGCCGCCGGTAAAGACCGTCATGAACGACCACCAGAGGTCGAATCGGTGGATCTTGCGCACGATCAAGAGCCCTCCGACGACGACAAAGGGCGCGAGTACCGGCGTGCCGACCCACCAACTCGCCGAGAGTCCCAAAAAGACACTCGTCATGGCGACTCCGGCGGCGGCCGGATTGAAGAGGTGCTTCTTGCCGATCGCGAACATGTATTTCGAGGCCATCGCCCAGGCGGAGGCCCACAGTGCAAGCGAAAGATACTGCGGGTCGAGCCACGTCGTAGGAGGAGTGATGATAAGTGCAAGGATAAGTGCGGTGATCCATGTCGATTCGGGATTGTAGGGCGCTTCGAATACATATGCGAAGACCCGGTTCACGAACCAGCATGCGCAAAAAATAACGGCAGTAGAGAATGCTAGGAATGCCGGACTATACGAAAGTACGCCGAAAGAGCCCATGATTCCGGCGACGCACAAAAGGAATATGAGCTCGTACACGACGAGCCGATACATGGTGATCTTGTTCAATAGTGAATCGATCATTTTCATAGATATGTTTCGAAGCCGCTAGTCATCGTAGCAATGCCTCCCGTGTCGATCTGATACGCCTCGAATCCTTCGAGCTGCTCGATAAAGTTGATGCCTTTCTCTCCCATCGCGAAAGCGGCGGTCGCAAATCGATCGGCTTCGTACACGTCGGGACCGATCACCGTGATACTCGCGATATTCGTGTGCACCGGTCTTCCCGTATGCGGATCATAGATGTGCGCTCCTCGAATAGCAGTGCCGGATGTCGCGATGCCGCGCCCGCGCGGATAGACGACCTTCACGATCTCTTCGTATTTGAACGGATTGCGGACACCGATACTCCACTCTTCCCCGTTGTCGGTGCCAGCAGTCTGAATGTCGCCGCCCGCCTCCACGTAAAAGTCGGCATGTCCGAGCGACCGCAGAAGCCGAGCGACATTATTGATCGCCCATCCTTTCACGATGCCCGAAGGATCGATCGAGCCGTCGGGCTTCCGGATATCGAAATAGCCATGTGTCAGTTGCTTCGTCTCTTCGGCGAGTGCACAGACCGCTTTCATCTCTTCACTGTATTGCGCGGGGGCTATTTCATCGCGATTGATGCGCGAGATCTCAGAATCAGTCTTATAGGTACTGAAGCGCTGATCAGCGTCAACGAAAGCAGCGAATGCTTTTTCTGCAGATGCTTCGACGTCTCTGCCCACGATCTCAACCGACACGGGCATGCCCATGATGTCTCTCGTTTCCCGCATAATTAGCTTTTCGCCTGTGCGATCGCGGAAGCGAGTGACTCTCTGAATGCGGCACTACTATCGGACGCTCCCGAGACGCCGCTTACATTCGCGCTCTGCGCCTGGATCGCTTCGGTCTTGAGGATCGGCATTGCGTGCGTATTGATCGAGACGGATTCGCGACGGTCGTTCGGATATTGCAAGAATTGCACATCGGCGATCTTTCCGCCGGAGACGGTCATCTGCACCTGGATGTATCCGTAGTACGCATTGGCGGCACTGCCCGTGTATGTACCGTCAATATATTGGCCCTGGGGCTTCGGTGCGGGTGTCGGTGTCGGCGTTACCGGCGTCGGGGTAACCACCGCAATAGGCTGCGTTTGTGGTGCAGGTGTCACGACCGGCGATGAGCTCACGGTGCTGCTATCGGCCACCGGAGCAGGCGTCGTATCGGATACGGTCGTGCCTCGATAAGAAACGAGGGCGAACACACTAAATGCCGCCGTGAAGAGCGCTGACGTAAGGTATTTTTTCATGATGTGTCATTTGAAGGTGCAAGGGACCGTTAAACCGATGCTTGCCCCCTTAATACGGCATTACGGTCATAAATATTTCATCTTGCCGACGCAGCGACCGGGCCCTATTTTCTGGGTTTCGGCCCGAATCTTTGAAGGAACCGGGGCGTGAACGGAATGCGCTTGTACCGATGCATCCAGAAGTATCCCATAATGCTCACGATGAGCGCACCCGTGCCGTCGGCGATGAGATCGAACATCGTGTCGGAGTTGCTCGCCTGCCAAGCCGAATAGTTCGTGATGTGTTGTGAGAAATACGCGTCACCCGCGAACTCGAACATTTCCCACACGGCTCCGATCGAAAGCGAGAACGTGATCGCAAAGAATGCGACGAAGCCCGGACTCAGATTCAGCGGCTGCTTGAATCCTTTCTGTTCATTCAATATATAAAGAAGCACGAATCCGGACGCACCGAAGAGAAGTCCTGACTGGAAATGAAGAAATTTATCCCACAGCGGGATCCGGTCATAGAATCTTCCGACGGCCCCGAGGAAGAATGTGAGAAAAATAAAGAGCACCATCGAGAAGTCGATCGCGAACGGCAAATACACACGATATCGCTCCTTCAGGATCGAAGGCACGAACATGAGCAGGAATATGAGCGTCGTACTCACGGCCGATGCCCATTCGTGCCGCCAGAGAAAAAGGCCGATCGCCAGCAGCACCAGAAGGCGCATGCCGTAATACACGAACAGTGTTACGCGGTTCTTGTAGTCATTCTGTACATGTGACGAATGCCCGACTTCGGAGCTGCTCATGCCCGCAATGGTACACGAGCGGAGGTAGCTGTAAATGTGGCCCGGGCCGCGCGGCTTGAAATAATCTACCGAGAGCATTTGTAGTACACGGTAATAACGGCATAATGGCCATATCTATGCGCACCACGGCCCACATGCCCACCTCACGACGCACCCTTATCACATGCGCTCTCTTTTCATTCTTTGTCGGGGGCGTCGCAACGTGGCTGACCCTTGCCTTTACCGTGTATGCCGCAGCCCCGTCGACGCACTCCTTGCGCATCACCGACAGCCAGTATCCCCTTTTGAGCCCGCTCTTATTGTGTAATGTCAGCGAGCAGAAGAGCCCGAACGAAAATACGGCGCTCGCAAAAGTGATCAATGACTATGTGCAGAAACAGAAATCCGCTGGCGTCGTCAACGACATGTCGGTGTATGTGATCGACTATCAGAACGGTAAGTGGGCGGGGGTGAACGAAAATGATCGCTATGATCCGGCGAGCATGCTCAAAGTGCCGGTCATGATCGCGTTCTATCAGGCCGCAGAACGCCAGCCGAGCGTGCTTGATGAAAAGATCAAGTTCAACGGCGATGCGCAGAACGATAATGAATACTTCAAGTCCGCCAATGGCATCAAGTCGGGTACTTTCTACACGACCGACCAGATGATCGATAGCATGATCATCAACTCCGACAATACAGCGGCGCTCCTTCTGGAAAAAGACCTCAATCCCAATACGCTCTCCGAAGTATTCACCGACCTCGGACTCCCGGTCCCTTCGGAAGGACAAAATGTGCAGTATCTTTCGACCAAGCTCTATGCGTATTTCTTCCGCGTTCTCTACAATGCCACCTACCTCGATCGCGAATACTCGCAGAAAGCACTCTCGCTGCTTTCTCAGTCCGGATTCACGGTCGGCATCAAAGCGGGAGTGCCCTCCGGGACGACGGTCGCGGACAAGTTCGGAGAGCGCAGCGTGCTCGATACTGCAGGTAGTCTACAGAGCCGAGAACTCCATGACTGCGGCATCGTCTACAAGCCCGGCTCGCCGTATCTCATCTGTGTCATGAGCCGGAGCACAGGCTCATCATTCGATGCGATGGCGAAGAACATCGCCGACCTCAGCGCGCTCGTATACAAGAATATTCAATAAAGAAATCGCGTCCGAGCTCGAGGCCCGGACGCGATCTTTCTGCAGCACTAACGAACTTGGAGCGTGTCGGCCTTGAACACGAT
>JAQBQU010000010.1 GCA_028286865.1 Candidatus Kaiserbacteria bacterium
GCTGTTTGTGCACGACGTCGCGGATGTCGGTCGCGAGACGCTGCGATTCGCTGAACTGCGATTTCATCGAATCGAACATATTACGCGTCCCTTCGCCGAGCTTTTGTTCTAGCGAGCGCGAGAGGTCTTGTATCTGATTCTGGAGCAATATCATGCTCTGCGGATCGCTCGAAGGAGCCTGTTTCCCTAAGAACACATAGGCCAAGATAATGATACCGAGAAGGATGGCGATGAGGAGTACGACGATGACGATTTCCATGCTGCGATTGTATCACGCGGCCACTTTCGAGATGTATACTTGCTCGCAGGAACAGGGGGACGAAAAATGCTTGAGTGGTTCATATCGATCACACTGACGTTTTCGACCGTTACCGGCAATACCGCGAGCCAAACGGTGATCAATCTCGATAAGCCGTATGCGTCTTCGTCGGCATGTCAGGGCTCGGTGAAGGAGGCCGTATTCTCCGTGGCGAAAGACATCTATCACAAACGGATAGTGATACCGGTCGATCTCGGCGCCGATATCGACATGAATGCGACATGTCAGCCGCGAATGCCCGCGTAAAAAGATACTGCCGCCGGAGAAATCTTCCGGCGGCACGCTTTTTTGGTATACTTCCCCTTATGCTTACACAACAAATTCGCGAAGACCTGAAGGGTGCGATGAAAGAGCGCGATATGCTCAAGCTCAATACGCTGCGCGGCGCGGTGACCGCTTTTACCAACGAACTCGTCGCAAAAGGTATGAAGCCGACCGATGAGCTTGCCGATGCGGATGCGATGGCGGTCCTCAAGCGCTTGGGCAAACAGCGCAAAGATTCGATCGAGCAATATACCAACGGCGGCCGACCGGAGCTCGCAGAGAAAGAGGCGGCGGAGCTGAAGGTCATCGAAGCGTATCTGCCTCAGAACGCGCCACGTGAAGAAATAGAGAAGATCGCGCGTGCCAAGAAAGAAGAGATGGGCATCACCGACGCATCAGGTGCGGGCAAACTCACCGGAGCGATCATGAAAGAATTCGCGGGCCGTGCCGATGGTGCTGATGTGAAATCGGTCGTTGCCGATATACTTTCCGCCGCAGCCAGCGGACTCACCTCCTAATTCAGCTTCTTGCCTTTTTCGCGCTTAGCAGTATTCCGCTCGCCGCAGCAAGTGCGCCGATGAAGAAGACGATAGCGAATGAGTATGTTATCGAAATATTTGATACGAGCAGTGCCACGATCAAACTCATGATGAGCCGACCGAGCGCCATGCTTATCTCTTTGAGCACCGTGTACTCATCGACATAGGTCGTGTTGTCCGCCGCGTGCTCGAGCGTCATCATATCGAATCCGCGCGAGGCGGCATTTGACCCCCCGTAATAATACGTATCAATGAGAATGATACCGACGGAGCCCGCGACGCTCAGGCGCATGACCCAAGCAGAGGCGGCGAAAAGCGCGCGCGTGGGCGGCGAAAGGCGCATCATCGGCCGGTGAATAATACTTCGAAGAATGAGCGAGAATACATATATAAGGCTCAGTACGATGCCGAGCAGTGCATACGACCATCCCAATATGACGAATACAATGATGGGCCACACAATGAGCAGCAGCGACATCTCGAGCCCGTGCATGATACTGCTCAGCGTGGTTCGCACGTGAGCCCCCACGAAGAGCTGATGAAAGGTCTCGCGATACCCCCACGCATACCCTTCGTGAGCATCACGCATCCCGAAGAGCGGAAAGAGCGACATGAGCGCGAGCGCCGAAGCTGCCGCGAGCAAGACGACCGCGAAGACCCCGCCTCCGTCGAGCACGAATCCCGCGACGACGGGGAGCAGTGCAAGCACGTATTCGCTCCAGAGCGGATTTCGACCGGGATTATGCTGAAGTGATACGCGATAGGGCGCCCAATAAAATGCGCGATAGAGGCCCATGAGAACGGCAAAGCCTGCTATTCCCCATGCCGGCTGTGTCGCATCCGCGCCAAAAGTGTTCGATAGTGCGGCAAATGCGGCCGCGAGCGAAACCACGGCGAATATCATCGGACGTCGATAGCCGTTGCCCAGTGTCAGAGCGGCAATGGGGGCCATGAGTATCGTTATCGCCTGGGTCAGCGCATAGGTGAGCGCGAGTGAGACTGTGGCGGGCTCAAGCGCACCGTACAGAGAAATGAAATATTGAAAGACGAATATCCACGCGAAAAGCTGTGTCGACGAGAGCGACGCGCGTAAGAAGAGCCGATGCCACAGCCGGCCGCGATCGGTCATACGCGATGATCGTTGCCGCTTCGGGTGTACGGAGCAATGAGCGGAAATGCGAAGACGAGAATATAACCGACCCATACGTTCCAATCGGCATAGAGCTGCCACCCGCTCGATGGTACCGCGTATACGGCATCAAGCAGCGCGACGATGATCATCCAGCACAGAGAATACGGGATGATATCAGTGACCGAGCTGAAACGCAGCGATCTGCCGGCGATGGTCGCGACCATCGCAAGCGTGATAAGCAGAAGGATCCGCGCAGAAGTGCCCATGATGCCGTGCATTACCAGGCCATTCCATACGAGGAACATCACGGCATATATCACAATTCCCCACCCGATGAAGGAGCCGTATTTCATTCACTCATTATGCGCCACTCAGGGCGCTCGCGGATCGCGACGTGTGGATAGCTTACTCTTGTGCGCCCGTCGAGGTCGCTACTGACGTATCTGCAGCTGCGTGCACATCAATATGCTCGGTCGTGGTCGCCGGTATCTCGGTCTTTAGTCGGGCAGATGCGTCGAGAGTGACCTCCGCACTTTTGGCGGTACGTATCGCTTCCTGAAAAATAGTAAATGCTTTTGCGTATTCTCCGCGATTGAGATTCTCATCACCTTTAGATATCGACTGTTCCGCCTTAAATGCGGTCTTTGCTGCCGTATGCGCGGTCGTCGTTGCCTGTTTATCAGTGGCTGCAACTGCTGCGCGTACCGTCATGACCGCATGCGTTGCATCAGCCTTTTTAGAGAGAGCGGCGGTGCGCACAGTTGGACTGTCCGACTTTGCCATGATCGCCTCGACACTCGTGCGAGCGACTGCGGAATCATTCGCCTGGTTCGCTGCTGTTGCCATGATGCTGTCCGCTGCGGCGGATTGCACTGCGGGGACATCGGCGGTGAGTGCGGCAAGGACATGCACATGCGCGACCAACGATGCCTCGAGATTGGATTGTGCGGTCGCTACCGCCACAGCTCCGTCGTCGGTACTTGCGAGCGCCGCGACATTTTTATCGAACTCATCTGCCGATCTCAGAAGTTGCGTTTGAATATCGGTGCGTGCCACGGGCGTGAGCCGGTCCTGTGCGGTAAGCGACTCGGCTTCTTCAAGCCGGCGTGTCATGAGTTCGGTGTTCCACTCCGCTTTTGATGCCTGTGAGACCGCGAGCGATCCCTGCACGTTTTCATTGAAATAGATCTTGATCGGATACAGCGCATCTCCGGGCAGGGCGTTCTCAGCAGCATATGACGTACCGACTCCGACCACGAGCACCATCACCATGAATGCGGGGACCAATCGCGCGTTGGAAGTCGCGGGATCAAAGATGCCGAAGAAGCGCTTGAGCACTTCGCGCGCGCGGATGCTAAACGGCGCGCGCGCCACATGCTCGTGCATATAGAACTGCAGATTATTGCGCATCGTCGCACGCTCATTGTCGGTGAGCGACGCATGCTGAATATCCTTGAACATATCTGCGAAATTTTCTTTCATATCTTGATTCATATCTTTCATTGCTGCGCGGACGAATCATTCTCTCATACGCTATACGATTTTGGTATGCCTATGCGAGATGATCCTATACCGTATAGACGCAGTTCCGGGGCTCTACTTACATACAAAAAGCCCCGCTCTATGAAGAAACGGGGCTCATTGCCGGGCGCGTTAGTGAACGAGCTTACCAGCTGCGTCCGCCACTGCCACCTCCGTTGCCACCGCGGCTTCCGCCGCCGTAACCACCACCACCGTTGCCGCCACGGGAACCTCCCCCGTAACCACCACCGCTGTTGCCGCCGGTCGAGCGAGGACGCTCTTCCATAGGACGAGCTTCGTTGACCGTAAGAGTACGTCCACCGAAGTCCTTGCCGTTCCAGAGGTCGATCGCCTTCTGAGCGTCTTCATCAGACGTCATTTCGACGAAACCGAATCCCTTTGAACGTCCGCTCATACGATCCATGATGATGGATGCTGAGTCGACTGCGCCTGCCTGCGAGAATGCGTCGCGGAGCTCATCTTCCGACGTAGAGTACGGGAGACCGCCCACATAAAGCTTCTTTGCCATATATTGCTTGCTTTTCTTCTTTCCTTTAAAAAATGTAAACCGACTTTTTCCCTGCTGACTTGGTCTTATGCATGGAAATACTTACATTCTTAGCCACTCTACCGTCTAGAGCAAATAGCGCAAGCGACCCGTGTTCATAATGTGGGTATCTTCGGCGCGCTGTTCATCACCTTCTGCAGGCGCTCAATGCCGCGGTGAATGCGGACCGAGACGACATTTTCCGAGATACCGAGGGCGCGCGCTATCTCGCCCGGCGACATCTCCTCGATAAAACGCATCGTGATCACCGTGCGATAGATCTCGTCCATATTCTCGAGCATTGATATCGCCTCGCGGGTCGCTTGAATATACGTCGGGTCTTTGACGGTCTCATCAGCGACCTCGAACCCGTCGTCGTCCATGAGCGCATCGAGCGAAGTAGACTTTTTCTTGCGGGAGCCGTCGACTATCAAGTTGTTGGCAACTCGATATAGAAATGCGCGGATATATTCTATCCTTTTTCCTTCCGAGAGATACAGCCAGGTGCGAGAGAAGGCTTCCTGCACGATATCCTTGGCGATCTCTCGATCTCGCACGCGTATCAGCACGTGGCGAAAAAGGGCATCAGAATGCTCGTCGTAGGCCGCGAGAAAATACGTTTCGAGATCGCGCGCCCACTCTTTTGCCGTGGGCTTTTTCTTTTTGGCGGGGCTCATATTCTAGTGTATAAGGCTACCGTTTCGACATGGAGCAAAGATGAAGACTTCATTATGCCGCTTCGCAAGGGATAGCCGAGCGGCAATTTTACCATGCGGAGCATAAAAAATGCCCCCGGCCGAAACCGGGGGCGATAACTTGGGATCGCTCTACGTGAGAGCGACGTGACTGAGACGCTCCAGGAGAAGATTTCTGATCGCCGTGGTATCAGGTGTCCCGGCTTTCAGAGCGATCAACAGCAGATAGCGATGTGCCATTCGGATGCGACGATCGAGCGGCACATGTATGGCGCGCGTATTGCTGAGGAAGGCGAAGTACTCGAGATCCTTTCCGATCTCCTTTGCATCCCATCCGTCGTGCTCGGGGACCGTGCCGTCAGTCCACTTGTACGAATTGCAGAGCAGATCGGCTGAACGGAGCAGAAACTCTCGATCCGATTCTTCCGCCGAATCGGCGATCGCAAGGAGGAGTTCCCCGTGCGACTTAGGCTTTGTGGTCTTTTTGGGCAGCGGTAGTTCAGGAGCATCTGCCCAATGAACATCATGATGCCCTTCGAACGATTTGAGCAAACCTTTTGCAAACTCCTGCCAGTCGTTCGGATCGGTACCCTTTGCGTCCAAGGATCCCATGTCACGTTACTCCATGCTGCGGTGGGGATCCCCCCATCTGCTGGGAGTATATGAAAGTGAGGTGAACTTGCAAGTCCTCACCACAAGTGTCTTTATGTGCGGAACATATTTTCTCCGCCGTCTACGAGTGCTGAACGAAGATCCTACATCGTCGCGGGGCGCAGAAGCACAGCGTATTTTTCACGATTTACCCAAAGGAAGTAGAGGTTGAGCAGCAGCATAAGATCAGCGAGTGAGGCACCTGCGGTGAGAAGTCCGCCATCAAGTACGAGGTGGAACGCTACAACATTCAGCATGATCGGAAGCTCAAGCAGCGCCGCGAGCGCTTCCCGCCTGGTCCAGAGCGCGATGAGCGCAAGGATATGAACCACTGCCATCATGTAGGTTATGTACCCGGTATCGGTCAGCATCTGTATGAATGCGAATGCACGATCAGTGTTGTACAGATTGCGGGTCGCATCCGGGAAAACGCCGGTCGCGCCGAGAATAGGCAAGAGGAGGATAAGCGAGAAAATGATTTTTGCTGCAATGTGTAAATATTTCTTCATGGTGCTCTTAATTGCCTATATAAATAGTAACTTCTCCATTTTATACCGAAACATGACTAACGCCATAGGTGCTCCAGTGGCCGCCCTGTCCACTTTGTGGGTCACAGATAATTTCTTCGCCGACGCTCAGAAATTCTCTGACCACGGCTCGCGGTTCGCTCTACTGAGCTCACATCGCTGCGCCCGTTTACCTTGCCGGATACGGCGTGACTCACTAAACTCGCCAGCTCGTTAAGTGGTCACTGCCCTGGCTCGCCCGTCGCGAAGCGACATGGCTCCGCCTTTCGAATCCGGACGTACGCAAAGCAGTTTGCGTACTCAAGGTCCCCTGTAAACACAAAACCCGCTTCTCAGCGGGTTTTGCGATTCAGTGGACCTTGCCGGATTCGAACCGGCCACCCCCTCATTGCAAATGAGGTGCTCTACCAAATGAGCTAAAGGCCCAGCGTGCGAGAACTAGAGGATTATATCCTAGCGAGTGGATCGAGCAAGCCCTCGCGCAATCTATCTCTAAGCTCTTTGAGCACGTGCAAGTGCGATCGCATGTTCGAGGAATTCCGCTACATTCGAGCCGACGGAATTGAGCATCGCGGGGAATGAGGCGCCCGCGTAGAGGCCCGGGACCGTATTCACTTCGAGCAGGTATACCGTGCGCGGCGTGACGATCATGTCGGCGCGGGAAAAATGCAACATCTGAAGTGCTTTGTGCGCAGCGCGCGCCATTTCGGTTATGTTCAATTTCTGGATATGGGTGAATCTGCTGGGAACCACGTGCTGCACGCTTCCGTTCTCGTGCATCTCGCGCGTGAGGTGCATCGCGTCTTTCAGCACGTGTGCGGGCGGAAGTACGTAGAGCTCTTCGCCGCGGAAATCATCGATGACACCCGCACTCACTTCATCGCCGCGGATATATTCCTCCACGAGCGCCGCTCCATAAGAGTCCAGAATATCTCCGAGCACATCGGGCAGCTCCACTATGCTCGCGGCGATGCGTATCCCGTGCCCGGCACCATCCGACGGCGGCTTCACGATATAGGGCGGCCCGAACTGTTCGAACACTGAGCGCGACATTTCGGCTGTATTGAGTCCGGCGTTCACCGAGAACGACGCACCTCGCGGCATGCGCACTCCGGCTCGCTCCAGAATTTCGCGCGCGCGGATCTTGTTGAGAGAAAGTGCCGAAGGCAGCGAGCGCGAGCCCGCATACGGGACGCCCGAGCGATCGAGCACCCGCTGCACCGTACCGTCCTCTCCGACGCCGCCGTGAAGCGCATTGAGCACGACATCGATCTGTGTCAGTGCTCGGGCGGGAGTCGCGGGAGTGCCGCGTGAATACCACGTGCCGCTTTTGTCGATGAGGATGTCGCGCACGTCATACTTCTCTTCCGGTAGCGCCGTGAGCATTGCCGCCCCCGTCTTTAGCGAAAGCGCGTACTCATTCGATGTACCGCCGCGCAGCACTCCTACAATAGTGCGAGTCATGAAATAATTATATCACTGTGCGGCATCAAAGCTGACCTCCGGTGGCAGTTTGAACGGAACAAGATTCGGTATCCACCAGGGAGAACATCCGCCCGTGCCGTCCGGGACAGTGAACTGACTTTTTGAATAGAGATCTGTTCCCGATATGCCGGCGGTATCTCCCTCGAACCAGCTGTGAATAGATCCGTTGTTCTCATCGCTATATACGATATGCACGCGCTTCACCTGCCCTCCGTTCTGCACGACCGTCGCTGCGACACTCATCATTCCGTTGTAGATGTACACGGTTCCCGCAGTTGCTCCGTCAAAATCTCCGGTGGACACGGCGCATACCGTAGCGGGGAACGCCGAAAGATCCGTGATCTGCTGGAGGCTACCTACAGACGGATTCTCATGAATGCGATAGAACGCATATACACCGACAAAAAGTATCGTGAGCAGCAGGATGAAAACAATGCTCTTGAGTACCTTGGGCTCATCCCTTTGCATGAGCAAATAATACCATCGGTTCAGGCAAAAGTGCGGCGCGACCTGCGCTTGCGATGCCATGTGATACCGAAACGATGCGCCTCGTTGTTGGCAAGCAGGATGTCGCGCTCGTATGCTTCGATGGCACGTGTATCTCCGATGAGCCGCTCCGGCTGATGCTTATCATTTTTGACGACACCGACGACCGGGATCATGACGCCCGCTTTTTTCAGCACTTTTTCTGCGGCGCGAAGCTGTGCCGTACCGCCGTCCACTACGAATGCGCGCGGAAGCGGCCACTCGGGATGATTGAGCCGTCGCTCGAGGGCCTCCGTGAGTGCAGCAACGTCGTTATTCCCCACCGTTTGAATTTTGAACTTGCGATACGCCGCTTTGTAGATGGCGCCGTTATCTACCACCGTCATTACCGCCACTGTCTCCTGCCCGCTCGTGTGAGCCACATCGAAGGCCTCGATGCGCGCGCCGCCGCCCGCCGAAATGCGCTCGGTCTTGATGAGCGAGACATCTTTGATGTGCTCGAGTGCTGAACATTGTCGACGAAGCTGTTCGGCTTTCTCAAAGTCTTCCGCTTTTGATGCGGCTTTCATTTCTTTCACCAACTGTCGCTTAAGTCCCTGAAAGTTGCCCGAGAACAGTTGTTGAATATGCCGCACGATCTGCGCATATTCTTCTTTCGAGGATTCCCCCGTGCAAACACCGGGACAAAGTCCGATCTGCCTGTTGAAACACGGCTTGCACGATTTGAACTTTTCTCCTTTTTTTTGCTTTTTCTGTTCGGGGCACGGCGTACACTTATTATCCCGGAACGGGAATATCTTGCGCACTATCTTTATCGCCTCCTGAAGCGAAAGCCCCTGCGGGAACGGGCCGAAGAGACTTTTGATCTTGGCGTCATCCCAATTCTGATAGAGTTCGCGGCCACGCACGATCAGGACGCGCGGGAAATCTTCTTTTGTGAGCACGAGATAGTTGAAGCTCTTATTATCCTTGGAAGCCGAGTTGTACGGCGGCATGTTCTGCTTGATCTCATTGGCCTCAAGAATAAGCGCTTCAAGTACTGAATCGGTCTGAGTGAATGAAATAGAATTCGCCTTTTTTACCATCTCAACGATCGCCGGCGAGCGCGACTCAGCAAGGTCCTTGGAGAAATAGCTGCGCGTGCGGTCGCGCAGGCTTGCGGCCTTGCCGATATAGAGGATCTTTCGCCCCTCTTTAAATATATAGATGCCCGGTTCATCCGGAAGTTTAAATGTATCGAGTTCAGCGCGTTCCATATATCGAGTATACAAGAGGGGTCCGGAAACGGAGTTGACACAATCTCTCTGTCAAAGCATAGTATTGTCGGCTTCCTATCGGGGACATGGGCATTCCGTGCTCAAGTCCCTGAGAGGAAGGGTGGTTCTTTCAGGTCTTGTCTCAGCCACCGCGGGAATGAAAGACATGTCCTACTACGGCCGGTACTACGGAATTGTGGGGACTGCAGGCAAAGCGGAAGACTACGGACTCATCTTCCCTGATTCCATTTATGTGGATCACAAAATTGGCGGACATATGCCAAAGACGAGCGTCTTCGTCCACGTAAAAGGTGTTGGAGTCTCGATCAAGAAGGGATTAGCGGTATCGTTCGGCATTGTTGCCAACGAACGCAAGAGTGGCGCCCTTGAAGCCATCGACGCACAAGCGCATCCGCGATTACTCGGCGAGATCGTCAACGTCGGAGGATTCGCCAAATACGGATTTGTTCGTTCTGGACTTGCTCGAATCCATCCCGAATGCATGGCTCCTGCATTCAGCAAAGACGTACCCGAGCAGGATGTCTTCGTCTTTTGCAGGGAGTTTCGCGGAGGTCCCCAGCTGCTTCGCGACGGAATGAAGATCGGATTCTTCTCATTCCCGAGCCGACGCAAGCCGGGAAGTCTCGCTGCGATCTCGGTAAGCCTCGAGGCCGTGTGAGTTCTATATACTAATGATGGGCGTCGCGAAAGCGGCGCCCGTTTTGTGTTACATATGTTTTCCCCAGGTACCCAAATTTGACCGGCTCAGAAAGGGGTCTATACTGCGTTTTTAATGACTCGAAAGATGTTTCCGACACCACTCACCCACCCGGGTGCATTTTTTTATAATTTTGGAACTCGCGAGAAATCGCGAGTTTTTTCTGTAACCGGTAGCGCGGAGTCGAGTATGTTGGTTCTGCCGTGTCTCGCAGTGCGACGGCCCGAGAGGCAGCGCTGGCACAGCAGTGCCAGACAGCGACGGCAGAACAACATGCTCGCGGAGCAACCTCTATGAAGCTCTTTCTAGAGGACGGTTCAATATTCGAGGGCGAGAGCTTCGGCGCCAATGCTCCCGCTGCGGGTGAGGTCGTATTCACGACCGGTATGACCGGATACGTGGAAACGCTCTCTGACCCTTCTTTTGCCGGACAGATCGTCGTGGGCACCTTCCCGCTTGTCGGCAATTACGGAGTCCCATCGTCGGAACTTTTTGAGTCGGAAAAGATACAGGCAGCGGGGCTCATCGTGAGCGAATATTCTCCTACGTATTCACACCACGAAGCACGGGGTTCACTTGCCGACTGGCTCAAAGCTTCGGGAGTTCCGGCGCTTACCGGCGTCGATACCCGCGCGCTCACAAAAAAGCTTCGCGACCGCGGTGTCATGCTCGGGCAGATCGCACCGCACCTCGGTGAATTTGTAAATCCGAATCGCGAGAACCTCGTGGCAAAGGTGAGTCCAAAAGAAAAAAAGGTCTACGGCTCAGGCCCTATCCGGATCATCGCGGTCGATTGCGGCATGAAGGAGAATATTGTGCGCTCTCTTGCGCGCCCAGAGGTCACCCTCACCCGCGTGCCGTGGAACTACGACTTCTCGCACGATCAGTACGATGCGCTCGTGCTCTCCAACGGCCCGGGAGACCCGGAGATGTGCGAGATCACGATCAAGCACATCCGCGAAGCGATGCGCGACGGCAAACCGATATTGGGCGTGTGTCTCGGCAATCAGCTGCTCGCACTCGCCGCCGGCGGCTCGACCTACAAGCTCAAATACGGTCATCGCGGACAGAATCAGCCGTGTATCGATGTCACAACGGGTCGCTGCTATATCACGTCTCAAAATCACGGCTTTGCGGTAGATGCGAAATCACTTCCGTCCAGCTGGGAGGTATGGTTTGAAAATGCCAACGACGGCTCCGTAGAGGGTATACGACACACCTCCCGCTCCTGGCGCTCGGTACAGTTCCATCCCGAAGCGAATCCCGGGCCGACCGACACCGCCTGGATATTCGATGACTTTTTGCAGGAGCTCGCAGGACGCCGCCGTATAACGATAAAAATATGAGACCCAAAATGCCAAAGAAAGTACTTTTGCTCGGCTCCGGCGGACTACGCATCGGCCAGGCCGGAGAATTCGACTATTCGGGTTCCCAAGCTATCAAGGCTATGAAAGAGGAAGGGATCGAGATCGTGCTCATGAACCCGAATATCGCTACCGTTCAGACCGATGAGAGGCTTGCCGACACCGTGTACTTCCTGCCGCTCACTATAGAGTTCGCGACGAAGATCATCGAGAAGGAGCGGCCCGATGCGATCTTCCTCTCCTTCGGCGGACAGACCGCGCTCAACCTCGGACTTTCGCTCGAAGAGAAAGGTATCCTCAAAAAATACGATGTTGCCGTACTCGGGACACCGGTCGATACGATACGGAATACCGAAGACCGCGACCTGTTCGTCGAGAAGCTGAAAGAAATTGACGTGAAAACGGCGATCAGCCGCGGCACGAGAAATATCGCGCAGGCGCTGAGTGCCGCGCAAGAGATCGGGTACCCGGTGATGGTGCGCGCCGGATTCGCGCTCGGGGGCGAAGGCTCCGGCATGGTCGCGGATCCGAAAGAGCTGAGGGAAAAGCTTGAGGAAGTATTTCGCAATGTCGATCAGGTCCTTATCGAGGAATATCTCGGAGGGTGGAAGGAGGTCGAATATGAGGTCGTGCGCGATCGCTCCAACAACTGCATCACGGTCTGCAATATGGAGAACATCGACCCGATGGGCATTCATACGGGAGAGAGCATCGTCGTCGCACCGTCGCAAACACTGTCGAATTTCGAATATCACATGCTCCGCGAAGTAGCATTGAAAACGATCAGACATCTCGGGATCGTCGGCGAGTGCAACATTCAGTACGCGCTCGATCCCATGAGCCACGAGTACCGCGTGATAGAAGTGAACGCGCGCCTCTCTCGCTCTTCGGCGCTTGCTTCCAAGGCTACCGGATACCCGCTCGCGTTCGTCGCTGCAAAGCTTGGGCTCGGATACACGCTCACCGAGATAAAGAACTCCGTGACCGGTAAGACGAGCGCATGCTTTGAGCCTGCTCTCGATTATGTGGTGCTTAAGATGCCACGCTGGGACCTTGCCAAATTCGAAGGTGCCGCCACGCGTATCGGGACCGAGATGAAAAGCGTCGGAGAAGTGATGGCGATCGGCCGCAACTTTGAAGAAGTGCTCCAGAAAGCACTGCGCATGCTCAACGTGGGTGCGATGGGATTCACTGCGCAGAAAAATGCCACGTTTTCGATACCGAATTATAAAAAAGAGATCCGCTTTGCGACGACCCGGCGCATTTTTGCACTTGGAGAGGCGCTTCGATCCGGAGTCACTACGAAAGAGATCCATGCGCTCTCCAGGATCGATATGTGGTTCTTGGATAAGATGAAGCACATCATTGATATAGAGAAGTCGCTCAAACAGAAGCGCCTTGATGCACCGCGCCTTCTTGAGGCGAAGCGTAACGGATTCTCCGATGCGCAGATCGCGGTCATTAAACGATCGACCGAAGAGAAAGTGCGTGCACTTCGCCATAAATACGGTATCCGCCCGTGGATCAAGCAGATCGATACCCTTGCGGGAGAGTTCCCTGCCAAAACGAATTATCTGTACGTGACCTATCACGGGTCGGAACACGATATCGGTCGCGGGGTCAATCAGGTCGCAGTACTTGGTTCCGGCCCGTACTGCATCGGGTCGTCGGTCGAATTCGATTGGTCGTGCGTGCAAGCGCTCAAAACCCTCAAGCGCGAAGGTTCGAACACGATCATGATTAACTCCAATCCGGAGACCGTTTCGACCGATTACGACATGTCGGATCGCCTCTATTTCGAAGAGCTTTCTCTCGAGCGCATTCTCGACATTACAGACTTTGAAAATCCGAAGGGAGTCGTTATATCGACCGGCGGGCAAATTCCGAACAATCTTGCACTCCCGCTCGAGCGTAACGGTGTACCCGTCATGGGCACAGCTCCCGAAAATATCGATCGCGCCGAGGATCGGCACGTATTTTCTAAAATGCTTGATCGCCTCGAGATCGACCAGCCGCAGTGGGTCGAACTCACAACTCCGCTTGCGGCCAAGAAAGCGGCAAAAGAACTCGGCTATCCCGTATTGGTGCGACCGTCATACGTGCTATCGGGCGCCGCGATGAGCGTGGCATATGACGAAAAAGCGCTGATGAAATTCCTTAAGCGTGCGACTGATGTATCGAATGATCACCCGGTCGTCATATCGAAATTCATCGAGAATGCGCGCGAGATCGAAATAGACGGCGTGGCTTCAAAAGGCAAGCTCGCCATCTATGCCATCACCGAGCACGTGGAGAATGCCGGTACACATTCCGGTGACGCCACCGTGGTGCTCCCACCGCAGCGCACCTACCTTGAGACGATCCGCCGAGCAAAAGCTTCGGCAAAGCGCATCGTGAAAGAGCTCAATATCACGGGCCCGTTCAATATTCAGTTCTTGGCAAAGGAAAATCACATCCTCGTTATCGAGTGCAACGCGCGTGCATCGCGTAGCTTTCCGTTCGTTTCAAAGGTCACCGGCTACAATTTCATCGATATCGCGGTGCGCGCCCTTCTCGGCAAAGACGTGCATGCCGACTATCACACTGTCGAGATCGACACTGTCGCTGTGAAATCGCCGCAGTTCTCATA
This sequence comes from Candidatus Kaiserbacteria bacterium, assembly GCA_028286865.1. Taxonomy (GTDB): domain Bacteria; phylum Patescibacteriota; class Minisyncoccia; order Phycocordibacterales; family UBA2100; genus UBA10103. The sequence continues at coordinate 14,134 of JAQBQU010000010.1, forward strand.
CAGCCGCATCAAAGGTGCCGACCCGATCCACTACGTGGAAATGGCTTCTACGGGAGAGGTCGCCTGCTTCGGTGATTCGTATTCTGAAGCGCTCATCAAATCGATGATGGCGGCCGGATTCAGGCTGCCGAAGAAGAATATATTGGTCTCCCTCGGTAAGGAGGAGAATCAGGTAAAGCTCTTGCCGTCGATCAGAACGCTCTCTGAAATGGGATTCAAATTGTTTGCGACCGAGCACACGGCGGACTTCCTGCTTGATAATAAAGTGAAGTGCACCAAGGTATACAAAATGGGGCGCAAGAACAAGCCGAACGTATCCGACCTTCTCGCATCCGGCGATCTTGATCTTATCGTGAACGTTCCCGAGCGTGCGCTCGCACGCAACGCCGAAGACGGCTTCGCACTTCGCCGCAAAGCGGTCGACCTTAATATTCCGCTTATCACGAATCGTCAGCTCGCGGAATCATTCGTCTCGGCATTCCATGAGATATGCACGCAGAAGATCGTGATCAAGTCGTGGGACGAGTATCGTGCCACATAAAAAAGTTGGGATATGTTCCCGAACAAAGTGAAAACCCAACGCGGAACATCCGCGTTGGGTTGGTTTATTGCGATTGCTCAGTGCCGATCAGATGCAGGCGCCTTCACTCGAAGGGCCAACATTGCGGATGTAGATGCCGAGAACACCGCTGTCGAAACGTGGTTTCGGCTGTACCCATTCCGCACGTCGCCGAGCAATTTCTTCCTCGGGGACGTTGAGCTGCACCAGGTTCCGCTCGGCATCGATAGTGATCATGTCGCCATCTTTGATCAGTGCGATTACGCCACCGTCGTATGCCTCGGGATCAACATGCCCGACAGCGAAGCCGCGCGTTCCACCGGAGAACCGTCCATCGGTGAGAAGCGCAACTTGTCCGTCGAGACCTTGTCCGGAGAGTTCCGAGGTCGGCGCGAGCATTTCACGCATTCCCGGACCGCCCTTCGGGCCTTCGTTCCGAACGACAACAACGTCGCCCGGCACAATCTTCAGAGCACGAATTGCCTTCGCACAGTCTTCTTCCGATTCGAACACGCGCGCAGGGCCCGTGATCGAAGGATTTGCGAGGCCCGTGATCTTCGCCACCGCGCCGTTCGGAGCAAGGTTGCCCTTCAAGATGGCGAGGTGCCCATGTTTGTGCATGGGATTGGACCACGGACGAACAACGTCCTGGCCTTCCGGTGGTTCCGACGGAACCCCTTCCAGCATTTCACCCATCGTCTTCCCGTGGATAGTCATGCAGCCCTCGTTCAGTTCGCCATGTTTACGCAGCATGCTGAGAAGGAGCGGCACGCCGCCGACTCGGTTGAAGTCGACGGCAAGGTATTGGCCCCACGGCTTCATGTTGCAAACCACGGGCACCATCAGGCGCACGCGCTCGAAGTCGTTGATTGTCCACTCCACTTTCGCAGCGCGGGCAATCGCCATGCCGTGCAGGATGAGGTTGGTTGAACCGCCAGCCATCATGACCACCTTCACCGCGTTCTCGAAGGACTTCCGAGTGATGATTTTCCGCGGCGTAAGGTCGTCGCGGATTGCATCAATAAGAAGCCGCGCCGAGACTTCGACGGAGTCGAGTTTCTCGTCAGCGACGGCGGCCAACTGCGATGAGCGCAAACGACTCATGCCGAGAGCTTCCGCAAATGCTGAGAAGGTATTGGCGGTGTACATGCCGCCGCACGCCCCAGGGCCCGGGCACGCATGTCGCTCGATCGCATCGAATTGTTCGCGATCGATTTTGCCGGCGCTGAGCTGCCCAACGGCGATGAACGGGTCGATAATCGTGAGATCACGTCCGTTCAACTTGCCGGGCATGATTGTGCCGCCGTACTCGAAGACAGAGGGCACGTTCATTTCAGCCATCGCAATCAAAATGCCGGGCTGGTTCTTGTCGCACGCGCCGATGGCCATGAAGCCATCCATCGCGTGTCCCATAACCCCACATTCAATCGACTGCGCGATCACGCCACGTGACACCAGCGAATATCTCATCGCCGGCGTGCCCATGCTGGTGCCGTCGGTGACGGTCGAAAAACCGAACGTCTGAGGCATCGCACCGGCCGACAACAGTGCCTTTTTCGCGCGCTCGACGAGTGGACGAATACCGGCGTTGCAGGTGCTGACGGTCGCGTGACCGTCGGCGATCCCAACCTTTGGCTTCGCCATGTCGGCATCGGTATAGCCGAGACCGCGGACCATTGCACGCGCAGGCGAACGGTCGTCGCCCTTGTAAATCACATCGGATCGTCTGGTGAGGCTTTTCAATTTCAAACTCCCATCTGTCAAACAGCGAAAATCCCCGGTATTCAATAGTCCCGGGGCGACGAAAACTTTACATAAATCACGAGTCGATGTCAACCTAGGACTTCTTTGCTTTCTTCAGTATCTTTTTGAGGTAGTAGCCGGTGTGTGAGCCTTCGGTGCGCGCCACTTCTTCGGGCGTGCCTTTGGCCACGATATTGCCGCCTCCTTCTCCCCCTTCAGGGCCCATGTCGATAAGGTAATCAGCGCACTTTAGGAGATCGAGATTGTGCTCGATCACGACGACCGTGTTGCCGCGGTCAACGAGCTTCTGAAGAATGTCGATGAGCTTCGCGACGTCGTCGTAATGAAGTCCGACCGTCGGCTCATCAAGAAGATAAATGCTCTTAGTGATGTGCGGACGATACAGTTCCGACGCGATCTTGACGCGCTGTGCTTCACCTCCGGAGAGCGTCGTCGCACTCTGACCAAGCTCAAGGTAAGAAAGGCCCACATCGGCGAGCGTACTCAATCGGTCATGGATCGCTGGAATATCCTCGAAAAAATTTATGGCCTGCTCGACGGTCATGGTGAGCACATCGTGAATACTCTTCTTCTTGTACTTCACTTCGAGCGTCTCTTTCATAAAACGCTTGCCGTTGCAGACATCGCAGGTCACGTAGACCGTCGGAAGGAAGTGCATCTCCACTGCGACAAGGCCGTTGCCTTGGCATGCCTCGCAGCGACCGCCTTTGACGTTGAATGAGAAGCGTCCCGGTCCCCATCCGCGCGCCTTGCTCTCTTCGCTCATCGCGAACATGTCGCGGATGTGCGTCCATGCACCGGTGTATGTGGCGGGATTCGAGCGCGGCGTGCGACCGATTGCTGACTGATCGATGAGGATCGCACGGCCGAGATATTCGGTGCCGGCGAATTCTTTGCAGTTGTATATCTTGGCCGTACGGAAACGCTTGTCGAAGCGCGCCTGAAGATTGCGATGCAGGATTTCGTACAAGAAGGTCGATTTGCCCGATCCCGAGACACCCGTGATACCCACGAGCTTATTGAGCGGGATATCTACGTTGAGATCCTTCATGTTGAACTTATTGGCTCCGCGCACCTTGATCTTCCCGCGATCAGCGGTACGACGGTGCTCGGGAAGCTCGATGCGGATCTCATCACGGAGGTATCCGAGCGTGCGCGATTTACTCTTGTTGGTCTTCGCGGTGAGCAGTTCGTCGAGCCAGCCGGCGGCAACGATATTGCCGCCATGCACTCCGGCGCCCGGACCGATGTCGATGATGTAGTCGGATGCATAGATCGTATCTTCGTCGTGCTCGACCACGAGCACGCTGTTACCGAGATCCCGCAAATGTTTGAGCGTGACGATGAGCTTATCGTTGTCGCGCTGGTGAAGACCGATGGTCGGCTCATCGAGCACATACAAAGCGCCCACGAGGCCGGAGCCGAGCTGCGAGGCCAAGCGGATGCGTTGTGCCTCGCCGCCGGAGAGCGTATTGGCCTTTCGATCGAGTGTGAGGTATTCGATACCCACATTGAGCATGAACTGCAGGCGCGACGTGATCTCCTTGATCACCTGGCGCGAGATCTCTTCTTCTTTTTTGGTAAGTTTGAGCTTATTGAAAAAATCCATCGCGTGCTCAATGGAAAGCGATGAGAGATTCACGATGTTGGTGCCCTTCGCCGGACCTTTATGATCCGCCGGCGCTTCTACATGCCCGAGAAAGACGTTGAGCGCCTCGGGACGAAGTCGTGCACCTTCGCAGACAGGACACGCCTCGTCGCTGAAAAGATACTTGGTACCAAGACCCTTACACTCGGGGCATGCACCGTACGGTGAATTGAAAGAGAAGAGTCGCGGTTCGACTTCGGGGAATGAAAACCCGTCGTACGGGCACAAGAATTTTGCCGAAACGATATGAGTAGAGCCGTCGGCGTCCATGATGCGCACTAATCCGTCGGATTCGAGGAGAGCGCGTTCGATGGCCTCCGAGGCCCGCTCGAAAGAGCCCTTCTTGTCGTCGCTGAACTCGCTGACGAATATCTCGTCGACGATGATATCGATATCGTGGCGGTCGTTCTTCTCGAGCACGATGCGCTCGCGAAGTGATTTCTCCTTACCGTCGATGATGGCCTTTTCGTATCCCTTGCCGAGCATGTCGTAGAGCAACTGGTAGTACTCACCTTTGCGCCCTACAACGATGGGAGCAAGTATTTTGATCTTCGCATCGGTCACACCGGACGTGAGATTCTTCTTAGCTTCGGCCTTTCCCTTCTTTTGTGCTTTTTCGACGAGCTCAAGCACTGATTCGAGTATCTCTTCGTTGGTGAGCTTCTTTACTTCGCGTCCGCAGACCGGGCAGTGCGGATGTCCGATGCGCGCATACAAGACGCGCAGATAGTCGTATATCTCGGTGATCGTCGCCACGGTTGAGCGTGGATTATTAGAGCGACTTTTCTGATCGATCGAGATCGCTGGAGAGAGTCCCGTTATCTCGTCGAGATCGGGCTTCTGCATCTGACGCAGGAATTGGCGGGCATAGGCGGAGAGTGATTCCACATATTTTCGCTGACCTTCGGCAAAGATAGTGTCGAACGCGAGCGATGACTTACCCGAGCCGGAGAGGCCGGTGAAGACCACCATTTTGCCGCGCGGCATTTCAACGCTCACATTCTTGAGATTGTGAGTACGGGCGCCTTTGATGACGATCTTGTCGTTTTCGTCCATGCGTTTGTCTGCCATAGCAAATGTTTCTGACCCCCTGCTTACGCTGGGGGGTTGGATGTAGACATTATATCACAAAGCGCTTATTCTGGCCGTGGCACATCATTGAGGGAGTTCGTGTATGTATCGCAGTCTGCGGATCGAATCTGCGGAAGCACAGAAATTCCGCGCTCAACACCTGACTGATCGAGGTCTTATAATTGACGAGTGGGACCGGATCAGTTTCCATTACGGGGTATGCGGCGATACGGGTCTCGTTGCCGTCTTTAGGCTCACCGCAGTGCTTGAACAGAAGCTGCCGTTCACCGGGCATGTGAAGCCAGAAGCGCCCCTGAAGAACAATAGCTTAGAGATCGGACGGTTACTTATTGCGCCCGCAGCGAGGCAAAGCTTACTGGGGCTTAAGGTTTACCGGACGGTGCAGGCTTCACTCGCCTCGAGCGGCTGCATATACGCGTACGCCGACAGCATCGCAAAGTCGGGGTTGACGCACCTCGGCTTTCGAAGAACGACTGCGACATATTTCGATGAACGATATGGCGCACAGAGTACCGTCTATGAGGCGTTCATCATTGACCTGCTTTGATCACACGCATCCAATATTAAAAGGCCGGGCAATGCGCCCGGCCTTTTTTCGAATAAGCGGTATTTGGATCAGAACGTCTTGACCGCCTTGGCGAAAAACGTAAGCCCTCCGGAATCGCCGTCCGGACCGTTGGTGTAGCGCTTGCCGGCGTAGCGGATCGCGGGAAGTGTGACTTCAAAGCTCTTGTCGAGCTTAAACACGAGTCCCGCATCTACGACCCCGTTGATGCCCGGTTTTCCGAACACGCCCGTGCCATACACGACGCGTGCCCCGGTGTCTACGGACAACAGATCGCTGAGGTTGTGCCGTACCCAGACGCCCACATGGGTGCCGATGGCAGCATGTCCGTTGAGCAGTTGCCAGTAGTCGACACGAGCATACGGGGAGATCACCGACGCGCCGACCTCGAAGTCCTTCCAGAGCTTGGAACCGACGACGACTGCGTCGCCGAGACTCCGTGTGGCACCCGAGAGACTCAGATACGTGACGCTCAGATCGAGCTTCATTTTTCCGATCGGTACGACGAGACCTGCGAACGCGTCGGTCTCGTTATTGGGCGTGCGCTGATACGCACCGAAGTATGCGCCGTTCGTAAGCGCCGCCGAGATACTTGTCCACATCACGGGACCTCTCTTCTCGCCCGGATAACTGAAATCGGGTCCGATCCAGTTAGTCCCGAACCACAGGGCGGTTGTGATCGATTCGATCTTCAGATCGCTCGCATGTGCAGCAGAGGTGCACATGAAAAGCCCGAAGAAGAATGCTCTCAGATACGAGTACATGGTGCCCCCTTGGCAAGCCTGGTTGAGACAAATTACACTGGCAACGTAATACCATTGAAGTAGTGAGGTGTCAACCTTATCGATATTCTACAAATGAAAAGACCGGGCAATGCGCCCGGCCTTCGTCATAAATAATTTGCCTGCCTTAACGTTCGCAGACGATATCGACCACGTTAGCGATCTCTTCGTCCTTAGACAGATACTTGAGATCTTCGGTGGTTGAATCGCCGGCATCGATACCGGTCACCTTCTCGAATGAGCACGAGGAGTGCGACGTAAAGCTTATTGCTCGGATCAATTCGTGTCCGGGCAGCTGCCGGATCAACGAGACCATTTGTGCTCCGCTGCCGTCGCGACCCAGATGTGTGACGATGGTATCCCAATCAGGAATGTGGGGCATCATCGCTGTCACTGCACGGTGGCTCTCATAGACGTCGACACGGCAACCCGCGTCGGTCAGAGCCTTATAAAGTGCCTCACGCATTTCCTTGTCTTCCTCGACCACGCAAATGCGAGCATGTGCCATCTCTACCTCCTACAGCCGGGCACGTGAAATTCCTCGGCAACAGTACTATCCCTCGGCATCTGCGTCCACTACATCATTGCCGCTTCTTCTTGGAGTTCGACGCCGAATTGAGCGGCGACGTCGAGCTTGATCACTTGAGCAAGATTGCGTACATCATGCGCCGTCGCATTACCCGTGTTCACGATGTAGTTCGGATGCTGCTCACTCGCTATCGCATCCCCTACCCGATGACCTTTGAGTCCCGCCTTTTCGATCAGCCATCCCGCTGGCACTCGCCCGCCGCGCGCTTTTACTCCCTTTTCGGACTCGAACATATCAATAATATTTTGCGGAGCTGTCGGATTCATAAAAAAACTGCCTGCCGCTCGCACATTCTGCAAATGCCGCTTCTCGCGCTCCGCGATCGTCTCCTCGGCGAGGCGCTTTGAAGTTTGCGGATCAGTTTGCAGTAATTCAACGGTAACGCCCGTGATCACCCACTCCGGATGATCCTTGAAATATGAATGTCGGTATGAGAAATCACATTCCGCATTTGAAAAATCCCTTGCCTCGCCCGATACGATATTGATAGCGCGCACATTCCGGACGAAATCTTTTATCTCGGGTCCGAACGCACCCGCATTGCCTCGCGCAGCTCCTCCGATCGAACCGGGAATACCGGCGAGCTTCTCCCACCCTCCCAGATCCTTTTCCGCCGCTGCATTGATGAGTCCCAGCAAATTGCATCCCGCTTCTGCACTCACGGTGACACCATTGATGGAGTGTTCGCCTTCCCCGATGCGGATAACCAGCCCCTGCATGCCACCGTCGGGGATGAGTACATTGCTCCCGCCGGCAAGTATCGTCATTTTGAGTCCCTTCTCTTTGGTATAGGCGAGCGCTTCCAGAATTTCGGCCTCGTTCTTAACTTCGACGATGTATTGCGCCGGGCCTCCGATCTCAAAGGTCGTGAGCGGAGCCAGCGGCACGTTCTCGCGGATATTAAGCGCCATATTCTTCATCGGACTTAGGATTCGCGATCGTGTTCTTTGCCGCCTTCTTCGCGGTCTTGGTCAATTTCTCAAGCTCCCCGATCTCGTCGCGCAAAATTGCTGCCGTCTCAAAGTCGAGATCGTCGGCAGCCTGATGCATCTGACGGCGCTTTTCGGCGATGGCTTTCTTCGGATCCTTCTGCGCCGACATATCAAGTTCAGTGAGCTCAGTGACAGCTTTACGACGATTCTTTTGAATGTCGGCGGTAATATCGTGAATGCGCTTCTGAACCGTCTGCGGTGTGATGCCGTGCTTCTCGTTGTACGCCGTCTGGATCTTTCGTCTGCGGTCGGTCTCGTCGATAGCGCGCTGCATCGAGCCCGTCATATTATCCGCATACAGAATGACCTTACCGTTGACGTTGCGCGCGGCGCGACCCATCGTCTGAATGAGGGAGGTCTCTGAGCGCAGGAACCCTTCTTTGTCGGCATCAAGAATTGCCACGAGTTCGACTTCCGGAAGGTCGAGCCCTTCGCGCAGCAGGTTGACGCCTACGAGCACATCAAAGGTCCCGCGACGGAATTCGGTGAGGATCTCGATGCGCTCGATCGTCTTTACGTCGCTGTGCAGGTATCGCACCTTGATCTTGCGCTCCTCGAGGAATGTAGCGAGATCTTCCGCCATCTTCTTGGTAAGGACCGTACACATCGTACGCGCACCGCGAGCCGTGATCTTCTCCGCTTCCGCTATGAAATCCTTCACCTGTCCGGTGAATGTATCGGAACTTACGATCGGGCGAATGATGATCTCCGGGTCGATGAGTCCGGTCGGGCGAATGACCTGCTCGATCGGCTTACCGCTTCGTGCGAGCTCGTAGACGCCTGGGGTGGCCGATGTATAGATGGTTTGTCCGACGCTCTTCTCGAATTCTGCAAATTTAAGCGGACGATTGTCGAGTGCGGACGGCAAGCGGAACCCGTATTCGATAAGGATATCCTTGCGAGCTTTGTCTCCGGCATACATACCGCCGATCTGCGGTATGGTCACGTGCGACTCGTCGATCACGGTAAGGAAGTCGGGAGTCCCGTCGGCCTTGTGCGGGAAATACGAGAGCAGCGAGTACGACGGCTCGCCCGGCTTACGTCGGTCGAAGTGTCGCGAGTAGTTCTCTATGCCGTTGCAGTACCCGAACTCATTGATCATTGAGATGTCCTGACGGGTACGACGCTTGAGCCGCTCCGCCTCCAGAATTTTTCCCTGTGTGCCCAATACTTTCAGCCGCTCTTCGAGCTCGAATTTGATATCTGCCACGGCCGCCTCCTGCACCTCTTTGGGCGTCACGTAGTGCTTTGCAGGAAATATAAATACGGCATCCTTACTCTCGCCGATCTCGCGTGTCATCGCGTCGATCTCATCGATATGCGTGATCTTGCCGCCGCTAAGGTCGATGCGATAGATAGTGCGCTCGTTGGCAGGCATCACCTCGATCTTCGCACCCAGTGCTCGAAATGTACCGGGCGAAAGGTCGCCGGCGACTCGCTCGAAATACATTGCAATGAATTGGCGGGTCAGCGATGCGCGGGTGTATGCATCACCTTTGGAGAGCTTGAGATTCACCTTTTGATACTCTATCGGGCTTCCCAAGCCGTAGATACATGAGACGGATGCGACAACGATCACGTCCTTGCGTGTGAGCAATGCCTGCGTCGAGGCGTGACGAAGACGCTCGATGTCCTCGTTGATCATTGCCTCCTTCTCGATGTACGTGTCGGTCACCGCCATGTACGCCTCCGGCTGGTAGTAGTCGTAATACGAAACGAAATAATGTACCGCAGCATCGGGGAAGAAATCACGATACTCCGCCGCGAGCTGCGCGGCGAGCGTTTTGTTGTGAGCGATGACGAGTGTTGGCTTTTGGATCTGTTCGATCACATTGGCGATGGTGAACGTCTTACCCGAGCCCGTGACGCCGAGGAGCGTCTGGTCGCGCTGTCCGGCCTTCACCCCCTTTACGAGCGCTTCTATCGCCTTGGGCTGGTCGCCCGCAGGTGTATATGAGGATTTAATATTGAGCGACATATCCATGTACTCTACCAAAATAGTTGCCAAATGAAGAGGCCCGGCAAAATACCGGGCCTATCCACAGAACTGAAAGATCTATCCGTCCCCGAAAAAGCGCTTCTAGGCTTTTGCGGCCTGCTCGTCGATCACCATTGCGTAGCCGCAATTGCTGCATGTGAACGTGCCCGGTGCATTAGGCACCTCGTTCATCGTGCTATTACACGACCCGCACAGATGCTTGGTCGCCGATGCCGAAGGCAGTGGAGAAGCTTGAACCGCTTCGCAGCTCATCGTTGTATCCCCGTAGTTGTTTGAGTAGAAATAAGCGATACGCAATCGACGCACTGGGAGACACTCTGGCATTTCGATGCTGAAGCTCAGGTGAAGAATAGAAAAAGGCGGCCACGAGGACCACCTTTTGCATTACAAATCTCTTACTCGGATCTTCAGTTTGAGGTCGAAACTAGCGGTGTCATCCACGGATAGACACCCGTCTCGCGCTCTGTTGTGCATTTGCGCACGAGCGCCACAAGGGCTTCGCTCGGCGGTTCCGTATATGCCCGGAGCGCACGTATCAACTCATCCAGATCTGCATTGTCAGCGGCCATTTATTCCCCCGTTTGACCGTCGAAAATTACGCGATGAATACGCGAACGCAATTACTAAAGTGTATTATAGCACAGATATAAGTCACTTGCAATAGGTATAAAAGTCCGCTACTATCACCCCAGCGATCACGAGGGCAGGTCTAATGGGACATAAGAAACCGCACAAATCGAAGGGTAAGGGTAAGAAAAACAAGAAGAAGGGGTCGAAGAAAGACGGTGGTCAGCCAGTAGTTGCGGTTGTTGTTGAAGAGTTAATGGACTCGCGAAGGGGTAGCTGGATATCGGCACCGCGACGCATCCACAGTGACGACTGAATGTCGTCCGAGAGAAAACGTTTTCGAGGCGGCCATGTGGCCGCCTCTACTTTTTGTATTTCTTAAGAAAACTGTCGCGATATTGTTCAAATGTTCCGTCGAGGATCGAAGCACGAATATTTTCAGTGAGACGCGTGAGGAAGCGCATGTTGTGCGCACTCGCCAGTACTCCTGCGAGCATCTCGCCCGATTTAAAGAGGTGTCTGATATATGCTTTTGTGTATCGCTTACAAACGAAGCAATCGCACTCTGCATCAATAGGCGTAAAATCCTCCGTGTATTCGGCTCGTTCAAGACTCGTCTTGCCGGAGAATGTATAAACGGTGCCGTTGCGTCCATTGCGAGTCGGCAGCACACAGTCGAAGGTATCAATGCCTGCGGCGACTCCGATGAATATGTCTTCCGGCTCGCCGATACCCAGCAAATGCCGCGGCTTTTCGTCCGGCAATTCCTTGTCCACCTTTTCAAGTATTCCCAAAATGTCCTCTTTGCTGAATGAGCCACCGATACCGTAGCCATCGAAATCCATAGCTGCGAGGTCGCGCGCGGATTCCAAGCGCAGATCTTCGTACCGGCCACCTTGCACGATGCCGTAGATTCCTTGCCTGTCATTCGCATCGATATCCTGACGATGCGCCGCCAAGCTGCGCTTGGCCCAGCGATGCGTACGGTCCATCGCCTCTTTCTGATAGTCATAATCAGCCGCTGGCGATGTGCACTCATCGAATGCGAATATGATATCGGCACCGAGCGCATGCTGTATCTCCATCGAGCGCTCAGGTGTGAAGCGATGCAGTGAGCCGTCGTGATGTGAGGTGAACGAGACGCCTTCGTCGTCGACGATGGCGAGCTTGCCATGCTGCGACGCAATATCTTCATCGAAGACTGCGATGGCCGCTTCGCGCGGGATATCTTCAGCAGTTATTTTTGATACTTTTTTTCCAAATCCGTCGCCGAGCGAGAACACCTGGAACCCTCCGGAATCGGTCATGGTCGGACCTGAGAACGACATGAATTTCCCCACACCACCGCCCTTCTCGACGATCTTCTCGCCGGGAGTGAGATACAAATGATAGGCGTTGGCGATGAGACCTTGAATGCCCATATCTTCGTACATGAATGAGCCGAGGCCCTTCGTCGTGGCCTTGGTGGCGACCGCCATAAACGCGGGCGTCTTGATATCGCCATGCGGTGTGCGCAATACTCCGGCACGAGCCATGCTATTCGGCTCGCGATGTGTTATCTCCAAATTGACCGGGCGTTTCATACGCAGCGGACTATAGCATTCGAAATCGAAACGCGTCTATTTGCTGCGCGGGATCGAGCGGCGGTTCTTGTTGCCAAACTGATTCGCGCGAGATGCGATGCGCGGCGGTGTTTGAGCGCGCTGCTTATCGAAATGCGGCTTATTGTTGTTCTTGTCTAATCCTCCTCCTTTCATATGTTCATTATATCACTCCTTAACAAGCACACTAATATTACGCTTCCCTCTTTTGAGGATAGCTGCGCCCTTTGAAAAGTCGGATTCTTCGAACAGACGCTTCTCGTCGCTCAGGCTCTCGCCATTGAGGTAGATAGCGCCTGATGAAAGAAATTGTCGTGCTTGGGTCTTCGATTCCGCGAGACCGCTCTCAATGATCGCATCGATCAGCGGACTGCCTACTGCGATCTTTCTGCTTGGGGCATCTGTCGCAATAGCACTCCACCCTTCTTCGGATATTTCCGCATCGCCGAAGAGGGCCTCGGTCACGAGCTGAGCGCGGTGCGCTGCATCCGCACCGTGCACGATCGTGACCACTTCGATCGCAAGGGAGCGCTGGGCCAGGCGCTTTGAAGGATCGGTCTTGTGACCGAGCATGATGGCTTCAATATCTGACCAATTCAGAAGTGTGAGCTTCAGCAGATACTCCTCGACGACGTCGTCCTCGCTGTTGAGCAGGAACTGATACATCTCAAATGGCGTCGTCTTCTTCGGGTCGAGCCAGATCGCACCGCTTTCGGACTTGCCGAATTTCTTGCCTGTGGATTTATTCACAATGAGCGGCCAGGTAAGTGCGTAGACTGTCTTCTCCGTTTTTCGTCGTATGAACTCAACTCCCGCAAGAATATTGCTCCACTGGTCCGAGCCTCCCACCTGCAGGTCGCAGCCATATTCCTGATTGAGATGTAGATAGTCGTAGCCCTGCAAAAGTGAATAGCTGAATTCGGTGAACGAAATAGGAGATTCCTTGGCGAGACGGTCATGAACGATATCCTTCTTGATCATCGAATTGACCGTAAAGTGCTTGCCGATGTCACGCAAAAATTCCAGAAGCGAAAGCTTCGAGAGCCACGCGGCATTATTTACCTCGGTGAAATCGTCCGTTCCGAATACCTTCCGGATCTGAGCCGCGACTGCCGTAGAATTCCTTTTGATGGTCTCCTCGTCGAGCAGATTTCGCTCTTCACTCTTTCCTCCCGGGTCGCCTATCATTCCCGTGCCGCCGCCGGTAAGGAGTATCACCTTGTGACCGTCTTCAAGGAATCGGCGCAACACCAAAAGACCCATCAGATTGCCGATATGAAGCGAATCGGCCGACGGGTCGATACCGAGATATACCGTGCGCTTGGCACCATCGGTGATCTCCTCAAGTGTCTCCGAAGACTGCTGATATGCGTAGCCGCGTTCCTTCAATACTTCGGACAATTTCATGCCAAAAATATACCACGGAAATGGGCTTAGGCCTGCGGGTCGGGCATGACCGTATAGAGCGCCTCGATATCTTTCATCACATCGGCGCTGAGCTTGATATCAGCACTGGCGATGTCGGCTTTGAGCTGCTCCATTGATGTGCAGCCGATAATATTCGCGGTCACGAACGGGCGGTCGTTGGTGAATGAGAGCGCCATCTGAGCAGGGTCGAGTCCATGCTTATGCGCAAGATCGACATATGCCTGAATACCTGACTGAAGATGAGGGGCATTGTATCGGGCTCGATTGCGAGCGTAGAGCGTGTGTCGCGCGCCCGGCGGATTCGCACCTCCAAGGTACTTGCCACTGAGCGCTCCGCCGCCGAGTGAGGAATATGGAAGCAGGCCGACATTTTCATGCATGCACATTTCGGATAGACCGATCTCAAAGAGACGGTTCATGATCGAGTATTGATTCTGGATGGTTATCACGCGGGGAAGACCTTTTTCTTTTGCGACTCGTAGATACTCCGAAAGTCCCCACGGTGTTTCGTTGGAAATGCCGATAAAGCGGACCTTGCCCGCCTTTACGATCTCGCCGAGCGCCTCGAGTGTCTCTTCTATCGGAGTTACATCCTCATCAACGATGTTCTCAAAATTGCGAATACCGAAGAAGTTGGTCGAACGCTCCGGCCAGTGCACCTGATACAGATCGATGTAATCGGTCTGAAGTCGAGAGAGCGTGCCGTCAATTGCGGCGAGTATGTTCTTTTTATTGTAACGGGTGCGATCACCTTCGATCGGGCGAGTACGGATCAGATTCGATGACGCGACCTTGCTCGCGATGATGAGGTCGTCGCGTTTGCCACGTTTAGCAAGCCAATTGCCGACGTATCTCTCGGTTGTCCCCTGCTTCTCCGGCTCGGGTGGGATCGGGTACATCTCGGCGCTGTCGATAAAATTGATCTCTCCGACCGTCGTCGCGTAATCAAGCTGCTCATGCGCCTCGGCTTCGGTGTTCTGCTGACCCCAGTTCATGGTGCCGAGGCAGATCTTCGAGACTTCCAGTCCCGTATTAGAAAGTTTTCTGTATTCCATAGTCGCGCATTATAGCAAAAGCTATTTATCCCAAATGAGCGTGGTCGTTATACGTCCACAATTTCCATTTTGGGGCCGCATTCTGATATCCGCCCGCATATTGAACCACCGAGATGCCCGTATTTTCCGAAGAAACACTTGATTGAATATTCCTAAAATTTTCCGGCGACAACGTATCTCCCAGTATCACGCGAGCGAGCATGGTACGGAGAAAAAATCCGTGGGTAACGACCAAGATACCTTTTTCCGGACGACTTAGCAGATACGCGAGCGCCTTATCTGCTCTCGCCAGCAGATCGGAATAATTTTCACCGTCACGCACTCTGACCGACGGGTCGCCCTGACTTTTGTGCCACTGAAGCCACAATGCGTTTGCTTCAGGGTCTGAGTACATTTTACCCGCGAGTCCGGTCGGCTTTACCGATTCAATGAAGAGCTCCGAATATTCGGGTGTCTTACCGGTCTTTCGCGCAATAGCCTCGGCGGTATCCTTTGTTCGCGGATGCGGGCTGCTGATCAAGGCATCGAACTCGATCTCTGCGGCCCTACTCGCGATCATGTCGGCCTGCATGACCCCGGTTTCCGTCAGCGGGGAATCGTCAGACTGGAAGCGCGGCGCCACATTGTCCTCACTTTGCCCGTGCCGCACGAAGTACACAGTTTTTTCCGCTTTCGGATCGAACATACTCGGTTATTGCTGCACCAGCTCCGCGAAGCGCTTCTTTACTTTCTCGATCTTGGGCTCGATGACCACCTGACAGTAGGGAGCGGAGGTATTCTGCGCATAGTAATCCTTGTGATAGGACTCAGCGGGATAGAAGGTATCAAGCGGGAGTATCTGCGTCACAACGCTCGTTCCGTCGGTGAGTGAATCCTGAATGTCTTTCGCGATGCGCTCCGCCGCAGTCTTCTCCTCTTCATTGGCATAGAAGATCACCGAACGGTACTGCTCACCGACATCAGCTCCCTGCCGGTTGGGTGTCGTAGGGTCGTGAGAGCCGAAGAATACGGTGAACAGATCTTCGAGCGTGATGATCTGCGGGTCATACGTCACCCGGATCACTTCCGCATGCCCCGTATTCCCTTCCGATACGCGCTCGTACGTCGGACTCCGTCCGTCGGCTGACGGATTCCCTCCCGCATACCCGGGCTCAATGGCGCTCACGCCCTTGAGCATTTTGAATACGGCCTCCGTGCACCAAAAGCACCCGCCTCCGAATACGATGGTCTGCGTTGCGCTCATATGACTGATTATACGCCAAGCCGTGAAATAATACGTATGTTCACGATGTATTAAGCTCGTAACCTCGTAATTCTTCTTTTTCATGCAAGCACATATATCCCGCATCGCCGGGCTTAAGAAGTACGTGATCGCTCACAAAGTATTGAGCGGTTTTCTCGCCGTGGTCATTCTGGGTGTCGGCTACGCGGGATACAAGCATTTCAATCCGGTCGTCGTACAGACCCGCTACGTGCTGAGCAATGTCGCGACAGGTACTATCGTCGCGGTCGTTTCCGGCTCCGGGCAGGTGTCTGCTTCTAACCAAGTCGATATCAAGCCAAAGGCATCCGGCGACGTAACAGCGGTATTGGTGGCAGAAGGACAGTACGTGGGTTCCGGTGCCGCTATCGCATATATAGACGCGACCGATGCGCAGAAAGCGGTGCGCGATGCGCAAACCAGCCTTGAGACGGCACAGCTGAGTCTCGAAAAATTGCAGCAGCCTGCCGACACGCTCACGCTGACCCAGGCGCAGAATAATCTGGCGCGCGCGCAAGAATCACAACAGAGCGCGCAGGATGCGTTGCCAAAAGCGTATGACGATGCGTACACGCAGATAGATTCGGTGTATCAGAACCTGCCGAACGTCGTGACCGGGCTCAATTCCATTATCTTTGGCACCGACCGCACGCTCGGCGGCTCAGGACAGTGGAATATCGATTACTACGCCAACTCAATAAATACTCAGCGAAATAGCCTTGATGCGAACGCTCCTCGGCAGCAGGTCATCGACGGCTACAATGCCGCCAAGAGCGCTTACGATAAGGCGGCAGCTGATTATCAGTCGGCCTCACGCGCACAAAGCCAGGCAGCAACTGACGCGCTTCTTTCGGAGACCATAAATGCGGTGACGCTCACCTCTGCCGCGGTAAAGAATGCGAGCAATTTCATCCAGCTCTATAAGGATACATTCAGCGCAAAGAACGTTACCAGTTCCCCCACCGCTGACACGCACATTACGACTCTGAGCGGGTATATTTCAACGACCAACTCCGAACAAGCCGGGGTCAAGTCTTCACAGGCGTCGATAAAGAATGCCCAGCAAGCCATCACTGATGCGATCCGCTCGGTAGCAGAAAGCCAGGCCTCACTTACCAAGACCACAGGCGGCCCGGATTCGCTCGACCTCCGCTCCGCACAGATCACCGTACAGCAACGCAAAGACGCGCTGACCGATGCGCAGAATACTCTTGCCGATTATTCGATACGTGCGCCGTTCGCAGGCACTATCGCCAAACTCGATCTGCACAAAGGTGACAGTGTCTCTACGGGAACTACTGCGGCGACGATCATCACTAAGCAAGACATTGCCGAGCTTTCGCTCAATGAGATAGATGCTACAAAAGTGAAAATGGGTCAAAAAGTGACGCTCACCTTCGATGCAATAGACGGGCTCACCGTGACCGGTGAGGTCGCATCTATCGATTCGCTCGGTACGGTGACGCAGGGCGTCGTTTCGTACGCGGTAAAAATAGGATTTGATACGCAGGATGCTCGCGTAAAGCCCGGCATGACGGTCAATGCGGATATCCAGACTGACGTACGGCAGAACGTGCTGGTGGTGCCGTCAGGCGCCGTAAAGACCTCCAACGGATCGAGTTACGTACAGATGTTTACCCCGCCGCTGACAGACACCGGGACGGGCAACGCGGGAGTGACGACGACGCAGATCCCCCAGAGCGTACAGGTAACCATAGGCATTACCGACGGCACTAACACCGAGATCACTGCGGGACTCGCGGCCGGTGATCAGGTCGTAGCGCGTACAACGACCACCAGCGGCACAGCGACCGCAGCTGCAACTGCGGCAACAAGTAGGACGGGCGCTCGCGGACCGACCGGAGGCACTGCGGTCGGCGGAATTCGTCTCTAGCCATGATCGAGGTTAAGAACATCACAAAGACGTACGGCGCGGGAGATACTGCCTTCCAAGCGCTCAAAGGAATTTCGTTTGATATTCAAGACGGCGAATTCGTCGCCATTATGGGACCGTCAGGCTCGGGCAAATCGACGTTGATGCACATTCTCGGCTGTCTTGATACGCCGACGTCGGGCACATACAAACTCGATAACAAAGACGTCTCAAAAATGGACGACGAAGAGCTTGCGGATATCCGCAAGGACAAGATCGGATTCGTGTTCCAGGCGTTTAATCTACTTCCCCGCACTACCGTGCTTCGCAACGTGATGCTCCCGCTTATCTACGCGGGAGTGGACGCCGATGAGCGCGAAGCGCGCGCAGAAAAGTCGTTGCTCGCCGCCGGCATGACCGAGGCGCACTTTGCGCACAAGAGCAACGAACTCTCGGGTGGTCAGATACAGCGTGTGGCCATCGCACGCGCGCTCGTCAATGACCCGTCGCTTATTTTGGCAGACGAACCGACCGGTAATCTCGACACCAAGACCGGCGAGATCGTCCTCGGGACATTTCAGAAGCTCAATGAGGAACACGGGCGCACGATCATACTTATTACACACGAACCCGATGTCGCCGAGCATGCACAGCGCATCATCCATATCCGAGACGGTGAGATCCTCTCCGACAAGAAACATCCGCAGCGCAAGGCGCGGCATCATGCGCAATAGATATGAATATCAACGACACGATCCAAGAAACATACGTGGCACTTTCAGCCAATAAAGTGCGCTCGAGCCTTACCATCCTCGGTATTGTTATCGGCATATCGAGCGTCATCGCCCTTGTATCCATCGGCCAAGGTGCGACCAAGTCTATCCAGACAAGTATTCAATCGATCGGATCGAATCTGCTCGTCATTACGCCGGGCGCGCAGCGCTCACCCGGCGGGTTCGGTGTCTCATCCGGCCGAGGTAATGCTAAGACCCTGACCGCCGACGACGCGACGGCGATCGCTTCCGTTGCCAATGTGAGTGCGGTGGCGAGCGAAGTCGCCGGCCGCTACCAAGTGACCGCGCAAGGGACGAACACGAATACGACCGTCACCGGTGTATCTGAAAATTATCCGGCGGTACGCAATGTCCAGATCGCCGACGGGCGCTTCGTGAACGACTCCGACAGCAATTCGCTGACGAAGGTCGCCGTACTCGGCCCGACCACGGTAAGCGACCTGATACCCGATGGCACCGAACCCGTCGGACAGACGGTGCGTATCAACGGCATTCAGTTCAAGATCGTCGGTGTTACGGTGGCCAAAGGCGGCTCGGGATTTACCAACGCGGATGATGCGATCTATATTCCGCTCAAAGCCGCACAGCGATTCCTCTCGGGAAATAATTACGTGACCACGATAGACGTGCAGGCCGCAAGCGCGGATGCGACGACGCAGGTATTAAATGACGCAACACAGCTCTTGCTCGATCGGCATCACATAACTGATCCGACCGCGGCCGATTTCAGTATCCTCAACCAGGCGGATATTCTTGCGAGCGCCTCCACCATCACGACCACACTCACCTACCTCTTGGGAGCTATCGCGGGCATTTCACTTTTGGTAGGCGGCATCGGGATCATGAACATGATGCTCACGACGGTGACGGAGCGCACGCGCGAGATCGGATTGCGTAAAGCCATCGGGGCCAGGAGATCGGATATCAGCAGACAATTCCTGATCGAAGCGATCGCGCTTACCGTGATCGGCGGCATTATCGGCATTGCCCTCGGCGGTGCCATATCGCTCGGAGTCAACGCGACCGGATTACTCACGACGAGCATATCCCTTTCCTCGATAGCCATGGCATTTGGAGTCTCTGCCGGTATCGGTATCGTATTCGGATGGTATCCCGCACGGCGTGCCGCTTCAATGAACCCTATAGAAGCACTTCGGTACGAATAGGGTGGGGTCTTATAAATTCAAGTGTACGTATGAAAAATAATATCGTGGTCAGCAGCGTAGTCATTGCGGTAGTGTTCGCAGGCATCGGTTTCTTTAGTGGAACGAAATACCAGGCGGGCCAGACGCCTGCCCGTGGCATGTTTGCGGCAGGTGCGGGAGCGGGTGGCACGACGTTCGCGGGTGGAGCTGGAACACGCGCCGGTCGCGGCGGTGTAACAGGAGGCGCGGGAGCTGTCTTCGGAACGATCATCTCCAAGGATGCCAATGGCATTACTGTGCAGCTCGGCGGACCAAATGCGACTTCGACCAACGGAACTGCCACCGGTTCCAAGATAATTCTGGTGAATGATTCGACTCAGATATCAAAGATGGCAGCGGGCTCTCTTTCTGACCTCACCATCGGCGAAGGCGTCACCGCAAGCGGAACGACCAACAGCGATGGGTCGGTCACCGCAACGATGATCCAGATCCGTCCCGTCGGCACCGCCCGATAAGGCCGGACATGAGTAAGAACGACCCGGTCCGCCGGGTCGTTTTGTTATGAGTGCGAGTGATATTCCCGCGCAACAATATTTCCGATCAGAGTACCAAATATTGCGCCGGCGGCCACGTCGGACAACCAGTGAAATCCGACCGCTACGCCTACTGCAACGATGCCCATATACAATACCGAGAGCACTCGTACAGGAGTGTTTTTAAACAGGCGAAATATCGTTACGCCACCCGCAACGGCCACGGCAGTGTGCGAGGATGGCCACCCCCAGAATATTCCGTTTCGAAGGAATCCGAAATCGAAACGATGGCTTATGTCCGTTGTGCCGATGGATGTAATGAATTCAGGCGGGAGCCTCCCGGTGAATATTTTATACATGATCGCAAGGACCGAAGCCAGAATGACAGCAGATGCCACCGCCATGGCCTTGTGCCTCAACGGCCCGTTTCTATTGATCGCTCCGGCAATATACATCCCGAGCGGAACTACGACCGGCAAAAGGAATCCGCCGATACCCGCTGCCCACACGATCGGATGAAAGATGGTACTTCGCGTGGCTTCGTAGAATGTCCAATCAAGACCGGTCGTAACAATCACAAAAGTAATAAGTATTGCGACTGTGTGCCACCACAAGCTGCGGCCCGTGATAGTTGACCAAGCGCTACCAGAGAAATTTCTGAGTATTTGTCTAAACATTTTGGCAGTATAACGAATAATATTGGATATTTGACTTATATATACCGAGTGTTATAATAGATTCTGTTCAACCAAGGAGGTTTACAGATGCTTGTAACGGCCCGAATCCTCGATGCGCCGGTCGATGATCTCAATCTCACTGTTCGTCACCAAGTGGCGCTCAAGGAGAAAGGTCTTCGGACTATCGGTGACATTGTCCAGTCTGATTTTCGGCTCATCGCTATTCGTCGCTACCGGGTTCACCGCCAGGAAGTCGACACCGCGATCGCCGAATATATCGGACGCAAGGCACTCGCCATCATCAACCCCGAACGCTACAAGGAGGTTCCCCATGCGTAAGTCCACAGTACGAAATGACGGTCGCGGTTTTTTCGAACACAGCGACCGTAAACTCATCAAGCGTCGCTCTGCGCGTCGCCAGCGCAAGGCCAACAAGGACGTTCTCAAGAATACTGAGAACGTCCCTTTTAATTTCTCGGACGAAGCAGCGGGAACAGCTGCGCTTGATTCACCGGCTTGTTCTCAAGGAATGAAAAGAGGCGCTCGGACATACCGAAGCCGAATGCCGGCGGCATGCCGTATTCCATAGCTTGTACATAGTCCTCATCGAGGCGCTGCGCCTCACTGTCTCCCGCATCGCGCATTTTCTGCTGGTCTTCGAAGCGCGCGCGCTGGTCCTGCGGATCATTGAGCTCCGAGAATCCCTTGCCCATTTCAGAGCCGGCGAGGATGACCTGGAATCGCTCAACGACGTTCTCATTCGATGGACTGCGCTTCGCGAGCGGCTCCATGTATACCGGCACTCCCGTGAGAAATGCAGGGCCTGATATGGTCTTGCGAATGCTTTTCCACAGAAGATCGATAGCGCGCACTTTGTTGAGCTCTTCAGATACTACGATCTCCGCATTGCGAACCGCTTGTATCGCCTCCGCTTCAGTGCACGTGAGCGGGTCTATGCCGAATTTCTCGCTGATGATGGAACACAGATCTATCTCTTTCCATTCTTCCGCAAGATCTACGGTGTGGTCTCCTATTTCGAAGGTGTATTTACCGTACACCTCTTTGGCTATCGTGCGATAGAGATCCTGCACGAACACCATTCCTTTGCGCATGTCGCTGAAGGCTTCGTATGACTCCCACTGCGTATAGTCCTGCAAATGCTCGCGTGACTGACCTTCATTGCGGAAGATGCGCCCGATCTCGAATACCTTGGGAAATCCCGCGACGAGAAGGCGCTTGAGCCAGAGCTCGAGAGAGATGCGAAGCGATACGTCGATATCAAGCGCATTGTGGTGCGTTTCAAACGGGCGCGCCTCAGCACCTCCCGGAGTCGATTCCAAGACCGGTGTCTCCACCTCCATAAATCCGTGTGCGATATAAAAATTACGAATTGTCTGCCAGAATTTCGAACGTCGCTCGAACATCTCTCGCACATCCGCGTTCATCAAGATATCCAGATAGCGCTCACGCAATATTTTTTCCTCGTCTTTGAGCCCGAACCATCCGTCGGGAATCGCGGTAAGCGATTTTGAGAGCATTTTCCAATTCTTAGCAAGGAGGGACTTCTCGCCGCGCTTAGTGATATATGCGCTTCCCGCGGTCTCAATAAAATCTCCGATATCGGTCGCTTCCGAAAAAAGTGCGAAAATCGATTCATCCATTTCATCTTTCTGAAACACCACCTGCACTTTCGCGGTGCCGTCGTAAAGCGAGACGAACATGATGCCGCCTTGTCCGCGGATCGACATGATCCTGCCGGCGATCGTGAGTGTCGTTTCCGGCGTGAGGGAATCGAAATTGCCGACGAGATCGGAAATATTAGTATCTTTGCCGGAGTTGACCGGATATCCTTCCATTCCCGCAGCACGGACACGCTCGAGTTTTTTCAAGCGCTCAGCGCGAAGTTCGTCGATGCTCATGGGTGCTTATGATACCAGATGAAGAGCGGGACGCTATGCCGAATTAGTGATGGTGGCCGCTGTGCCGGCTATGGGAGACCTTGCCCACCAGCATCCGTACGGATATGAACGTGGTGATGGGTACCGCAAGTACCAAGCCGATCGATCCGATAAGAATGCGCACGATCTCGGTGGCAAAGATCTCCCTATTGATCGCCGTGGACCATGTGTCCGTACCATACCCGAAGAACAACAGCAGAAGCGGCAAGGCCGCGCCCACGTACGCGATCGCGAGCGTATTGACCAAAGCCCCGATATGTTCGCGGCCGATACGAAGTGCCCGCTTATAAATATGCGCTCGACTGAGCTCGGGAGCCGCGACCGTGAGTTCCTCCACGGCTACCGCCTGTCCGATCGCCGCATCGTAGAGGACTCCCAGTACGCCGATGAGCATACCTCCCAGGAGAAGTCCCGCGAGATCAATCGACCCGTGCGCATTCAGGTTCAGGTATACGGCTTCTTCATTGGCGATACCTGTTAATCGCGTGAACGGGATCGCGGCGTATGCGAGAAGACCGGTGATGACGATGGTTAAGACCATGCCGAACACTGCGGTCGAGGTGGTCCTGTTGAATCCGTGGGTTATGTACGACCCCAGACAGATAATGAGAGACGAAACACCCATCGCGACGAGTACCGGCGGATATCCGTGAAGAATGCCCGGCAAGAGAAGGAATACAATGAAGAAGAGACTGCCGCCCAATGCAAGCAGTCCGCGCGCACCCTGCTTTCCGCCGAAGAAAAGAACAAGCGCGATAAAAAGGGCGCCGAGTATCGCGAGCGAGCCGAGCCGGTACGGTTCGTATACATAATAGTAATCGGTGCCGTCCAGCGCATTGACGTCGTGCCTCAGGTAGAACACTTCTCCCTGTTTCAACACGAGATAATCATTGGCGATGGTGACGGTCGTCCCCTGCTCTGCGCCGTCGAGTATTTGAATCTTGATCGTCTGGGTCGTAGCCGAGACATTAAGGCCGGGGACCTGCTTTGTCTCCTGCGAAACTACCTCAACGACCTTCGCTCTCATCGTCGTGATCGTGTCGGATACGAGTTCCTGCGCATGCGCGAACGGCGCAACGAACAGAAGTGCCACTATCGGCAGCAGGAATATCCTCATAAATATATGGTACCTCCGATCCGCCGTTTCATAAACCCCGGAACTTCGGTCAGGGTCGATCCTTTCCAGCCATGATAAGAAGGAAGACTATCAGCATAATGAGCACGATAGTGCCCCCCGTAGCAAGGTTCAGATAGAACGACGCAAAAATACCGGTCACAACGGAGAATACGGATATCACCTCTGCATAGACGAGAGTTTGCAAAAAACTTTTTCGAAGCTGCAATGCGGCGACAACGGGGATGACAATGAGAGCCGCGATCAAGAGTATGCCCACGACGGGAATTGAGAGTGCTACCGTCAACGCGGCCAGAACAATAAGAACTCTGTTTATGCGATCGACAGCGATCCCGGAGACCCGCGCGGATTCTTCATCGAAGCTGATATATACGAGCTCTTTGTAGAGCGCGAAGAGAACGCAGGCAACGACAACTGCAAGCACGGCGATGGTATACACGTCAGTCTGTGTCACGGTGACGATGCTGCCAAAAAGATAATTCAGCAGATTGGCGTTAAAGCCTTTACCGAGACTCAGGAGAACCGTGGCAAGGGCGAGAGCACCGGAAAGAAAAAGTGCAAGAGCCGATTCACCATAAACGCGCTTCGATGTTCGTAATTTTTCGATCCCGAGCGAAGAAACGACAGTTACGCCTATTGCACTCCACATGGGATTGACTCCGAACAGAAATCCCAATGCTACTCCCGCCAAAGACACATGAGAAAGTGTGTCCGCGATAAGAGAATAGCGACGCAAGACCAAAAAGATGCCAATGAGTGGCGCAATGAATGCGACGATCACTCCGGCCTCGATTCCGCGAACGAAAAAACTGTAGTGCAAAATATCAAACATACATCATGGATGAGGATGAACTACTGCGTGTGAATCCTTGAAATAGGCGTCGATCGAATCATGGAAGAAGATCGTGTGGTCTATGCATGCGATGTGCATGGCTTCGTGCGCCATACTTTCGATGTCGTGAGTTATGAGCACGACCGTGAGATGTAGGTCTTCATTCAGCTTGCGAAGTAGAGCATAGAACTCGTCCTTGATATGCGTTTCGACGCCAACGGTGGGTTCATCGAGAAATATCACCTCCGGCTTACCCGCGAGCGCACGCGCTATGAACACACGCTGTTGCTGACCCCCTGAAAGATCACCGATCTGGCGATCCTTGTATTCCCACATTTCTACCTGTTCAAGCGCTTTTCTTGCCTCAGTGCGGTCTTCTTCTGTCACGCGATGCATGAGACCTCGTCGCCCATAACGACCCATGAGGACGACCTCTCTGACCGTGGCGGGGAAATTCGGATCGAAATTCGTTACCTTTTGCGGCACGTAACCGATCTTCGACCAGTCTTTGAACTCCCTTATGTCCTGTCCGAAAAGTAGGACCTTCCCTTTTTGCGGCGACAAAAGCCCGAGTATGATCTTCAGAAGCGACGTCTTCCCCGCGCCATTCCCGCCAACAATACCGAGATAATCACCCCGGTGAATGGAAAGCGTGATGTCTTTCAAGACCTGTGTCGCGCCATAAGAGAACGAAATGTCGCTCACTTCTATAATATTTTCACCGTGATCCGAATTGCTCATTTATATGCATTCTAGCGCCTTTCTGAGGTTTGCAAGATTGTTTCGCATTACCGTCATGTAGTCCTTCCCGGCAGCGAGATCATCGGCGCTCAGTCCCTCGAGAGGATCAAGTACCATTGTTTCCGCGCCGACCTCAGATGCGATTGTCTGCGAGAGCTTAGGGGATACGAGACTCTCGAAGAAAATAATTTTTACATTATTTTTTCGCGCAAAATCAGCAATATCCGCCAGTTCTTTTGTGGAAGGCTCTGCATCGGGAGACAGCCCTGTGATCGCGACCTGGGTCAGATGGTAGGTCGTTGCGAGATAACCAAAGGCAGCATGTGAAGTGATGATGTCTTTCTTGGCACAGCTTGCCAGACCCGTCTTGAATTCAGAATCGAGTTGGTCCAACTGCGATTTAAGAGCTTCTGCATTCGCAGCATAATAGGAGGTATTTGACGGATCTATCTGCACGAATCCACGTTCGATCTTATCCACCATCTTCTTAGCAAGAGTCGGCGATTGCCATACGTGCGGATCTGTTACGCTCTGTCCGCCCTCTACAACCTGCTGTGTCTCAAGACCTTCTCCGGCTGTCACGATAAGAGTCTTGTTAGGATCAAGATTTTTTTGCATGTTAACTCCCCACGGCTCAACTCCGCCGTTGAGCACAAGCATTCTGCTGTTCTCTATGGTCGCCATGTCTTGCGCCGTTGGCTCATAGTCATGCGGTTCGGCGTCGGCCGGCGTAATATTCACTACATCAGCTTTGTCGCCCCCGATCTGACTAGCAAAAAAGTATTCGGGATAAAAACCCGTTGCCACTTTGATCTTATGTGTATCCTGCCCCGGTGTCCGCTCATGAAAGATCGCAAATGAGATAACTCCGATGATGATGACTCCTATGAGTGCTGCGAACCATTTAGTAGTGTTCATATGACTTATTATTTATATTAAGCTGTTTTGACGCAGGTATTGCAGAGTCCAAAAAGCTCAAGCGAATGATTGGTAACTTTTGCGAAGCCGCTCGTCTGACTCAAGGCTTTATCGGCAAGCTTGTCATAATCGCATCCGGTAAAATCTTCCACTCGGTCGCATCCTGTACAGACAATGTGATGATGATCGTGCGCCGCGTCTTTCAACTCATAGTAGGCGCGACCGTGCTGGAAATCCACTTGCGCCACAAGTCCGACTGCCTTAAAGGCTTCGAGTATGCGATACACGGTGACCTGGTCGACTTTCTCCCGGCCGATCCCCGTGATTATTTCCTTAATGCTCGCCGGATATTCGATTCCATGTAGAAAAGCGAGCACCAGCAGCCGAGGTTTCGTGGCGCGAAAACCCGCCTTTCTGATAATGCCGGCGAGTTCAACTCCTGCTGGCTTTTTCATATGCAGTCATGGTATACCACTTGCAACTGACTTGCAAGTACTTGACGACAGCTATAGCGATACCATAGTATGACCAATGCAAGTCAGTTGCATTTATAAATAGTCAAATATGATCATGTATAGCATCAGAAAATATTCGTTCGCAACCCTTCCGCTGCTGGCTCTGTATTTCACTCTGATAGCATTTGCTCAGGCAGATACCACGACTGCCCCTTGTCCTTACTCCTGGACGCAAGATCTCCAAGTGGGCAGCGCCGGCGATGATGTTCTGAAGCTCCAGCAATTCCTTAACTCAGATCTAAATACACAGATCGCGGTATCCGGTGCAGGGTCTCCTGGAAATGAGAGCACGAGTTATGGACTGCGAACCAAACAAGCCGTCGCAAAGCTACAGGAAAAGTATGCAGCCGATATTTTGTATCCGATCGGACTCGTAAAAGGAACTGGTTCGGTTGGCATGAAAACTCGAACGAAATTGAACGCGCTGTGCACTACTTCTACGACAACTGCCGCCGTGCAGATCACTCTTTCCGATGCTGAAATTTTGACTATCACGGATCCGACTCAACCAGCGGCAACACTAGCTCCCCCAGGCGCAGGCGGGGTGCCGTTCACGACAATCACCCTCACGGCCGGAAGTAAAGATGTAGACGTGCAGAGTATCACTGTCGAGCGTACGGGTCCTGGATCGGATGGATCGTTCGACAGCATCTCCCTTACGGATGAAAATGGAGACGGCATTGGCGGCGATGAACATTTCGACTCAAATCACCAGACCGTGTTCCGTGAACCGTTCACGATACCGGCGCACACGTCTAAAACGCTTACCATCTTGGGCAATATGGCAAATGAGCTAACAGACTATGCCGGACAGACGCCGATAATACAGATCAACGTTATTGATACGTCGGCAAGTGTTGTCGGGACACTCCCGTTCAAAGGCACGGCCCAGACCATAAACGATTCCCTCATCATCGGAGGCGCGACCGCGATGCTGTCTCAGTATGACCCGGACACGAATACAAATCGCTACATCAACGATACAGACATTCGCTTCTCAGGTATTCGTATTACCGCAAACTCCCAAGAAGACCTCACTCTCGATTCGATCACATGGGACCAAGGCGGTACGGCAGGAAATAGCGATATCTCGAATGTCGTTACTTTCGTGAATGGAACACCATATCCCACCGAAATGGTCGATCACTCCTATACCTCTACTTTTTTCCCGGGCATTGTGATCCCCAAGGGCCGATCAATAGATGCGTATATCCAGGGAGACCTCACCACAGGCGGGTCAAATCGAACGGTTGAGTTTGACATAGGCGGTTCAGACGACATCGCTCTCACTGGCAATACGTTCGGGTACGGTGTAGGAATTTCGGCGCAGGGCAACACTGCCGTGAGCGGTAATTCCGTATTCATTACAAGCGACGGCTCTCCTGACGGCGACGAAGGTGGTCCGTTCTATGCCGGATCAGTCGTAACGATCAATGGCAGTGCAGTTACCTCGATCGGGAAAGCGAACTAGATCCGCGAACACTGACTGCAAATCACTTGTTGGCCGATTAATTGGAGAGATCTCTACAGACTTATCCTCATGTACCCGTTATGATCGCGCAGATATTTCTTGGCGATGACGGTCGTTGCGAATGTCGCGATCATCAGCATGATCCATGCAGCGAGCAAGAGGTCACCCAGATCACTGATCCGTGCCTCGACGACCCGCATGTTGCGTCCCACGAGCACGAATCCTTTTCCCTGCGGGATGGCTTTTACGACCGCAGCAATGCGAACTCCGACCTCCGGCTCGAGCGTCAGGCGGTCGTCGGAGTTGTTCGCGGCGTACTCAAAGACACCGGCGGGAGGCACCGGTACGCGGCCGTCGAGCAGGCCCGAGGATACCAGCGGCGTGCCGGTGGCATCGTATACCACCATGAAAGCGGCGAGACTTCCCGCGATATCGACACTGGTCTTGGGTATGGTACTCGATGCGCTCGCACCGCCCGATATGCGTGCCACAGCGTCCTCGGCGAGCTGTATCTGAGGGTCATTGAGCGACTGGCGATATATCTGCTGTCCCGAGGCGTATATGGCCAAACAGAGGCCCGTGATGGCCACTGCAAGCGGCAACCAGCTTCTCAGGTATGTGGGCATCTATCGACTATACCAGAGCCTTCATAAACGCAAAGCGCCTTAGGAAAGGCGCTTTTTGTCGAGAAGTGTCGAGAGGATGGCCATGCGGACGATGAGCCCGTAGCCGACCTGTTTGAAATATACGGCATGCGGCGAATCATCGACTTCGGGCATGATCTCGCCGACGCGCGGAAGCGGATGAATGATGATAGCCCCCGGCTTCATGGAATCCGCGAGCGAGCGGTCGATGATGTAGCCCCCGCGGAATCGTTCGTATTCCTCGATGCTCGGAAATCGTTCTTTTTGCACGCGCGTCTGGTAGATCACATCCGCCACCGCCATCGCATCCTTCATACTCTCGGTCTCGGTGTAGGACACATGATGCTCATCGAGATGCGCTTTTATATCGTCAGCCATTCGCAGCTCGGGAGAAGAGACGAGCGTGAGTTTAATGTCGTTGTATTTGCTCAAGAGGTACGCGAGGGAGCGTGCGGCCCGCCCGTAGCGAAGATCGCCGATGATGGCCACGTGCACTCCGTCAATATGTCCGATCTCTCGGTCTATCGTGTAGAGATCGAGCAGTGCCTGGGTCGGATGCTGACCGGCGCCGTCGCCCGCATTGATCACCGGTATCTCTGAGATAGCCGCAGCTCTCTCGGCGGCGCCCGCTTCAGGAGAACGCATGACGATGACATCCGCGTAATTATTCATCACACGGATCGTATCCTCGAGCGTCTCCCCTTTTGTGGCCGATGATGCTTCGGTCGCATTCTCCGCCGTGATCACATGCCCGCCGAGCCGGTACATCGCAGACTCAAATGAAAAACGTGTACGCGTCGATGGCTCAAAGAAAAGTGACGCAAGTATCTTTCCGTGGAGCGAATCATCCCGGCGCGTCTCAAGTGCCGTCGCCAGTTCAAAAAGTTCCTTGAGCGAGGCGCGATCGAACTGCTGCGTTTCTACGAGATGATGCATGTTTTGAGGGATTATAGCACCGCTATATTCCCATGCCACCGGATCAGCGCGAGAGAATACTCAAGGCCCCGCGACTGCCGAGCAGCCAGCTGAAGAAACCCGATATCATGCCGGCGCGCGTCGGTACAACGCTTTGCGACGGCGTCTTCCACGAGAGGCGCTGTGCCACGAGCGTATGATCTTTTGTGTTGAGACTTCCGATCACCTCTATTTCGATGCCGACGGCAAGCTGATCGAGGGTGGCGTAGTTGCCGTCGAGCGTGAGGATGGTACCGCCGTTCGTGAAGACCGTCGTTCCGTCGGCGAGCGTGACAGTGGCTTTAGTCGCATCAATGCCGGTCACGGCTCCCCGCTCGGTGACCGACTCCCGCTGTATCGCGGTGTCTTTCACCATTGTCGCGTTCACCGTCGGGCTCGATGCCGACGTGTCGAGATAGCCGCTGAATGAGATCGTGTCGCCGATCTTGATGAGCTTCAATGCGGCCGTACTTGTCGCATTGGGCTGAAAGCGGGTGGAGCCGGTGGTGTTGATGGTCCAGTTCATTGAAAAGGCTCCCCATCGACTGGAAACCATGATGACGTCGCCATAGACGGCCGTGACCACGGCATCCTTGACGATGACCTGTCCGCTCGAAGCGATAGAGACCTGCCCCGAGGATGAACCGGTATCGGCATGTGCGGTATTTACTGCCCATGCAAAAGAGAGTGCGATCGCAAGCATAAAAAAGGTAGTACGGATCTGCCAGGTGGTGTAGTACTCGCGTGATGTGTTCATAGATAGTGTGTATTGACGGGGCGATTAATGAGAACGCGTAAGGGGACGGCGCGACCGACCGTCCCCCGGGATACGTATCGGAAGTTGTCTTATCTGACCGGATTCTCCCCGCGAATGAGCCTGATAAGCACCATGATGATCGCTACGACGAGCAACAGATGGATGAATCCGCCGATCGTGTACGAGGTGACGACCCCCAAAAGCCAAAGAACCAATAGTATGACGGCTATCGTATATAACATATGATCGCTGTGTATTGATTGATAACGCTACCTGTAAGACGCGGGCCGAGGCTCACGCTTACCGAGCTTCATGATGCCCTATCGTGCCTGAAGTCATTATGAAGTTCGACTCCGAGCAGCGGGTGAAAAGCCCTTTATTTGCACAATATCCTGTGCGTAGCTACAATCAGACAATGAAGAAAAAGAGCGTACGACTGACCACGGATGTGCTTCCGCTCAAATATCAGATAGGCATCACGACCGACCTCGCTACATTCGTATTCACGGGCGAAGAGGTCATTCACCTCTCGCTCAAAAAGCCGACCCGCTCTATCACGCTGCACGCCAAGGATATCGGGATCTCGGCGGCGCGCGTGGCGCAGAAAAATATTGAGCAACCGACGCGCATCACGTTTGATGCCGCCTCCGAGACCGTCACCTTTGTGTTTAAGACTCCACTCTCAAAAGGCCCCGCGAAGCTCGCGATCGCATTCCAGGGTGTGCTCAATGACAACATGCGCGGATTCTACAAAAGCAGCTATACCGTGGACGGAGAAACGAGATACCTTGCAACGACGCAGTTCGAAGCGACCGACGCGCGACGTGCATTCCCCTGCTTTGACGAGCCGGCGATGAAAGCGGTCTTCGAGGTCGCGCTTACCGTGGCTTCCGCGTACACGGTGATATCGAATACTATTCCGACCGCGACCGCAAAGCATTCCGACGGCACAAAGACCGTCACCTTTGCCCCGACGCCGCTCATGTCGACATACCTGCTCGCATTCATCATCGGCGACTTCGAGTGCGTCCAGAAAAAGAGCAAGGACGGCGTCCTGGTGCGCGTCTTTGTGACACCGGGCAAAAAGCACCAGGCGAAGTTCGCGCTCGATTGCGCCGCAAAGACGATCACATTCTTCAATACGTATTTTGATATCCCGTATCCGATGCCGGTGATGGACCTCATCGCGATCCCGGATTTCGACGCGGGAGCCATGGAGAACTGGGGAGCGATCACCTATCGTGAAAGTGCTCTTTTGGTGGATCCCGAGCACTCCTCAACGATGACCAAGCAGTGGGTCGCGCTCGTGATCGCGCACGAGATAGCACACCAGTGGTTCGGCAACCTCGTTACGATGGAATGGTGGACGCACCTGTGGCTCAACGAGGGCTTCGCCTCATATATTGAATATCTTGCGGTAGACCATATATTCCCCGCGTGGGACATCTGGACGCAGTTTCTGGTCAGTGATCATGGCCGCGCGCTCACCGCTGACGGGCTCAAGCACACTCACCCGATCGAGGTCGAAGTACATCACCCTGCGGAGATCACGGAGGTCTTCGATGCGGTCAGCTATTCCAAAGGCGCGAGCATCATCCGCATGCTTGCTGAATACCTCGGAGAGAAGGATTTCCGCGATGGCCTGCGCCACTATCTGAAGAAGCATCGCTACGGCAATACATTTACCGTCGACCTCTGGAATGCACTTTCCTCAGTATCGGGAAAGCCGGTCGCCAAGATCATGAGCAGCTGGACCGGTACGGAAGGATACCCGCTGATCTCTATTACAGAGGGCAAGAAGCATCTTGAGCTCACCCAGGCGAGGTTCTTTGCGAGCCCGCTGTCGCAGAAGCAGTCTAAAGACGAGGGCCTCTGGCAGATACCGGTGAGCGTTGAGAACGCGAAAAAGCAACGGACGCAATTCATCATGAGCAAACCTGCTGCGCGCTTACCGAAAAGCGACTCATGGATAAAGCTCAACATGAACGAGACCGGCTTCTATCGCACGAGCTACCCGGCGCGCTTGCGGGATCTCCTTGCGGCGCCGATCTCCGAAAAGAAACTGAACACGCGCGACCGACTCGGGCTGATACGCGACATCATGGCGCTCGCTGAGACCGGAGAGATACCGACCCATGAGGGGTTGAAGTTCGCGCAGCATTATACGAAGGAGACACAATACGTGGTGTGGTCGGAGATCGCGTCGCATCTGGCGAAACTGCATGTGCTGTTCGCAAATGAGCCCTTCGTCAAAGAATACGATGCATTCGCATGCGCGATCTTCGATGAGATCCGTCGCTCTATCACGTGGGACATGAAGCCGAAGGATCATGCCCAAGCACTCCTGAAAGTACTGGTCTTGGGAAGCCTCGGAAGATACGGCGACAAGGAGACGGTCGCCGAGGCGAAGAAGCGCTTCGCCTCGATCACCGATAAAAAAAATCCGGTTCCGGCTGACCTGCGCGGCGTCGTGTATGACATTATCGCGAGAAACGGAGGTACCTCAGAATATGCGGCGCTCACGAAAATGTATACGGATGCGAGCCTTCACGAAGAAAAGAATCGGGTCGGACGCGCGCTCGGAAGCTTCAAGCAAAAGGACCTGCTTCAAAAGACGCTCGCCTTTTCCCTCTCTAAACACGTCCGGCCGCAGGATAGCGTGCGTATGATCGCGGGTGTTGTCGTAAATCCGCACGGCACCGAGCTTGCCTGGACATTCATCAAGAGAGAATGGAAGACATTTTCTGAGCGTTATACGGGAAGTCGCGACCTCGGGTATCTTTTTGCGCCGCTTGAGATCTCGGCATCGAAAGAACTCGCGCGCGACCTCGCAGGCTTCGTCAAGAAAAATAAGGCGCCCGGAACGGAACGCACCGTGCGTCAGGTGCTCGAACACATCAATTCGAATGCCGCATGGCTCACGCGTGACAAAATGAAGCTCAAGGCATTTTTGACACAATAGACGGATGCATGCAAAAGGCCCCCGAGGGGCCTTTTGCAATGTCACACGAGTGACGAATTAGTAGTTGGATCCGGATGCAGATGCGTTGGCCTGAGCATTTGCCGATGTGGAACCGTTGAGTTCCTCGTTCATGATACGACGCATTTCAGCGACGATACGTGCCTGCGTATCGGCGGTGAGCTTGAACGACGCATTGGCATTGGCATTGGCGGTTGCATTGGCGTTCGGAGTCGTGCCGCTCCCGCCGGCGGTAGTGGCCGATGTCTTGGTCATCGCGTCGACGCTTGCCTGAAGCTTCGCCTGAAGGTCCGCACGGTCGGTCGCGGTAAGGAACGTATACCATGGGTACTTCAGACTTACCTGGCCGTTCTGATCTACCATCGCGGTAGCCTTAACAGTCACCGGAATGAAGCCGAGGAAGCGGCCGCGCTGTTTGTAGGTCACGGCAACATCGGATGAATTTGCTTCAACAGCCGAAAGGTTGCTGTCGCTTTTCATCTGTGATGCAACATATGCCTTGAGGTCGGCGCTGGACTGCACATCGGAAGCGGGGCGCGAGGTCCCCCATGATGAGCTTTCGACGGCATTAGAGTCGATGTCGGCTCTCGTGATCATGAGCGCGTCGCCCGTGCCCGCGTTGGCCTGAGCATCGGCGGATGTATGTACGTTGCCCGAGATAGAAGAATTGCCCGAAGTACCGGTACCGTTCGATCCCGTCACTGATCCGTTGCCGCTGACGCCCACGCCCGCAGTGCCGGATGTGTTTGAGCCCGTGTTTGAAGAACCCGAGCCTGTGACACCAACTGAAGTGGTGACCGATCCGGTCAGATCACCGTTGGTGCTGCCTGAGCCGTTACCCACACTGAGGGCTGCGGCCGGGAGTACGGCACCGAGTGCGATGGCTGCCACTGAGGCACCTGCTGCTATTTTTCGAATGTCCATATTATTTTGTTTGCATTACTGCTAATTTATAACCGGCGTCTTCACATGGCGAATGCCGTGCGAAGCGAGCATCATACGGGACCAATTATGAAGGTGAAATGAAAGATCCGCGCCTTTTGCCGCACCGTCAATTGGTCAGGGACCATGCCCGAATTGCAGCAAGGTCCCCTACATAGGTAATGACGATCTCGCCCCGCCCCGCTTACGCTCCTCCCGCTCACTGCTTCATATCTGGTTCACCCATAGCAGGGTATATATAGAAAATACATTCCTCTATTAATAATAATTCATTCAATAACTATGGCAAAAAAGAAAGCAACAACATCCAAATACTCAACCCTCCATGAGCTGCTTATTTTAAAGCTGCAGACCCTGCACGATGTCGAGAAAGAACTTATAAAAGCACTTCCCAAAATGGCCAAGGCGGCGACCGATCCTGCGTTGAAGAGCGCATTCTCTGAGCACCTTGAAGAGACCAAGACACATGAAGCGCGGATCGATCAGGCACTTGAACATGCCGGCGACACAGGCAAGCACAAGCAGAAGTCCGAAGCCATCCGTGGATTGATCAAGGACGCACAGTGGTGCATCAAGAACGTGAAAGAGCCGCGTGCGCGGGATGCCATTCTGATCGCCGCTGCCCAGTACGTCGAACACTATGAAATGGCAGGATACGGCGCCGCTCGGACGTGGGCGGAAGACATGGGTCATGCAGAGATATCGGATCTGCTTCAATTGACGCTTACGGAAGAAGGCAATGCGAATAAGAAACTCACAAGCTTAGCCGAAGGCGGCATCAATGAAAATGTTGCAAGCGGAATGGAGGAGCAGATCGCCCTGTGATCTATGGGAGCCGACTTATGAGCCGATGCATTTCAGCGATGGAATTGACCGTGTGTGTCGGCACATAGCTCTCTCCCAAGACGCTCGCGAACGACTGCTGTCTGAACCATATCGTTTCAATACCGAGTTCCCCTGCAGCGACAAGTTCCGACGAGATCATGTCGCCCACGACGATGCAGGTCTCCGGAGTGAGGCTATGTGCCTTCAATATATCGCGCAGATTGTCCGCATCTTTTTTATCGACGAAATAGGCACCTGCAAAGAGATCGGCTATTTCCATCTCCTCGAGAAGTTCAAGGCGGCTGCGGTCGCGGCGACTATAGAGGATGAGCTGGCGGTCCTCAGAGACCTCGTTGAGCATCGCGCGGGCACCGTTGTAGAGATTTGCGCTCACGGGGTCGTAGAGCGTTCGAATGAAATCAAAAATCACCGCGCGTTTCGGATGTTCATTTTTCATGATGTACGTATTAAGACGTGCGAAAGCCCTCTTTCTGACCGGTATCATCGCTTTCGAAAAAAGCGAGGGCGAGGGCTCCCGCCGCGATCGAAAGATCCCTGAAAACGACCTCAAAATTGCTGAAGTCGAAAATAACGATGGCAAGCAGAATGAGCGCGGCGAGTACCGAAGGGTACTGCACACGTCTACCGGAGAGTATCCATAGAGCGATCACGACCTCAAGAATGCCGAATCCGTGGAGCAGCACCATATCCGGCACGTATCCGTGCATGAAGGCCGGAAAGTATCCGAGCCACGAATACGGGTCGTAGAGCGCACTGATCGGCGGGTATAAGAACGCGAAGGCCACGCCGATCCTGAGGATAAGCATGCCTTTTTGGTGCGATTTCATTGTCATAAGCCTAGGTGGTGATTATAACGCAATTGCCGCGCTCGCCGCCTCCGAGGAGCTTGGCACCCGCGGGAGGGCGCTCTGGTCGTAGACGAGCATTAGTACAACGACACCCACGAGCACAAAGCCGCCGGTCAGCACTTCCATGTATACGAATCGCTTTCGCGCATGTACGGCAAGCGTTATCAAGAGGATCATGAGGAAGAAACCGATCAGTGCCGAGAGCAGATACAGTATGAAATGCGTCGGTGAGGTGACGGCTACCGCGACGCGAGCGGGCGCCGGAGCGCTGTGTGCCGTCGTCTGTTCGGAAGCGACGGTGGTGACCGGGGCGGCAGCCGTCTTTACAGCCTTGACCGCTGTCACGGGTTTCTTGGGAGGAACGGTCTCAGACCCCAGAACAGCCGCCTTGGGATTCACGGTCGTAGCGAGAGCGGTCGCAGGCACAGTTGCGACAGACGCATTCGAAACGACGGCCGCAGCGGCAGCTGACGAGTCTTCTGCACGCGTCGCGAAGAACTGCACCACGAAGGTGGTCTCTTTACCCTGATACATTCCCTGAGCGATGCCGATGCCGATGCGCGTATATTGTGCCTTGAGAATATTGGCCCGATGCATCGGCGAATTCATCCATGCGGTTTCTACGTCTTGAGAATCGGTGAAATCCACCGCGAGGTTCTCCCCCGCGTACGAATACGGATACTTCACCGAATCGAACCAGTACCACGGGGTCTTGCCGTCGGGAGAAACGTGCGAGAAATACCCCTTGGCCGCCATGTCGTTTGCCTTTGCCTGCGCCGCTTGAGCCAGAAGCGGGTCTTCGGTGAGCGATGAGAGCCCTTGAGAACTGCGGTCGGCATTGGTCAGGCTCGTAATGGCTGCGGGGAGCACCGCCGCGAGAAAGCCATTGTTCTTGAGGACGACGTGTATCTGGATGAGGTATATCCCTTCGATGAGCAGGAGGCATAAGACCAAAGCTCCGACCGATTGCCTGCTGAAGATCTGCGGCTTGTAGCGATTGCGCCGATGCGGTATGAGATATCGCTTGAGGGACCTCAGTAACTGCTTCATTTCATCCATAATACACCACCATAAAACAACAACCCCGCTTTCGCGGGGTTGTTGTGGGCGCGGGTCTAAGCAGTGCTTAGTGACCTGCAGCGGCCTTCGCTGCGATGATCGCTGCAAGCTGGGCCTGAAGGGCCTGAAGCTGGGCAGTGAGGCTCGCAATGAGGGCTGCGCGCTGTGCGTCGGTCATGACCGGGGTCACCGTAGCGTTTACCACTGCGCGCGTGAGCGGGCCGAAGTATCCTACTGACGGCTTGATGCCATGAGCTGACTGGTACGCGGCGACAGCTGCACGTGTCTGGACACCGAAGTATCCGTACGTGGCCGTGCCGTTCGTAAGGGCCGGTATCGAGAAGCCTTGCGCGATGAGGAACTTCTGGAGTTCTATCACCTGCGTGCCGGTCGAGCCGATCGTGAGATCAGTCGTGAAGTTGAAGGTACTGGCACCGAGGACCTGACCACCGGTCGAGCCGCCTACGGAACCCGTAGTGCCGCCCGTCGTTCCGGTAGTGCCACCAGTCGTGCCTGTTGTTGCGCCGGTAAGCGGAGCGGTACCGGTCGATCCTGCGATCGGTCCGTTGCCTCCACCACCACCCCCTCCGTTGTTAGATACAGTAGCTGCAGTTTCGGTATAGAGAGTGAAGACCGTGAAGTGTTTCGTCCAGACGACGAGATCGCCGCCCACGTCCATTTTACAATCGGCTCCTGCAGCGAGACTGCTGTCTTCTGCGGTCTGATCATTTGCTGAACACGTAGCGGTTATCGTCGTGAACGCTCCTCCCGGAGCTTTCCAACCGATGAGCTTGCCCGCCTGACCCGAGAACGTGAGCTTCGCTGCGCGAGAAAGCGTCAGCTTGCTCTGCGTCGAACCGATCTCCACTGAATAGACGGAAGATGTGACCGTGGAGTTGCTCGACGGAGTGACACCTTGAGTCGTTACGAAGTGTACCGGTTCAAGAGTCCCGTCCCAATTCGAGTCACCAGTGATCACCGTGTTCGGTGCGATCGATTCACTGACGGTGCTGCCGTTGGCGTTGGTTGCGCTCGAAGTAGTCGTCGCGCTGCCGGTGCTTGATGCAACTCCCGAGAACTGAAGGGTCGTCTTCGCGAAGTCCGTGTACCACGGAGAGTACGAGACGTTGCCATCTATTGTGCTGCCTGTTGCGCTCGTGCTTGATGCCGTCTTAGGACCTGAGGCGCTTCCCCAGTAGTTCTTTGTTGCGTCTACAGCAGCTGTCGTTGTGCCGTTTCCGTTCTGTGCAGTAACTCCCACCGGAACGTTCACAAAGTCGTTCTCATGTATCGAAGCGTTTGATGCGTTCGATTCGAAGCTTACGCCTGTGTTGGTCTCGTGTACGTTGTTATCGTTGACTGTCGCAGAAGAGGTGTCGCCGGGAGCATAGAACGACCCGACGGTGACTGCTGTGTCATCGCTATAAATCTCATTGTTGTGGACGTTGGCAGAAGACGCCGAGCCATTTGCAGTGCCATCGAACGAGGTCACAATGACCGCCGTCGAAGACCATGTCGGCGTCGTGCCAGTTGTCAGAGCGTTGTGAAGGACGTTACCGTAGACCTCTACATTAGAACCGGTCCAGATAGTAACGAGGTTTTGTACTCGGCCGGTACCGTCGACGTTGTCGCCGATGATATCGCTGGCGAAGATGGAGCCTGTCGAGGTGCTGAAGCGAATGCCTCGCTTGTGGAAGCTTGAGATCGCTACATTGTGCACATTGGCGGTACTACCGCTTACATCGATACCGTTCTCTGCGGAAGCACCCGTGGATGCTACGGCAAGGTTCTCGATGGTAACTCCGGTCGCTCCGTTTACTTTAATGACGTAATTGGCATTCGTAGATGTTCCGGTGATCATCGTTGGCGTAGTTGTCGCGCCGGCACCGTTGAGTGTAAGTGCCTTTGAGATGAGCACGCTTTCCGGATAGGTGCCTGCCGCGACGGTTACGGTGCCGCCCGCTGCAACGGCATCAACTGCCGACTGAATGGTGGAATAGCACGGTGTTTGCCCTGCACATGTATTGTCTGTTCCGTTTACATATGCGGCGGTCGGTGCCGGTGTCGGATCGAAGTCGAATGTTGTTGTGGTGGATCCTGTTATGCCGACGGTGAGATTGTCGACGTTACCATCGAACGCTTCGCCATCTGCACCGTTCGTACGAAGAATGAGCTGCCCGGGAGCGCGCATTGCGATATTTGGGTAGGAGGCAAGAACCTCCGCCCACGTGCAGGGATCAGCCTGGGTACAGACGCTCGAGACCGCTCCGTTGAGAGTTGCGTGAGAGAACCACCAATTTCCAGTGCTGGTACTACTTGCTGCTGCTCCGGTAAGGGTGTCCCATGTTTGCCAAGAGCCCGTGTTCACTGTCTGAGTGAAGTATGGTTCGTAGGTCAAACGGCCTTCGTATGAGGTGATGCCGTCGGTACTGTTGCTGTCGACATCGAAGCCGAGCGACGGGACCTGGGCCGACGTGCCGCTCGCGCGATACGTGGAAAACGAGAGCGCCGTGATGCTACTGAGTGATGTGGATGCGAACTGCGAAGTAGCGATACCGTATTTGTCGGTCGTCGCTTTTGTGAGATGCACGCTTCCGCTTCCGACGGGCGGTGTGCCCGGACCGGTAACGAAACCATGAGCTGCAGTATCGGTCTGGACGGTGTCTGTCTGATCATTATAGAGATACCAGCCGTTGAGACTCGCCGGCGTGACGACTGTCGCCGCGGATGCGATCCCCGCGAACGAAAAAGCCGCCGTCATGATGACCGCGCTGATAATCGAACCCTTCAATATATTCTTACTATTCATATGCTGCTTACTATTTGATAAATACTAATAATCCAAGCTCTCCCCTTTGATCAAAGATCATTCGTCTTTTCTCTTGAAGTTCTGCTTATGTCGTCTCTATACTTAGTGACGCTGGCAGTACTATTACATTACGTTCATGTACGTGAGATGAACGGTTTTCTTCACCTGGCGTTCATAAACAAAAGCCCCGCTTACGCGGGGCTTTTGCAATTCTTTCGAGTGAAAGGATTAGTGGGTCGCTGCCTTAGCTGCGATCAATGCTGCAAGCTGAGCCTGGAGCGTTGTGAGCTGAGCCGTGAGGCTCGCAACAAGCGCTGTGCGCTGTGCGTCAGTCATGGTCGTTGTCGTGCCGGCATTGAGTGCCGCACGAGTAAGCGGTCCGACAGTTCCTGTCTGAGAGATGCCGTGAGCCTTCTGCCACATCTTCACTGCCGAAGCCGTGAGAGAGCCATAGAAGCCTGTCGTCGAGGAGATCTTGAGATATCCCGCGTCGATGAGGATCTGCTGGAGAGCATTCACATCAGCACCCTTCGATCCGATCGTGAGATTGGTCGTGAAGTTGTATGTGCTTGCACCGAGAACCTGTCCGCCGTTGCCGGTCGAGACTGTTCCGGTAGTTCCTCCGGTCGTACCTGTAGTAGCGCCGGTAAGTGGAGCTGTGCCGGTCGATCCTGCGACCGGTCCGTTACCACCACCTCCGCCTCCACCTCCGCCTGAGGAAACAGATGCTGCTGTTTCAGTGTAGACAGAGAAGACAGTGAAGTGCTTGGTCCAGACGACGAGGTCGCCTGCTACGTCAGCCTTACAGTCAGCACCTGCTGCGAGATTCGCGTTTGCAGTTGCCTGATCGGTCACGCCGATGCTTGAGCAGGAGGTCGTGATCGGAGTTGTTAGGCCGTTGAACGACCATGCGATGAGCTTACCTGCTTGTCCTACGAATGTGAGCTTCGCAGCATTGGAGAGAGTGAGCTGGCTGGTAGGTGATCCTACTTCGATCGAGAGAACTGTTGAGGTCTGAGTGCTGTTGCTTGATGGTGGAACACCCTGCGTCGTTACAACAGTTACCGGCTCGATCGTTCCGTCCCAGGTATTGCTACCCGTTACGGTCGTGTTCGCAGGAACATCAGCCGTTACGGTAGTGCCGTTCGAGGTCGTAGAGCTGTCCGTGTTTGAAGAGCCGGTCGTTGCTGTCGTTGATGATGGGCTTGGCGATGTGGTCGTAAAGCCGAGACCCGTCATTGCCGCATCGCTGTACCAAGGAGAAACATTTATAACTGAACCCGAGATATTTGCCGCAGTTGGACCCGTGGTGTTCCCCCAGTAGTTATCGTCTGCCTTGAACGTGCCTGTCATGCCGGACTTGAT
The DNA here is from genome assembly GCA_028286865.1 of Candidatus Kaiserbacteria bacterium. Classification (GTDB taxonomy): domain Bacteria; phylum Patescibacteriota; class Minisyncoccia; order Phycocordibacterales; family UBA2100; genus UBA10103. The sequence goes on from JAQBQU010000010.1 coordinate 55,832, forward strand.
CTTCAAGATCACCTGATCAGTCGCCATGCTGAGGAACTTGTTCTGGTGCATGTCGACCGTGGAGCCGGTGAAATCTGGCTGATTGACCCAGGTGGTCGCACCGATAGCAGAGTAATACGTAGCACCAGTTGCATCGGACCAGATCTTATTGCCGGTGAACGTGTTGTTGTTCACTGCAACAGTCCAATTGCTGCCGAAGCTATCGAACGTTACGCCTGAATTTGTGAACAAGTTGTTCGTAACGGTTCCTGTTCGCGCTGCCGTAGCACTATTGTTGTTGAAGTAGACACCGGAGCCGTACTTGCTGATGTCGTTGCCGGTCGAGCCATCCGGGTCAGAGTAGTTAGCAGCTGATGGAAGAATGCTTACTGGGATCGGAGCAAATTCGTTGTACTGAGCGGTAAAGTTATTGCCGAGCACTTCGATGCCCTTGTTCGGTGAAAGCTTGTTCATGACGCGAAGACCCTTGATCGTCACATTATCCGCAAAGACGGTGATGAGATTCTGGGTCGCCCATGCACCGTTTGCCGTCGGCTGTGTGCTGTAGATGTTAGCCGCGACATTCGCAGCGTCTGTGATCGGTGTCCCAGCAGCATCAACGCCCTGGAGCGTTACGCCGTTCTTGGTCAGAGCCAAATACCAACCGGTCTGTCCTTCGAGAACAGTCGTGTCATCTTTTACAAGATTGTAATTGCCCGGATATACCTTCACGGTACCGTTTGCAGCAACTGCTTTCACAGCTGCCTCAAGGGTAGTGAATGCATCAACGCCAACGGTGTGGCCATCGGTTGTGGACGCGCCGATCGTCGATGAGTAGGAACCGTTAACATAGACGGTCGCAGGAGCGACGGTCGTGGAGTTAGAGATTGAGAAATTGTCGAAGAGGAAACCGTTGCCAGTTACGCCGGTAGCGGAGTTCGAGCGGATGATGAGTGTCTTTACGATGCGTGGAGACTGTTCCGCACTGGCTTCGGCGTCGTAGCGGTAATAGTTCTCCCAGGAAGTCCCCGTCTTTTTAAGTACACCATCAATGAAGACCTGAACAACATCGTTAGACGCGCCGTCTACGGTATCAAGAGTCATCTTGATCGTGTGTGTTCCACGGTCGATCGTCGCAATATCGTTCATGTTGAACGTCGCGACGGTTGGCAATGGTCCGGCATCAGTTACATCGGAAAAGATGACATGTATGCCGTCTGCCTGATCTTCAAAGCGGAGGTAGCTCATGCGTGAACCGTCGCCGCGATCTGGAGATACAGAAAGAGTGAGACCGGATTGTACGGTTGGAAGTGTAGAGGCGATATCGAACTGTGCTTCAAAATGATTTGTTTTCGTGCCTACCGCAAAGGCCGCTGCTGTAGCCGATGTTTCCCCGACTGAGTCCGAGATAGGAGCAGCGAATATCTGGTCACCGAATCCGCCGGTGCCGAATTCATTAGATACACGAAGTGCGATGCCGCGAACTCCTGAGCCAAGTGGTGATGCCGCGGCAAAACCGTACGTGCTTGAGTCAACAATGGCCTGATCATTTGAACCGGATGTCCAATTTTGCTGACCGTTTACAGAACCAGCGCTAAAGCTTTCGAAGTCCGCTGTCGAAGTGCTTGCCGAAGCAATACCTGCGAACGCGAAAACTGCGGTCATGACGACTGCGCTGATAATCGAACCCTTCAATACATTCTTACTATTCATAATTCTTCTACTTTTCTACTAAAACTTGATAAATAATTAAACGAGGGACATTCCCAAGTTGGAGGGTCTACAGTATTCCTTTACGCCGAAAGCGCAACTTTTTTGCTACGGCGAAGATCGGATGATGAACAGATGAATATGTGCAAACGATGGCTCATCGGCTCAGCGCCTTCACTTGACCGAGTGTCCTATAGAGTGTCCTATACAAAACCCAGTATTTCCGTGGTTTTCGGCCGGCCTTCCGGCTGCGCGTCATGAAGTCCTTTATCTCATGTGGTTCGCCGGGATGAGCCTGCGAATAGAAATCATGAAGGTATTCGATGCTTTGCGACACGCTTTTTTTACAGCGTCAAATCCGACGCTACGCGTATTCTGCGGAATTATTTTCCGGCGCTTACGCTGATCGGCGCGAAAGAATGTATGCGGATCCGGCGACGGCAAGCAATGCAGATAGTGCGAGGACGAGCGTATTTTCAGAAGCATGTCCCCCGCTGCCGGTATTGGGTGTCTTTGGATCTGCGATCGATGTCGTTACGGCTGGTGGAACAACAGGCAGGACCACAACAGGAGGAACTACCGGCGGCACCACTACCGGAGGTACCACTGGGGGGACAACAACAGGCGGGACCACGGGAGGAACGACCGGCACGCATGAAGCAGGTGCCGATATCGTATCGTCCACATTGGTGGATACGATCCCGCTCGGGAGGAATACGCCGCCGGTCACTGCGACATTGGTGCGGATATCGAGGCGCGTCGTACCGATGATAGTTCCCGCGAATTTTGAATTTTCTCCGAGGGTCGAGGTGATGGCATTATCAACCGGCGTCCAGAAGACGTCGCATGCTGATGCTCCGCTAGAGAGCGTGACGACCGAGCTTGATGCGGTCACGAGCGAGCGATTCAAGCGGAAGATGTATGTTCCGCTTCCGCTGAGGGTGATCCCTGCCGTTCCTATCGTGACGCTCGGTGAGATCGACGGCACGCAGTACACGCCCGGCGTGTAGACGCCGAGGGCACCGTGCAGTGTGTCAGTGGAGAGATCTACGGCGCCCGCAGGGAACGTGAATGTGCAGGGCTGAGTGTTCAGGGCAGTAAGTGCAGTATTGATATCGCTGATAGCGGTCGTGAATGGTGCGCCTGACCCATAATTGGTGTGAGTACCCGACGGAATGACGGCCGGCCCCGTGATGAATCCGATATCCCCATTGACCGTTGTTCCCGGTACCGGATTATTGTATGTGCCGGCAAGGATACCGTACGTGGCGGCCGCTCCGTACGCGGGTGTGGTAGCTGCGGAGGCGGTAAAGGGGGCGAGGGCAAGTATCGAGAGGGTAAGCGCGGCGATGCTTCGTGATCTCATATGTGTTTATTACGGAGTAAAACGGTAGGGGTCATTCCTCACGGGATTCTACTATCGGCCCATGCCTTTGCATAGCGCGTACCGCAAACGGTTATTTGTCGGCCAAACGACTGATAGAGACCATGTACGCTGCTTCGCGAAGCGAACATGAATTCTTGACCGCGGAGGCAAAGGTGGCTTCCGCCGCTGCGGTCATTTTTGCCTTAAGCTTTGAGAACACGTCGTCTTTCCCCCAGTTCTCATCGTTCATATTTTGGAACCATTCAAAGTACGAGACCGCGACACCTCCGGAATTGGCAAGGATATCCGGTATCACCATGATCCCCTTTTCGTTGAGGATGGCGTCGGCCTCAGGCGTGGTCGGGCCATTGGCCATTTCCACAATGGTCGTCGCACGGATGTCGTTCACATTGTCGATCGTTATTGAATTCTCGAGTGCCGCCGGTACCAGGATATCGACGTCGAGCAGCATGACCGCGGAAGGATCAAGATATTCGGCACCCGGGAATCCTTCGAGCGAACGCGTCGCTTTCTTGTGCTTTTCTATCGCCTTAATGTCTTTGATGCCCTGATTCATATAGAGCGTCCCCTTTGAATCCGAGACCGCCACGACTTTGCAGCCGAGCTCTATCGCGTATTCAGCAAAGTAGCTGCCCACGTTGCCGAAGCCTTGTATCGCGACCGTTTTGCCTTTGAGCGATTCACCTTTGAGCTGCATGAGTGCTTCGAGTGCGAAGCTGCCGCCAAGCCCCGTGGCTTCGGTGCGTCCTTCAGAGCCGCCGTTGTCGAGCGATTTGCCGGTGACGACCGCGGGCGACTGCTTGCCTGCAATTTTTTCGTATTCGTCGCGTATCCACATCATGATCTGACCGTTGGTGTTCACATCGGGCGCGGGCACATCGGTCGTAGGGCCGATCACCGGATAGAGCTTGCGGGCAAATTCGCGCGTGAGCCGCTCAAGCTCAGAAGCCGAGAGCTTCTTCGGGTCGACCGCGACGCCGCCCTTGCCGCCGCCGAACGGCACGTCGATGAGCGCATTCTTCATCGTCATCCAAAAAGAGAGCGCCTTTACCTCGCTCATGTCCACATCGGGGTGATATCGCAGCCCGCCCTTGTAGGGTCCGCGGATATTATTGTGTTGTACGCGAAAACCCGAGAAGACGCGCACTGAGCCGTCATCCATCGTGACGGGCAGCGACACCTCGACGATGCGGTCCGGCTGCGAGAGTCGCGCATGCAGGAACGCATCGAGAGAAAGCCGCTTTGATGCGAGTTCGAGCTGGCCTTGTGCTGTTTCCCACGGGTCGATCGCCATATGACTATTCGGTGGGATGCGTATGCCGGTCGGAATACAGCGAAAGCAGCGCAATGAAAAGGCTCAGTGCCAAGGGGCCGAGAAAGACTCCGAGAGGTCCGAAGAATCCGATACCGCCGAGTGCCGAGAAAAGGACCAAGAGCGGATGGAGCGCCATTCCTTCGCTCATGAGGTAGGGGCCCAGGAAATTGTCGATGAGACCGACCGCAAGCGATGCCCAGATCGCGAGACCTATCGCCGGTGCGATGTGGCCGGTGAGAACGAGATACACGACGCCCGGAGCGAGCACCATCGCGGTGCCAAACGGCGGAATGAACGATGCCATAGCGGCGACAAGCCCCCACAAGACCGGATTGGCGATACCGAAGACGGCGAAGCCGATGCCGGCCAGAAATCCTTGTGCAAGTGCGACGATGATCTTCCCCTTCACGAGCGAATTGATCGCCAGGTGCATGCGGTGCATGAGCGCATCATCGTCGGCGTTATCGAGCGGGCTGAGCTTGGTGATGAGGCGCTTGAGGCTCGCCCCGTCGCGGATGAGATAGTAGAGAATGACAAAAAAGAGGAATGCATCGAACAGTACGCCCGCAACCCCCGAGAAGACAACTGCGAGATGCTGTATCACCCAGGCGAGCGCCGTCTGTGTATAGGTGCTCAAGGTCGCCGAAAATGCTTCAATGCGCGCCGTCGCGCCCGGAATATACCGCTCCAGCGAAGGGCCCATCGCTGCGATCTGTTGCTGGACGCTTGAATGGTCCGGAGACACGATAGTGGCATAGAGCTGCTGGGATTCTTTCAGGAGCTGAACACCCAGTATCACCGTCGGCACAAGAAGGACCACGATGGAAATGAGCACTGTGCAGAGCGCCGCGAGCGAATCATGTTCCCCGAATGACGACCGAAGGCGTTGATAGACGGGCTGGAGTACCACTGCAAAAACCGCCGCCAGGAGCATCAGTCCCAAAAAGTCCTGAAGAATGAAGAATGAGACGACGCCCGTCACTGCGAGCAGCACCATCAGGAAGTATGTCTGGAATGTTCGCTGTGGCATGGTCTGAGTATACCCTACCGACCTAAAGAGAACATGTTACCAATCGCGAGGGTCTTCGGGCTCCTGCGGCTTGGCAGCAGCGGTGGCCGCGGCGTTGAGTTTATGGTCCTTTATCTCATTCAAAAGTTTCTTGATCGATGCCATATGCTCCGCATCAATGACCGAAAGCGGCTGGGCCTCGATGCCTGCCTTTTTCAAAAGCGCGAGCTTCTCCTTGAGTTCGGCCGCGTCCGCCATGTCGCTTTTTGAGAGGAATACGTATTCCTTTTTATGTGTAAGAGAATCGCTGTAGGCTTCGAGCTCGCCGCGTATCACTTTGTAATCGCGCACGACGTCGTCGGAATCAGCCGCGACGAGATGAAAGAGAGTGCCGGTGCGCTCGATGTGGCGAAGGAATTTGGTTCCGAGCCCCTTTCCGCCGGATGCACCTTCGATGAGCCCGGGGATGTCCGCCAAGATAAGCTCGTAATAGGCACCCAGGCTCGGCTCGAGTGTCGTGAAGGCGTAATTGGCGACCTTGCTCTGCGCACGGGTGAGCTCGTTAAGCAGCGATGACTTTCCCGCATTCGGAAGACCGACGAGACCGATATCGGCGATGAGACGCAGCTCGAAACGGAACTGTATTCGGTCTCCCGGGAGCCCCGTCTGGAACTCAAGCGGGGTCGTATTGATGGCTGAGCGATATTTGAAATTACCCTTGCCTCCCATGCCGCCGCCGGCCAGAAGGATGCGCTGGCCTACATCGGTGAGTTCCTGCACATAGCCATTATGGAGATTCGTGATGCGGGTCCCCGCAGGTATCTTGATCACCAGGTCCTCGCCGCGTTTGCCGTCGAGATTCTTCCCGCGACCGTCGCGACCGTTGTCGGCATGCACTTCTCGGCGCGACGCGTAGTTGGCGAGCGCGTTGATATCCGAAATGCCTTCGGCATACACATTGCCGCCGCTCCCGCCGTCGCCGCCGGTCGGACCCTTCACGAGCCGCACCTTACTGAAGGCCACGGCTCCCTTGCCGCCGTTACCTCCGGCGACCTCTAACTGAATGTCATCGATTAACATTCGTGCATGCTAACACAGTCCGCTTTTTCTTGCCGAGAATGTCGCAGCCGGGAAAGATGATCATAAAAAAACGGCCCCGAGCTTTCGCTCGAGGCCGTTCATATTCGTCCGGACAAAGATCAGGCTTTGGAGAAGTTCTTGCAGACCCGCTGCTTCAGCGCAATGAACTTGAAGCGGATCGTACGCGGCCTGAACGGCAACTGCTTGACGTCGGGCGTACGCGGCCCGGTCGTCGTACAGATCAGTTCGCGCACTTCTCTTTCCACGGCATCTTGGCGGATACGCTCACGCGCTGCCTGCTCTTCTCGGTGGCGAGCCCATTTCTCGGCTCTGGCCCGTGATTTCTTTTCTTTCGAGCGCTCGCTCGATTCGTTGATCATCGCGCCCAAGCGGTCGAGCTTCTCTTCCCATTTGATGCCTTCTGCCCAATACAGGGCATATCCGAGAATAGCACCTAATGAGATCACGAACCCGAGGGAAACAGAAGTGTGGATCAGGAAGGTCCGCACGTCCGCCGCGTTTATGGTCGCCGTGCCGAACGACACCTCACCTCGATATACGTTGTAGAGGGCCACAGCGAGAACGACCGCGATCCACAACATCGGACTGAACACGAGCGGCACAATGAAATGTCGCCCGTCCTTTCTCGTTACATATCGCGATTCACCGAGGTTGGCCCAAATATATCGGATCGGGATCTCGTAGGGATCATGCAGGAACGTTCTGAACGCGATGCCGCTCATGCCGGCCCCCCAGAGGGCAAGTGCCGCGATCGCGCCGATGATCAGTTTGATCAGGGCAAGGATCGCAATGTACGGCATGCGTACGATCTGCAACGGGTAGACGAAAGCGCGGCGCCAGCGGTATTTGCATTCATTCTTCGGTTTCTTCTTGAAGAACTGATTGACGAATGCGTAGTCGGCCGGCTGAGCAGCGAACAAACCGGCCGGTATCTCGAGATCCACGCTCCCGGTACCGAGCGCATAACCCGCCCATTGGAGACAGTCCCCGAAATGGGAGATCACGGTCGTACTGTACTTGCCGTTCGATTCCGCAAGATACGTGTCCTCCGGATTGCCGCCGGAGACCACCATAGCGACAAGCCGATGCGTTCCCGACGAGTCGAATGATATGACGGCCATCGGATCGTCGAGTTCTGCGATCAGTCGCTTTTCATCGGCGACCGGGTTTTCCTTATCCCCGGTCAATCGAAAATGTACCAACAGAAGTCTCGTCCTCTCACGCTCGTTGACGATCTTGTCACGAACTTTTGCTGCCAGTGCCGCATCAATGCACCACGTAACGAATACGTTGGCGTCGTCGAGCTGTTCCTGGTTGAAGCCGATCTGCACGCCGCCCTCCGTCATGCCGCGTAAGCGACTATCGGAAGTTTCGGTCGCATTGAAGGCACGGAAGCATCGTTCGCGCCGTGTATCGGGCTCGGCGCGAAAGAGAACTTTCATTCCGACACGGAGCGGACGATCGGTATTGTCCTGATGAATGAAGATTCCTTCGTCGGGCGGACCATCGTATGGAGGAGTACCTTCTTCCGGTTCGAGGGTCCTTTGGTCGATGAAGCCGTGGGGAAAATGTCCGTCGGCCTTAACGGATCGAACGGCACCTTTGTACCAACGTTCGACTGGCGGAGACGCGATCGTGAGATCTTGGGTCATTTTCAGAGTCCTACCTGGGTAGCAGGAGCCAATATCTTTGTGAAGGAACTACCCTTTCCTTCAGATATCCTTCGAATCCCCTGGGACGCGGAGGTGACTAAAGAAAAGGAATTGCATAGTGCCACGCACCTGCGAATCTGTCTACCTAGCAGTGAGAGCGGTCTACTTCCCGAGATCGAGTGTTTCGTCAATGCGAATTTGCGCGACGAATTCGGGCACGTGGCTTACGAGGATCATTGCTCCTTTGTACTCATCGAGTGCTTTCGCGATGACCGGCAAGTGGCGGAAGTTGATGTGGTTAGTCGGCTCATCGAGAATGAGAAGCCCCGGCTTGAGCAACACGAGTCGTGCGAATGCGACGAGCCCCTTTTGGCCTTCCGATAGATGCCCGACTTTGGTGCCAATTACGTCGCCGACGAGCAAAAATCCTGCTGCTGTCTGGCGCATGGTTTCTTCCATGTGTTTCGGCATTGCTTCGAAGAGGACTTCGCGCACGGTCTTTTCAAAATCAAGGTTCGAGAAGTCCTGGCGGTAATACCCCACTTTCACGCCCTTCGTAATTTCGGCGCCCTCGGCCTCGCCGCTTGCGAGCGATTCGAGAAGCGTAGATTTGCCTATCCCATTAGGCCCTTGCAGAAGCAGGTGCTGGTTCTTACGAATGGCGAGGGTCTTGTGGACGATCTTCGGCTTGTAGTTCTTGATAACTTTAAATGACTCGATCTTGAGAATATCTCCCGAAAGCTCGTCCTGCGTCGGAATAGTGAACGACTTGATGGTGGTATCCTCGCGGCGCACATCCACCATCGCCTCTTCGGCCTCTTCCGCTTTTTGTCTCATGCGCTTCGCGACGAGGCGCAGATTACCGCCCTTCATTGCGAAGAAGTTGGCCTTCTCTTTATTTGCGATAGCAGTTTTGTGAAGCAGCGCATTCTTAGAATTTTCCTTCTCGACGCGAATGCGGATCTGATCCACCACGTCGGTATAGTTGCCCACATACTGCTCGATCTTGTGCGTGTGTACGTCGAGATACAAAACGCCCTGGGTGAATGAATTGAGGAATTCCGCGTCGTGCGAAATGACGACGCAGGTCTTTTCGTACTGTTGGATGAATTTGGTGAGATGCGCGATACCCTCTTTGTCGAGATTGTTCGTCGGCTCGTCGAGCAGCAAGAGGTCGGGATCCTGAATAAGCGCCGATGCGAGCAAAAGCCGCGCCTGCTGTCCGCCGGAGAATGATTTGATAAGGCGATCATGAGGCGCATGGAGATTCACAACGTCGAGCACCTCATCTATCTTCGGATCTATGTCGTACATTTTCTTCGGAAACATTTTTTGAAAGAATTCCGAGACAGTGAGCTTCATTTCTTCCCTCGGGATCACTTGGCGGGCGATCGCGATCGAGAGTCCCTTCTCGATATGAATGATGCCGTCCTCCGGGCGCACCGCGCCGGTGATCAGTCCGAAGAGCGTCGATTTACCGGCGCCATTCTGCCCCATGAGCGTAAGCTTCATTCCGCGTCGAATAGGAAAAGAGACCTCATCTAGTATGGGTTTACGTGTTCCGTATTCGTAGGAGACTCCCTCGAACCGGATGATCGTGTCATCCTTGGCCATTTCCAGTGCACCTTACCGCACCTGCATGAAAATAGAAAGTGGCATATACTGCGCGCCATGACAGAAACTGAAGATACTAAGGAGGTATATCCGATGCGCATCAACAAATATCTGGCGCTCAAGAACTATTCCACGCGTCGTGGCGCTGACGTCCTCATCGAAAAAAAGATGGTGTTTATCAATGGCAAGCACGCGGTCCTCGGCGATAAGGTAAATGCGGATGATAAAGTCACGGTACGGCAGCCGAAGCGCACCTATCGCTATTATGCATACAACAAGCCGCGCGAGGTCATCACCCACTCGCCGCAAGGAGAAGAAGTCGATATCAAGCACGCGGTGGACCTTGACGGCGTCTTCCCGATAGGACGGCTCGACAAAGATTCTCACGGACTCATCATCCTCACCGACGACGGACGCATCACTGATCCCCTGCTCAATCCGGAATCGGATCATGAAAAGGAATACCGCGTGACGGTCTCATATCGCCTCCGTCCGTCATTTCAGGAACACATGGAAAAAGGCGTCGACATCGGCGATTATGTCACCAAGAAATGTAAGGTAAAGATATTGGGAGAGAAAACGTTCGTGATCGTGCTCTCCGAAGGCAAGAAGCATCAGATCCGCAGAATGTGTGCGAAGCTTCATACCGACGTTATCGACCTCGAACGCACGCGCATTATGAATATCAAACTCGCGAAACTTCCGATCGGAGAATATCGCGCGATCGATGGCAAGGAATTGCAGGTGCTCCTTATGAGCCTTGGTATCAGCGGCGAGTGACGGTAAATGTAAAGACGTAGTCCGCCGGGCGTATCTCCTGCTTAGAATCCTTTGCGGGGGCCACGCTCGTGAGCTCGTATGAGTTCACTTCGGACGTACTGCTTTTGCCGAGCTCGAAAGTGACCTTGCTTGTGCCGTTGGCACCCGAGAGCGATGCGGTCGCATGTACCGTCCCGGCCCAGATGCACTGCACGCCGGTCGGACACCTGCTATCGTCCAGGACGGCGGTCGGAGTGATCTTCTCGCCGAGCGCGGAAACGGTCTGGCCTATATGCGCAGTAACGACTACCGTATCGCCTTTTTGATAGGTGTTCGTGTTGCTCGGCGTCACCGTGCTCGCGGTGGTGGTCGTGGTCGCTACCGTCGGAGTGGTCGTGGCAACTTCGGCGGCGGATTGCGACTTATTGCTGTACAACGCGAAGAAGGCGAGAGCGGCTATGAGCAGCACGAGGAGATACAGTCCTGCGGTTCTTGAGTTCATACGGTATAGACGTATCGGGGATATATTTCTGACCGTTATGCATTAACGTGCGGTTTCGGCTTCTGAGCGCGGTAGAAGAGCGTCGGTACCAAGACCAGCGTGAGAACGATGGCGAATGAAAGCCCGAACATGACACTGAGCGCGAGCGGCGCCCAGGTCGGGTTCGACATCGCCAGCGGTATCATACCGAAGACCGTCGTAATGGTCGTGAGCACGATCGGGCGCAGGCGCATCGCGGCGGAATCCACCACCACATCGAGCATCGGCTTGTTCGGGTCTTCTTTGGCATGATGGATCATGGAATCCATGAGAATAATGGCGTGATTGATGATGACACCGCCGAGCGCTATGAATCCGAGCATCGACGGGAACGAGATCGGCTGGCTGGTGAATGCGAGTCCGTCGAGGACCCCGATGAGCGAAAGCGGGACGATCATCAAGAGATAGAATGTATAGCGGAATGAATTGAACGAGATGATGAGGATCATGAACATCAGCGCAAGTCCGGCCACGAGCGCAATGAGCATCTGCGTGAACGACTGGACGATGTCCTTGTTGTCTCCTCCGTATGACACCGTGACCCCCGCCGGCAAATGCAGTTCGCCGATGCGCTTCTCAAATTCTCCGGTCACGGCTGCGGCGGTCGTATTAGCATCGGGATAGGCGTAAATGGTTTCGATACGGTTCTTATCAGTGTGCGAGATAGCGGAGTTGCTTTGGCCGAGGCTCTCCGTAAGGACCGAGCCGAGAATCACCGGGCCCGTCGGACCCTGTACCGAAAGGTTCTTGATCGTATCGATCGTCGTCTTGTTGGTATCGCTGTTGCTGGTGAACGCGGTATTGAGATTGAGCTTCACTACCACGTCGATGTTCTGCTTCGGCTGCGTGATAGAAGTCGCCTTGGTGCCGTTGATAGCGGCGCGGAGTGTCTGTGCGACGCTCTGCGTACTGAGTCCGAGAGCACTTGCCTTGGCACGATCGATAGTGAGATCGAATTCCGTACCGTTATTCTGTGTCGTCGATGTGATGTTGGTGACATGCGGGATGTGTCCGAGCAGCTGCTTGCCGTTGTCCGCCGCATTGACGAGATCGGTGAGATTGTCTCCGATAAATTGGATCTGGATCGGCGCCCCGCCCGATGGCCCATTGCTTGCCTGCACTACCTGGATGGAAGCGTCGGTTACCTTTGCGAATTTCTGCTGCAATTCAGCGAGTACAGCGCTGCTCGTTTTCTTATGTCCCGTCGGCAGATTTGCAGTAACGCTCGCCTGATTGCTTCCGGCCGATCCGCCGCTGCCGTCGCCCGGATCAGCGCTGCGCCCCACGATGGTCTCGAACGAGGCGACATTTTTGTCGGCATAGAGTATCTCTTCCACCTCACGCGCCGCGAGATCCGTTTGCTCGAGCGCGGTCCCCTGTGGCTTCTGGATATTAATGCTCACGAAATCCTGGTCGCCGCCGGGGAAAAATATCGCGGTGACGAGCGGAGTAAAAGGGAGCACGAGTGAAAGCACGAAAAGTCCCGTGAGAGTCCAGAGGAATATCCGCTGGTACCGGCGATCGAGCAGGAAGGTGCGCAGATTACGCTTGTACCACTCAGTGATGTCGTGTGTATACTCCTCGAGCTTCACTTCGTACGCGTTCGGCTCGCTCTTGGTGAACAAGACCGCAATGAGCGGCACGATGCCGAGCGCCACAAAGATCGATGCCATGAGCACGAAGATGAGCGTGTACGGAATGCCGGCGATAAAAAGCCCGATGATGCCGGAGAGGAAGAAGAGCGGTGCAAAGACCGCGACCGTCGCCATGGTCCCGGCGATCAGCGGCCATGCATAATCGCGCAGCGCCGCACGCGCCGCCTCGGTCGCGGTTGCGTGGGCTCTGAGCCGTGCATGTATCGCTTCGGTCACCACGATGCCCGAATCCACGAGGATGCCCACGCCGAGGATGAGCGCAAAAAGACTGATGAAGTTGAGCGTATTGCCCGTGAATTCCAGACCGATGAATGCAATGAGGAACGACAGCGGAATAGAGAGCGCGGCGACGATCGCTTCGCGCCAACCGATCGTGAGCAAGAGGATGAGGATAACGAGTGCCACGGTCTCAAAGCCCGTCTTGGTGAGGTCTCCCAATTGCTTGGCCACTGACTTGCCCATGTCGGTCTGATCCGGGATAAGCACAGTGAGCCCCTTGAGCTCGGTCGACTGGAGCTTGGTGATCTGCGCTTTCACCGCACTCGCGGTCTCGATGATGCGAGCGCCCGATTGCTTGTGCACCTGCAGCGTGATCGCATTCGTACTTGGCTTTCCTCCGACGGAGACGCGCGAGTACGTGGTCGACGGCGCAAGCCCGTCGGAGATGACCGCAATATCTCGCAGATAGATCGGCGCGCCGTTCTTCACTCCCACAGCAATATTATTGATCTCCGACGGGTCCGAGATGCCTCCCTTAAAATTCACATTGTAGTTCACCCCGTTCATCGTGATGGCGCCCGCCGGCAGCGCCGCATTCGATGCGCTGATAGCACCGATGACATCGGTGAGCCGGAGGCCGTACTGGTCGAGCGCCTCTTTGCGTACGATCACGTCGACCTCGCGCGGCGGTACGCCCGCGACGTTGACCGTCGAGACACCCGGGATGTTCTGGATCTCATCTGAGAGTGAACGGCTCAGCGCCGAGAACTGGCCCTGCGAGAGATCACCCGCCACCGCTATGATCAATATCGGGGAGTCCGAGAACGAGAACTTTACGACCTGCGGAGCCATCGCATCCGACGGGAGTTTCGGAACGGCGCGCGAGACCGCATCGCGAAGGTCCTGGATGGATTGATTGATATCGGCATTGGCGTTGAACTGCACGATGATCGAAGAGATTCCGTCACCGGACGTCGAGGTGACGGTGTCGATGTTGGTGATGTTGGTGATCTGGTCCTCCAGCTTATCGGTGACAAGGGTTTCCATATCCTCGGAGGAGGCCCCGGGAAGCGCGGTCACCACGCTCGCTATCGCGACATTGATAGACGGAGCATTCTCTTTAGGGATCTCGAGTATCGCATAAAGTCCCGACACGATGAGTGCGGTCACGAGCATGTAGCTGAACTGGCGCTTGTCGAGAAAGAAATTCCAGAGCCAGAGCATAGGTATTTATTGTGTATCCACGATGACTTCTTGTCCGTCGGTGAGTCCGCGCGCGTCGCTCACGATGGCCATATCCGGGGTAACGCCCGAAGTGACGTTGACCTGGTCGCCAAGAATGGTGCCGAGCACTACCGTATGCGCCTCAAGCGTCGAGCTGGCGACCGTAAATACGACCGAGCCGGTCGGCGTGATCTTGACCGCGACGATCGGGATCATGATAGCCGTCGACGGCTTCGATCTAGTGGCGGTCTTTTCGTTGACACGATCGATAGTGAGCGTGATCGTCTCGCCGTCGGTCAGTGCGCTCTTATCACTCGTGACGCCGATGGCCACCTCTATCTTATTGGTCGTCGGATCGATGGCAGGGGCGATCGAGGTCACGACGCCGGTAGCGTTACCTTCGATCGAGACCGCACTCCCGATGGCGATGGTCTTCGCATCATCCGAGGTGACATACGCTTTTATCTGGAGCGCTTCGGGATTCGAGATATCCGCGACCGGAGCGAAATTGGCGACGAAGTCCCCGCGCGTCACCGGCAAGCTGACGATCGTTCCTGAGATAGGACTGCGCACGATGGTTTTCTGAAGATTCGCCTGCGCCGCATCGAGCGCTCCCTGGGCCTGCTTCACTGATGCACGCGCTGCCGCATCGTCTTCGGGCCGACTGCCGGAGGTATCCTGCTGGAGCTGTGTCGCCGAAACATCCGCTTGTGCCGCTGCTGCAGTCAAAGTCTGGGCGGAGGCAGAGAGTGATGTGAGCGAGCCGGAGAGCGATGAACGGACCGCGCTCGCCGTCGCGATGTATGCGTTGATCGACGCTTGTGGGATCGATTGCGACGGTATCGAGATGTTGAGTGCAGCCGCGACATCGTCGACGAAGTTCTTCAAAGTGCGTGTGTCACCGGTCGCGCGCGCGAGCTCCGCATTCAGATCGGAATTTTCGGTGAGACCGGCGGCGCGGGCGGATTCCTGGTCGATAAGATCTTCAAGCGAAGTGCGCTCCTGTGTGATCTTATTCACGAGGCTTTGATTTGAGGTATTGAGATTGAACTGCACGCTCGCAGAACGCGGATTACTGAAAACGACGTCGAGCTTGGAGTGAATCGCGTCATCATTAGTACTGTAGATAGTGCGTATCGCATCAACGGTCGCGTTCTTCGTTTGCACAAGGTTGGTCTGTGCTTTCACTGCGGTCGTTTGGGAGATATTCAGCTGCTCGGAGCGGGTCCCGTTGGTCACTTTGTCGAGATTTGCCTGCGCGGCGTCGAGCGCTCCCTGGGCCTGCAGGAGAGCCGCCCGTTGGCTGCTGTTCTCGAACTGCGCGATGACACTGCCCGCACTGACGCGATCTCCGAGCTTGTGTGAAAGACTCACTATCTCGCCCGCGCTCTGTGCAAGTATGGTCGCCTCGTTGAGCGAGGTCACTTTGCCGGTGACGGGCAATGGCCCCGACTGCGACGAGAGGCTTGCGATCGACGCGATGCGTACATGAGAGAGCCCCGAGGCTTCTTCGACGGGAGCTTCGGTCTTATTCATCAGGTGCAGGATCGTGCCCACAACAACGAGCGCCAGGATTATTCCCAGAATGATCTTGTAGCGGCGCGGCATGGCACGCAGAGAGCTGAACATCTTCATGTCTTGAAATGTACCATATTACGGAGCAGCATTAATCCCCGAAATTGAACG
This sequence comes from Candidatus Kaiserbacteria bacterium, assembly GCA_028286865.1. Lineage (GTDB taxonomy): Bacteria > Patescibacteriota > Minisyncoccia > Phycocordibacterales > UBA2100 > UBA10103. The sequence continues at coordinate 71,683 of JAQBQU010000010.1, forward strand.
GTGCCTCGTTCGGGACCGGTATCGGCGAGCAACTCATCGCACGGGACCCGTTGAGTATTTGTACCGATTCGCCGTGTGCGGTCAAAACGATATCGCCGCCCGTATACCGCACACCGCTCGTGGCCGCCTGCTCCTGCAAAGTAGCGGCAACGAAATCAGATGTGCCGAGCGGAGCCAAGTGAAGGGTCGACATGTCGGCGACGATCGAAATGCTCAGCTGTATATCCTGATCGCACGCATAGTCATATGTGCCGAGTGAGATCTCTGCGGGCGCCGCAGGTATTGCGGCGCGTCCGCGATACGCGAATATCATCGCCGTGATCAGTAGCGCTATGGCGACAGCTCCTATAGCATTGCGGGACATATTTATCCGACCGTATTCGTGGTCGTGGTCGCGGTCACCGTGCTCGAAGCAGCGGGCGTTTTATACGTGGCAAGCTCGTCTTCGAGCTGCTTTTTTTGTTTCTGTAACACCTTCACATACATATCGTCGCGGATAAGGCTCGGGAGCGATACCAGGAGCGTGATGACGACTCCGCTGAGCATTGAGCCGAGCAGGACGAGTGCGAGGGGTGCCGTGATCTGCCAGGCGAGAAATGTGACCGTGACAGTGACGACATTCTGGAGTGCAAAAACGACGGAGAGCGAGCCGAGCAGTATGCCGATAACGAGTGAGATGATCATAAGTAACGAAAATAATGATAATACTTCAAAAGGATAGCAGACGGAGCACTTTAGCGCGATCGCACGGTGTCCACCATACGGTGCAGCGAATTCGCAATGTCCCCCACCCCGGGCACCAGGCCCAGTACGCTGAGGCCCCAGCCGAGCAGTATGATGGCGGCAATAGAGCCCACGATCGCCCCCGCTCCCTGCCACATGCCGTTGATAAATGAGCGCTTGGGATTTGCCGTGCGGTCCTTTATTTCTTCGAGTTCCTCTTCGATGCGCGCAAGATGCCCGAGGCCCTCTTTTTCGAATGTTTCTTCTGCCATACGCCGCTCAAGTATACCGCGTGGATCCCGCCTTCAGTATCCTCAGAAACTATTGGAATTGAATGAAGCTCGGGATCGGCTTGAGCTTGAGGAGCTCCGCCGGCGTCAGGAGTCGTGTACTCGGCGGAAGGATGTCGTTCTTATAGAAGAGCTTGAAGCCGGTGAACTGGACCGGCTCAGGTGCCAGGAAGCCGTTGTAGGTGCCGATCTTCTTCGAAGGAGATCCCCACCCGTCCATGTCCATTACGATCTGCACTTCCGGAAGCGGTTTGATGTTGTAATAGTGGGTCACCATCGGCTGCGTGAAGCGGTGCACGACAAGGATCTTGGGCGGCAGATTATTTTCGTCAACAAGCTTTGCCAAATACTGCGCGGCATAATTAATATCGCTCGCGTCCATCGAACCGATCACGGTTCCCGGCTTCGCACCTCCGTGCATCGCGAATTCCGGGTCGAGTGCCAGGTGCACATTCGGCATTCTGAGATACGTTTCAAGCAACGGCAGCTCCGCCGCGAGCGTGCTGAGCCCGAGCTGAACGTCGAGGATGACGATGCCATGCACCTTGTCCGCTATGCGCAGCGCTTCATCGATCTGTGAATCCGGCATGCGGAGACGATATTTTCCGTCCTTACCGGCGGACCCCTGTGCCGTCACGTCGATGTATTCGATAGCAGGCATGACGGGAGTCGTCGGATCTGCCGCATTCCATTTGGCGACCTCGGCGTTGAGCTTGGTGATCATCTGCTCTTCCGGATACTGGCCGAGTACCCCCATTCCCTTTGAATAGAAGTTGCCGTAATACGCAACAATGCGATGGAACGGGAGTATCGCACCGGCGAGCGGGTACGGTGCTTTTACCGGCCAGAGGGTCTTTTTTGTGGAGGTCGCAGTCGAGGTTGCGAGTGTCGTGGTGCCGTTGTTCGCCAGCTGGAGCATTTTTTTGTCGTATGCGACCGTGTCGAGCTTCGGAAGTGTTACGACCGGTGTCGTCGTGGCCCACGAGGAATCCGCCAGTGCCTGGTACTGCACGACATTACTTAATGCGAGCATGCAGATGATCACGATCGCTGCGGCAACGACGAAGACGAGAGCAAGTATGATGCCCATTCGCTGAGATGTCGCTTTTGATCGGCGCGCCATACGTTAGAAGTATTACTGTACCATGCCCGGCTATTTATCGGTGCGTGCGATAGGCCCGCAAAAACATCCGCAGCACGATGAACGTGATGCCGACCATCTCGATAAGAAATACACCGCGCGTCAAGACACCAATGTGGTCCTGCCATGCACTGCCCAATATATATCCCGCGCCGCTGTACAGGATCACGTACGCGCCCTCGCCCAAAATGTCGTAAGTGACGAAGAGTTTAGTATTGAGATCCGTCACTCCGGAAAAAACATTGACCGCGGGACCCGCTTCTGTGACAAAACGTGTCGAGAAAATGATGAGCCGCGGGAAATTCTGCAGATACCGCTTCAGTGTGGAGAATCCCGATGTGTGGACGAGGAATCCGAGTCCCAGAGAACTCAAAGCGCGTATTCCCCATCGTCGAGCGGCAAAGAATCCCGTGAGGTCTCCCGCGACATTGGCCGCAAGGGCCGTGAGAAGTACGAGCGGAAAATTCAGATAGCCGGCCGAAGCGAACGCGCCTGCTGCAACAACGGTCGTACTGGCGGGGACAGGCAGCGCAAGCGCTGCAACATACGAGATGAGAAAGAGCGCGACGTATTTATAAAGCAGGATGAGTGAGAGGAACCAATCCGCTGCCGATGAAATGAGCGCTATCACGGTGTGAGTGCCGAATACGATGCGGTCGCCGCCTGGACCTTGAGCAGGAACTCATCCTGCGGGATCCCTTCGAGCTTCGCCGCTTGTGCGACGGTCAGCTTCGGATACGCGGCGGCGCGGATTGATAAGGTGTTCTTGAGGTAATCGGGCGGAAGATCGAATATATCGTTGATGAAATCGAATGTCATCCACGCGCGGATACCCGTGGCGGTAGGCGCTGTTTCGGGAGTGCGCGCCTGGTGCCACCCGCGCGGTCCAGAGAGAAAGCCCGCCCGGCGCATCGCCAAAGCGTCATTGAAAAAAAGGTATGCGCTCGCGGCAAGAAGTATCAGGCACAGAAGCGTGAGCCCGATGAGGACATTTCTGTAGGGCTTGATCGCCATACCGAGAATCATACGTATTATTTTGCATTTCGCTACGGTGTTGCGCACAAGCGGCCTCTGCCCGAAGGCAGAGGCCGCTGAGTCCGTTGCCTATACCCGTCGGAACATTCTGACGATTCCGAGCAAAACGACCGCACCGATAACGGCGACCACCAGGCTGTATATGTTGAAGCCCGATACGCCGGCGCTCCCGAACGCGTTGAACAGCATGCCGCCGATGAACGCGCCGATGACACCGACAACGATGTTCAGGAAGATCCCTTGCGATGCATCAGTGCCCATAAGCATGGATGCGATCCAGCCGGCAATGCCTCCGAGAACGAGAAAAGCGATAATACTCATATTGTTATGAATGTGTTATTTGATAATAAGCTGTAAGCCTATACCAAACAGATGTACGCATCATGAAGACACATACATCTGTTCTTGGTGCTCTTTACTGCAGGATGAGGGTGCGGCGGATAGCATCGAACGATGCCATGAGCGCGGATTCATTGAATTGTCTGATGCTTCCGGCCGGATAGTTCTCAAATGCTCCGTAGTGAATGAAGTAACGCATTGCGGTACATGGGCTCGAACTCGCGATCGCATACACCGTTTCGTCATAGCGATTGCCTGCCCCCGCGTCGCTCGTCGACGCGACAGAATACGTAACTCCTGAATCGGCGACTGTCCTGGCCTTCGTACCACTCATCACGAACGATGTTGCGCTGCACGATGAAAGGCCCGGGATCTGCTCAACACTCACATATGAATCACTTCCGAGATTCGTACCGGTCGCAACGTTCCCCGGGATCGTGAACTTCACGCCGTCGATGGTCTTATTCGGACCGAGCGCCTGGTACTGGTATGACTCGTCCACCGAATAGGCGGCGGGGTACTGCGCGGCATTCGCGCTCGAGACGTTCTGTATCTGGAGCGTGAATCCGCGGGAGGAATTGGTATAGGTCTGAGAGACCGCGCTCTGGGCTTTGCTCGAGTCGATACAGTTGGCGTATGTCTGCTGATTATTTTCCATCACGAACGCGCCGTCGCCTTTCTCCCAGAAAATGAATGATTCATCGGCATTGGCATAACGGGCGCCGTCGGCGGATATGGTCTGTGGAAGTGTAGTCGAGCGTCCGTCGCTCAGTGTCAGCGCGACGCTGCCCCCGGGGATCGGAGCGGTCGTCGCGGTACCGGGAGTGGACGTGCCGTCATAGAAGGAGGCATTGATGGTTTTATTGGCATCGCACGAGTAATTGACCGATGCGATAAGGTTGCCCTGCGTCATCGCTCCCGGGGTCTGCGAATGTACGATCACGAACCACACAGCGAGCATGATGGCGATAATGACCACTATTATAGGAAGAATTCTGTTCATAAAAATAAGACTAGTTAATAGATATCTTTGGATAGTATGCCATGGACACCGGCAGGCGCACCACAGAGACCGGTAGCGGCCTCTGGGTATATGACACAGTGGTCACCATATTCTTTCCGGCGCATGAACTGCCCGATAGAGCGTATAACACGGCCCATTAACACGCGGTGAAGTTACACCACGCGGCACACATCGCTGCAATATGCGCTTCCGTTCAGGCTGCAATCGGCGCAGGCGATAAAATGCAGGTGACAGGTCTGATTCGCACAGTTCACATAGCGCTCCGAGGATGTGCCGCACAAACGACACGTGCCGATCACTTCCCGCTCGCCGCCGAAGTCCATCGTGATGCGCTCGTCGAAAGTATAGAGCGTTCCTTTAAAATCCTTGCCCGGATATTTCTGCATATATGAATGGATGCCGCCGTCGAGCTGGTAGACATCTTCGAAGCCCTGATGCTGAAGGTATGCTGACATCTTTTCGCAACGGACACCGCCGGTGCACACCGTGACCACGGTCTTCTTCTTCAACGGGTCGAGCTTGTGGACCGTGAGCGGCAAATGCCGGGATGCTGATATGTCGGGATCGACGGAGTTCTTGAAGCGCCCGGAGGCTATCTCGTAATTGTTGCGCATATCAACGACGACGAAATCCCGCTGCGATTCGTACCACGAACGCAGTTCTTCCGGCGAAAGCTTCGGCGCGGTGCTCACGCGAGGATCCGCTTCCTCAGACGAGAGTCCCGTGCTCACGATCTCGCGGCGAACCTTCACGGAAAGTCCCGGAAAGCTCTTACCGGTCCCTGCGCTGCGCTTGACCTCGATATCCCGAAAACGCTCATCTATCTTGAATTCACTGAGAAATGCCTCTGTGTCGGCCCGCAGCCCTTCGAGCGTCGCATTCACACCCTCCTGCGCGATGATCACGCGGCCGG
>JAQBQU010000012.1 GCA_028286865.1 Candidatus Kaiserbacteria bacterium
GGGGCTTTGGTAACGGTCGCTGTAAACGGCGGCAGCGCGACCACGACGACCGATGTTTCGGGGAACTGGTCCGCACAGTTTGCGTTGCCGGAAGGGGTATATTCGGCGGATATTTCCGCAGAATCATCCGGCGTCGCCGCAAGCCACATAGCGATACATTTCACGGTAGATACAACGCCGCCGACGGTGCCGGTGCTCACGGCAGTCGATTGCGCCGCATCCCTCGTAAGTGGAATGTGCGTGTTGCCGGAGAGCCGCGTCACGCTTTCGTGGACCTCGGATGGAACATCGTATCGGGTTGCTAAAAACGGCGTACCTTTAGATGCGACAACACTCTCGGAAGAAACTGAGCAATTGAGCGACGGTGCCACGACGACATTTGCTGTCGTTGCATATGATGCGGCCGGGAATGCGGCGACATCGACCGCGATCGATATCGTCCAACTTTCAAAGTCGGTCGTTATCAATGAAATATCCTGGGCTGGGGATACGAACCCAGCGCATCAATGGATCGAGCTCAAGAATCTTTCTTCGTACGCGATAGACTTGTCTCGCGTTTCTGTCAGCAGATCCGGAGGTGATCCGATACAGCTTTCAGGAACACTTCCGGGATATGTCGCTGGTCGTCGAGAGCATATTGCAGTCGTAGAGCCAGTTGCTGTTACCGGTACGGATCGAGGTGGAGGCCCTGTGCTGATCATTCTGTTTCCGGCACTTTCCACATCGGGAGAAAAACTCTCATTGATATGGAACACGGTACCGATCGACTCGACGCCCGAGGTCGGTACGTGCAATGGCTGGTGTGCCGGGTCATTGAGCATACAGATCGGTTCAAATGTGAGCGGGATCAATAATACATATTCAACGCGCTCTATGGAGCGGGCGGATAACGCTCCCGACGGCTTGCTTGCGAGTAGCTGGCACTCAACGGATGGGTATGGCGAGTGGTTGGGTAATTCGTCGGCGCTGCCATGGGGAACGCCGGGCACGGACAATAGTCAGGGTTGGCCGGATGCGGGCGTGGCTTGTGATTCGTCGGGCCCGATAGAGCCAAATCACACGCTTCATTCAACTTCAGGTTGTGTAATACTTACCCAATTCATCACCGGCGGTAATTTTGGCGCCGGGAGATATGTGGCTACCTATCGAGGAGATGTGGGCAACTCGACGGGCGCTGGCAGCTTTGAAGGTGTGCGGCTCGCTTCCGGAGGCTCAGTTGATCTCACCGGCGCTCACGCTGGAGACCATTACTTCTTCGCAGCATTCGAAAATCGTATCTGGGCGAACGATGCGCCCGCGTTCCAGGCGTTCTTTACTGATGGTTCGCAGCCCGCGCCGCACGGGAACTATCTGGTCGTTCCGTTCACGTACGCGCCGTAATATATATAAAAGAACGGAGCCCTCATGACGAGGGCTCCGGGGAAAGTTTGGGCAGATCAATGAATTCGTCGAGCGAGAGGGTGAGATCTGCACTCTCTCGCAGCCCTCTGCTCTTTTGTGTATGTTCAGGATGAAGCACGATCACTCGCTTCTTGAAGGCGCGCAATCTTTCGACGATCGGCGTGAAGTCGTTGTCGGCCGTCACCAGCAAGACAGTGTCTGGCAATGTCCCGCGCTTCAGACGGCGGTTGATCTGGCTAATGATCACGTCGTCGGCGACCAGGTCGGTCCACTGAATGAAGCCGTTGTACTCGCTGAACACAGCGTCGAGATCGGCACGATATCCGTTTCTATCATGCAGACGCCACAGCGACTCAAAGTTGATCGCTGCCCAAGGTGACTGCATCTCAACATGGCGAAGTTCGAGAGTGTTGCGGATCTCGCGGAGCATCCACTTCACACGGCCCGGGAAATAGCTCCCTGCGGGCCCTACATTTTCAAGATCGATAAACACAGCGACGCGCTTGGCGTCGGACAGTACATCCATCTGACGCCTCCTGTTGTGACTGGCCGAAAGATATCACTCAACACACGCGGCGGCAATGCAAGTGTAGAATTGCGGTTTGTTGACTCGTAAATGAAGGAGTTGCATAGTGGCCGTGGATAGGGCTCCGGCCTATGTCCTTTGATACGAGAGCGGCTCCGGCTTGCCTCTCGCTACCCACCCACCTTCCTCAGGGAAGACCAACAGGAGCTCAGGCTCCGAGAAGGGGATATACGATGAAGGATACTTCCTTAGTAATGGGCAGCGTGCGTCATAACTTGTCTCTGTACGTCGCGCTCCGGGAGCTATCAGCCCCAGAACGCGTGACCTACCTTGTTGATCACTTGCACAAGACCATCGATCTGGCCGCCGACAACGCGAGCGCGGTCGACGAGTATCTCCATGATCACATCGAGACGCTGACTCGCGCGCTCCTCGAAGCGGAAGCCGAGGGTATCAATGCCACTCGACGATGCGCAAGTATTGCCGGGGACTTGTTCGCAAAATGTACGGTACCGAATGTGCTCGCCCTCCCGCAAGCGATTGATCGGCTCTGCTCGAGGATCGTAACGTGCTGGGTATCGGTGCCCGATGAAGCGGAAGCATCGGAGGTGATCAAAAGCCTCGGGAAGTTGTATCTCAGCACCGCTAACGAAGGGCGACATCATGCGATCAATCGAGCCGTAAATCGGGTCCGCGATGAATGCTCGCCGCTGCGTGTTGCACATGCGGTGGTTGCGCTGGATTCGCTCGCCGACTGGGACTACTCCGAAGAAGGCAATCTGCACGATGCAATAATCTTCAATCTCCTCAAGGCGCAGCGGAAGACCAACCTCGCTGGCATGAGAAGGATGGCACACCTGGAAATCGTAATCGGCGACGTGTTTTCGCCTGAGGCCGAAAAGGCTTTGCTCGAGAGTGCCACGGCGATTAAGCGTGTCGATGAATCTGCGAAGAAGCTTGTGGATGACTTGGGTCGGCGCTGGCATCTTCACGCGATCGACGCGGGTACGAATACGGTGACCCTGCGAAAGGAGTCGAACACAGGCCCCTTGAACCACGACATGGTCATGGATGCGCTTAATAACGCGCAGGATCAAATAGGCAAGATGACGACGAAAGGTGGTCTGAACATCAGGCTGGAGATCTTCTGCGAAGGTAACGTGATCGGATGTCGGGATAACATCGAGTGGTGATTCAACGCCGGCAGCTTTCGGGCTGCCGGCGAATTCTTTTATATTAAAACCGCGGTTTGTTGACCCACTTCATCAGACGCCAGAGGATGAAGAGGATGAGCAGTAAGAAGAACGGGTAGAAGATCGCGCGGGAGGCGAAGATCATCACGAGGACCGTATAGACCGATGCCATGAATCCGGTCTTCTTCTGTGTGCCGAGCGTTGGGAATGAACGCTGGGTGCTCGTGCCGAGCACGGTGCCCACGTCGCCCGCACCTTTCTGCGCTGCTGCGAGTCCCTGCTCGCGCCAGGACTCGGTCGTGTTGTAGATCGTTTGTCCGACCTTCGAGATGATAGGGATCGATGTGGATGCGAGGTTGTTCACGACATTAGTCGTGTGCGCGACGGTCTGCTGGACTGCTGAAGGCGCAGGAGGCGGAGCCACGGTGATACTCACCGTGCCCGCGTCTTTGGTCACATCGGAGACCGTCGTTCCGGAGAGCTGCGCACTAAACGTATGCGTACCCTCTGCGGCCACCCATTGCGAGGAGTATATCTGCGAAGCGCCCGAAGCGAGTGATACCGCCATCGAACTGAGCGTCTTTGTGTCGACGGAAAAGGTGAGGGTTGCGTCGAGCTTGGTGGCAGTGCCGTTGTAGACCACTGCATACACGGTGACCTGCTGACCTGAGAGTGGGGCAGTAGTGGAGAGCCAGATAGAAGAAGCGGGGAATCCGGCGCGGGCCGTGTCGGCGCAGGCGAATACGGGGAAGAGAGCGGTAATAAGGATGGATATCAAGACGCCCTTCTTGAACATGGTCTCAGTATAGCGAATATCCGATATACTGTGTGTATATGGACCAACAGCCGGTGAGTGAGTTCTTCAAGTTCGCCCTGGGCTTTCTGGTGTTCATCACAGTGAGTTTCGGCGTGACCTTTGCGGTCAATTCGTACTCGATCTCTCAGAGTGCCGATCAGCAGGCCGCTGCCGCGATCAAGGCGATGCTTGAACCGCTCAAATAATATAAAAAGAAAAAGCGCCGGTCCTTTCAGACCGGCGCTGCTCGTTGTCGTGGAGCGGGGGTATGAGCCCACGACACCAAGCTAACTCAGAACGATTGTTTGACGCCTCCGCTGTCATCTACGCTTTGATCTTCATCGGGCACGAAAGATGTGCACCGAAGTCATGGCAAACATCCAGGAAATGCTCCGCGATATCGGGGCGGTGTTCCAGGAATTCGCCTCGTTTTCCCTCGAGCAGGTTGGTCACGTCCTCCAGTACGATCTGCCGGATGGCAGGGGAGAAGCACTTGACCAGTCCTTCGAAGTAAACGATCACGTTAGCGTCCGCTGACAATTGAAGCATTTGCACCTCAGGTTGGGATTTAGACCCCGTTTCTCTGAGACGCCTCCTCTCTATGTATAATAGCACTTTTGACAGGAAAGTCAATATATAGCCCCGAATGATTGACCGGGGCATATATCCGTCGTAATATCCCTTTTACAAGGCCAGAGAAAGCGGGCATTCGCTTCGCCAGCCGGCGAAAGCGATATCAGTCTTGCTGAGGTCGAACACTCATCGGTGCGCCCACGGGCCACCTATCGAGCCTTGGTTAATCAAGCAGTTCTATTGCACACATATGGCAAAGACAAAGGCAGAAAAGGGCGTCGTCATCGATAAGATCGTTGATGCGTTCCAGAATTCGGCTTCTTCGGTCCTCGTCCACTTCTCGAAAGTGAACGTGGCTGAAGAGTCGGCAATGCGCCGAACGCTCCGTCAGGCAGGGGTCATCTACTTCGTTGCGAAGAAGACACTCATCCGCCGCGCACTCGAGCAGCTCGGCCACCAGCATGATGCGCTCGCGCTCGACGGAGAGATCGCCATCGCCTACGGAGGCGAAGGGGATTCGACCGCCGCAGCACGTCTCGTCCACGAATTCACCAAGAAGCTCACCGACCGTCTCACGATCGTCGGCGGCATCTTCGAGGGCAAGCTCATGAGCGAAGCTGCCATGCGAGAGATCGCGACCATCCCATCGATGGACGTACTCCGCGGCATGTTCGCGCAGATCATCAACTCTCCGCGTTCGCGCTTTGCGATCGCGCTCAGTGAAGTGGCAAAGACCAAGAATTAATAACCTTACATACTTACTATGGATCAGAATCAGATAATCGAAGCAGTTGAGAAGATGACAGTTGTCGAACTCAACACGCTCGTAAAGGCGATCGAAGAGAAGTGGGGTGTTTCTGCAACAGCAGTTGCAGCGGCAGGACCTGCAGCAGGCCCAGCTGCCGAAGAGAAGTCAGAGTTCAACGTCGAGCTCACTTCCTTCGGAGAGCAGAAGATCGCGGTCATCAAGATCGTGAAGGAGGTCCTCGCACTTGGTCTCGCGGAAGCGAAGACTCTCGTCGAGTCGGCACCTGCGCTTCTCAAGGCAGACGTCAAGAAAGAAGATGCAGAGGCATGGAAGAAGAAGATCGAAGAGGCTGGAGGAAAGGTCACCCTCAAGTAATTCCACTTCTACCAAATCAAAAACCCGGCTCTCCAGCCGGGTTTTGGTTTTTGCCGCATCGCTTATCAGCGAAGCGTGAATTGGCGAACCAGGTCATCTAAGATCATCACGTCGGGCTCCGCGTCGCTCTTCGGAACCCATTCAACGAACCCTTTGACCATCGGCTTCTGTTCCACGACCGCAGTCTCCTGGATGTAGGTGAAGATCTCGGGCGTGATCTCACTTTGAAACGTCAGAAAGTGAGGTTCGATCTTGCGCGACGGCATTTCCACGAGGGCGGCCTTTACCCAGGCCAAAGCACCGTCTTTCGACATTGTTCCGCGTGTCAGGGCGATATTCATGAGAGCCTCCGGGACTGTTGCAATTTGCTCAGATCGTTCGAAACGATCGCGGCACGAGTCGGTGCCTATTCAACAAGAGCACCAATCCGGTCATGATGAAAAGGGCCTGAAATCCTACGGCAAGCCGCGCATCGACGTGAATTACAGGTCCCGTAAGCAGTTGACCTGCAATGAGTGCATAAAATTTGCACTCCCACATCAAGATCGACCACATCCACGACCGGGTGAATGGCCATGCCAGAAGGTCCGGGATGCGCTTCGCTCCCATTCGTTCGGCAAGCATGACTGCACCAAAGAGCAGTATGGGCAGGCAGGCAATGGCGAATAGCAGGCTCGGGATCGCAAGTATTTTATTCATGGGTCGCCTCCATTTCTAGCCGCACTCTACTATCCACAGGGGTCCCGTCAAAGGGTGCTACTATCGAGATATGTCACGAAATACAAAAGACGACTTCCTTGCGGCATTAATAGGCAGCCCGGCCCGCGCGCAGCTTTTGCGTGTTTTCATGTTCAACCAGAACGACTCCTTCACGCTCGCGATGCTCGCGAAGCGTTCGGCGCTCTCGCCGGTAGCGGTGGTGCGCGAGGTAAAGGTCCTCGAAAAGCTTTGCATCATCAAGAAGGGTCGCCTCATGCATATCGAGCTCAACAACGGCTCGAAACGCGTTATCAAAGGTCATCAGCGGATGGAGACCTGGATCGTCAACGGCGAATTCAAACACATCCGCGCAGTCTCCAATCTCGTGCACGAAGTCTCCCCGGTCAAATACGACTCGATCGTGGGTGCACTCAAAAAGTCTGGCAAGGTCGCGACCGTCATTCTCTCGGGCACCTTCATGGGGGATTCGTCGCGCCCGGCAGATCTCATCGTCGCACTCGATACGCTCAATGAGCGCCGACTCGAAGCCGCGGTCCGCGGGCTCGAGCCGCTCTTCGGTCGCGAGATACGCTACGCCGCATTTTCCACTCCCGAATTCCGTTATCGTCTCACCGTGCAGGACCGTCTCATCCGCGATACGCTCGACTTCCCGCACCTGGTGCTCCTCGACCGTACTCGTCTCCTTTAAAACACGGCTCAACTGAGCCTTTATCATATCCACATGCGCGGGCCTAATGCCGAGTGCATGGGGAAGTCGTTGTTATCATGAAGCCAGACGGGGTCGAACCGTCACCCTCTTATTTATTTACTCTATTCAACGTTTTATGATACTTACCCAATCGGCAGATGCAGTACAGGGCTCGTTCTATGAGATCTGGTATACGATCGCATCGTTCTTGCCGGCGATACTCGCCGCGGTCATCATCTTTATCATCGGATGGATCGTAGGCATCATTCTCTATCGCGTGGTCGTGGAGATCGTGCGCGTGCTTCGCATCGACGATGCGATGAAGGCAACGGGACTCACCGAAGCCGCTCGCACGACCGGATTCACGCTCGACGTAGGACGTCTTCTCGGCACACTTGTGATGTGGTTCACGGTCCTGGTCTTCCTCGTTGCATCGCTCGAGATACTCGGTCTTGATCGCGTGACCATCTTCCTGCAGACGGTGGTGCTCTTGTACCTCCCGAACGTTTTCGTCGCGGTCTTGATCCTGATCTTGGGTGCCATCGTGGCAGAAGTCGTGCGTAATTTGGTGCGCGGCTCGGCGCGCGCAGCAGGTGCTCATGGCGCCAATCTCGCAGCATCGGTAGCGAAGTGGGCGATCTGGGTCACTGCAATTCTCGCGGCACTCAATCAGCTCGGTGTCGCCTCGGCATTCGTCGAGACACTCTTCACCGGTATCGTCGTCGCAGCGTCACTCGCATTCGGACTCGCATTCGGACTCGGCGGCAAAGATGCTGCAGCCCGAACTATCGAGCGCGTCCGCTCGGAGATCTCGCACGGCAACTAGTTCACGCACTCGTGTTCTTGCACGGCCACCCTTGGGGGTGGCCGTGTCGTTTGATAGACTATGTGCTATGCAAATTGTCATTCCGTCGGCCGGCCGCGGCAGCCGCATGAACGAACTGACGGACGCGCTTCCGAAGCCGCTTTTGGAAGTGAACGGAAAGACACTGCTCGAACATAAGTTCGACGCGCTCCCAGAAGGAGTGGACGAGATCGTGATCGTCGTCGGCTACATGGGCGGCATGATCCAGCAGAAGTTCGGCGGTTCCTACAAAGATAAAAGGATCCTGTATGTCGAGCAAGAAGTGCTCGACGGGACGGCCGGTGCACTGTGGCGTGCAAAAGATATTCTCACCGACCGCTTTCTCGTGATGAACGGCGACGACCTCTACGTGCGCGAAGATGTAGCGCACTGCATGGCCATCAATGAGTGGGCGATGCTCGTCAAAGAATTGGATCATGTGCAGAGTGGCAATGTTCGTATCGAAGATAACGGAACGATCCTCGAAATAAAAGAGGGGCCGCACGACGGCTCGAAGGGCCTCACCAACACGGGCCTCTACGCGCTCGATACTCGCATCTTCGATTATCCGATGATCCCGAAGGCGCCCGGCAATGACGAATACGGCCTCCCACAGACGATCACCGCAGCCGCAAAAGAGAGCGGAATACCGTTTATTGCAGTGAAAGCGACCGATTGGATACAGATAACATCGCCGGGAGATATACAAAAAGCGGAGGCACTTTTGAAATAGCCAAAAAGGCCCCTTTTGGGGGAGCGTGAAGGAGTCGTGAAATATGGCTTAGTTGCTCACAATTTGTCCCCAGTTTATCCCCACGAAACCTCATAAAACCCAGGATTTGACACCCCAAAGCGCCTCGCGTATACTCGCCTGACGTATGTGTTCGGAAAACGGTACGAGGAAGCGCCAGTCGTAAGACAGGGAAACCTGCCGCACGAATGGCCGCTCACGCGGCCTTTTTCATACCTCGCAAGAGGGGAACGGACATAGACGTTGATCGTTGACATACGAATGAGTAGTAAAGAAAAACCGTCATGCGGGATTTATTCCGTGTGAAGGAAAAAAGAATTCAAATGAAATACGAAGGTATTTCAAAAACATTTCGATCAGGTTCTCCCTCAGGCGTTAAAACCAGGGGAGGTCTTTCCTGAATCGAAGTGCAGGAAAAATTGTATCGAACCATCATGTCGCAAGACATGGTATCGAGCACATCAAAAAATCCTTTCTCGAAAGAGGAAGGTGCATGGTTTCGCCGTTTTGTAGACGGCGAGACATAAGATACGCGGTTCTCAGAATTCCTAGCAGGAGTTTCTGAGTAAGGGCGTGTGGTGGATGCCTTGACTGAAGAAGGCGATGAAGGACGCGGCATAGCAGCGATATGCTTCGGGGAGGTGCGTAGCAACCTACGATCCGGAGGTTTCCGAATGGGGCAACCCTTGAAAGTAAACCTTTCAAACTTCTGACTTAAACGTTCAGAGGAGCATACCCAGGGAAGTAAAACATTTCAGTACCTGGAGGAAAAGAGAACAATTGTTATTCCCTTAGTAGCGGCGAGCGAAACGGGATCAGCCCAAACTCAGCCACAAAATCGACATATGAGCGAAAGCTCATAGTTCGATTTTGGGGATGGGGGTTATAAGGCTACAGCGCTGGCAACAGGTAAAGTTACAAAATGCTTAGATAGAGGAACAGACTGGAAAGTCTGACCCCAGTGGGTAATAGTCCCGTACTCGAAATCGAAGCATCTTTATGGCTGTAGTTCTTGAGTATCTCGAGACACGAATAGCTCGAGTGAATTTGCCGGAACTAACCGGTAAGGCTACATACTTCTTCAGATCGATAGTGAACTAGTACCGTGAGGGAAAGGTGAAAAGAACCCCGTTGAGGGGAGTGAAATAGAACTGAAACCACATGCCTACAAGGAGTCAGAGCGGGCAGCAATGTCCGTCATGGCGTGCCTATTGAAGAATGAGCCAACGAGTTGATGTGTACGGCTTGGCTAAGTCCTTTTCGGATGGAGCCGCAGCGAAAGCGAGTGTGAATAGCGCGTTTGTCGTACATATCAGACCCGAAGCGTTGTGAGCTACCCATGAGCAGGATGAAGTTTGTAGAAATACAGATGGAGGTCCGAACCCGTAGATTGTTCAACATCTTGGGATGACTTGTGGGTTGGAGTGAAAAGCTTATCGAACAACGTAATAGCTGGTTCTCTCCGAAAGAGCTTTCGGGCTTGCGTCGTATGTTCCCTTTGGGGGTAGAGCACTGGAAGGTCTCGACAGTCAGAAATGACGCGAGACCTATCAAACTCCGAATACCAGAGGTCAAGAATACGGCAGTTAGACGATGGGGGCGAAGCTCCATACGTCAAAAGGGAAACAGCCCAGATCGCCAGTTAAGGTCCCTAAATCTACGCTCAGTACAAATAAGGAGGTGGAATTTCCCAGACAGTCAGGATGTTGGCTTAGAAGCAGCCACCATTCAAAGAAAGCGTAACAGCTCACTGACTTAGAGATTCTGCGCCACAAATGATCGGGGTTAAGCGTAGTACCGAATCTGCGGATTTATTTTGTCTTCGGACAGAGTAAGTGGTAGGAGAGCGTTCCATTCGCGATGAAGCTCAAGGGGTGACCCAGGGTGGAGCATATGGAAGTGAAAATGTTGGCACGAGTAACCGCAATGCGAGTGAGATTCTCGCACGTCGAAAGAACAAGGTTTCCTTCGCAATGGAGATCATCGAAGGGTTAGTCGGTCCTAAGCCAATGGCGAACGCCGGAGGCGATGGATGCATGGTTAATATTCCATGACCTGCGATTAATGTGATGGAGGGACGGAGTGCTGTACTGTGGGCCCCTTAATGGATTGGGGTTCGGGCCGTGAGGACGTGCTATAGGTAAATCCGTAGCGCATAAATCCGAGCGGAGCGGTAATGTGGAGGCCTCGGCTGAAGCAGAATCACAAGAGCGCGCTTCCAAGAAAAACTTCTAAACTTAGTTAATTGTAGACCGTACCGCAAACCGACACAGGTGTTCAGGTCGAGTAGACCAAGACGAACGAGTGAGAGATCCCCAAGGAACTCGGCAAAAAAGCGACCGTAAGTTAGCGATAAGGTCCGCCCTTAGCAATAAGGGCCGCAGTTAAAATTTCCCAACCGACTGTTTACCAAAAACACAGCTCCCTGCAAACTCGTAAGAGGAAGTATAGGGGGTGATGCCTGACCAATGCCGGAAGGTCAACTATGGGCGGTACATGCATTTATGTATGTGCTGGACTGTATAAGCCCCGGTCAATGTCGGCGATAACTATAATCGTCCTAAGGTAGCGAAATTCCTTGTCTGGTAAGTTCAGACGCGCACGAATGGTATAACGAGTTGGGAACTGTCTCGGGGATTTGCTCGGTGAAAATACAAGGGCGGTGAAGATGCCGCCTTCCTGCAGCTAGACGAAAAGACCCCAGAAGCTTTACTGCAATTTCATATTGGGATTACGGGTGCGTTGCGTAGCATAGATGGGAGACTTTGAAGCATTGATCTCGGTTGATGTGGAGTCGCCAGTGCAATACCATCCTACGTTTCTGTAATTTCTAACTTCCATGGAGAAACCATGGAAAGACAGTATGTGATGGGCAGTTTCGGTGGGGCGCTGTCCTCCTAAAAAGTAACGGAGGAGCCTATTAAGGTCACCTAGTCGCGAATGGAAACCGTGACGATAGTGTAATGGCAAAAGGTGGCTTGACTGCAAGACGTACTGGTCAAGCAGGCGCGAAAGCGGAGCATAGTGAACCGACGGTTCGCATTAGATGCGACCGAAGATTAACGGATAAAAGTTACTCTGGGGATAACAGGCTGGTTTCGCCTAAGAGTCCAAATCGACGGCGAAGTTCGGCACCTCGATGTCGGCTCATCTCATCCCGGGGCTGGAGAAGGTCCCAAAGGTATGGCTGTTCGCCATTTAAAGAGGTACGTGAGCTGGGTTCAAACCGTCGTGAGACAGGTTGGTCTTAATCTGCTGCAGGCGTTGATTCTTGAAGAGATTCGTTTCTAGTACGAGAGGACCGAAATGAACGAACCTCTGGTCTGGGGGCTGTCACACCAGTGGCATCGCCCCGTAGCTATGTTCGGAACGGATAACCGCTGAAAGCATCTAAGCGGGAAACCAACTCTAAGATAAGGAATCGTTATAGGGTCGTGGGAGATTACCACGTTGATAGGCACCAGGTGGAAGCGCAGTAATGTGTTGAGCCGAGGTGTACTAATTCCCCGACAGAACTCCTGAAAGGAAATTGTGGGAGTCGCGTAACGCAACATGCATTCTAATTTTTTACTCTCATTCGTATAATACGAAATCCGCCAGTAGGCGGACAGAAGACTCTTTGAGCCTTCTGTGTTGGTGCTTTGTCGAAAGGGGCACACCCGTTCTCATTCCGAACACGGCAGTTAAGCCTTTCAGAGCCGATGGTACTCGCAAGGGGAGAGTAGGCCGGCGCCAACACAGAGAGCTCAAAACAAAACGTCTCCGATCAACCGATCGGAGACGTTTTCGTTCAGGGATTGCTTTCGGCGACAGTGGTCGGCGTTTCGCTCGGAGGCTCGACCCGCTCTTCCACGTTTTTCTCGACCCACGCGCATACAAGCGCGATTAAAAGACCGATAAAACCCAGTCCGAGAGCATACAGCGGGTCACGCTGCCAGTTCCAATGAAACAATTCCCGGGGCGTCATCCGAAGAATTCCGTTCACGAAGATAAACAGAAGCGGATAGAACGCGAGCGAGTAGGCGACGAATGCGATCACTTTCTGTACGAGACTCATCGATCTCATGTTCGTATCTCCTCGGCCACGGGGTGAGGTGCTGCAGCGACAATCGCACAGGATGCTTTTTGGGTCAAGTGCACTCGTACGGTACAATTCATGTATGTCCTGGGCCTCACGCCGTCGCACGAGTTACGCACTAGGCGTCATTATTTTCTTTTTGGTCGTGATCGGCGGCCCGCTGGCATATTGGTATTTCAGTATTCCCGCCAGCTGTACCGACGGTATCCAGAATCAGGGCGAAACGAAGCCGGACCGTGGCGGCCCGTGCCCGCTCCTCGATACGTCGGCGCTCAGCCCGGCATCGATCCTTTGGACACGCGCGTTCCGCGTGCGCGACGGTTCGTACAATGCGGTCGCCTATATCCAGAATCAGAATATCAACGCAGGGGTGACACAGGTCGCCTACCGCTTCGGTCTCTATGATGCGAACAATGTGCTCGTCGCTGAGAAGATCGGAATGACGCCGCTCATGCCGAGCACCATCACGCCGGTATTCTCCGGCGCCGTCGATACGGGCAATCGTGTGGTCACGCACGCGTACTTTGAATTCACCGAACCGCTTAAATGGCAGCGCCTCTCGGACACTTCCACGATGCTCAGTATCCATGACACGACGCTCTCGGATGAGGCCACGGTGCCGCGGGTCGAAGCCACTGTCACGAATACATCGGTCAAAAAGCTGAGTCACCTCATATTCATCGTTACCATATTCGATCCGGCAGGGAACGCCTTTGCCGCTTCGCAAACGGCAGTGGATTCGCTTGAAGCCGCCACATCTTCGCCCATCACATTCACGTGGCCGGACCCGTTCCGGGTGCCGGCGGGACGCGTCGATATCAGGGCAGTCACGGCTCCGGCCGCTTTCTAATATGATACAAAGCATTCGACGCGCGGCCGATTCTCGTGCACGCGCTTTTGCGCATATCGATTGGTATCTTTTGGGCGCCGCGGTGATGATATCGCTTCTCGGTATCTCGACGATGCGCTCGTTCTCTGCGGAGAACGCCTTCTTCGACAAACAGATCATCTGGGTGTGCGTTGCACTGGTGACGTGTTTCGTGGCGAGTATCCCGGACTACCGTTTCCTGCGCAGAACTCAGATCGTCGTCGGGCTCTACACCGTGATCGTGTTTCTGCTCGGGCTCGTGTTCGTATTCGGCACTATCGTGAAAGGCTCCCAGAACCGTTTCGATCTCGGATTCTTCGCAGTGCAGCCGGTCGATCCGGCGAAGCTCATCCTCGTCGCGATGCTCGCCAAGTACTTCGCGCGCCGCCACATCGAGATCAAGCACGTTCGCCACATCGTCGTCTCCGGATTGTACGCATTCGTACTCTTCGTGCTCGCGTTCTTTCAGCCCGATTTCGGCTCGGCGATCATCATCTTTTCTATCTGGTTCGGGATGGTGCTCGTGGCCGGCATCTCATGGAAACACCTCGCGGTACTTTTCATTACCGGGGCGATCCTCTGCGGAGGGCTCTGGCAGTACGGACTACGCCCATATCAGAAAGCCCGCATCCTCACGTTCCTGCACCCCTTGGCCGACATCCGCGGCACCGGCTACAACGCGTACCAATCGACGATCGCCGTCGGCTCCGGTGAGGTGACCGGCAAAGGCGTCGGCTATGGGACGCAATCAAAGCTTCAGTTCTTGCCTGAATATCAGACCGACTTCGTCTTCGCGGCGTACGCGGAGGAGTGGGGATTCTTCGGCGTGCTCATTCTTTTCGGACTCTTCGGCATCGTTATCATACGTATTCTTTCGATCGCCGCGCGCGGCGAGGACAATTTCGATTCACTCTTCGCGGTCGGCATCGCGATCTATCTCTTCGCGCAATTTATCGTGCACGTGGGGATGAATATGGGACTGCTTCCGATCACCGGAACGACCTTGCCCTTGATGAGCTACGGAGGATCGCACCTGCTTACCGAATATGCAGCGCTCGGAGTACTCATGGGACTCCGTAGAAATTCGCGCCCGACGATCCAGGCGCGCGATGAAACGGAATTGATAGGGGCGTTTTAACGGCTATACAGAGCCATTGTGCGGCTTATCATTTCGCTCAGTGGGAACGGATCAGTCTCTGCCTGCGTGCGTGGCTTTTTTGCCACCGCCTCCACCGCATCGGCAAGCGCGAGCCCGTCGCGCGCGGGGACGAACGTGAACTGCGAGAACTGTGCAAAATCGTTCTCTACGATATCGGTCGCAATGACCGGGATACCGGCCTGCGCCGCTTCGATAAGAACATACGGCATGCCTTCTTTGACTGAGGGCGAGAGATACGCGTCGAATCCGCGAAGATTTCGCGCCGCATCAGGCACAAATCCGGGGAAGAACACACGATCGGCCACGCCTTTTTCGTGGACGTATTCCTTCAAGAGTTCCTTTTCTTCGCCTTCGCTTGGGACGACATAGATCACGTCAGTGCCGCGGTGCGTCAGGTGCTCAACCGCATCGATAGCGTAGCGAATGCCTTTGTTGGCGGTCAGCTCAGCGATCGTCGTCAGGCGAAGTGTTGCACCCGTGATAAGCGGCGGCGGAACTTTGCCGAACATGGCGCGAAATGATTCTTCGGGGGAGAGGAATTGCACCGCTTCGCGGCCGAGCGGAACATACGATACTTTCTTTCCGACAAAAGACATCGCGCGCCCGAGCATTTCATCGGTCTTCGATACCACGATCACCCGATGAGAGAGGAGTGCCGTGAGCCAGCTCGCAAAATAAATAAGCTTTGTCGCGAGAGGTCCGCGCTCTTCTTTGAAGGGCCACCCGTGTACCGTGAACACGATCATCTTGATGCCTGCGATCCGCGCCGCGAGTGCGCCGAGCCCGGCCGCTTTGGAACTATTGAGATGGAGTACGTCGGGACGCACTTCTTTGAGGTAGCGGAGTAATTGAAAAAAACTCAATGTGTCGGATATGAGCGAGAGATCGCGTACGAGGGCAGGAAGCTCTCGCGTGGGGATCGACTGCTCGGCAAGAAGCGTACTGAGTCGACCGCTTTGTCCGAATGCAAGCGAGACAGCGAACTGAGGAGCGGGAAGATGGGTCGCGAGGTCGTACACATATTTTTGCGCGCCGCCCCAGGTCGCCTTTGTTATTAAAAATAGGACATTTTGCTTTGTTTGCATAGGTTATGGGCGGGGCGAAGAAAGGGGCTGGGAAAACATTTGTTTTCCCGTGGAGGAAGGAATGGGAAAACCGTGGGTTTCCCAGGACGCGCCGCCCCAGGTCGCCTTTGTGATGAGAAAAAGGACCTTCTGGCTCGTTTCTTGATTCATACGGGTCTCAATGCCATGATACACGAAAGATATGACCCCACACACGAAATGGCATAACTCTGCAGTCGAAATTCCGGGTTCACATCGAAACAACATGCATATCAATAATGTTCCGAGCACGACGGGCGCAACTGCCGTAAAAGGCCATGCCATTTCGTGTGAAGGGGTATGACACTCGTTCCCCGGCGTGAGTACCTCCTTCTGTTGGTCGGAGATATCGTGATCCTGATCGCATCTTTGTGGATCTCGCTGGTGCTTCGATATTTCCACATACCGACCCCCGAGGTCTTTATGCTGCACCTGCGCCCCTTTGCGCTGCTGTTCGTCGCATGGGTCGTTGTGTTTTTCCTCGCCGGACTCTACGGCAGACACACCCGCATCTTCCGCAGCCGGCTGATCACGACCATTCTCTATACCCAGATCATCAACATGATGATCTCGGCGCTCTTCTTCTTTTTCGTACCGTCCTTCGGCCTCTCACCAAAGACGATACTGCTTCTGTATCTCGTCGTTTCGTTCCTGCTCATCTTCGCGTGGCGCGCAATGATCTTCACGAGACTCCCGCGCTCAAAAGCCCTCAAGGGAGTGCTCATCGCGCACGGTCCCGACGCCCAGGCGCTGGCGCACGAGATCGCGAGCGATTCGCACTCGACGTTTGCTTTCGATTACGTGATAGATACCGCGGTCGCACCGTCGCATGAAGTGATCCAGCAGGCATGCCGAGTGGCGGAGGAGGACGACGTGACATTCTTGGTGGTTGATTTCTCCGACCCGGCGGTCGGGGTGGCGCTTCCGATCATCTACGACGCCGCATTCCAAAAGAACCGCTTCGCGCTGGTTGAAGCGTCGGATCTGTATCAGGAAGTGTTCGACCGCGTACCGCTCTCGCTCATTGATTACGAATGGGTGCTGCGCAATCTCAGTGCATCGCGCGTGTACGATATTCTCAAGCGGGGGATCGATATCGCCGGCTCGCTTGTCGCCGGGATCATTTCTCTCGTATTCTATCCGTTCGTGATGCTTGCTATCAAGCTCGACGACGGAGGACCGTATTTCATCACACAAGAGCGCGTGGGAAAGTTCGAGCGCCCGATCCACATCATCAAATTCCGCAGCATGAGCGGCAACGACCAGGGACAGTACGGCTCCGACGGCAGATCTACGCTCACGGTCACTCGCGTGGGGCGCTGGCTGCGCATTCTGCGCATCGATGAGATACCGCAGCTGTGGAACATATTGCGCGGCGATCTCTCGCTCGTGGGACCGCGCCCCGAGCTTCCCGCGCTCACGTCGCAATACAACGCCCGCATCCCGTACTACAACGCGCGGCACCTGGTGGCGCCGGGACTGACCGGCTGGGCGCAGCTGCGGCACGACCGCCATCCGCACCACGGCGCGGACATCGTCGAGACCAAGGAGAAACTTTCCTACGATCTCTACTATCTGAAACACCGCTCGCTACTCCTCGATCTCTTTGTGCTGCTGCAGACCATCCGCGTCGTGCTTACGGCGCGCGGCTCGTGAAATATTGCTCGGCGACCGTGTGCTGCAGAACCCGGATTTTCTGCTGAAAATCCTTAATCCTCGGCTCTTCGCCTGCGGGAGATTCTGCAGCACACGGTCACACTCGCCTCAGCCGGAAAAGCACAGTATTATGCGGATATGAAAAAGGCAGTCGTCACCGGGGGAGCGGGATTCATCGGAAGTAACATCGCCGCGGCACTCGTCGTCGGCGGGTGGGAGACACATCTCATTGATAACAATCCGGCATTCCGTCGCGATTCACTGCCCAAAGAGGCGACACTTCACGAGTTCAGTATTCTCGATACCGAGGCAACACAGAACGTATTTGAGGGCGCCGATGCGGTCTTCCATACTGCTGCGATACCGCGCGTCCCGTACTCGATCGAGCATCCGGTAGAGACCACCAACGAAAATATCACCGGTACCGTTTCGGTCCTGACCGCCGCAGCGCGCGCAAAAGTACGCCGCGTCGTGTATTCGGCCTCGGGCTCCGCATATGGAGAACAGCAGACGCTTCCGCTGGCAGAAACGCTTTCGGCAAATCCGGTGAACCCGTACGGGCTTCAGAAATACGTGGGCGAACTCTTCGCGAAGCTGTGGCCCTCGATATACGGAGTGGAGACGGTGAGCCTCAGATATTTTAATGTCTATGGTCCGGGCATGGATCCCAACGGCGCCTATGCGCTCGCCATCGGGAAGTTCCTCAAGGCACGCGTAGACGGCGAGCCGATCACGATCTTCGGCGACGGCACGGTGACGCGCGATTTCACGCATGTGAGCGACGTAGTGAACGCGAACCTGCTTGCTGCAGAGAGCGCGAACGTCGGGAAGGGCGAAGTGATCAACGTGGGTGCAGGTCGGAATGTCTCGATCAAATATCTCGCGGATCTTTTCGGCGGCGAGATCGTATACGCAGCACCGCGCATCGAAGCGCATGATTCTCAGGCCGACAATAGAAAAGCGAAGGAACTTTTGGGATGGGAGCCGAAGATCAAGCTCGAGGACGGCATCGCCGCACTGAAAAAAGAGGCCGGTCTCTAAATACTATGAACATAGACGGCAAAGCGGTCGCGGAGAGCATTTATATAGAATTGGCGGAACGCCGTAAAGCTATTCAGGGCACGGTAGGGCTCGGTATCGTCGTCGCATCGCACGATCCGGTCATCGAATCATTCGTACGCATCAAATCACGCGCAGCGCGGCGGCTCAATGTAGAGCTGCGCCGGCTCGATCTTTTGAATCAACCGCAGACCGCCGATGCGCTCTCCGCGATCGAACGGCTCGGCCCGAAAGTTGGCGGCATTATTGTGCAGTTGCCGCTTCCCGAGGCCCTTGATACCGACGCGATACTCTCGGCGATCCCACCATTTCTCGATGTTGACGGGATCAATCCGACCGTGATCGACGAGGGGCGCTTCGTCCTTGCTCCCGTCGCCGGAGCGATCGAGCAGATCTTAAAGCGATCGAATATCGATGTAACAGGGAAGCGGTGCGTCGTGGTCGGCGCCGGACGGCTCGTGGGCGCTCCCGCAGCGCACCTCATGCGAAAGCTTGGTGCCGAGGTATCGGTCGTGACGCTCGAATCGGGCTCACTCGAAGAATTAAAGGATGCGGACGTCGTTATACTCGGCGCGGGAAACCCCGGTTTCGTGAAGCCGGAGATGATCAAAGACGGTGTCGTATTGATCGATGCGGGGACATCAGAACAAGGCGGCAAAGTGCGCGGCGATGCCGATCCCTCGTGCGCCGAAAAATGCTCACTTTTCACTCCCGTACCCGGGGGCCTCGGCCCGATCGCGGTCGCTATGATATTTAAAAACCTCTTCGATCTCGTCGAAAAGGCCGGATAACCGCAGCCCTTGGCCAATCGGCTGTAATAGGTATACTACTGGCCATGGCTTCAAAACGCGTTACGGCGCTCATAATCCTTATTATCGGTATATTGATCGGCTGGTTCGTCTATCACTCTCAGGTGGCGGGTCTCAAGCCGTTCCGCCTCGGGCTCGACCTCTCCGGCGGCACCCAGCTTACCTACCGGGCGGATCTCTCGAATCTCGCGGGAGGCAACGCAGCGGATTCGCTCGCGGCACTGCAATCCACGATCGAACGTCGTGTGAACCTCTTCGGTGTCGCCGAGCCGATCGTCCAGACCGAACACTCGAGCGCGGTCGCCGGTACCTCCGAAGAGCGCCTCATCGTCGAACTTCCGGGCGTCACCGACACTCAGAAGGCGATCGACCTCATCGGACAGACACCCGTCCTCGAATTCCGCATGCTCAAATCGGGTGCGACGCTTCCGACGGATATTTCTACATCGACCATCGCTGCAAGCTTCGAGCCGGCTGCGATCACGGGCAAGGACCTCGCTTCCGCAGAATTGCAGTTCCAGAGCGGGACCGGCTTGGCGACCCAGCCGGTCGTTGTGCTTCACTTCAACTCAGCCGGATCAAAGACCTTCGCGCAGCTCACCAAAGATAATGTCGGACGAACCTTCGGCATCTTCCTCGACGGGGTACCGCTCTCGGTCCCGGTCATCCGCGAATCGATCCCCGACGGCACCGCCGTCATCTCCGGCGGATTCACTGCACAGCAGGCAAAGGAGATCGCCCGCAATCTCAACTACGGCGCGCTTCCGGTCCCGATAGAACTCATTTCCACCCAGACCGTCTCCGGCACACTCGGCACTAAGGCAGTACACGACGGCCTCATGGCGGGTGCCTACGGCGTGATCGCAGTGATGCTCTTTATGGTCCTCTGGTACCGCTTGCCGGGCCTCGTGGCATCGATCGCTCTGGCGCTCTACATCGTCGTCATCCTGCTCCTTTTCCAGTGGATCCCGGTCACGCTTTCAGCTGCGGGTATCGCCGCGTTCATCCTCTCGGTGGGCATGGCGGTCGACGCCAACGTGCTCATCTTCGAGCGCATGAAAGAAGAGCTTCGCGGCGGCAAGTCGAGCGCAGACGCGATACACGACGGATTCAATCGCGCATGGCCGTCTATCCGCGACTCCAACATTTCATCCATGATCACCGCGGTCATCCTCTTCTGGCTCGGGTCGTCCTTGGTGAAGGGCTTCGCGCTCGTCTTCGGGCTCGGCGTCCTGGTCTCGATGCTCACCGCGATCACCGTCTCGCGCACCTTCCTCATCGCACTCGGCGTGAACGCGAAGTCGGGCTTCACACGCTTCCTCTTTAGCTCAGGGATCAACAGCCGATAATATTTATTCTATATGTTCATCGTTAAAAACCGCTTCTACTTCTTTATCCTCACGGCCGCGATCACGGTGATCGCGCTCGCGTCGGTATTCTCATACGGCCTCCACCTCGGCACCGACTTCACGGGAGGGGCCCTCGTGCAGGTGACATACCCCGACGGTCGCCCCGATCCGGTGGCACTCCAGTCATCGCTCGATGCGGCAGGGTACAAAGGCTACTCGCTTCGCGAAGCCAATCAGAACGACTACATTCTCCGCGCACCGGCGCTCACTGCGGTGCAGCGTGCAGATCTTTCGACCACGTTCTCGCTCGGCGGCAAAAATGCAATGACCATTTCGCAGCTCACCGAAGTGGGCCCGACTATCGGCAAGGAACTCAAGAATAAATCCCTCATCGCGCTCTCGCTGGTCTTGCTCTGCATCCTCCTTTTCATCGCGTATGCGTTCCGCAAAGTGTCGCGCCCGATCTCGAGCTGGGTCTACGGACTCATCGCGCTCGTGACCCTCGTGCACGACGTCATCATCCCGGTCGGCTTCTTCGCCTACTTAGGGCACGTGCAGGGAGTGCAGGTGGATACGCTCTTCGTGACCGCCATCCTCACCGTCCTCGGCTTCTCGATCCACGACACCATCGTGGTCTTCGACCGAACACGCGAGAACCTCGCACTCAACAATTCCAAGAACCGCAAAGAGCCGTTTGAAGAGACCGCCGGACGCTCCCTCAATCAGACCTTCGTGCGCTCGATCAACACCTCGCTCACGGTCCTCATCACACTTTTGATCCTCTTCTTCATCGGTCCGGCCTCTACCAAGGACTTCGCACTTACACTCCTGGTGGGGATCATCGCGGGAACGTACTCCTCTATCTTCTTGGCAACTCCGCTTCTGGTATCGGTAGCCAAGTGGCAGGAAAAGCGCTAAATAAGGCTCCATTGAGCCATCACTCCAAGGGGACCCCTTGGAGTGATATGATAGCTTGACAGAACATAAGGATAGTGATATTCTTATATATAAGAGCAGTTTCAGAACTCCCCGTGCCCGCGCAATCGAATTAGATACTTTGGGCAGCAGCGTAGTTATAAGGGTATATCCCTCTCCTGGAACGAAAGATATCTCAGAGCCCCGCGACATCATGTCCCGGGGCTTTGCTCGTATCCGGATATCGGGCTATATTCCAGGTCGAA
>JAQBQU010000017.1 GCA_028286865.1 Candidatus Kaiserbacteria bacterium
AGGTCAAAGGCCGCGATCACCTCACGGGCCTTCCGCGCTCGGTCGAGATATCGACCAACGAGATCGTCCGCGCCATCGGCAAAGAGCTGCGCATCATGATCAATGCGATCAAGGATGTGCTTCAGGAAACGCCGCCGGAACTCGCCGCTGACATCATCGACAACGGCATCACCATGACAGGTGGCTCATCGTTGCTTCGCAATCTCCCAGAACTCGTCTTCCGCCGCACGGGAGTAAAGGCACGCACCGCCAAAGACGCGCCGTACTGCGTCGTAAAAGGCACCGGCGAAGCCCTCAAACACCTCGAAACCTACAAAAAAGCGATCATCTCCAAGCGCTAAGGCCTCTTTTTGTTGCTATTGACGTCACCATTTTTGGTGGTATAATACAAATAGTGGTGGATACCATAATGGTTCCATTGGATTACATAGGGGAAAGTGCGATGAAACGTTCTGTTATAGCCGCTCTTGTAGCGGTTGGACTGCTGGTCATTCCTGCGTCTGCGCAGGACGCGAATCGCGTGCTCGTGGACTCGATCTCGCAGCTCCGGGATGCGCTTCAGCTCGTCTGGAAGGTTGCTGCCAACCCGGTCGCGATCTTCGAGCATATCGATTACAGCGAGCTTCGTACGATGCAAACGGACGAAGGGCGTGTCCAGGCGATCTATCGCGACGCGGCGCAGAAGCTCAATCCCGACACTCTCGGCAGGACGGATCCGTTTACGACGCTTCGCAGCAAATATGCGGATCACGATGTCCTGCACGCAGCGTACGATGCGAATAAGCAGACTGCCCTGGGTGCTGTCGCGAAAGCGGCGATCAAAGGCACTGTCGTCAACCTGCTCATCGCAGGGACCCCAGTGCTCGGCAAGCCGCTCACGCTCAATGCGGCCTCGGCCGGCGAATGGTTCCGACTGGACTGCTACGAGCCGGAAGATAAGCAGTACGAGCCGGCACGCTGCAAGACGAACTTCGCCAAAACCTTCAAAGAAGATTACGGCGTCGAGGCCACACGTTCAAACGTCTACGTGCTCATGTGGCTGCACCGCCGTTACCTCGAAGGAGGTCCGAAACTTGTAGCCGAATGGCAGCGGATCGGACTTGATCTGTCGAAGGAATACGTCCAGCAGAAGACGTGTCCGCCGGCGCCCCAGAACTGCACCAACTGATCTAGCGAAACTCGTCACGGAGAGAAAGCCGATGCATCTTGTTCTTCTACGTATCACCGCAGTTCTTGAAAAAGGCCTGCAGAACTGTCTCAGCAACTTTGATCGGCTTCTCAGCGCGGGTGACCGCTTCATGAGAGCCTGGTTGCCGCGGTAAGTCACCGCGGCGACAACAAAACCCGGCGCATCTCGCGCCGGGTTTTTTCTATTTATTCTGCAGCTTGTCGATGTCCAGCATGAGTTTGCACACCGCGCTAAGCTTTTTCGGTGCATTGACATTTGTAATATTACTGGTATGGTAGCGATAGCTGCTACCAGGCGGTAGCGCAAAATCGGGAGCAAAAACATGAACTCGGATCGCGCCGTTCAATTGGTGCTCACTCTGGTTATCGCGGCAGCCCTTCTCGGTGTCGGCGACACGCTGCACATGAAAGTCGTCGAACAACCGTCGACTGGTTATGCGGTGATCCTGCCCACACTTTTCGCTGCCATGCTCGCGGTCGTCGGCTTTATCATCGCTTTCGACAAAAGCGGCGATCGCCGCACGCCGATCATTGCCATGGGTACATGGACGCTCTGCGTGCTCTGCTTCGCGGTCGTTGCCGCTCCGATCACCAACTTCGGTTGGCAGCCGTGGCAATGGCACACTGCGTGGTCGATCATTCCGATCATCGGCGCCGTGCCGCTGGTCTTCGTGATCAAAAATCTGATCCCGCGATGGTCGCTCGTATCCTATACGGAGGAGCCGATCTATTATCCCGCCTGGTAACTCCAGCGCACATCTTTTGCAAAAATCGCCCCGGTTTCGACCGGGGCGATTTTCTATTTATTCTGCAGCTTGTCGATGTCCTGCATGAATTTGTGGAGTTCTTGCTAATGGGACGTATTTATTGCATAGTACAGGTTGAAACAAGGGGGTGTGCGATGCGATTGTTTGGCAAGACGGCACGAAATATCAGCCAATTTGCGTTATTCCTGGCCTGGAGCACTGCCGTCGGCATGCTCGGCGGCACGGTTGGTCAGACGCTTTTGGATCAGGGATACGTAACTTACAGGACGTATGTTGGTGATGCGCAGGTTGCCGTTATCCGACAACGGTCTGATCAAGTGATGTACGTGACCGCGTTGGTCAACGGCGTACCGCTTAGATTTCTCGTTGACACCGGCGCGACGATTGTTCGCCTTACGAAATCAGATGCCGAGCGAATTGGCATTGACGTCGATTCCTTGACGGAGGTTGATCAAATGATGACCGCAGGCGGCATTGTCGAAATGAAACCTGCGAGGCTCGAAACTGTGCAGATCGGCGACGTAGAAATAAAAAATGTAAGAGCGGGAATATCCATGAGCCACAACGAGGACAACAATAACTTGCTGGGCATGTCATTCCTGGGCCGTCTCACTCGCTTCGAGTACAGCGCACGGCAGTTGGTCCTGACGAAGTAACGCAAGACGCGACTTGGATCGCCCCGGTTTCGGCCGGGGCGATTTTCTATTTATTCTGCAGCTTGTCGATGTCCTGCATGAGTTTGCGTAGGTCGCTCTGGATATCAGTGAGCGTCTTCTGCTGATCGGCGTCGGCCTTTTCCTCCTCCGCATCTTCCTCGCTCATTTCTTCCACATCCTCGGAAATGTCCTCGACATCTTCCTGCAGTTCATCAACATCTTCCTGGATCTCGTCGACATCCTCTTGAATTTCCTCCACATCTTCCTGGATCTCCTCGATGTCTTCCGCGACCTCCTCGATAGACTCGGTCGTGTAGTTGATCGTCATCTGGATGAATATCGAAAGGTAGATGGCTTCGAGCGAGACTATCGTGGTGAGGACCAAAAGCATGCGGTCGAGCGGGACGTAACCCCCGAAGGAAAGGCCGAAGCTTCCGATAAAAAGGATCGTGTGGAGAATGATAGAAGCAGGGGAGCCGACCCAGCTCGTGACTTTAAGCGCGGTCCTCTGGACCTTATTCGGTTCAAGCATGGCGGTATTGTACAATGAATATATGAAACTCGTGGGCAATGTGCATCTCGTCGCCGGGACCGATACTGCGATCCCGCACATTCTCAGGCACCTCTCCGAGGAGGGAATGACCGTAGAGAACAATCCGGATATTTATATACGAACGTACGGACAGTTCGGCGTCGACGAAGCACGCGAGATACGCGAACGCGCGGGCTCCAAGGCGCTCGGCGAGCGCCGCGTCTTCCTGCTCTCGATGCCGTATATGACCAACGAAGCGCAAAATGCGCTTCTCAAAGTATTAGAAGAGCCGCCGGCGGATGCACTGTTCTTCTTTGTACTGCCGTCGCCCGAAACGCTCCTGCCCACGTTGCGCTCGCGTACGCAGACACTCATGATCGAGCATGCGACGGCAGAGGGGATCGTCGATAGTGCGAAATTTCTGGCATCGAGCCCGACGAAGCGGCTCGACATGCTCAAGCCGCTTTTGGAAAAGGACGAAGATGAGAAGCGCGACATGTCGGGCGTCATCATGTTCCTTTCATCCCTGGAGCGCATGCTGGGAGAGAGCCCCGACAAAGCGGGGCTCGACGCGGTATACCGCGCACGCCGCTATATCGGCGATAAGGGCGCCTTGATCAAACCGCTTCTGGAACAGGTCGCGCTGTTAGTGCCCGTCATTTAGTTTATAAAGCAAGCATGTATAATATCTTCATATGATGGATTACGACTTCAAACCGCTCGACGCAAAATTAGCAGACGCGCGTGAATGGCTCGCCAAAGAATACCGTAGCTTACGCACCGGACGCGCCTCTCCTGCGATACTCGACAGTGTCATGGTCTCGGCATACGGCTCAATGACCCCGCTCAAGCAGGTGGGCAATGTGGGCACCGAAGATGCGCGCACGCTGCGTGTGTCGGCGTACGACCCGGGGGTGATCAAGGATATCGAGCGTGCCATTTCGGCCGCGAATCTCGGCGTCGGCACATCGTCCGACGGCACTACCATCCGTGTCACATTTCCGGACCTCACATCGGAGCGAAGAGAGCAGCTCGTGAAGGTCGCCAAGGGCAAGCTCGAAGAAGGACGCACCGCGGTGCGCATCGCACGCGATGAATCATGGAAGGAGATCCAGGAGCGCGAGCGTGAAGGCACACTCACCGAGGACGACAAATTCGCTCTCAAGGAAGAGCTCCAAAAGAAAGTAGACGCCGCCAACGAAGCGCTCGAAAAAGCATTTGAAGCAAAGGAGACGGAGATGAGCTCGTAGACACACATGACCATATTGCTCGTCATTGCGATCTTGGTGCTCCTCATCGTGGTGCACGAATTGGGTCACTTTGTCGCCGCCAAGATCTTCGGCGTGCGCGTCGATGAGTTCGGTATCGGATATCCGCCGCGCGCATTCACGCTGGGCACCTGGGGAGGTACCGAATACACGATCAACTGGATACCGTTCGGCGGGTTCGTGAGACTTTTCGGAGAAGACAGTTCGGTCACGCGCGGACGCGGTAGCTTTGTTGACGCGAAGCGTTGGAAACAGGCCATCATTCTCGTGGCGGGAGTATCGATGAACGTGATAGCGGCCTTCGTGCTCTTTTTCGGGGCGTATTCGATCGGCATCTTACATGTCATCGATGATCAGAGCAGCACAGATGTTCCTCCCGGGGCAGAATTGCTCGTCACCGATATCGTTCCCGGCTCTCCGGCAGATGCATCGGGCCTCAAGGCGGGGGATGAAGTGGTCCGTCTCGCGGACGACAGCGGTTCTACTGCCGCACTCACGCCCGACGGAGTGCTCCAGTTCGTCAGCGCTCACGGCGGCGAAAGCATCGCGCTCACATACTTACATGCCGGTACAACGACAACAGCATCCATCATTCCCGCGCACGCTGTTGTGACGCAGGATTCGGGCCGGCCTGCTATCGGCGTAGGGCTCGCGCTTGTCACCAAAGAATCACTGCCGTTCGCTCAGGCGGTGAGAGCGGCGGGCCAGAGCACCTACAATACCTTCCAGCTCGTCGGCCAAGGACTCTGGACGATCATCGACGGCACCATTCACGGGGCACCCGATCTCAAGAATGTGACGGGCCCGGTGGGACTGGTGAGCGTCGTCGGCGAAGCATCAAAGAGCGGTATCGGATACATTCTCTCGCTCGCCGCATTCATCTCCGTGAACCTTGCGGTCATTAACC
This sequence comes from Candidatus Kaiserbacteria bacterium, assembly GCA_028286865.1. GTDB lineage: Bacteria > Patescibacteriota > Minisyncoccia > Phycocordibacterales > UBA2100 > UBA10103. The sequence goes on from JAQBQU010000017.1 coordinate 5,319, forward strand.
TCATTCCCATCCCGGCACTCGACGGCGGCAGGTTGGTCATCGTCGCACTCGAAGCGATCATGCGCCGTCCCGCACCGCGGCTCGCGGTACAGATACTCAATGCACTCGGAATATTTTTGATATTGCTGCTTATGGTCGTCGTGACCTACAACGACATCGCTCGCTTGTTCGCATAAAAAAAGACCGGTGGACGCTTTCGCTAATCCACCGGCAGTTCTGCTTGTCTCCTCCAGAGACTTGGGCCGCGATAGTACTGTACGGGGCTCCTCCTCCCACAACGAGAGCGCCACAAGCGCCATTTCTGTCGCTAACGTACGGTCCAGACGACCCTACGAAAGGTCATGTGCGGTCAGATTGTTTATGTCCATCTGACTCTGCGCTTCACTAGCGAAAGCTTCACGACCTAGTTCCTCGAGGATATTAAAAAAAGACCCGAAAGTCAAGTCTTTAGAATGAAGACTTAATGATGTCAAGTAGGGCCCTCAATAATATGAGATAGAATGATGCGCAATGCGACACACTCAACTTTTCACCAAGACGCGCAAGGATGCGCCCAAGGACGAGGTATCCAAGAACGCACAGCTGCTTATCCGTGCCGGATATGTCCGAAAAGAGCTGGCGGGCGTGTATGCGTACCTGCCCCTGGGCCTTCGGGTGCTCAGCAATATCCAGAAGATCATCCGCGAAGAGATGAATGCGATCGGCGGGCAGGAGCTTTCCATGACGACACTGCAGAATCCCGCACTGTGGCAGAAGACCGACCGGTGGAGCGATGAAGCGATCGACGTGTGGTTCAAAACAACACTCAAGGACGGAGGCGAACTTGGTCTTGCTCCGACCCACGAAGAACCGATCACTTCGCTCATGCAGGAATACATCTCTTCGTACAAAGATATGCCGAAGTACGTGTATCAGTTCCAGACAAAATTCCGCAACGAGCTGCGCGCCAAGTCCGGCATCATGCGTACGCGCGAGTTCATAATGAAGGACCTGTATTCGTTCAGCCGCGATGAAGCGCAGTTCCGCGAGTTCTACGAAAAATGCGCCGAGGCGTACGCACGCATCTTCAAGCGCGCCGGTATCGGAGATAAAACGTTCCGCACCTTCGCTTCCGGCGGAAGTTTCAGCAAATTCTCGGACGAATTCCAGACCATCTGTGATGCCGGGGAAGACACTATCTATATCGACCGCAAAAAGGGTATCGCGGTGAATAAGGAGGTATACATTGATGAGGTGCTCGCAGAGCTCGGCATCGTAAAAAGCGAGCTTGAAGAGGCCAAAGCGATCGAGGTCGGGAATATTTTCCCGCTCGGCACGCGCTTCTCCGAAGCACTCGGTCTCACGTATAAAGATGAATCAGGCAAAGAGATACCGGCCGTTATGGGTTCATACGGTATCGGTCCGGCACGTCTCATGGGGACGATCGTCGAGTTGCTCTCCGACGCCAAGGGCATCGTCTGGCCGAAGGAGGTCGCACCGTTTGCGGTACATCTCGTTTCCATCACGGGAGGCAATGATGAGATAGTCGCCGAAGCAGACCGCATCTACGACATGCTCACCGAACACGGCATCGAAGTGCTCTACGACGACCGTGATGCGCGTGCAGGGGAAAAATTCGCGGACTCCGACCTTATCGGCATTCCGACGCGTCTCGTCATCTCAGAAAAGACCATGGCACAAGGCGGCATCGAGGTCGTCGCTCGTGCCAACGGTACACCGACCTTCGTGGCCGACAGCGGGCTCATCGAGCTGCTCCAGAATTAATATGTTCAACGGATTGCGCAGAGCGAAGAACAAGGTGCTTGGATGGTTCTCGAATGATATCGGCATCGATCTCGGCACGGCGAATACGCTCGTGTATGTCAAAGGCCGCGGCATCGTTATCAACGAGCCGTCGATCGTCGCGATGAACACCAAGACCGGCCAAGTGGTCGCCGTCGGTGCTCAGGCGAAAGATATGATGGGACGCACACCGGCGCACATCCAAGCGGTACAGCCGGTCGTCGATGGCGTGATCTCCGACTTCGAAGTCACGTCCGAAATGCTCGCCTATCTAATTTCTAAAGCTCAGGCAGGGCATAAGAAGCTGCTCGGTCCGCGCGTTGTCGTGGGAGTACCGTCGGGCATCACATCGGTAGAGGTGAGAGCGGTACGTGATGCGGCGCGCGCTGCCGGAGCGCGCGAAGTACATATTATCGAAGAGCCATTGGCGGCCGCTATCGGCATCGAGCTGCCGGTCCATTTGGCCCAGGGAAATATGATCATCGATATCGGCGGCGGGACCACCGACATCGGGATCGTCGCACTCGGCGGACTCGTGAATGCGCGCAACGTGCGCATAGCAGGTGACAAGCTCAACAGCGATATCGTGTCACATTTGCGCAATGAATTTAAAATACTGATAGGCGACAAGAGCGCAGAAGAGATCAAGATCGCCATCGCGAGCGTTTCTCCGGCGCGTCAGCCGCTGGAAGCGATCGTGCGCGGACGCGACCTCGTCACCGGGCTTCCGCGCGAGATCATCGTGTCGGATCAGGATGTGCGCAATGCGATCGGGCACTCGATCGAGGAGCTCGTCGAATCGGTGAAAGAGATACTTGAATCAACACAGCCGGAGCTTATTTCCGACGTCATGCAAAAGGGGATCTATCTGGCCGGAGGCGGAGCGCTCATCCGCGGGCTTCCGGAATTCCTCGCAAAAAGTCTCGGCGTACCGGTCATTGTAGCGACCGACCCGCTCACTGCCGTCGTGCGCGGGACAAGCTTTGTATTGACCGACCTCGAGTTCTTCGAAGAGTACATGCTCCGCTCCGACGACGAGCTCGTTCCGACGGAATAATACGCGCATATGAAAGAGCGGTTTGTATTCGGATCATCGAATCGCACGACGGGTCGGCGCGTCCTTCTTTTTGCGACGGTCGCTGCCGTCATCGTTCTTGCCGTTGATCTCTCGACACACGGTACCGTCCGTTCGTTCGTGCGCGGTCTTGCATCGCACGTGTGGGTGACCGGGGAGACGGGGGCGCAGTCCGCTCAACAGTCGGGCTTTTTTGCGACACATGCGAAGCTTGCGCGGGATAATGCGTCACTGCGCGCCGAGCTCGCGCAATACACGGGCCAAGCGGGGGAGAATACGGAGCTGCGAGATGAGAACGCACAGCTTCGCGCCCTCGTGAACCTTGCTGCACGAGCGCAGGGAGTAGCTGCGGCGGTCGTCTCGTCATATCTTTCCTCGCCATACGGGACATTTCTCATCAGTGCGCACGCACCGGATGTCGTCAGCGGCGATCTCGTACTTTCTGAGGACGGATTCGTGGTCGGGAAGATCGCTGATGCGAGCGGCTCGACCTCGCTCGTCGATGAGATATTCGCGTCGGATTCTACGGTAGAGGGACTCGTGTCAGGAAGTGATGCATCGATCGAAGGCTACGGCGGAGGCAACGCGCGCGCGGAGCTTCCGCGCGACGTGCATGTACAAGCAGGCGATGTCGTCATCGTCCCGGCCTTCGGTCAGCGACCGGTCGGTATCGTGGGTAAGGTCGAAGCGAGTGCGTCGAGCGCATCGCAGAAAGTGTACATACGGCTTCCGGCAAATCTCTCTTCACTGCGCTACGTGTACGTGGTGCCCGCCCGCTGATATGCGACTTATATTGACCATTATCGGCGCGCTCGGTGCATTAGTGGCTCCGCCCTGGGTCCCCGCCGTGTGCATCGTGTTCCTCGCGATTCGATATCGCGCCTGGGAAGCGATCGTCATCGGACTTCTCATCGATCTCACCTGGCAGCCCGCGGCGGACACGGCCGCTCTTTTGCACGGGCTTCCGCTCTTCACGCTCGCGTGTATCGTAGTCGTCTGGGCATTTGAACCGCTGCGCTCGCAGTTCTTGCGATAGCTCATGAAGAACGGTCTGTAGCGAAGCACCGCTTTTGATATACTCAATACTATAATGCGCTGGAAAAGGAAACGCCGTATCTACGAGATAGCGCCCGAGGAAATATTCCTCGATTCGTCGAATCTTCCCGAATACGATTCACGTCAATTTGAAGGGCGGGTAGAACGACCGGTGGCGACCCGCTCCATTTTCACCGTGGGCGTCGTGTTCACGCTCGTCGTGTGCCTTTTCGGATATCGCGCGTTCAATCTGCAGGTGGCCCACGGAGACACGTACGCGTCGATCTCGAACAACAACACGCTTAAACACTCCCTCGTCTTTGCGACACGCGGCCTCATGTACGACCGTACTGGGCGCGAGCTTGCGTGGAACGAGGCACAGATAGCGACGGGTACCGCGACTTCGACCGCCACATTCGCGCTTCGGAAATACAGCGCGTTTCCCGGGCTCGCTCATTTGATCGGATTTATTCAGTACCCGAGATCCGACGCCAAGGGTTCGTGGTGGCGCGAAGAGTACAGCGGTGTGTCCGGTCTCGAACTCTCTCTCAACGACCGGCTCTCGGGACAGAACGGCAGCACGATGGTGGAGACCGACGCCCACAATCACCTGGAGCGCAGCGACATCGTCTCGCCGCCGGTGGGTGGCGAAGATATAACGCTCTCGATCGACGCGGATGTACAGAGCAAGCTTTTCACGCTGCTCTCGCAGCACGCGCGCGATATGCATTTCGTGGGCGGCGCAGCGGTGATCATGAATGTCGAGACGGGTGAGATACTGGCGATGACGAGTTTTCCTGAATACGACCACCAGGCATTCACCGACGGCAATTCCGCCGTCGTGCGTGCGGCATCGCTCAACACTGATTCGCCGCTTCTTAATCGTGCAGTTGCCGGCGCGTACACGCCGGGCTCGATCGTGAAGCCGATATTCGCCGCGGCTGCGCTCAACGAGGGGATCATCAGCCCGGATAAGCAGATCATTTCCGTCGGCCAGATATCGCTTCCGAATCCGTACGACCCGTCGAACCCTTCGATCTTTCGGGATTGGACGGTCCATGGTGCGATCGATATGCGTACCGCTCTTGCCGTGTCTTCCGACGAATATTTCTACACGATCGGCGGAGGGTACGGGGGTCAAAAAGGCCTCGGCATCCAGAAACTCGACGAATACGCGCAGAAATTCGGGCTCGGCAAACCGACGGGGATATCGCTGATCGGCGAAGTAGCCGGTGTCATCCCGACCCCCCAATGGAAAGCACAAGCATTCGGGCCCAACGACCCGTGGCGCATCGGAGACACCTATCACACGGCGATCGGACAGTACGGATTCCAAGTGACGCCGATACAGGCGGTGCGGTACGTGGCCGCGATCGCCAACGGCGGCAAGCTCCTCACACCGCAGCTCATCGCAAGCTCAACACCGCAGTCCGTCTCGGTCGGCATTCCGGATACTGACCTTGAGATCGTCCGCGAGGGAATGCGCATGGCGGTGACGTCGACACGCTCAGACGCGACGGTAAAATTCTTCAATATTGCCGGTATTCAGCTGGCGGCAAAGACCGGTACCGCGCAGCTCGGCTACCGCAACGAGTCGATGAACTCCTGGTCCATCGGCTTTTGGCCGGCGGACCATCCGAAGTATGCGTACGCCGTGGTATTGGAGAAAGCACCGGCGGGCACCGCCTCCGGAGCGGCGCCGGGAATGCTGCCGTTCTTCCAGTGGCTTATCGCGAATCATCCGGAGTATACGCACTAGCCGTTGGACCCCTTGACTGAGTACCGCGGTTATACCCTAGACCCCTTACATGCATCCATGTATAATGCTCACGCGCGCCCGAAATATGGCGCGTTTCGTAGCTTTCAGCAATACATTATATGAATGACACAGCCAACTATTTGAGCAAAGAGAAGTTCGACGAACTCACCACGGAGCTTGAGCATCTCAAGACCGTACGCCGCCGCGAGATCGCGGAGCAGCTTGAATACGCTCGCTCGCTCGGGGACCTTTCAGAGAATGCCGAATACGAGGAGGCTCGCAACATGCAGGCTGCCACCGAAGACCGCATCCGCGGTATCGAGGAAAGTCTCTCGCATGCCCGTATCATCGAACACACCAAGGGCTCGACCGTTTCTCTCGGTTCGGTCGTGACCATCCAGAAGCAGGGAGAGAAAGAAGAGCATACCTACGAGATCGTGGGCTCGGCAGAAGCATCGATGCAGGATCACAAGATCTCGCACCTTTCTCCGCTCGGCTCCGCTTTGATGGAAAAGAAAAAGGGCGACCTCTTCGCCTTCAACACGCCAAAAGGCGCGCAGAAGTACAAGATCGTCAACGTCAAATAAAAAAAGCCCGGCAACTCGCCGGGCTTTTTGTCTTTAAGTTCGCTCACACGCACGAGAGCGGGATACATTCGGTGTAATGACCCATCTTCCTGCGTGGCCTTACTTCGGACTTTCCGTACAGATAGAGCTTCACATCCCGGGTGAGCAGCTTCGGCACTTGTTCGATATCCGCACCGATGAGGTTGGTCATAACCCCTGCATGCTGGCAGTTGGCAGAGCCAAAGGGTAGCCCGCATGCGGCGCGAACATACTGCTCGTACTGGCACGTGTCGAAGCAGTCCATGGTCAAGTGACCGGAGTTATGAACACGTGGCGCCATTTCATTGAAGAGCACGGCACCGTTCTCGAGGATGAAATTCTCGATCGTGAGGATCCCGACCAGTTCCAAACGCTCGGCGATCTCTTTGGCGTACGCAAGGGACGAATTGATCGCCCGTTCGAGTGCGTCCTCGCTGAGTTTCGGTCGAGCCGGATATCGCGTGACATCCAAGATCCCGTCCTTGTGTGTATTCTCGAACGGACCGTAGATAAGGACCTGCCCGGCTTCGTTACGAAACACGATCACGGAGAACTCGTAGGCGAAGTCCACTGCTTCTTCGAGAATGCACGGCACGCGCCTCAGCGTTTGCCATGCGTTATCAAGCCGTTGCCCGCCGGGAATGACCACCTGGCCGAGACTGTCGTAACCGCCGCACCGCGTTTTCAGGATCGATCGCTTTGCTACCGTGTGCTGGCCCAGCGGAAAATCCGCGCGGGAGCCGATGACGCGATAGGGTGCTACCGGGATCCCGAGCGATTGCGCGAATTGCTTTTCGAGCAAGCGATCGCGGGCGATCTGCAACACGTTTAAAGCGGGATACACCCGCTTACCCTTGGCCTCGATCTGCTCAACGAGGTCAAGAGAAACACTTTCGGTCTCGATGGTGACCACTGATACTTGCGAGCAGAACTCATTGAGAACCCGCTCGGTTACCGTTCCGCGACGATTCCACGGCTTGACCCACGAGGCGAGCTGGCCAGCCGGTGAACTTTTGCCGCCGGGTCCAAGCACCGCAAAGGAAAGCCCCAGGTGTGCATTTCGGATGATCTCGAGGCGGCCGAGCTGGCCGTCACCAAGAATGCCGACTACCGTGCCCGGTTTTATACCTGCCGATCTCATCATTGTCCCCTCCCGCACCGATTGAACTCCGTCTTCTCGCTACGGTATAGCAGGGAACGATAGAGGGGTCAAAGTCTTATTTTTTTGTGGTCACACATACGTTTCTGCTGAAAAGTTGCGAGACCCGAAAAACAGTACGGCCGTACTGTTTTTCCAACGCAAGCGTCTCCGGCCTCCACAAAGCGAAATATCTGCCACCGGCAGATATTTTCGTCTTTGTGGACCTTGGGGGAATCGGACCCCCGCCTCCGCAATGCGAATGCGGTGTAATACCACTTTACTAAAGGCCCTTATGGCCACCATGATATCGCGGAGGTCTGTCTCGTTCAATATCCGTATCTTCATTCAGACTTGGTACAATATCCCGATGCAAGACGTGATCATTGTAGGAGCCGGAGCATCGGGCCTTATGGCTGCGCGAGAATTGGCGCGGGCGGGGAAGTCGGTGACCATTCTCGAAGCACGCGATCGTATCGGCGGACGTATCTACCCGCTTTCGCGAGAGGAGTTCGGATATGAAGCGATGGGAGGAGCCGAATTCATACATGGACCTGCTCCCATCACGATGGGTTTGATCGAAGAGGCCGGGCTCACGCTCACACATCCGATCGAGTGGTGGAGCGTCCTCGATGGAGAGCCGACCCTCTCGCAGGGGCCGTCAATTCATAAGCCAGTCGTCGAAGAGAAGCTGGGCGCACTCACCGAAGATATGACAGTGATGAGTTTCCTCGATATGTATTTTCCGTCGCCCGACAACGACGAGCTTCGGGCATACGTCCTCGGTTGGGTAGAAGGATATGACGCGGGGGACCCGGAGAAGTCGAGCGCCTTCTCGGTGCGCGACGAGCTGACGCTTGCGAGCGAATGGCAGCAGAGAAATCTGAAAGAAGGATACGGTGCTCTCATCACCTATATCGTCAACGATCTCTATGCTCACGGAGTCGAGATCATATTCAAGGCGGCGGTAGATAGTATCGACTTCACCGAAGAGATAGTGCGAGTACAGGCAGGCGGCAAAGAGTTCCGGGCGGATGCTGTTGTCGTCACAGTGCCCTTGCCGCTCATTCCGAGCATCAGATACTCTCCGCCGCTGCCAAAGAAGATCGAGGCCGCATCGCAGATCGGTTTTGGCGCCGTAATAAAGATCCTTATGCGCTTTCGAACCAAGTGGTGGGGAGGTATCCGTGAGAAGAAATTCGAGAATCTGTTCTTTATGTTCTCGCCGGAAGAAATACCGACCTGGTGGACGCAGTATCCGGAAGCACACACGACGCTTACCGGCTGGGCAGCAGGCCCGCGTGCGCATCGTCTGAAGACAAAGTCACGCGAAGAGCTGGAAGTGCTTGCACTCGAGTCACTTTCGAATATTTTTGATATCTCGGTAGAAGAGCTTCGAAAGGAGCTGGTGAGCTGGAAGGCGATCGACTGGGAGAATGATCCCTATGCGCGCGGCGCATACAGCTATCCGACGCCGGAGACACCCGCTGCAATGCGCGAACTGGCGACTCCCGAAGCGGGTAAACTATTTTTCGCCGGTGAAGCGGTCGCCTCGGGCGAAGGACAGGCGACGGTGGAGGGAGCATTCGCTTCAGCTCAAAATGCGGTGGGACAGATGCTCGCTAGTTCAAATACCAGATAGAGATATTGAGTATCATTGCAAAAAGCACCCACGCGAGATACGGCATCATGAGCTTGAATGCGCGGCGATCGATGTCGCGGGCTCCGAAGGTGAGAAGTATCACACATGATGCGAGCAATATGATATCGATGAGTGCCACAAATATCGCATGGTAGCCGAAGAAGAATATCGTCCATGCCGCGTTCAATAAGAGATGGACCAAAAAAAGAGGGACCCAGCCGCTGAAGTTTTTCGCGTGGGGATCCTTTTCCCACACGATGATAAGTGCTGCTGCCATCGTCCCGTAGAGCACCATCCATACGATACCGAACGTCCAGCTCGGCGGATTGAACCAGGGCTTCTGGAGCAGGTCGTACCAGGAGCCGACACCGCTGGAAACGAAGAGTGTACCGAGAAATCCGGTGCCGAAACAGGCGAGGAGTGATATACCGGCGCGGATCAATCTGCGCATATGTCTCAATAAGACCAAGCTATTGAGATCTGTCAAGCGGACCGGTCGCGCATCGTTTCTTTTGCGGTCAGGAATATTTTTCTTGCCGACGCAAGAAAAATTTCACGACTCTGGCTCGCGGTCCCGCAAGCTTGCGGGACATCACTCCGCCTTGCGCAAGTGCACAAAAACGCAAAGCAGTTTGCGTTTTTGGCCTTGTGCATCCTGCAGGACTCGAACCTGCGACCTTTCGAATGTGAATCGAACGCTCTAACCACCTGAGCTAAGGATGCGCCATATCTCACACGAACCTCTATCTACGCGTTCCTCAGCTGCACTCGCATTCAAAGGCCCAGTGAGCTAAGGATGCGTAGGGCGAATTATTGCCCAAAAGCACACATGTCTCAAGCTTGATATACTTCTGCCCATGGAACCCGTCATTTTCAGCCTCGGAGCCAACGATCATCTGGCGGCACAGATCGCAGCGCGGGTAGGCGTGCCGCTCGGCGAGATGAAGCGACGAACCTTCTCCGACGGGGAGGAGCAGATACAATTCTTGGAGAATCTGCGCGGCAAGAATGTCTTTCTGGTGCAGCCCACGAATCCGCCTGCCGAGAACTGGACGCGGCTTTTTCTTGCGATCGATGCGGCGCGCGGCGCTTCCGCTCATGAGATCACGGCGGTCATTCCGTATTTCGGCTATGCGCGGCAGGATCGCAAATCGAAACCGCGTGAGCCGATCTCGGCGCGCGTATTTGCGACCATTCTCGAGTCACTCGGCACCGATCGTGTGCTGACCATGGACTTGCACAACGACGCCATCGGCGGGTTCTTCCGCACGACCAACGTCGATTATCTCTACGCGCGGCCGGTGCTGCTCGCACACTTCAAGAACATCTTCAAAGATGCGCTCGCTTCCGATGATCTCGTCGTGGTCTCTCCGGACGCCGGCGGGGTAGTGAGGGCACAATCCTATGCCAAGCGACTCATGAGATCCGCTGATCTCGCCATCATCCATAAAGAGCGCGATATTCCCAATCAGATAGCGCGAATGAAGCTCATCGGTGACGTGAAGGGAAAGATAGCGCTCATAGTCGACGATATGGCCGACACCTGCGGGACACTTTCGCGCGCGGCGACGTTGCTGATGGAGAACGGGGCTACCGAAGTCTATGCCACGACGACGCATGGCGTGCTTTCGGGCGCCTCCAACGAGACGATCGACGCTTCGCCCATCAAGAAACTTTTCATTACGGATACCATTTCGCCCGAGCGCACCCTCTCGGAGAAAATAGAGATCGTATCTGTCGCCAATGTCTTCGGCGACGCGATCAAGCGCATCGAAACAGGGGAATCGCTCAGCGCGCTCTTCGAGACCGAATAATTGCCGACCCCTTTTCCGTTCGATTCCGTCCTATCGGAAACGCTTAGCTTATTCCTCCCGGCCGGAATCGAACCGACATCAATCCCTTCGGAGGGGACTATCCTATCCATTGAACGACGAGAGGTAGTGAGGGACAGAACGAATAGTACTTCATTCTTCCCGAGCGCCCCTCTCGAAAGCTTTGCTTAGGAGAGGTTTGGCTGCTATAGATGTGCCGTGTCCACGTAACAATCGCGACATAGGCGCGTCTATATCTCTGCTACTATATACCTATGAACACAACGACCAAGACCACGACTCTCCTTGCACTGCTGATCGTACTCGTCATCGCGGCGGGACTTCTCCTCTCGCTCTCCACCATCGCTCGGCAACAGCGCATCCTTTCTATCGGCTCATTCGAGGACTGCGCGCTCGCGGGGTATCCCATCATGGAGTCCTCCCCGGAGCAGTGCCGCACGCCTGACGGCCGGACGTTCGTCAATTCTAAACAGGTTTCCACGAGCACCGATGTTCTCGCCCCGGCAGCACCGCAACCGCGCGACTGTGTCATCGGCGGGTGCAGTTCCCAGCTCTGCGGGGAGCGCGGCGACGATCTTATATCGACCTGCATCTATAAAGCGGAGTACGCGTGTTACAAACAGTTCTCCGCGTGCGAACGCCAAGCTGACGGTAAGTGCGATTGGACACCGACCCCTCAGCTTTCGCGTTGCATCGCGAATCCTCCCGCAACATCCGCTCCCAGCACCGTTTACTAACGCCCCGTGAGGGAGCATACTTTCTGCATGGAGCTTATTCTTTCAGGCATGGCGGCCAGTAGTGGCATTGCAGAAGGTACTGTTCGAGTTATATCCAGATACGCTCCCAATGCTGATTTTCAGGAAGGAGAGATCCTCGTTACCGAGATGACGGAGCCTGCCATGGTCGCGATGATGAATAAGGCGGCCGCTATCGTCACTGATGTCGGTGGGATCACTTCACATGCAGCGATCATCTCTCGTGAACTGGGAGTGCCATGCGTCACCGCGACGCGATCAGGCACCGCTACTCTCAAGGACGGCATGAAAGTGCGTGTGGACGGAACGAAAGGCGAAGTGTATTTGATCTGATATGAAAACGTATCCCGAGTGGATCGACGAATACGCGCGGATGATACATATGTCCTTCTCGCATATGGTGCCGTCGAGCTGGCATCCCGATGGCTTTGCCGTCCTGCGATTCCTCAACGGATCCTTTTTAAAGAAGCTGCATGCTGGGGTAAGGGAACTCCGTGCGCGGCAGATCCCGCTTGAAACCGTCGGTGCAGGATTTCAGCCGTCGAGCCTTCGTGCGGCCATATATTTTTCAATGCTTGAATATCAGCACTCGCTGCCGAAAGATAAGGCGGCATATAAAGAGATCATAGAGTATCTGGTGAGTGTTCTGAACACTGTGATGAAAGAGGATGTATGGGCGTATTCCCGCAACATCGCTCACTCCGCGCATGAGATCAGCGAGATGGTCACGGAGACGCCTTGGAAGAAAGGCGACCCGCAGTCGGCCCGGGAGCTCGGGCTTCTGTACAATTCGACGTCTTCGCTGGTGTATTCGCTCTATCACGACTTTTTTCCGCAAGATGCATGCGATGTCTTCGGCCCCTATGATGTTTCCGCCACACACGGCGAGGGGGCGATACTTCTGGTAAAGAAATTCGTAAAATTGCGACCGGTCGGAGTGTGGTCGGATCTGAAGAATCAAAAGTATTCCACGATCGAGATCCGGCAGATCTATCAGAATGTCTCGTTCAAGTGCGAGTTCGTCGCAATGCACACCATGTACGAAGGAGATCTTCGGCAAGGATTGCGTGCATACGCCGTTAAGGTTGACGATACGTGGCTCGAAGACATCGAGGATGTTCGAAACGTGCGTGACGAAGTGACGGTCTTTGCACAGGAGCAGGCTAAGGTCCGTGCTCAGCTGACGATACAAGAGATAGGCTACAAGTTCCTCGACCTGCTCTGTTATCAGTACGCCAACTTATTTGAGCTTGCGGGCATGGATTGGCGTCCTACGGCCGAAATGAAAGATTCGCTCGCGGGCAAAGAGCTTCCGGAGAAGGTGGTCATCGAATCACTTCCCCCGTATGAAGAGTACGTAGCATCCGCCGACAATGAAGTGTATTGGCTGAAGGATCTGTATACGACCCAATAAAAAAGCCCGGCGCATTGCGCCGGGCTCTGTGCATTCGTGGTGCGACTATTTGTCGCGGATCTGCTTCATCTCGAAAGCCGACAGGTTGATCCACATCTCTTTGCAGAACTCATCGAGGGCGATGAGATCCGGGCGGGCAACCGGTTTGTTGCCCGCTACCGTTTCGAGCATTTCAGCCTTCTTGATCAAAAACTCGCAGAGTTCCGGATCAGTCCAGCGACCGTGATGCGGGTAAAAGGAGAGCATCACTTTATCGACAACTTCGGTGAGCTTGTCGCTCATTGCGTCAGCATGCTGCGGGGCAAGGCGAGCGATCTCTCGCAGAGCCGCAGCTGACTCACGTAATGCGCTTGGCTCCCAGTCTTCGTTGCGGCTGCGAAATCCAAGATTCAGTGTTGCTGTCTTGAATAGCTCCGCTTTCAGCAGATCGTTCAGTGCCACACGGTATCCTCCAAATAGGTAAGCTGAGTAGTTTATAACAGCAAAAAAATATATTGTCAATAAATCTTTCAACCAGCACGAGAGTTTGATAGGATACGCGGACAAGCATTCAGAACGGGCCCATAGTAAAGTGGTATTACGCGTCCATGGCATGGACGAGTGCGGGGTTCGATTCCCCGTGGGTCCACAAAACGCACAGAAACCTGCTTGAAGCAGGTTTTGTGGTTTTGTGGAAAGCGGAACGATGCCGAGCCAGTGGGCGAGGCCGTGAGCTAGGGTCGTGAAATTTTCCTTGCGACGGCAAGGAAAATATTCCTGACCACAAGGTGGAAGCCGTAGCGTTCAGTGGAGGTCGGAGCAGCTTGGCTGCGAGGCGGGGTCGCGCAAATTTGCAGCAGCAAATTATGTGTGACCACAGCAACAGAAAGACCTGCTTGAAGCAGGTTTTCTGCTTTTGTGGAAAGCGGAACGATGTCGAGTCGTAGCAAGTGCTACCATATGCTCATGACCGAGAAAATGGGCCGAGAATCGATGAGTGCTGAAAAGCGGACCGCGCTTGCGGTTTTGGGCAGGCGATTAGAGCGCTGGGATATTCTCTACGACCTCTCGCTACCTATAGAAGAGCGGAAGCATCGATTAATGCTCGATATTCAGAGCGAACTCAATTCATTGGACGCCATTGACGATGAGGATCAGGATATGGACGTAGAGATGGACGAGCTCATTGCCGAGTTGGAGCAGCTCGAAGAACTTGAGAATGATGAGACGGCGGCAGAGGAACTCCGCTCAGAAAGAAAGGCGCACTACTCGGACCTGATTGATGCATTAGCCTTGGCGGGCTGAGATAGCGACCCAGATACGAGAGCTTCTTTCCGAAAAAGTGTAGGAACTCCATATTATGTAATGTAGAAAAGGCGGCCGAAATGGCCGCCTTTTTTATAGAGAGCCGCGAGGTCGGCTCGAATTGTCATCCCCGATATTCCGTCCTTTCTCCAATGTGCAGTATCGAGTGCGTTTTGGTGCCCGGCGATTCGCCGATAACTGTCAGACCGTGATGCTGAACGATGCGCTCAGCACATTTGATCGAACAATAATCGTGAACTCCGTTGCCGTCGATTATGTATCGCATCTTGCCGGCCCAAAGCGGACAGATATGAATGTCGCATTCCGGCATGCTGCTTTTCTTGCGCGGGTGATCAAGATCAAGGCTTAGCTGGCGCTCTGCCATTGTTTTTCTCCCATTCCATTCTGAGCCTACATTTTTACTGCGGACCTGGCTAGTCCCGGCCCTTTTAGACACAGATGTTCGTGTGGATAACTGTGAGCGCGTGGGGTATAGTGGTATATACTCTATTGCAGTGGGAGAAAGTGGGAAATCGTACAAGTTTATGTTTATCGGAGAATACGAACACAGTCTCGACGACAAGAAGCGGATATCACTTCCGAAGGCCTTTCGCACGGGCCTTGGATCAAAAGTAGTGATGACGCGAGGTCTCGATAATTGTCTGTTCGTCTATTCACAGAAAGCGTGGGAGAAGGTCGCCGAGAAGCTCTCGGACCTCTCGTTCGCCCAGGCCGATACGCGTGGCTTCAACCGATTCATTCTTTCGGGAGCGGTGGAGGTGGAGGTCGACGGTGCAGGACGAATCCTGATACCGGACCATCAGAAGGATTTCGCAGGACTCAAGAAAAATGTCGTTTTCGCCGGAGTATCGGACCGAGTCGAGGTCTGGGATGCCGCGCGATGGAACACCTACAAAGCCCGGATCGAAAAAAACGCCGACGCACTCGCCGAGAAACTCGGAGAGATCGGAGCACTCTAGTGCCACGGGATCGTTGGAGGACTTATTTCACAAATCGTCATGCGCACACGACGCTCACAGTCTTCCAACGATTCGATGCCATCAGAGGGTCTGCCACAACAGACCGGCTCGCCCGCACAGGGGCATCGAACAGTTCTTTTACACGAATCGGTCGATTCACTCGACATTCAACCTACTGACATCGTGGTCGATGCAACGCTCGGAGGAGCGGGGCACTCGAAACTCATCATGACCCGTTTGGGAAAGGAGGGGACGCTCATCGGCTTTGATGCCGATAGCGATGCGATAGAGCGGGGCAAGAGCGCACTTTTAGATACACCAGCATCCGTCCGTTTTGCGAACGCGAATTTCCGCCAGATAAAAGGGGAACTCGAACACCTAGGATTAGGACGGATCAATAAAGCGCTTTTCGACCTCGGCTGGAGCTCGTTCCAGCTTTCCGCCGGCAGAGGATTCTCATTCCTATCTGATGAGCCGCTCTCAATGGCATATGCAAATTCGCCAGCTGGCGAAAGTGCGCTTACCGCAGAGACGATCGTGAATGAATGGAGTGAGGAATCGATCGCAGATGTGATATTCGGCTGGGGCGAGGAGCGCTATTCGCGCCGTATTGCCAAGCGCATCGTCGAAGAGCGATCTGTCAGACCGATCAAGACCGCGCGAGAGCTGGGCGACCTTGTGAAAGCGGCGGTGCCGAGCGCCTATCGATACGGGCGCATTCATCCGGCGACCAAGACCTTCCAGGCACTGCGCATTGCGGTCAACGACGAGCTAGGCGCGCTCACCGAAGCACTCAAGGCTACATGGCAGATACTCGAGCCGGGAGGACGCATTGCCGTCATTTCGTTCCACTCTATCGAAGACCGACTCGTGAAGCAGCAATTTGCCGCCTGGGTCGCAGACGGCAGCGGTGAAAAGATCACGAAGAAGCCCATCACTCCCTCGACCGAAGAAGTCGCGTCCAATCCGCGCTCACGAAGCGCAAAACTGAGAGTCATACAAAAAATAACTATTTAAATATGAGCCATAAGATCAGCAAGTACACACCATCGATCTTCCAGGGAACCCTGGAGCTCTCGCGTGCCCGCGGTATCACGCTCTCCTCCGAGCACCCGCTCGAGCAGGTGATCACCAAGGTGCTTTTCATAACGCTCGCGGTCCTTTTGGCCGGCTATATCTATTTTGTCGGCTCATCGGTCATGAATATCATCGCGCGCAAGGAAGCCGATGCGCAGACGACCCAGATCCAAAGCTCGATCGCGGTGCTTGAACAGCAGTATTTTGCGGTCGGCCAGTCGGTCAGCCCGGAGAAGCAGGCGAGTCTCGGCCTTTCACCGATCTCGAACACCGATTACGTGTACCGCCCGGGTAATGCCGCCTCGGCCGGCACTATCGCAAGCAACGCCATCTAAAACTGGCTTATAATGCGGAGTATGAGAAGCACTCTGATACTCCGTGCCCGCATTTTGTGCGGCTTCTTTATTTGTGCGGCGATCCTGCTCGTCGTCCGACTCTACTTCGTGCAGATCGTGCACGGCGAGGAATATACGAAAGACGCGACGGGCCAATATACCGAATTCGCGCCCGACACCGCGGCGCGCGGAGATATCTATTTTACGACCAAGGACGGCACCCCCGTAGCGGCGGCCGTGATGCAATCCGGATGGCGCATTGCCATCACCCCGAAGATGATCACGGATCCCGCGCAGGTCTATACGCAGCTCAATGCCATCACTCCGATCGACCACCAGAAATTCGTCGCGAGTGCGGCCAAAACATCAGACCCCTACGAAGAAGTGGCGTTCCGCGTGGACAATGCCGCAGCGCTCAAGATCAAGGCGCTCAAGATCCCGGGGGTGCTTTTGGTGCAGGACGAATGGCGTAATTACCCGGCCGCAGGTCTTGCCGCGCAGGCCATCGGCTTCGTGGGCTACAAAGGTGACACCAAAGTGGGCGTGTACGGACTCGAGAAGCAGTGGAACGATACATTGGTCGAGACCTCGTCGGGTCTCTACGTGAATCCCTTCGCGGAAATATTCACCAATCTGCAGGATGTCCTTTCTACCGACCCCGCATCTCACGAGGGAAGCATCATCACCTCTATCGAGCCGACGGTGCAGGCCCAGCTCGAAAAGACGCTCGATGATGTGATGCGTACCTACACGCCGAATCTCGCGGGCGGCATCATCATGGACCCGCATACCGGCGAGATCGTTGCCATCGGTGCTCGTCCGTCGTTCGACCCTAATACGTATAACACCGTTGATGATCCGGCCGTATTCGACGACCCGCTCGTCGAGGGCCGCTACGAGCTCGGCAGCATTATGAAGCCGCTGACCATGGCGACCGGTATCGATGCCGGTGCCGTGACGGAGCAGACGACCTACAACGACACCGGATGCATCATGCGGTCGGGCAAAAAAGTGTGTAACTTCGACTTCAAGGCACGCGGCGTGATACCGGTGCAGGAAATTTTGAATCAATCGCTCAACGTGGGGGCCACCTATGTGGCGGAGACGACCGGGCACGGTGTATTCACAAGCTATATAAAGAAGCTCGGTTTCGGGGAAAAGACGGGGGTGGATCTGCCGGGAGAGATCTCGGGCAATATCGCACAGCTTGGCGAGGGCAACGGGCCCGATGTGAATTATGCTGCGGCATCATTCGGGCAGGGCATCTCGGTCACACCGATCGAAATGATCCGCGCGCTGGCAACGCTCGCCAACGGCGGGAAGCTCCCAAATCCCCATGTCGTGACGGGAATTCGTTTTGATAACGGCGTCACGCGCACTATTCCCACCGCGCCCGAGACACAGGTGTACAAACAGTCGACGACCGACACGCTCACCAACATGCTCACGACCGTGTATGACAAGGCGCTCCTGAAGGGGGCCATCAAGCTCGACCATTATTCTATCGCGGCGAAAACCGGTACCGCGCAGATCGCGATCCCCGGACAGGGCTATTACACCGACCGCTACTTGCACTCGTTCTTCGGATACTTTCCGGCGCACGACCCGCGCTTCATCATCTTCCTCTTTGCGGTCAATCCGCACGGACAGGAATATGCCTCCGCGACCCTCGCGCGACCCTTCTTCGGCATCGCCCAGTTCATGATAAATTACTACGATATCCCGCCCGATAGGTGATCTCCATGCAATTTCTCAAGCAATGCGTCATTTTGATACTCACGTGGGAAGCGCGCCTGGTGCTGCTTCGACACAAGCCGCGTATCATCGCGGTGACCGGGTCTGTCGGTAAGACGACCACCAAGGACGCGATATTCAGCGCGCTCGCCGGTGTTGAGCACGTCCGCAAGAGCGCCAAGAGTTTCAACAGTGATGTCGGTGTACCGCTCACCATACTCGGTCTCGACAATGCATGGAGCAATCCGTTCAAATGGCTCATCAATATCTTCAAGGGCGCGCTCGTGATCGTACAGAGCGATTATCCGAAATGGCTCGTGCTCGAAGTGGGCGCCGACCGACCGGGAGATATCAAGCGCATTGCGCAGTGGCTGCGCCCCGATATTGCGGTCATTACCGGTGTCCCTGAAATACCGGTGCATGTGGAATATTTTAATTCTCCCGAAGATGTGGTGCGCGAGAAGCGCGCGCTGGCGGAGCACCTGAAGCCGGGCGGCAAGCTCATCCTCAACGGCGACGATGCGCGCATGCGCGAGATCCACGGCGCATTCCGCGGGTACAGCGTCACCTACGGCATCGAGAACAACAACGAATTTTTCGCATCGCACGAAGAAGTGCTCTACGAGAACGGACTGCCCGCAGGCATGCAGTTCCGCGTCGACCACAAAGGCTCATCGGTGCCGGTCTCGGTTTACGGAGCGCTCGGCCGTCCGCGCATCTATGCCGCACTTGCGGCCATCGCGGTGGCTGATGTGGTCGGCATCGACACGGTGACTGCCGCGAGTGCACTCGCCGGATGGGAAGCACCGCCGGGTCGTGTGCGTATCATCCAAGGTATGAAAGGAAGCATGCTTATCGATGATACGTATAATTCTTCTCCATCCGCGGCGCTTGCGGCACTCGATACACTGCGGGACACGAGAGCGACACGTCGCATCGCCGTCCTCGGCGACATGCTCGAGCTCGGCAAATATTCTAAAGAGGCGCACAAGCAAGTGGGCGAGCGAGCGGCATCATGCGCGGATATTCTGATCACCATCGGATTCCGGGCCCGCGCGATGGCAGAAGGCGCGCTCGACGGCGGTATGCGGGATGAGAGCATCCGGCAATACGAGCGCGACGACTCAGCCCGCGCGACCGATGAGCTTCTGGCACAGGTGAAAGAAGGCGATGTCATTCTGGTAAAGGGCTCGCAAGGTATGCGTATGGAGCGTATTGTGCGCGCGCTCATGAACGACCCCGAGCAGGCGCCCGATCTTCTGGTCCGCATGGACCGCGAGTGGCAATTTAAATGATCTCCGCATTGTTTAAGGCGAGCGTGTATAATGCAGACTGAAACGGAGGGAAGAACATGTATCAGCCGAATGTGCCACGGCGCAGTATTCAGTCGATCGAAGATCGGCGACGCGAACAGTTCCAGGAGGGTCTTCGTCGGGTGGCTCGCGAGCAAGATGCGGCGAGCCGCAAACGTCCCGCTCGGGCATCTGCCACGCGCAAGAAGCGCGTACGCTCAAACTAGCTCATTTATTTTATGAGCGACAAAATAAAAACGCGGGCCACTAAGCCCGCGTTTTAATTTTTGGTCGTTGCCTAATGACGGAAGTGCCGTACCCCTGTCATCACCATGGCGATGCCGTGCTTGTTGGCCGCCTCAATGACCGCCTCATCCTTCTTTGAGCCGCCGGGCTGAATGACGCAGGTCGCGCCTGCATTGACGACCTCATCCAAGCCGTCCGCGAAGGGGAAGAACGCATCGGATGCCGCGACAGAGCCGTGAGTGCGCACTTTGAGCTCTTTGGCCGCGCGCCCTGCATCCATAGCCTTTCGTGCGCCGGTGATCGCGGCATCCACACGGCTGACCTCACCGCCGCCGATGCCGACCGTGGCGCCGCCTTTGGCGTACACGATCGCGTTGGACCTCACATGCTTTGCGACGGTGAATGCAAAACGCATGTCGGACATCTCGTGCTCTGTCGGCTGCTTGAGCGTGACCACGCGCATCTCGTCGCCGAAGACGATAGAGTCGCGCGTCTGTGCCACGATCCCGCCGGCGACGCAGGTGTACACGAGCCCGTCCGCTTGCGGAGGTGATATTCCTCCCGCGACCAAAAGGCGGATGTCCGGCTTCTGCTGCAGTGCACGGATCGCCGCTTCGGATGCATAGGGCGTGATGATGACTTCCACGAAGCCCTCCATCATGATCCTTGCAAGCTTTTCATCGAGCAGACGGTTGATGGCGATGACGCCGCCGAATGCCGAAAGCGGATCGCAGGTGCGCGCTCGGATGAAGGCGGTCATCTGGTCGGCACTTATTGCTGCGCCGCACGGCGTTTTGTGCTTCACGATGACGCATGCAGGAGTGCTGAACTCGGCGACGCACTCATATGCAGAGTCGGCATCGGTGATGTTGTTTTGCGACAACTCCTTGCCTTGCATGACCTTCGAGTTGATGACGCAGAATCGCTTTTCGCCGGTGAGATATATCGCCGCGGACTGATGCGGGTTCTCACCATAGCGGAGCATCTGCTTGCGCACGAGGCTCAGGTTCAGTGTTTCGGGGAAGATCTTGTCGGCTTGTTCCATGGCTTTCCTCGCCTGGCTGGAGTGAAGGTTCCTTATTGCACTCTACCCTCGGCGGCAGGGAATTCAAAACGTGCCTTATCAGCTCTTCCGTTTTGTTGGCTTATACATTACAATCGCTCAGTCAGCAGGCCCCATCGTCTATCGGCTAGGACACATCCTTCTCAAGGATGGAAGCGGGGTTCGATTCCCCGTGGGGTCAAAATTTTAAGCGAAGCGTATTTTGAACCCAAGTAGGGTTCGGGGAACCCTACGTCGGGGAATCGAAAGACGGAGCAGCTTGGCTGCGAGTCGGGGTCGCGCAAAATTGCAGCTGCAATTTATGTGTGACCGATTCCCCGTGGGGAGAGAAATCGAACTGCAGGAGACACTCGGGAACCGTGTTAGCATAATTTGAAAGAAATATGCTGCTGTCGCTTTTCTATTTCTCGTTGGTTTGGCTCGCCGCAATTTATCTTTTCAACTGTGCTCTAGTTAGAAAGTTCAAGGTTATCCATATCGAAACAGCCCTTCTCTATATCTCCTCGGTAATGCTTTTGGGAGTCTTCGGAGAAGTATTGATCGACAGCCTTTATAAAGCTGTCTTTAAAATCCCGCTATGGGAATATCATTTACTTCCCATACACAATGCTTTTACTTCTTACTACTCATTGTTCATATGGGGCATGTATGGATTTCACCTTTACCTTCTACATCACAGTTTGAATGGGCGAATACGTACAGGATGGGGCTTGGCAGCAATCGTAACTGCGGAAGCAATTGTGCTCGAAGTCCTTTTCAATCTCACGTCTTTGGCAGTGTTTCATCAATATATTTTCTATTATCTACCGAACGACCTCTGGCACATAACCTCAGTACAAGTTATGCCAGTGTACTTCTTGGCAGGATTTCTTGTGGTGAGATTGACCAGAAGTGCCAAAGTTGACCCATGGTTCTTTACATTAACTAACGCGGTCCTCGTGTTCGTGTTAGTTTTCCTAACCTCATAACCTGGTCTCAACTATCTTCCCAAGCTCCTGCCATTGATACAGTTCCGTCAACAATTGGTTCCAATTCCATCCCCGTGGGAGCTCGTGCCCGTAGCGAAAATGCTAAAATAGCTCTATATGAAAGACGAGAGAAACCACCGCATCTATACAATGAGTGTCGCGAGAGTCTATCCGCTTTATATAAAAAGGTAGAGAAAAAGGGGCGCACCAAGAAAGAGGTGGATACCGTCATTAAGTGGCTGACAGGCTATACCCAAAAAGAATTGGGGGCGGAATTAAAAAAAGAGACGGACTTCGAGACATTCTTTGCGAATGCGCCCCATATGAATCCCGCGCGGCGATTGGTGACCGGCGTTGTCTGTGGCGTAAGAGTGGAAGACATCAAGGAGCCCACCATGCAGGCAATTCGCTATATGGATAAGTTGGTGGATGAGATCGCAAAGGGAAAGGCGATGGAGAAGATACTGCGTGAGTAACGACCCGATATTTTCAGGTATACAATAGCCATATGTCGTTCAGTTTTGAACACGGCCGTCATGTGGCACAGCAGAGGAGGTCAGAAGGCATTCCTGCTCAAAAAGAGGGAAATAATGATGTAGAGACATTGCGGGCGCACAAAAAAGCCAAGAAAATATTAGAAAGCCCGGTATACAAAGTGTCTCCGAACGAGTTCGTGAAAAAATACGGCAAAGAGGTGGTCGATAGTGATACCGCCTTCGCGCAAGCGAAGCGTCAGGAATTTGAAGCCAGTGACACCGAGCGGCAGAAAGAGGCGTACGTACTCGCGGAAATATTCGAGGCGATACTCCTCACCGAAGGCCAGGAATCAAAATGGCTCGGTGACGACGTGAAGATACTGAAAGCATCGGATTATGACGACATCAGAAATCGAGTAGATCTCATCGCGGAGTGGCGCGGACAGGACGCTCACACACTTGGTCTTGCGGTCGACGTCACGTTCGGTCCGACGACGCTTGAGAAGAAATTCCAGCATATTCAGGATGATGTCGATAAAGGACGTCTGGGTCGGCTGAAATACGCACACAGCGAGCAGACGAGCGTACCGCGTGTCGTGATCGGTATGAGCAAGGAGACCGTGAAGGAACTCATGAGCCTCTGGCTCGAAGAAGATATCGGGGCACTCGCGGAACATCCTATACAGCGCGTACTTCTTGAGCAGATATTCTCTCAGCTGCAGACGATATCGCGATACGCGCGGGCCAACGGCAATGCACACATCGCCGATGCGTATGAGCGGTCACTCGCGCCCATCAGAAGACTTTTGAGTACCAAGATGTCGATCCCACTCGATACCATGCAAAGTGATTCTGTCTCGCTCGGCATAGCGCAGCAGCTTGAGAAGCGATTTACCACTTTAAAACGATAGGCGCAAAAAAATTCGAGCACTCGATTTTAGAGTATCCATAAGGTCAGAATAAAAAAGAAATCGTCCAACCAAGTGAATCGATTGAACGACTCCTTTTGTTGAACGATTAGTTGCTCGTGGCGGGCTCGCGGCGAAGATCAAGCGATCTGATCACGTCGAGGGCGCGGTTGAACCGGTCGCGATCTTGTTTGTAGATCGCCATAATAGCGAAGGACGGAACTCCGGCCCAGAAGAGCATCAGCATGCTGGCGACACCGTAGCCGCCGCTTGCTAAATAGTATCCGAGCAAGCCGAAGGCTGCGAACCCGAGACACATAACCCACAGCCCGCTTACTGGAAGCTCCATCGTCGAGCCCGCGTCCTCGTGCTCTGCCTTTTCTTGTGCGGTGGCAGAATCGGACACCTTGAGCTCCCAGCATTCTAAAATGCCGGAGCGCTCATGGCTGTTGTAGATCATGCGTTCGACCCAGTGCGGATAGGTCGAAGTCGAAAACCACAACACCCAGAAATTTGCATTCGTACCGATGTTCTGAGCCTCGACAAGTGTTTTGGGGAGAGCAAGGGAGTAATCCCCATCGACGAGCTTTTGACCGTCGAAGGTAAATTCATCCCCGGGCTTTGCATCCAAAAGCTGCTTCGCTCCCGGCCCCTTTTTTACGAGAGCCAAGTCGTAGCGCCGCTTGTAGCGTCCCTGATGGGTGGTCATACGACCCTCCGTTTTCGAAGAACGAGCTGGAAAGGGAGCTCACCCTCTTATCCGGCATACACCGGACGTCCTGTTCTTATGAACAGAATTCCACTCCTGATTATATGCTTGAACAACAAATTTGTCAATTAGTCAAGTTTCGAGTCATCCTTTCCATAGACGATATTGAATTCTAATGGATCTCATATCGATACTTAGTAGTAAATGGTAATCTTTTCCCATGGATCTGAAGATCGTCCTCGGAACGATCGCGGCACTGCTCGCGTTCTTCAGCTCGTATTTGTACATTCTCGATATCTTCCGAGGCAACACCAAGCCACACACCTATACCTGGCTTATCTGGGCGATCGTCACGATGATCGCGTTCCTCGGACAATGGGTTTCCGGCGGCGGACCCGGCTCGTGGGCAACAGGAGTGTCGGCGCTTCTCACCACTTTTATATTGTTACTTTCGCTCAAGGGTGGCTACGGCACGAAAGACATCACCAATTTCGATAAGGTCTGTCTCGCCCTTGCCTTGATCGCGATCCTGCCGTGGCTCTTAGCAAAGAGCGTCTTGTGGTCGGTCATACTTGCGACCGCGATCGATCTCATCGCGTTCTTCCCGACGATGCGGAAGACCTGGCATGCGCCACGCAGCGAGTCTCTCGGATCGATGTATGTCGACAGCGTGAAGCACTCATTGTCGATGTTCTCCATGAACAGTTATTCTTTGATCAATCTCATCTATCCCGCCTCGGTGCTACTGACAAAATTCATAATAATTGTTGAGATCGTCTATCTGCGAGCGATACGCAAGACCCGGTAGCGGTATGACCTCTGCGAGTGCGGTACTTTTATCGCTCGCGGCATACCTCTTCTTTTGTAAGCTCTGGCCCTTCGTTTTCTATCCCAACTATCTCCGAAAAGCGAAGATCGAAACGTATCCGGAATTAACGGAACTGGCAGCACGCTTGAAGGGGAGCGACAGAGTAGAGACCTTGAGAAGCGCGTATGCATATATGCAGGACACCTACACGGGATACCGCGAGATCTGGCGCATTAAGAATTTGCGTACGCTGATACGGATCGGCGACTTCTCTACCGAGAAGATATTGAGCCGGAAACAATTCCTCTGGTGTCATACGCAGAACAGACTACTCAAGTCCATCCTGGTACATACCGGAGACTTTACGGAAAAGGAGATCGTGATCAAAAGGGTATTTGACAGATCGTTCTTCATACATCAATGGCTGTCGGTACAGGCAAACAAGCATATATATACCGTTGATCCGCACTGCGGGATCTTTGAAGAGCATCATGAGGCATTCATAAATGCTTAACGATTGCTTCATTCGCGTATTGATATTTTGCATACAAGGTCGATTTTATTTTGTGCACGTTTAATTCAATAAACAAAAAACATATGACATCGAATAATAAAGACAATCAGAAGAATCAGAACCAGAATCGCGATCAGGGTGCGCAGGGCCAGGGTCAGGACAATAACCAGAACTCGAGCAAGAATCAGCAGGATTCAACGCGCGATTCGCAGGATCGAGACAATCAATAGCGGATCACAAGACGCCGGCGAGCGATCGCCGGTGTCTTATGACTGCGTATCTCTATGGAAATATGGTATAGCCTCACGGGCGATCTCGATAAAAAAGCGGGGCAGGATGCTATACAGTGGATCAATCATGAGCTCTACTCGAAGCCCGTGACGCTCCTGCGATTCATGGTGGCATCCGGCGGCGGCAATATTGATACCGGCACAAATTTACATATGTACCTCAAGTCGCTCCCCGTAAAAGTGGAGACGATCGGTTTCGGTGTGGTGGATGCTGCTGCGGTACTGGTCTTTCTTGGCGGGCATACACGCATCGCGGTCGAGGGCTGCAGATTCTTCTTTCACGAAGGCCGCTACACGATCGAGAATCCAACGGGCCCTTTGCATGCGCATGAAGAAGCAATATCTGTGTTCAAACGCAATCTGCACGAAATGATCTACGTGATCGCGCGGGAAACGGGCAACGACACCGAGACCGTCGCGAACATGCTTCGCAAGAGCAAGATCATGCAGACCAGTGAGGCAAAAGATTTCGGACTCTGCAGCGAGATCATCAAGGAGCTCCCGCTGCGCCAACAGGAGACCGCGTTCGGTTTTCGAGAATCACAAGCCGCTGAGTGAGATTCTTTTAAAAAAAATTGCCCGGGCGCGGCCCGGGCAATTTGCGATGAGGTGGCTGGATCAGTCTCGGATGATACTGATCCGGTACGCTGCGGTCTTTCCTTGGTGGAACTTGTCGGCGGGCCCGATCACGAAGCGGACACGCTGACCATCGCTCAGGGACGGCAGTCCGCTCTGTCCGAGCGAAAATACGCCGACGAACACATCCTTGCCGCCGACGACTTTGATGAAGCCGAACCCCTTCTTGCGATTATAGAACTTGACCGTTCCTTCGACGAACTCGGTGCCCATGGCGATGGGATCGTCGGATGCCGGCGGCTTCCGCGAGTGTCTTCCGTTGTTGTTCTTGTGTGCATGCCGGGGCGGATTCCGGTAGACATCTTGCATTGCCATTCGTCGCAATTCCTCTCTTGTTGCAGGGACCGAAAGAACTTATTTCCTCCGGGATAGCCGCGCGCTCTTCGAGTGCAGGGCGGACCGGAGGCAATTCGAGTCACTCTGCATTCCGGAGCAATGGTTGTCAATAAAAAAATCCCGGCCAATTTCTCGGCCGGGGTAAGTCTGGGGCAGTGTGGGGCGATCAATTGTCCGGATAGCGGCGCGCGATCTGCCGTGCCGTGTCGCGGATGTATTCCGGTGTGCGGTGGTAGGGGTCGCGTGGCTTCGAGCGTCGTGACGAGCGTACAGCGCGCGGGCGTTGCTCACGCTCATTGTCTGAACGCTGACTCGGAAGTTCCGGGCCGTTGTTCTGCATGATGGCTCCTGAATAGAGGAACCGGGGGACGCACAACTCACCCCCGTCTATTTGTTATTATACACCAAAGCGGAATAATGTCAATAATACGCAGTTGATATGGCTCAAAGGAGCCGTTTTCTTTGGTAGAATGATGCAATGGTCCACCGCATCGTCGTGTTCTTCGATAAGCTCGAAGATAAGATCCGCATCCGGCTCTCTCACAAGCCGATACTTTATTCGATCATCGGGGGCATCGGCATCGTTCTCTTTTGGAAGGGGGTATGGGAGACGGCTGAACTCTTCCCGGTCCTGTACGGCCCGGTCTCGGTCGTACTCGGCACCGTCATCCTCCTCCTTACCGGGCTCATGGTGTCGTTCTTCATCGGAGACAGCATCATCATCTCCGGATTCAAGAAGGAGAAGAAACTCGTCGAGAAGACCGAGAGCGAAGTGGCGAGCGAGCAATACGAGATGTCATATATCGCGGCCGAGCTCGAGCATATCGAGGACGAGCTTGCCGATATGCGCAAGCATACGAAGTAGCCGCGTGGTATATTCTCCAGACTATGTCAGATATAAAAGATATTGATCTTGCTGCTTCGGGTAAGCAGCGCATCGAGTGGGCGGAGCGTGATATGCCGGTCCTGCGGGAGATACGCGCGCGATTCGAGAAGGAGCAGCCATTTTCCGGAAAGGTCCTCGCTGCAGTGCTCCATGTGACGGCCGAGACGGCCAATCTCGTGCGAGCGCTGAAGGCGGGAGGAGCAACCGTCTTTCTCGCCGCATCCAATCCGCTCTCCACGCAGGATGACGTCGCAGCGGCGCTCGTGAAGGAGTACGGTATAGAGACGTATGCCATCAAAGGCGAGAGCACGGAGACATTCTTTTCGCACATCGAGACCCTCATCGCCCAAAAGCCGGTCCTCACTATGGACGACGGAGCCGACCTCGTGAGCACGATCCATCAGAAGCACCCGGAGCTGCTCGCCACCATGCTCGGCGGCACTGAAGAAACGACCACGGGCGTCATTCGATTGCGCGCGATGCACAAAGACGGCGCGCTCAAGATGCCGATCGTCGCGGTCAACGACGCGAAGACCAAGAACATGTTCGACAATCGCTACGGCACCGGACAGTCCACGCTCGACGGTATTATCCGCGCGACCGACGTGCTCCTTGCAGGCAAGACCTTCGTCGTCGCCGGCTACGGCTGGTGCGGCAAGGGCCTCGCGATGCGCGCCAAGGGGATGGGAGCGAGCGTCATTGTCACCGAGATCGATCCTGTAAAAGCGCTGGAAGCGGCGATGGACGGATTTACGGTCACAACGATGCAGAGTGCCGCCGCCGTGGGAGACATCTTCTGCACGGTCACCGGCAATATGAACGTCATCCGTGCGGAGCACTTCCAGGTGATGAAGGACGGTGCCATGGTCTGTAATTCGGGGCATTTCGACGTCGAGATCAATCTCAAGGACCTCGCCGCGCTCTCGACGCCACCGACTGTCGTGCGTGCGAATGTGCAGGAGTACCGCGTGGACGGCAAGCGCATCTATGTGCTCGCCGAGGGCCGCCTGGTCAATCTCGCTGCTGCCGAAGGGCACCCGGCAAGTGTCATGGATATGAGCTTTGCGACCCAGGCATTGGCCTCTGCGTGGATGGCGACCGAGAAAACGCCCCTTTCTGCCGGCGTGTATGAGGTTCCGGTCTCTACCGAGAACGAAATAGCGGCCCTGAAGCTGAGTTCAATGGGTATGACCATCGATACGCTGACCGAGGAGCAAAAGCAGTACCTCGCATCGTGGCAAGAGGGGACCTGAGCCAAGATGAAGATGCCCCTTGCATCTTTTTAGACCAGGCGTGGGTGGGGTGGTCAAGCCAATATATGGCTTAAAACCTCGGTTTTGTCTTCACGTAGGCTTCATTAGGCCATGAAAATGCCTTGACAGTCAAGGGTCTTCGTGCTACCATATTCATGTTAGAGATTCGTCTCTTGCATTGAACATGTCAGGAATCTTCACATCAGCCCTCATCGGGTTTTTTGCTTACGCAGGCGTCGGCATCGCATCCGCCGACACCCAGCAGCAGATCGCCCCCGAGGCGCCCACATACAAGAGCATTTCGGTATCCATGACGGGCTATAACGCCGTTGCCGCTCAGACCGACGGCGATCCCTATACCACCGCAAGCGGGGCGTATTCTGATCCCGATGTGGTCGCTGCCCGCTCTGTCGACCTCGCCGACCAGCTCCCGTTCGGAACGGTTATCGAGATCGATACTACGAGCAGCACATCGACCACCTGCGGACTCTCATTGGTAGACGACACCGTCGGCTATCGTGTTATTGCCGACTCAATGCACCCTCGTAAGCGCAACCAGATCGACCTCTTGTTCCACACGTCCGACAAGGTTCGTGCCGGTGGCCGCATCGTCAACGCCGCAGTGGCGCTCGGCGTCTGTAAGAATGTCTCGATCAAGATCATCGGGCACGTTGATATTGCCCACATGCCGAAGAACCAGGAGGAACTCAAGCTTGCGATAGGGCAGCTCGATAAGGCACCCGCCGGGAACCTCGTGGTAAGCAAATAAAGACGCGGACATATCATGAAGTCCTCTTCATGAAATCTTCCGTTTTGATATGCCATACTTTCGTATCCTCTTGATAGGGGTTATCAGCAATTAATAGCTATACATATTTCTATGAATAATGACTCAAACCGCGGCCTATGGATCGGCATCGTCATCGTGATAGTGCTCGTGGCCCTGGGCCTCTGGTGGTACTCATCCAGCATGACCGATAATTCCATGACGACCGATACCACCGCGACCACAACGGTGACTACGGGTACAGGTGCAGGTACGACGGGCACCACCGGCACCACAGGTTCTGGCGCGGGCACTTCGGGCTCAGCCGCAGTCATCCCGGTGACCAAGTCGAGCAACGATGTCGTCTCGATCGTTTCAGGTCTCTCGGGCGTCTCTCAGTTCAACGCGCTCTTCCACTCAACAGGAGTCGCCGCGACCATCGTCCCTCAGGCGGGCGGTAAGTACACGATCTTCGTTCCGACCAACGGTGCGATCTCCCAGCTTCCTGCCGGCACGATCTCGAACATGACGGCGGCTGAGAAGAAGCGCCTTATTCAGTATCACGTCGTCTCCGGGCGCGCGATCGATACGACGTCTCAGACCGCAGGCCAGATCCAGGCACTTTCCGGTGACGCATTGAACTTCAACTACGGGACCAACAAGATCCCGATGGTCAACAGCTCGATCATCATCGCTCAGTACAACGGTTCTAACGGTACGGTCTACCTTGTGGACAATGTGCTGCTTCCTCCGAAGAAGTCGAACATCTAACTCTCGTTCGCAGAAAAACACCCTCCGTTCGGAGGGTGTTTTTTGATGGCGGAACGTGGTATTATTCCGCCGATGAATGAAGCAATCCACGTAGCGCTCGCACCCGAAGTAGTGACCACGCTCTTCGGGATCCCGATCACCAACACGCTCATTACGAGCTGGGCGGTGATAGGGGTACTTTTTGTCATCGCACTCGTGATAGGACGCAATCCGAAGCTCATCCCGGGCCGTTTCCAGACACTCCTCGAGTGGCTTTTCGGATTCGTCTACGATTACATCGCCGAGACCCTCGAGAGCCGCGACCTCGCGCGCCGTTTCTTTCCGTACCTCACGACGATGTTCCTCTTTGTATTCACCTCGAACCTGCTCGAGTTCACCCCCGGTATCGGCTCTATCGGTTTTTTCAGTGGTACTGAGTTCACGCCACTGCTTCGCAGCGTGAACACCGACCTCAACGTCACCCTCATGCTCGCGATCCTCGCATTCTTGGTGATCGAGGTGACCGGCGTCGTGGTCATCGGCTTCTGGCGCTACGGAGGGAAGTTCATCAACGTGCGGCACGGGGTCATCGCATTCTTCGTCGGCATCATCGAACTTTTTTCGGAAATGGCGCGCATCGTGTCGTTCTCGTTCCGACTCTTCGGCAACATCTTCGCCGGCGAAGTGCTCATCCTCGTCGTGACCCACTTCTTGCCCTACATCGGCCCCGTTCCCGTCATGACCTTCGAGCTCTTCGTGGGCTTCGTGCAGGCGGCCATCTTCTCGCTTCTGACCCTCTTTTTCATCAAGCTCGCTGTCTCAGAACCTCACTAATCGGTCTGGAAATCAGGAGGCAGCGATGGTATGATGCATGCGGTCGGAAATGAAAGAAGTACATTATGGCGGCTAACGAGCCGGATCGCGAGCGCTTGCGCTCATGATCGGCGAGAGAAGACGACATATGAGCGTAGAGATTATTAACCAAGTAAACACTCAGTAATATGGATTTGGAATCAACAAAGACACTCGCAATGGCAGTCGCCGTCGGCTTCGGCATGATCGGCCCTGGTATCGGCGTGGGATTGGTAGCCGCTTCGGCACTCGATGCTATCGGACGCAATCCGGAGGCAGCCAACAAGATCCAGCCGCTTATGTTCACGGGTATTGTGTTCGCAGAGGCGCTCGCCATCTTCGCGTTGGTCGTCGGCTTCATTGTGAAGTTTGTGTAATTTGACGCGCTTCGTCGTTGAGGTTCAAAAAAAATTCTTCACCGTACGTTTCGTACGACTCAGAATATTTTTCTCCCTCGCCTAGAATCGCATTCAAATTACTCAAATTCACACACACGGCGTTCAGAAAAAAATTATGGAACCACTTTTCGCAGCATTCGGAGTCAATTGGAAACTGCTTATCGTTCAAGCGGTGAATTTCGGATTGCTTTTGTCCTTGCTCACATACCTCCTCTACAAGCCGTTGCTCCGCATCATTGATGAGCGACGCGAAAAGGTAGCGGAAGGTGTGCGCACTGCACAAGAAGCAGCTCGAACACTCTCCGATGCGAAGATAGAAAGTGAGGGTTTGGTAGGTACCGCAGCACGCGAGGCGGAAATCCTTGTCGCGACCGCTCGGAGTCGTGCGGACGAAAAGGGGAATGAGATCGTCAAAGCCGCTGAAGCACGTGCAGATGGTGTCATGAAAGATGCTGCCGCTCGGGCCGAAGAGGCGCGACGCACGGCAATGCTCGAAAGCGAGAAAGACATCGCACGCGCCGCAATGCTCGCGGCTGAAAAGGTACTCCGACAAAAGTCGGCATAATAATATGGAAGAAGGCTACGCACGGGCATTATGGAAAGTGATACATGCGGGGACTCCCGCACATAAGGCTGTGCAGGCACTGACCGAAACGCTCAAGTCTCACGGCCGATTGGCACTTTCACCGCGTATCGCTAAGGCATTTGCTCGTATCGCAGAGCGCGAGAGTGCTCGCGAGGGGGCAGTGCTTACCGTCGCGCGTGAGAAGGACGAGCGTCATGCACACGCGGAAGCAAAAAAGGTACTTGCAGACATGGGGGTG
The DNA here is from genome assembly GCA_028286865.1 of Candidatus Kaiserbacteria bacterium. Lineage (GTDB taxonomy): Bacteria > Patescibacteriota > Minisyncoccia > Phycocordibacterales > UBA2100 > UBA10103. The sequence continues at coordinate 37,741 of JAQBQU010000017.1, forward strand.
GAGGTTCAGGACCTCAAGACGGAAGTCGACGATACATTGATCGGCGGCTGGCGCCTCGAGGGACGGGGAACCCTTATTGATGCAAGTTTCAAAAAACATTTATTGGACATCTTTAGCAGCGTCACGGGCGCATAATATATGGATTCATCAGCGATAGAGAAGATCATCAAGGAGATCGGGGAGTTCACTCCCGCACACGAGAGTGCGCATGTGGGCCGCGTGACACAAGTGGGCGACGGCGTCGTCGCGATCGACGGTCTCTCGAAGGCGGTCATGAGTGAGATCGTTGTCTTCGAAGAGGGCAAGGGCAAAAAGCTCTCGGAGGCGATGGAAGCCAAGGGCGAGCTGTACGGACTCATTCTCAACCTTGAAGAAGACGGCGTGCGCGCAACGATCCTCGGCGACTCCGCACGTGTCTCAGAAGGCATGACGGTCAAATCGACCGGCAAGATCCTTTCGGTCCCGTCGGGAGAAGAGCTCCTCGGTCGTGTCGTGAATGCGCTCGGAGAACCTATCGACGGCAAAGGTCCGTTCAAAAATACGACCATGATGCCCGTAGAGCGCCAGTCGTATGGCGTTATCGACCGCAAATCGGTAAGCGTGCCGCTCTCGACCGGTATCAAAGCGATCGACGCGATGATCCCGATCGGCCGCGGACAGCGTGAGCTCATCATCGGCGACCGCGGCACGGGAAAGACGACCGTCGCTATCGACGCGATAATCAACCAGCGCAACGAGCCGGAGGCAACGCGTCCGATCTGTATCTATGTCGCCATCGGTCAGAAGGAATCCAAGACCGCGCGCATCGTGCAGCAGCTTCGCGAAGAAGGTGCGCTCGACTACACGATCGTCGTTGATGCTCCGGCATCGGCTCCTGCAGCGCTCGTATTTCTCGCACCATTCTCGGGTGTCGCGATCGGCGAATACTTCATGGATAAGGGCCGCGACGTTCTGATCATCTACGACGATCTCTCGAAGCAGGCGACCGCATACCGTCAGCTCTCGCTGCTTCTTCGACGCCCACCGGGCCGTGAAGCATACCCGGGCGACATCTTTTATCTCCACTCTCGTTTGCTCGAACGCGCAGCACGACTCTCCGAAGAGAAAGGGGGAGGTTCGATCACGGCACTTCCTATCATCGAGACCCAGGAAGGCGACGTCTCGGCGTACATTCCGACCAACGTCATTTCTATTACCGACGGCCAGATGTTCTTGGTGACCGACCTCTTCAACAAAGGTATCCGTCCTGCCATCGACGTGGGAATCTCGGTCTCTCGCGTGGGTTCTGCCGCTCAGACGAAGGCAATGAAATCGGTCGCCGGCGGCCTCAAGCTTGAGCTGGCACAGTTCCGCGACCTCGAAGCATTCATGCAGTTCGCGTCGGACCTCGATAAGGCCACTGCCGACCGCATCGCATCAGGTCAGCGCATGGTGGAAGTGCTCAAGCAGAAAAACGGCGCTCCGATCCCGATGGAAAAACAAGTTTCCGCGCTCTACGCAGCCAGCAACAAATTCTTCCTTGATGTTCCGGTGAATCGCGTCGCAGAAACCGAAGTGCTTTTCGTGGAATTCCTCGATGCACAGTACAAAGCGATGCTCGCGGATATCAAAAAGACCGGCGTCCTTTCTGATGACTCAAAAAAGACCGTCACGACGGCGATGGGCGAATTTCGTCTCGCACATCCGGAGATCTTCTCGGCAGCAAAATAGTTTCTTGCGCATAAGCGCACCCGATCATGGCAAATCTTAAACTCATCAAATCAAAGATCCTCTCGTACAAGAAGACGGGAACGGTGACCCATGCCATGGAGGCAGTTTCGGCGGTGAAAATGCGCAAGGGACAGGAGCGTGCGCTTTCGGGCCGCTCATATGCTGCCTCAGCACTTTCAGTACTTGAGCGACTCTCGGGCACGGCCGACCTTTCTCGTCATCCGATGATGCAAGATCGTGTGGGCAAAACAGCGGTCGTGGTCATTACTTCAGACAAAGGACTTGCGGGAGGCTTCAATAGCGGTGTCATTCGAGCTGCAGAAAATCTTATACAGGAAAAAAATCTTACGAAGGAAGATGCGATCATTCTCGCCTTCGGTCGCAAGGGCGGAGAATTCTTCAAGTCGCGCGGTTTTGCCGTAGAAGTGGAGCGCACCAATGTGAGCGACGATATTTCCGAGAGCGAACTCGCCGAGATCACCCGCATGCTTATCGATCGCAGTGATATCACGACCGTATTCGTCGTCTATCAGAATTTCATATCAACATTCGAGCAGCAGCCGATCTCACGACAGATCGTCCCCATCAAGCCGGAGGTCATCCGCGAGATCGTCGCCGGCATCCGCCCGGCGCGCGGTCGCTATGCTCCGCAGAACGACTCCGAAGTCGTGCGCCCTGCATCGTATACGGTGGAGCCCGATGCCGAGACGGTGCTCTCGGTCCTTCTCCCGAAACTTCTCAATATCGCCGTATTCCACGCACTGCTTGAATCGAAAGCATCAGAACATTCAGCGCGCATGGTCGCGATGAAGAGCGCGACCGACAAAGCGCGCGACATGGCCAAGAGTCTCACCCGCATCTTCAACAAGGTACGCCAGGCAGCGATCACGCGCGAAGTATCCGAGATCACTTCCGGAATGGAAGCGATGAAATAATATGCCGGAGAGCGCGGATCGACACATCAATAAGATTCGCTCGCAGGCAGAAATACGCGCCAAGGTCGCCGCCGCTATTCACGAAGCCATCGCGCAGATCGCCATGCTCAATCATGCGGGACCTACCAATGCACTGCGCGCTATACGTGCAGCTGATGAAGTGTTGGCAAGTGATGTAGCTTTTACTTCCGTTGAAGAGCTTTCAGTCCTGGCACAGGATGCCGCGGAAGCGGCGTTCGCCGATGTCGGATTCAACAGCGCAAAGCTCGTTGCGGATCTCCATGTCATAACGCAGACAAAATTGGCTAACGCGGACCAATCATGAGCAAATTTCTTTTCTATGGAGCCGCATTCTTGATCCTGCGAGACGACAATAAGATATTACTTTCTAAGCGGCACAATACAGGACATGAGGATGGTAACTTCGGTCTTGTTTCGGGGCACATTGAAGAGAAAGAAACAGCACAGCGCGCGATCATCCGCGAGGCATTTGAGGAAGCGGGGATCACCTTGCGCGAGGAAGATCTGGACGTCGTGCATGTTCAGCATCGCAATGCCGGGGATAGAACGTATTTTGATGTGTACCTGCGCGCACGTGCCTGGAGCGGGGATCCGATCAATAAAGAGCCCGCAAAATGCTCCGCACTCGAGTGGGTCGCAATGGACAGCTTGCCCGACAACACGGTCAACTATGTCGCGGACGTGCTTCAGCAGATCGACGCCGGTGTCACTTACAGCAATAAAGGATTTTAATATGAGAGAACTTCTGATCGCGACACGTAATAAAGGCAAAGTGCCCGAAATGGCGGCCGCACTCGCCGGGCTGCCGTTCACACTTATGAGCGTAGACGACGTGCCCGCGCTCGAAGGTTTTGATGTAGAAGAGACGGGAACCACCTTCGAAGAAAATGCGTTGCTCAAGGCGAAGCAGTACGGCGACAAGAGCGGGAAACTTACTATCGCTGATGACTCGGGACTCGAAGTGGACGCACTTGAAGGCGCCCCTGGAGTTTACAGTGCTCGCTATGTGCTCGGTACTAATGTCGACCGTTACAATGCGCTGCTCAAGAACATGAATGATATTCAGGATGATAGGGAACGCGGAGCCCAATTCCACTCGACGATCGCCGTATACGACCCTACTACTGGTCGCTCGATCACCACGGAAGGGATCTGCCGGGGACGTATTCTCCGTGCTCCGGTGGGCGAGCATGGTTTTGGCTATGATCCGATATTCTATGTGGACGAGCTCGGGGCAACATTTGGCGAGGCCTCTTTAGAGGAGAAGCAGTCGGTGGACCATCGAGCCAAAGCCATCAAGAAAATGAGAGAACTGCTGCTTGGCGAATTTATATAAAATCGGTTATAATCCCTCATCAATATGACAAAAGGAATCATCACGCAGATTATCGGTCCGGTCGTCGACGTCCGTTTTGACACGGGCCTTCCGGCCATCAAGAACGCCCTCCACGTTTCCCACAAGGGGGCGACGCTGACCCTCGAGGTCGCACAGCATCTCGGCCTCAACCGTGCCCGCTGCATCGCAATGCAGGATACCGCAGGATTGGCGCGCGACGCTGAAGTAGTCGACACCGGAGCACCAATCTCGGTGCCGGTAGGAGAAGCCGCGCTCGGCCGCATGTTCAACGTGGTCGGAGACCCTATCGACGGCAAGCCTGCAGTTCCCGCGTCATCTCCACGACTTTCGATCCACCAGGATCCGCCGGCGTTCGTTCGTCAGTCCACCAAGGCGGAACTTTTCGAAACAGGCATCAAAGCAGTCGACCTTCTTGCTCCGTTCATCAAGGGCGGTAAGTCGGGTCTTTTCGGCGGCGCCGGAGTGGGTAAAACGGTGCTCATTCAGGAACTCATTCACAACGTCGCATCAGAGCACGGCGGCTACTCAGTATTTGCCGGAGTGGGCGAGCGCGTGCGCGAAGGTAACGACCTCTATCACGAAATGAAAGAATCGGGCGTGCTCGACAAGACCGCACTCGTATTCGGTCAGATGAACGAAGTGCCGGGTGCTCGTGCACGAGTCGCCCTCTCGGGCCTCACGATGGCAGAAGCGTTCCGCGATGAAGGAGGCAAAGACGTCCTCTTCTTCATGGACAACGTATTCCGTTTCGTGCAGGCAGGCTCCGAAGTATCGTCACTCCTTGGCCGCGTGCCATCAGCGGTGGGCTACCAGCCGACACTCGCGGAAGAAATGGGCTTGCTTCAGGAGCGCATCACCTCCACGACCGAGGGATCCATCACATCGGTGCAGGCCATCTACGTGCCGGCAGACGACGCGACCGACCCGGCTCCGGCGACCACATTCGCGCACCTCGACTCCACTATCGTGCTCGATCGCGGTCTTGCCGCACTTGGTATCTACCCGGCCATCTCACCGCTCGATTCTTCTTCTACAGCGCTCACTCCGGGGATCGTCGGCGAAGAGCACTACCGTGTGGCCAACGAAACACGCCGCGTACTCCAGCGCTATAAAGACCTTCAGGACATCATCGCCATTCTCGGTATCGAAGAGCTTTCCGAAGAAGACAAGAAGCTCGTGTACCGCGCCCGCAAGATCCAGCGATTCCTTTCGCAGCCGTTCGCGGTCGCGGAAGTATTCACGGGGGCCAAGGGCAAATACGTGACCCTCGCCGAGACCGTACGCAGCTTCGGAGAGATCCTCGACGGCAAGCACGATGCAAAGGCCGAGCAGGCCTTCTATATGAAGGGTTCGATCGACGAGGTCACCGCATAAAAACATGGCTGAGCACGCGAACACATTCCATCTCGTCGTGGCAAGCGTCGGCGAGACGCGCTTCGACGGCGCGGCGCTCTCCGTCACGCTCCCGGGCACATCCGGCGAAATGACGCTGCTCCCGCATCACGAACCGCTCGTGACGACGCTCAAGCCGGGGACGATCACCGTCAAAGATTCACTCGGCGAAATAAAGAAATTCGAGATCGAAGGCGGTGTCATCGAATGCTCCGGCAACAAAGTCGTCGTCCTGCTCTAGTTTACCCGTGCGGAGCGATGGGCTCGTCCGTGGCGAAGCAGGGTTTTCAACACAACGCGAAGAGCAGCGGCATAAGAAAGGTACAATGAGCGCAATGCGAACCGTGAGTGCGCTTTTGTTTTTGGCATTGATGCTCCTGCCGGTCTCGGCCTTTGCCGCGGGGCCTGCGCGTATGCAGTGTTTCCTTACTTCTGCCTCTGACCCAAGCACGAAAACACCAAAGGAATTCACCGGAAATGCCGCGGCGCAGATAAAATCATTTCTCGACAACATCGAGCAGTGTCCGACCGCCTGCTATTACGAGACAATCACGGTGAATATCGCCGACCAGAAAGTAAATATTTCAGTGCAAGCGCAGAATAAGTGCGGCGATCAGCCGACCAAGCAAAAGGCCGACCAGCTCAAGCTCGGCTGCAATAACGGTCAGACGCAGCCGACCGTTATCGTGAAGCGGACCGGTCTGGTCACCAAGACCGAGGCGCCAAAGTCGCGTTGCGATACGACCAACAGTGTTTCAAGTAAGGTCGGCGCGGCGCTCGCTCAAACGGCCAAAGACGCAGTGCTTCAAGGGCTCGCTCAGAAAGCCGCGACCGATGTGGATATCAATACTCCGATAGGGAAGGAACAGACAGCGGGAGTACTGAAAGCATTCGGTGTGAATGATGCCGAGGCGAACGATCTGGTGGCCAAGAAGCCCGAGGAAGCAAAAGCGCTCCTGCAAGCACTGGCGTCGGGCGACCAGACAAAAGTGACTGAAGCGGCGCAAAATGCAGGAGTAACGCTCAACTCAAATCTCAGCGATATCGCGAGCTTATCGCCCAACGATGTCTCGAATAAGTTCGCAGGTATCTATACCGACGAACAGAAGCAAACCGCACTGACCTTACAGACGACGGGATTAGGAACAGGTGACCCTGCAGCCGCGGCAAATGCTGCGCCCGCCGTACCTCCCGGCGGCAAATATGGCGATATGCTGAAGCGCGTTGAGGACGAATCCGGCCTTTCTGCGGTCGCCCCCGGTGTTTTGGCAAAAACAATGAAGATCGAGACCGGCGGTAACTGCAATTCGGTCTCTCCGACGGGGCCTGCCGGCTGCTTCCAGTACAGCGGCACCACCTGGGACAAGTGGAGCGCGGCGATCAACAATGGAGTTCCCTTGGACCGCTCACTGCGCTACGACCCGGAAGTATCGGCTCGCGTCACAGCGAATTATATGGCGACCAACTGGGCAAAATACGGAGATCTCATCACACAGTCCGGCATGGATCCGGCAGCAGCCCTCTACACTATTCATAATATCGGCGATGGAGGTGGTCCGAAGTTTATCGCGGCATACGCGCAGGACCCGAACATGTCGGTATCGCAGGTGCTCGACGCCAACTCAATACGCTACAATCCCGGCCTCTATGGCAACGGGAATATCACGCTCGCCCAAGCCGAGCAGAACATGCTCTCGCGCATGAACGGCTCGACCAATTTTGCAGGTGCTGCATACACCGGCTCGCCGTTCGGCGGCGGTGCTCAAACAGGGTGGAACTATTACTCACCGAACACCCCATACGGCGTCTCTGCGAGTCCGTTCGGCAATGTATACACTCCGGTCCCGGCATCGTATCCGGGTGCTCCGGTCCCGACCGTGTCTACCGGCGCGCCCGTATCCACCGGTAATCCGGTCTCAACCGGCGGCACTGTCTCGACCGGAGGCGTAATTTCTACGAACGGCACCGTCTCGAATGGTGTGACCACGGCGCCGGTTCCGGCAGCACAGCCGGTGGCGAGTATCATCGTGCAGCCGGCATCGGCGATCGCCGGAAACCCGCTCACCGTATCGTGGTCGAGCTTCGGAATGCAGCCGAATAACCCGTGCAAGATCCTCGTCGTCGATGCATCATCCTCTCAGAGTGTACTGGCGCAAAGCAATGAGGGGACCAAGAGCATCACTCCCGCGCAATCAGGAAAACTGACGTTCTCGATGCAGTGCCTCGCTCTCAACGGCGCTTCCGTGCAGCAAGCAACATCCGCTTCCATCAGGTAGAATGCCGAAATGTTCAAGCGCACCAAAGAAGATTTCGTCTGTGAGCATTGCGGCACTCAGGTAAAAGGTAATGGATATACCAATCACTGTCCGAAGTGCTTGTGGAGCAAGCATGTCGATGTCGACCCGGGGGATCGGGCGGCGAGCTGTGGCGGCCTTATGGAGCCCATCAGCATCGAGGGATCGAGCCCGGAGTATGTACTTACCCAAAAATGTACCGTATGCGGGCACGAGCGTCGCAATGTCATAGCCGCCAACGACGACCCCACAAGCATCGTACAGCTCGCTCAAAAGCAGGCCTCGAAATGACTTGTACGTATTCCGAGAGCCGTGCATAATGTATCTATGACAATGGGACCGGATAACGAAGACCGCGGAGTCGAAGGCGAGAAGGAAGAGATCGTCGTCGACGGCGAGCATATCGAGATACAAATGCCGCCGGCACTTGATGGTCTCGGGAATCCCGCGGCGCCCGAAGACGACATGGGTCACGACTCGTAATATGGCGGCGAAGAAAATATTTCTCCTCCTCGGGCATCCCGACAAAGTCGGCATGTGCAATGATCTGGCCGACGCGTACGAGCGCTCCGCGAAAGCTGCGGGGCACACCGTAGATCGCATGGACCTCTCAAAGATGCAGTTCGATCCCATCATGCATCAGGGGTATCGCGCAATCCAGCCGCTCGAGCCGGATCTCGTGCGCTTTCAGGAGCTCGTGAAAGGCTGCGATCATTTTGTGGTCATACACCCCATCTGGTGGGTGGGTATGCCGGCCCTTTTGAAGGGAGTATTCGATCGTGCATGGTTGCCGGGTTCAGCATTTCGATACATCAAAACAAGCGCCGGAGCGCGCACTATCTTTTGGCACCGGCTTTTTCGCGGGAAGACCGCACGCATCATTGTGACGAGCGGCACCCAGCCACTGCTCGTGAGATTCCTTCCGGGCAATGTGAATGCTCAGCTCAAATGGGGAATATTATGGTTCGCAGGATTCAAAACGCGCACGACCTGGTTTGGCCCGGCAGAAAATGTTCCGGAGGAGAAGAAGGCACACTGGATACAAGTGGTTGAAAAGTTGGGGAACAAGGGAATATAAGAGGTATTTCAGCGGGCCAATGGCATAAACGCGCTTTTTCGGCTAGTATGGTCCCTTATGTCACTCTCTATCGGTATCGTCGGTCTTCCCAACGTCGGCAAATCGACGCTTTTCTCTGCATTGACCAAAAAGCAGGTGCTTATCGCCAATTATCCTTTTGCGACCATCGATCCGTCGGTCGGCGTCGTGGCAGTGCCCGATAATCGACTCGACTCACTCGCGAAGATGTCGAGTTCAGAAAAAGTTGTCCCGGCGATTGTAGAATTCGTCGATATCGCAGGGCTCGTGAAGGGGGCAAGCGAAGGAGAAGGTCTCGGCAATCAATTCCTACAGAACATCCGGGAGTGCGATGCGATCGCCGAAGTGGTTCGTCTCTTTGATGATGAGGACGTGCATCACGTATCAGGTAATGTCGATCCGCTGCACGATATCGAGATCATCGATATGGAACTCGTCCTCGCCGATCTTGAAAGCGCCGAGAAGCGTCTCGATCGGGTCGAGCGTGATTCAAAGGGCGGCGATAAGGCACTGCTCGCGGAGCGCGACGCACTTTTGAAGATCGTGCCGTTGCTCAAAGACGGTAAGCCTGCGCGCGCAGCATCACTCGATGAAAAGGACCTTGAGGCCGTCAAAGCGCTTCACTTGCTCACCCTCAAACCGCTTTTGTACGTACTCAACAGAAAAGCGGGCACGGTAAACATCGATGCCGAAAATGGCGAGCGCTGGCGAGAACTCCAGTCGTTCTTCGAGCGCACCAATTCGCAGTATGTAATTGTCGATGCCGGCGTCGAGCACGAACTCTCCGAAGTACACGATGACGAGCGCATGGATTTCCGCCGTGAGCTCGGTGTCAACGATGATGGTATTGATTTGCTCATCAAGGGCGGTTATCGACTTCTCAATTTAATATCCTTCTTCACTACAGGGGAGAAGGAAACGCGCGCATGGACCATCAAGCGGGGAGATACCGCACCGGTGGCGGGTGCCGCAATTCACACTGATTTTAAAGATAAATTCATACGCGCCGAGGTCATCCACTGGGATACGCTTTTGGAAGACGGGTCATGGGGCAAAGCGAAAGAAAAAGGGCACGTACGTGCCGAAGGCAAAGAGTATGTCGTTGAAGACGGCGACGTAATGGAATTCCGCCACTCCTAAATAAAAAACCCCGGGGAATGCCCCGGGGTTTTCTCGAATGACCATGTGGTCCGAAAGATCTAGACGCGGCATTCCTGCCGAAGGACCGGACGAATGTCGATCGCGCGGACGTTTCTTGCCGTCGCCCACAGTATCGCTGTCGGATCGAATTCCTTATTCGGTGCGGGAATAAAGGCGAAGACGAAGCCGGGTTTACTGATGACGCGAATGGCGCCACGGGTCGCTTCTTTGAGCTGCTCCGCCTGAGACTTTGCGGCTTCGACGTCCCACTTGCGTGTGGTGCCGCAGAAGCCGTTATTCCACGCTTCGAGATCGAGCGGCTTCTTCGGCGGCACCATCGGCGATAGGATCGGCTTCACGCCCTTCTCGATCGTAATCCGCATGCACTTCGCACGCGCAGGGACTTCCAGAGATTCGACGTAAGACGACCTGCCATGCCAGAAGCCGAATTTCCGCAGTGAAGGATTCCAGGAATAAAACGAACCGCTCAGAGCTGGCACTGGTGTGCGAGCAGCGGACGAATCGGCGGGAATTGCTATACGAAGCACTGTCTGCAAGGCTTTCCTCCATGTATTGCCCGCCTTTGCGGGTCAGGCCACAACGACCTCGGGATACTTTGCTATACGGATCTATATATGTCAACAGTAGGCGATTTATGGGCGACTGCTACAATAATCCTCATGAATACACATAAAGTAACCCCTAAGGATTTCTTCCTCTGGGCCGGGGCGATGATCGCGTTCTACGTGAGCATGTTCTCCTTTATTACGCTTCTGTTCGAATACATTAATAATGCATACCCGGACGCTTTGAGCTACGGCTATACCGATCCGTACTCCGGTGCAATCCGGTTCGCGATCGCATCGCTCATCGTGCTTTTCCCGGTATTTCTCATCCTTATGCGCGTGATCCGCAACGACATCCAGAAACATTCGGAAAAGAAGGATCTCTGGGTCCGTCGCTGGGCGCTCTTCCTCACGGTCTTTATCGCAGGAGCTGCTGTCGCGATCGACCTCATCACCCTCGTGAACTCGTTCCTCGGCGGTGAACTTTCGACACGCTTCGTTCTGAAGGTCGTCGTGATCCTGCTCGTGGCAGGCGGGACATTCCTGCACTTCATGGCGGATGTGTGGGGCTACTGGCTCTTGTTCCCGAAGAAAGCGCGCAGTGTCGGCTATGCGGCAGCGCTCGTAGTGCTCCTTACGATCATCGCCGGATTCTTTATCATGGGCTCGCCGTCGCAGGTACGTATGTATCGCTTTGACGACCAGAAGGTGAGCGACCTCACCAATCTTCAATGGCAGATCGTCAATTACTATCAGCAGAAGGGAGCTCTTCCGGCGGACCTCTCGATGTTGCAGGATCCTATCTCCGGATACCAGGTTCCGACCGATCCGCAGACCGGCAACCCATACGCGTACCGCGTGACGACCGCTCCATACTCGTTCGAAATGTGTGCCGACTTCAATGCGACAAGCGACCATTCGGCGATCGCCGCACCCGTGAAAGCACCGCAGGCCCATGTAGGCGGTTCTATCGAGAATTCAACATGGACACACGATGCAGGAAGTACCTGCTTCGAGCGAACCATCGATCCGCAGATGTACCCGGTCTTCAACAAGAACGCCACGATCACTAATTAAGCCGTCTTTTGCGCACGTACTGCACATGGTACGCTGGTACGACCATGCAGTACGACCATAAGAAAATTGAGAAAAAGTGGCAGGATATCTGGGCACAGAACAAGATCTATACCACACCGGATTCTGCTCCCGGCAAAGAAAATTTCTACCTCCTCGTCGAGTTCCCGTATCCGTCGGGCAATCTGCACGTGGGACACTGGTACGCATTCGCGGTGCCGGATATTTTGGCGCGTTTCCAGCGCATGCAAGGAAAGAACGTTCTCTATCCTATCGGCTTCGACGCGTTCGGGCTTCCTGCGGAAAATGCGGCTATCAAGAATAAAGTGAATCCGCGCACGTGGACCGACGGCAACATCAAGTTTATGAAAGGTCAGATCGAATCGATGGGAACATCGTTCGACTGGTCGCGCGAAGTAGCGACGTACACTCCCGAATACTACAAGTGGACGCAGTGGCTTTTCCTGCAGCTCTATCAGAAAGGATTGGTCTATCAGAAAGAGACGGCGGTCAACTGGTGCCCGAATGATAAGACCGTGCTCGCCAACGAGCAGGTCGTCGACGGCAAGTGTGAGCGATGCGGACACGTAGTCGAGCAGCGGCAGATGCTGCAGTGGAATATCAAGATCACCGACTACGCAGACCGTCTTATCGACGATCTCGAGCCCCTCGATTGGCCGAATGAAATAAAGGAATCCCAAAAGAACTGGATCGGCCGCAGCGAGGGGGCGGAGATCGATTTTCAAGTTGTATTTGGAGAAAGCGATATAAAATACAACTATATTTTTCTACACGGAAAAGGTGGTTCGCCGGAATCTGATTTCTGGCCGTGGCTCAAAGTACAGCTTGAGCGAAGAGGGCATCGCGTACAAGCGCCGGCAATGCCGAACCCTGCAGACCCGAGTGATGAGGAGCAGGCGGATCATGTACAAAAAAATTGCACATTCGATGAGCATACAATTTTGCTCGGTCATTCCTTCGGTGGCATCGTGGCGCTTCGCCTTCTCGAGCGAGGTGTAAAGGTGGAGGCCGTCACGTTGATCGGTACACCGACGAGCGGTGTTTATCTCGATGGAAAAGATCGTCCATCAGTTACAAAGGCGGCTCAAAAGGGATTTAATTCAGAGAAGATCAATGCAAGTTCAAAACGAATCGTGTTGCTTTATGATACCAATGATCATGTGGTGCCGCTGTCGGACGGGGAAGCTCTAGTAAAACAGATCGGTGGACATTTCTTTACCGCAAAAGCGGAGAAGTCCCACTTTAATGCAAAGATCGAGCCCGAAGTACTTAGATACGCCGACCCGACCCTCACAGTCTTTACAACGCGTCCCGATACACTTTTCGGAGCCACGTATCTCGTACTCGCACCCGAGCATCCATGGGTGACACTCGCGCTCGGGCATAAGACCGTACTTGAGAATAACGATGAAGTTGCCTCCTATGTGGACCGCACGCAGAAGATGTCGGACATGGACCGACAGACCACCAAAGAAAAAACCGGCGCACAGCTTAAAGGTGTGATGGCGATCAATCCTGCGACCAATGAAAAGATCCCGATGTTCATCGCGGATTACGTGCTTCCGCAATACGGTACCGGCGCCATCATGGCAGTGCCTGCACACGATGAGCGTGACTATGAATTCGCGAAGAAATTTGGTCTGCCGATCAGACAGGTCGTTTCATCGGATTCTGATCTGCCGTATACCGGCACCGGGACGATCATGAATTCGGCCTCGTATGATGGGCTTTCGATAGAAGATGCAAAGAAGATGATGATAGAGGCGTACGGCAGACGCAAAACGACTTTCCGTCTTCGCGACTGGATCGTATCGCGCCAAAGGTATTGGGGTGTGCCGATACCAATGATCCACTGTGAGAAATGTGGTGCTCAGCCGGTTCCTGATGCACATCTGCCGGTCGTACTTCCTGATGTCGAAGATTATCTTCCGGAAGGCTCAGGCAAATCACCGCTCGCCAAGGTGGATTCGTTCGTGAATGTGAAGTGTCCGAAGTGCGGCGGCGCAGCGAAGCGCGAGACCGATACGCTCGATACGTTCGTCGATTCTTCGTGGTACTTCTTGCGCTATACCGATCCGAAAAATGCTGTTGAATTTGCATCGCGTGAGAAGCAGGACGCATGGTTGCCGGTGGATCTGTATTCCGGCGGCGCAGAGCACACGACGATGCATTTGCTCTATAGCCGTTTCTGGCACAAAGCGCTCTATGATATCGGGCTTGTAAAAGATCCGGAGCCGTATAAGCGCCGCATGAATCGCAGTCTCATCATGGGTCCCGACGGCCAGAAGATGAGCAAATCCCGCGGCAACGTCATCGATCCCGATGAGGTAGTGAATATGCTCGGGGCCGACACCGTGCGAATGTACCTGGCATTTATCGGCCCGTACGCAGAGGTTGCCAGCTATCCGTGGAATCCCGACGGGGTTGTCGGCGTACGTCGATTCTTGGAGCGCGTGGCCCGTGCCGAAGAATATGTACAAGCCGAGGATGTCGCATCGCTCAACGGCCCGCTTCACAAAGCGATCAAGAAGATCGGCGAGGATATAACGTTGATGAAATTCAATACCGGCATCTCGCAACTGATGATCCTGCAGAATGCGATAGAGAAAGATAAGAAAATAGAAAAAGCGCAGTTCTCGACGATGCTGCAGTTGCTCGCACCGTTCGCGCCACACATCACAGAAGAACTCTGGAACAAGCTCGGCAACGAGTCTTCAATTCATACGCAGCCGTGGCCCGCATTCGATGCAAAATATCTGGTGGATGACGAGGTGGTCATTGCGGTGCAGATCGACGGCAAGACACGAGGCGAATTCACGATCGCGAGCGATGCCGACAAAGCTGCCGTAGAAGCCGCTGCAAAAGCAGCGGTCGCCGCACGGCTCGACGGGAAGACGATCTCGCGCACGATCGTGGTACCCAAGCGCCTCGTCAACTTTGTTCTCGAAGCTTAGCGTTTTACTACCTCGACTCCGGCGGCACCGTCCTTAATGTCGTAGCCCATTTCTGCGATCTTCGAACGCAGCTCATCTGCTTTTGCAAAATCTTTGTTCGATCGGGCCTCTTCTCTCTCGTCTATCAGAAGTGCGACGTCGCTCGGCACGTCGGCGATCTTGATCGTGTCTTTCACAAAAAGTTTCAATGTCTCCGGATCAGCGAGTCCGAGACCCAATATCTTGTCGGCGTCGCGGATCCCCGCAGCTATATCTTCTTTGGAAAGCGATTCATCTTTTGTCATCTCCCACAGGACCGCAAGCGCTCCCGGTGTATCGAGGTCGTCATTCATGCGCTCAATAAAGCGGGTCTGATATGTTCCCGGGATCACACCGCCTTCTGCCGAAGCGAATGCGGCAAGTCGTGAGAGGGCAGTGGCCGATCCGGTCAGCGCTTCCCATGAGAAGTTCGACGACGTGCGGTAATGGGCTCCCAAGAATAGATAGCGGAGCGCCTGAGGCTGATATCCCTTTTCTACGATCTCGGAGAGATATACGACATTGCCGCCCGATTTGGCGATCTTTTTGCTCTCGATCTGTACGTGCGCGCGGTGCATCCAAAAGCGGGAGAGCGGACGCTTGCCGGTCACGGCCTCGGACTGTGCGATCTCATTATTGTGATGCACGGGGATGTGTTCGATCCCGCCCGTATGAATATCGATCTGCTCACCGAGCGTCTTGCGTATCATGGCCGAACACTCGATGTGCCACCCCGGGAATCCCTGGCCAAAAGGCGACGGCCATCCGAGCTTCTTGTCGAGCTTCCAGAGCGCAAAGTCCGAAGGATGGCGCTTGCCCTCGACGGTCGCTACACGCGCTCCCTCTTTGAGGCCTTCGAGGTCTATACCGCCAAGTGCTCCGTAATTGCCGAAACGCGTCGTATCGTAATACACGCCGTCGAGGGTTCGATAGGCATAGCCTTTTTGTTCGAGTGTCTCCACCATCGCGATCTGGGTCGAAATATAATCGCTCGCGCGCGGGAAATTGATCTTCGAAATATCGATGTTGAGCGTCTCAAGGTCCTTCTTGAAAATATCCGTGTACTCGTCCGCCAAAAGTCGCATATTCTCCAGCGTGAGTTTCATCTTCCGTTGCTTGAGGCCTTTGGTCATTTTGTCCTCACCTTCGTCGCCGTCAGAAACCAAATGGCCGACGTCGGTGATATTGATGACCTGCTTCACTTGGAAATTGTTGTACTCGAGCGTCTTGCGCAAAAGGTCCGCAAAGACGAACATCGAAAGATTACCGATATGCTGGCGTCCGTATACGGTCGGGCCGCAGTTGTACATACGTACGGAATTCGCGACCGGAGGCAATGTGAAAAGCTGCTTCTCTTTACTGAGCGTGTTGTAGAAATAAACGGGCCTCTCAGACGATGCGTGCGAAGGTGAGGCCTTTTTCGAGAACGGCCACATCATACCCCGTCACACGATACTGATAAAAAAATATCGTCAAAAAACAAATCGTGCATTTCCGAAGTATATTCGCAATGTTTCGTGTGGGGGGTCATAACCACTTCTTCTTTTTGAAGTACATGAACATCAGGAAGGATGTGAATGCCATAACGCCGATAATGATCCAGAATCCGTATTTAAGGTTCTCGAACGGATTCTCTACGGTATTGATATCGAATATCGCAGCCAGGAGCGAAAGCGGGAAGGTCACGAACGCGAGAATGGTGAATACTTTCATGGTCTCGTTCTGCCGTGTGGTGAGGAGCGAATTATTCGTCTCCCTCAGTTCATGCAGGGATTCGGTATGGCGCATGATGTGATTGTGGACGCGGTAGTAATCGGCTGAGAGCCCGCGCAGATACGGCAGGAATTCTTCGCCGAAGAATTTAGTGCCGTCTTCCTCGAGCGAACGGAGGGACTCGCGATGCGGCTCAATGGTCTGGCGAAGATTCAAAAGGTCGCGCGCGCTGCGCGATATCGCTTCCACCATTTCGACTTGCTCGTGCGAGAAGATATGGTCTTCGATCTCGCTGAGGTCATGGCGAACGTATTCGACCTCGTGCTCGATCGCTTTGTAGAGCTTCTTGAGCATATAGAAGAAGAGAAATCCCGCATGGTCCCCGATGGGACCCTTTTCGAGCATCGTGTTGACCTCGAACACTTTCGAGAACTTATGGAGCGGATCGACCGTATCGTAATGGGTCGTGACAATGAAATCTTTACCGACAATGAAATCCACCTCTTGTTCGCGGGATTTGTGCGAGTGTCGAAGCGCGGGGAAGTGGAGTACGAGATATATATAGGTAGGGCGGAACTCGGTGCGCGGCTTGGCGGAAGGAAGCAGCAGCTCTTCCGCGATCAAGGGCTCTATGGCGAACTCGGTGGCGACGGCACGCACCTCGTCGCGGGTCGGGGATTCGAGGTCGACCCACAAAAGCCCGTTGTGCTCGTGTCGTGATTGCATCGGCATATTATACCTTGCTCCTCACATCGCGCATGCGCAGTGCGGTGATATTTGCAACACAACTTTCGCGTGCGATACTTCTGTGACTATGCGTCCCAACAGCATCTCAACGACGGCGGCCTCGATCGGCGGCGCGGTACTCATCCTCATTTCGTTCGCCGGCGGCCTCGAACTCGGTACGCATCGCGCGGTCGCAGCAAGTGCCTCCGGTGCACCTGCAGGCGTGGATTTCTCTCCGGTCTGGAAATCGTGGGACTTGCTTAACAAGAATTTCGTACCCGCTGCGGTCGCGACATCGTCGCCTATCGCAACGACGACCGCCGCGCTTAATCAGCAGAAGGTATACGGCATGATCACCGGGCTCGCAGCATCGCTCAATGACCCGTACACATTCTTCTTCCCGCCGACGGAGAATAAGCAGTTCTCGTCGGACATGAGCGGCGTCTTCGAAGGTGTCGGCATGGAGATCGATGTGAAGGATCAAACGCTCGTCGTCGTGACTCCGCTCAAGGGTTCTCCGGCGGAGGCCGCCGGCATCAAGGCGGGCGACCAGGTCCTGAAGATCAACGGCCAGGAGACGACCGGCATGGACGTCACGGCAGCGGTCAAGATCATCCGCGGTCCGAAGGGCTCGGTCGTCACGCTCACCATGATGCGCAGCGGTTGGACCGCGCCGAAAGAGATCAAAGTGACCCGCCAGGTGATCAATGTCCCCATCGTCGTCACTACAAAACGACCGGACGGGGTATTTGTCATCTCGGTCTCGACCTTCACGTCCAATGCTCCCGATCTCTTCCGCGACGCATTGCGCGAATTCATTCAATCGGGCGATACCAAGCTCGTGCTCGACCTGCGCGGCAATCCGGGCGGCTACCTCGATGCGGCGGTTGATATCGCCAGCTGGTTCTTGCCTTCAGGCGCTATCGTCGTGACGGAAGATTATGCAGGACACCAGACCAATATCATTCATCGTTCGTCAGGCTATAACGTATTCAACAGCAATCTCAAAATGGTCATCCTGGTCAACAAAGGTTCAGCATCGGCATCAGAGATCCTTACGGATGCGCTTCGCTATTACAAGGTCGGCGTATCGGTCGGTACCAACACCTTCGGCAAAGGGGTGGTGCAGGAACTCTTCGATGTGACCCCGGAGACCTCGATCAAGATCACGGTCGCCCGATGGCTCGGTCCCGACGGTTTCCAAATACCGCACGCAGGACTGACTCCCGATGTGCAGCAGGATGTGACCGACGAGGATATCAAAGCAGGCAAGGACCCGCAGATGGCACGAGCCGTCCAGATACTCACGGGTGTCGCGCCGGTTTCGGCAACATCCACTGCGACCTCCACACACCAATAGCGACCACAAAAAGCGGGCGGCATCATGCCGCCCGCTTTTTTGTTTGGAAATCGATATGGGTGTAGGATGAATAGATGAAAGTAATCATGCTTAAGGATGTGGGAAAGGTAGGGCAGCGCGGAAAGGTGATAGAAGTGAGCGACGGCTATGCGCTCAATTTCCTTATTCCTCAGGGAGCTGCGGAGCAGGCGACACCGGATAAGATCAAAGCATTCCAGGCTCGTGAGAAGGTAGAGAATGAGAATCGCGCGAAGGAGCAGGCAAAGCTCCAGGCCACAGTGCAGAGTATGAATAATCAGAAGATCGAGATGAAAGCCCGCGCCACCGAAAAGGGCGGGCTCTTCAAGGCGATCACCGCCGGAGACATTGTGAAATCGATCAAAGAGCAGAAAGGTGTGACGATCTCATCTGAGTCCGTGGAGCTTGAGAAGCCGCTCAAGCAGACCGGCGAGCATATATTGAAAATCCGCGCCGGAGGCGCGGAATCTCAGATCACTTTCGTGATAGCGGCGGCTTAAACGACGTGGACGATCTTGCGGGTGACCGAGCGGCCGTCGAAATTGGTCTTGCGCTTGGATGCGAACTGAACCGTACCCGATGCGTATGAGAAAAGAGTGTGGTCCTTTCCGACGCCGACGTTCTTGCCTGCCATGATCGCAGTACCGCGCTGGCGGACGATGATCTGGCCCGGCTTTACGATCTCGCCGTCAGAGAGCTTCACCCCCAAATACTTTGGATTTGAATCTCGTAGGTTTTTCGTTGTTCCTCCTGCTTTTGTATGTGCCATATAAGATGATAGTTGTTATTTTTTTGGAATGGTAGGGCCTCGGAATGCGATATAGTACTGGTATACCGTCCGCTACCTACGTATGCAGACTATACAGAATATAGGGCAGAAAATCAAGCCCGTACTCGACCGGGGGATAGCCGAATGGGGCATTTTTGGCCTTATTTTGCTCGCTTCTGTGGCTTCCTTCGGCCTGGGCCGTTTATCTGCCCTAGAAGACGCACGGCCCGTCGTATCTGTCTCCCAGGCCTCAGCGGCCGCTCTGGCCATATCTGAGGCCCCCGGGGGCCTTTTGGAGGCATCGAAGACCGGTACCGTCTACTATTACCCCTGGTGCGCCGGGGCCGCCAAGATAAGCCCTCAAAATGCCCGATGGTTTGCCTCAGAAAAGGCCGCTCAGGCGGCAGGATTGCGCCCAGCTAAGAACTGCAAAGGTTTAGTGTCCTCCTGAATATAGGCTACAATGCTCGCCATATGATCGTACTTGATGTTGAGGCTTCCGGAGTGGAGCCCACAAAGCACTCCATTGTCAGTATCGGGGCGCTTGATATCGCGAATCCGACGAACCGCTTTTATATGGAATGCCGCATCTGGGATGGGGCGCACATCATGGACGGGGCGCTTGCGGTCAACGGCTTTACCAAATCTGAGATCACCGACAGATCAAAGCCGAGCGAAGCGGATCTCACTCATGCCTTCCGCACCTGGTCGGAGACCGTCGAGGAGCGCACGTTTGTGGGTCAGAACGTCTCATTCGATCGCGACTTTCTCAAAGAGGCGGCGACACGCGCAGGGCACACCGACTGGCCTTTTGCGCACCGCACCATCGACGTGCACACCCTCTGCTTTATGCACATGGTCCTCAAGGGCCTGCAGCCACCCGTGAAGAATCATCGATCCGCTCTCAACCTCGATGCGGTCCTCAATTATTGCGGAATTCCCGAAGAGCCCTCGCCGCACAATGCACTCACCGGCGCACTCTCTCACGCGGAGGTCGCCGCGCGACTTTTGTATGGCCGCAAACTCCTTCCCGAATTCGAGCAGTTCGACATTCCGTGGAATAAATAATCCCTATGTCGCTTTTCAGGCGCGTGGGAATGTATCTTTCGTTCGCGCTGATCTACAAAGCGCACGCTGCACGATATCTTCTGGCAGCGATTCGCGGCGAAAAGGCGGAGGGCGTACGCGCTATCATCATTGACGAGAACCGCGTGCTGCTGGTGCGCCACTGGTATGCGCCGTGGGCATGGACGCTCCTGGGTGGCGGCATTGCTCGCAATGAAGAGCCCGAAGAGGCTGCGATACGCGAAGCGCGCGAAGAGACGGGGCTTGTGCTGCGCACCATCGCCGGGAAGATCGGCATATATAAAGGAGTGGTGGGTAAGAACGACAAAGTGCATGTGTTCTATACGAGAGATTTTGAAGGTTCGCTTGCAATGAAGCCAAATCTGGAGATCATGGCGCGCAGCTGGTTTGATATCGATAATTTACCGCTCGAACTTTCTCCCGCCAATCGTCGGCGCATCGAAGCGTACCGATCAGGGCAGCGCAACGAATCAGGGAAGTGGTAATAAAAAATTGCGGGCCGCATCGCGGCCCGCAAACAATATCGGGAATGATCGTGACTATGCCGGCACGAGTTCGGGGGTGAGCGTGTAGCTCTCGTGACCGTAATCGACGGTCACCGGACCGCGAGGGAAGTCGATGGTGAGGACGTTTCGGTGCAGGTGTCCGATCATCGAGTCGATGAAGTGCTTCGTGTCGCCGTACTGCGGATTCTTGAGCGCGCCGAGCACTTTTCCGGAGAAAATGATGACCGGATATTTGCGATCCTCTTTCGGACCCTTCCATGTCCAGTCGCTCGACATCCTCGTGCCTTGCGGTAGGGGATGATCAGCCATGAACGACTTTGCGCGCGCTTCGGCCATGCTGCACGCCTGGCCGAGCTCTATTTTCCCGTTTATGGGGATAATGACTTTGAACACCACGACGCCATCATCGGTCGGAACCCTCTTCATCGTTCTCTCCCTTCGGCACACCTGTGCCACTGACCAGATAATGCAATACCCAGTCCGAGCAGTCAATCGCTCAATAAGTGATAAAATGAAGACTTACTACTTAGGGTCAATTTTTATGTTACCTATCAATTATGTGGCTGTTCTCGTGGCGGCAGTGATAGCATTTATCATCGGATTCTTAATGCACGGACCGGTGGCAGGGAAGCTCTGGATGCGCCTTGCTGATGTGCACCCGACGGGCAATGAGAAGTTCTCGGACATGATCCCGCAGATGATCTGGAATATCATCGTTAATATCGTGACGGCGTACGCACTCGCCGCCGTCATTGTGCTCACGACCGGTTCTCAATATCTGACCGGCTCGCTCCTGCATGACGCGATCGCGGTCTCGCTCATTATCTGGGCGGGATTCTTGCTTACCTCTACATCTATCAACGTCATCTGGATGAAGGCATCATTCAAGCTCTGGCTTTTCGAAGCATTCTCGAGCCTCATCGTGATGCTCGCCATGGGTGCGACCATCGCACTGATGTAAGCATTTGATCAAGAAGCGGCCGTGCTACGTGCGCGGCCGCTTCTTTTATTGACATCATCGCCCATCGCGGGCATTCTAGGCCGAGCTCGCTTTAAGGAGAATTGGAATTGAATTACGCGCTGCTCGCTTACGCCCTCGCCGCCGTCGTCCTATTAGGGACCGCTTTCTGCACCCGTCAGGATACCGACCCATCGAAGCCGCTTCCTCCCAAGTATGCGGCCACTCAACACTGAGCCTTGTAGGGCTCCTGCGATCGCGCTTCACGGCGCGGTCGTTTTCTTTTATTGACACTCTTTTAAACAGGTACATGCTTACGGTAGGGAGGACAATATCGTCCTGAAGCGACATTGAAAGAAGAAGAGAGGGAACAATGCTATTGATGATCGTTGGAGGTGCCATCGCAATCGGTCTGGCATATTACATCCTACCGAAGAAGCGGCCAGATTTTCTACCACCTGATCAGCGAGTAGCGTTCGTGTGCCTGGTCGTGGCGGCTTGCAGCTTTCCCTTGATCGGGGTCGGTGCCGCATCTTCTAAATCTCTGCAATGCACAAGTAAGGCCCAGGGCCTTGCGATCATTGTTTCGAATCCGTTCATGGCGTGCAAAAAATAACGATCCGTATCAGACGGACGAAGAATAAAAGAGGCGGTTCACAACCGCCTTTTGCTATATAATTAACGAATGGACCACTTCCTTATCTGGTGCGGGGTTCTTGTAGCACCTGTTTTTATCTCCATCTTTCTTATAGAGGGATATCTGCGCAAAGGATATCTGCCGCTTCGGCAGCCGGTCAGTGCGCTTGCGATCGGTCCGCGCGGATGGATACAGCGTGCCAACTTTTTTATCACCGGTGCTCTGGCCCTTTTGTACGCGTTCAGTCTGCAGGGATGGGGATCGATACTCACGATCATCTTCGGTGCGGGCCTCGTGGGGGCAGGTGTTTTCGTGACGGATGTCACCGGATCGCCCAAGCAGGATAGCGGCCCGGTGATCAGGAGCAGGGCCGGCCTCCTTCACGATATATTTTCTCTCCCGGTTTTTATGGCCCTCTTGGTGAACTGCTTCGTGTTCGCGCAGGGCTTTAGTGCGTCGGGCGAAGACGCGTGGACCGTCTATTCAAGACTGTCCGGCATTCTGCTCGCGGTCTTTTTCGTATTCGCCGGAGTAGGTTTTTCGGGCTCGCCTAAATTCGCGCATATAGGCGGCCTTATGCAGCGCTTGTCTATCTCAATAGGGTGGATATGGCTTTCGGTGGTGGCACTGCACCTTCTCTAGGGGGTATATACTTCATCTATATGAATACAAAGACCACGTATATCGTTATCGGCACTATTATTTTTTTTGCAGTTATCACGGTCGCGATGAAGATGTATTCCGATAGGCGGCAGGGGACGGAGAAGCTTTCCGCAGAGCAGGTCGTGGATCTTGAAGTGCAGGCAGATGTGCAGAACGGAGGAGGTCGTTGACCCTCTTCTTCATCGATGGCATAGTTTCGCCAGCTATCTCAAGGGAGGACCTACCGATGGCGTTTTTTTCGAACGACAGTGAGATGATGCACGGACCGTATCAGGGAATCGCGAAGTCGTTTTTGTGCGTCGTCTTCCTGCTGCTGTTCTACAAGTTCTGCCTCGCAGTCGGAATATTCCCGAGGACCTTGCCGGTGCCGCCGGTCGCGTACCACTGGTGGGTCATCGACGTTCTGACCTTCTTCTCGGCGGTGTTCTGGCTCCTTCATGGCGCCAAGACCCACAATCACAACGATGAATGGGAGCAGGCGCTTTTGTTCGGGATCGTTCTGGTCGTTGTCTGTCTGGTCATCACGATCGGTCAGGTCATCTTCGGCTGATCATCACGCACCTCTGGGAGGAGACACCATGGCTATTCGCTTCGCGTATAGCGGGATGACGGAATCGGTCCAGGTGCTTGCGAAACTGCTCACCGGACTCATCTTCCTTCTTTTGCTCCACAAGCTGTGGATACGCATCGGATTGTTCCCGCCAAGCTCACCGGTGCCGTTCGTCGCGCAACACCTCGGCTATATCGCCGTATTGTCGTTCTGCGCGACGCTGTGCTGGTTCCATTACGCGCTTCTGACCGACGACGCTCAGTGGGAGGACGGCCGACTGCTCGGCTTCATCATGCTGGGTGTCACCGTTCTGCTCACCTATCTCCAGTTCTTTGCCTGAGCGCATCTGTCTGAAAAACGGCCGCTTCTCGAAAGGGAAGCGGCCGTAATCTTTTTTTCGTTGACACCTTGGCAGGACAACGAGATAGTTGAGACAGTCACAACCATTCGGGGGAGAATTGTCATGAGGCGTTGGATCGTCACATTTGTTCTGTTGGCGCTGATCACCTTCAACGATGCTGGAGCGCAGTCTCGGGCCGATGACGTGGTCGAGGTCGGCGTTATCGGCAGTATGTTGATCATAACGGCGTGCGATACGCCGAAGGATCTGCTTGCGGTGGTCTCGTCGAATTCGAGCACGGAGAAGGAAAGAGTTCTGAAGAAGATGATCGCCGCGCGAAAATGCCAGGTCGGGTACGGCGTGCGGGTAAAGGTCCTCGATCTCTTGCAGCCGGTACAGATCGGCGCGCTCCAACTTTGTCTGATGAAGGTCGGGACGGGAGAGAACTTCACCGAGAAGGTCTCCTACATCGTCATGGGGCTCCGAAGCGTGCGCGGCTGCGGGGTATCAATATAAGTTCATTTTCCGCATCTAGAATAGCCGCTCGAGACCAAAGCCGTCTTGAGCGGCTTTGTGTTTTGCGGCGGCCGGATATACTTCATGAATATGAATACACGAATCGTAGAGATCATTATTGGAGCGGTCATTATTATCCTCGCCGGCATCGTTATTTATGTAACCATGCACAACAGGGCAGCGAGCCAGAGGCAGGGGACGGAGCAGCTCACCGCAGAACAAGTGGTCGGTCTCGAGGTGCAAGCAGATGCTCAGAATAATCAGTAGAAGAATCGTTCAAAGACGAAGTCGATCGGTGTGGGTTTGACAGGGTAGGGCAGGAGGTAGATGCTAGCCAGTAGTCCGCATTCAGCGGTGATATTTGGAGGGACAACAGATGGCCTACAAAGAGGCGGGGACATACGTGCGCCCCACACACATGAATGCCCGCAAGAATGCCCGTCGCGCCGCGGAGAAGAAACATCCCGGCGAGCCGATGGCCTGGTGCGGCGGCAAGCTCTGCTTCCTGAGCAACGGCTTCGTCGTTCCTGGTACACCGGTGCTGCCCAAGCCGCACCGGAAAGCTATCGGCTTCGAAGCTTCCGGTGCACAACGCCTGGCTGTCATTCCGAGCTTTGGTGCCTCGCGCGAGTTCGGCGAAGGCGGCTTCTACGGGTTTCACCCGTCGAAGAAGACCGATTCTGCCACGACTTTCTACGATCACGAGCGCAAGCACGGCGCCGCCAATGATCGCGATCGGTCGCGTAGCAGCCATCGTCCCGAAAGCTACGTCAGCGGCGGCGGTGACTACGAAGGAGGGTATCGCGGCGGTCGCTCCTGATCTTCAGTACAGATTTCTTCCCTCAGCGGGCTGCGTTCGAAAGAGCGCAGCCTGTTCCTTTTGTTGTGGCTTTTGAAAAGAATTGACCCGCATCTTCATAAATGACATAGTCTCATAAGCAAGAAAGGGACGAACTCATGACAGAGAAAATGCTTTTGGCGCCATCGGAGCCGACCGAGGCATCGTTCTGCGCCCTGGTGAAGACGGCGATAGAGTCCCGGCGCACTCACTATTATAGAATTCGCGATGAGGCGCGTATCGGATCAGCGTTTCTGTTTTCGGTGTGGCATTACGCAAAACTTCCCGAGAATAAAAGTGGAAGAAACAATCTTGCGAATGTCGTCCGCCTCTGCGATCATCTCGATCTCGACCTGAAAGCCTGCCTCGCCGCATGCAAGATCAAGGGTGATCTATTCCACATCGACAAGGCGCGTGCGACATTGCTCGAGCTTTCTATCCCAGATCTCGAATTTGTCATTCATCAGATGAAGTCCGACAAAGCGACAAAGATCGGCATTAACCGTATTCGCCAGTATCTGCAGTACCGTCGTTCCGTAGAAGAGGAGAAAAAGGAGTCAGGCTAACGCGCCTGGCTCTTTCTATTTGTGGCTTTTGGAAGAGGAACTGATACGATTTTGATATGGCTCTGGCAAAAAAGGTAATCAAGAAAAAGAAGAGCGAGATCGTCAGGGGATTTACGATCAAGTATCACGCCAATGGCACGACCGTGTGGTCTAAGGGCAAAATGAAAGGCGGGAAGCCAAACGGCTATTGGGAATGGTATCGCCTCGACGGCACCCTCAAGCGCTCGGGCTTCTTCAAGGATGGGGTGACAGTAGGCAAGTAGACCACGTATGACTCAAAAGGGAAGGTCCATAAAGTCACAGAAAACAAGTAGTTTGACAGGGAATAGGGAGAGGTAGATGCTAGCGGCATGATTCCGGTAATAGAGTTCATATTGAACTGGGTATTTATGCCTATTTTCTATATAGGATATGCGGCCTGGAAGGCCGTCACTCACGTTCTTAGACATCCGCTTGTTGTCGCTGTCGCAGGTCTTGTAATAGGGACGATCATTCTAAACGCCCTTGGTTACATTGAATTTAAATAGCTTTTGGGAGGGGAATTGGTAGGATTTGGGTGCATGGCGGAGTCAATATGAAAGCCTACTTTCAGACAGAGAAGTACAAGCGTTATTGCTTTGCAATTGCTCGCAGAGCACGCAAAAGAAGAAGGCAGCGAAAAGTATCCATCCGTATTCTACGGCAAGTTCTACTTGGGAAAGATACTAACTCTGCAAGTCGCATAAGGGATTTTGCCGACTACAAGCTGCATGTAGTAGCTCCAGTTGATTGTTGTTTTTTAACTAACATTGAAGAAGTCACAACATTTATAAACAAGCTGGAAGAGCATAGGGCAGCACGATCAAGAGTATTCGTGGTTCTCAAGAAGGTCGAAAAGTTTGATTATGCAGCAATATCGGTGCTACTTTCAGTCATGTCCACTTTTAAGTTGGAGCGGACGGGATTTAATGGCGATTTTCCAGCGAATCGTGAGGCAAGAAAGCTGATTGTGGAGTCTGGTTTCTTCGACCATATAAATCGAAAACGTTCCGAAAAGGAGGAAGATTTGGGATATATAAGAGGTAAAGACAATCAAATATTCACTCACCTAAACACCAATGTTGTTCCGGAACTTGGGTTACCTATTCTTGAGCAGGCTTCAACTACTGTTTGCGGTGAAAAAAAGGCCAATGGGGGTCTTCACAGTGTACTGATGGAACTAATGCAAAATACTAACAACCATGCCGCTTCGGGCATAAAAGGGGAGAAGCATTGGTGGCTGTCTGTAAATCACAATGCCGTAAATAAACTTGTCAGTTTCTCATTCATAGATCACGGAGTAGGAGTATTAACGAGCCTAGATAGAAAGCCTCCTTCCAGTAGGTGGCACAGAGCTGTACAAAATGCTGCAAAAACTTTTGGCATAGAAAGTAATGAAAACTTCATAGAAGCGCTTTTGTCGGGAAAAATCCATCAGACCGTCACAAAAAAGTCCTATCGAGGCAAGGGATTGCCAAATATCAAGCGAATGCTAGATTTCAATAAGATTGGTAACTTACAGATAATTACCAATAATGTCTACGCAAATGTGGCCAAGAAGGAATATAGGCTGCTAAATCAGGATTTTAAAGGAACCTTCTTCTACTGGGAGCTTTCCTCTGAAAATGAATTTAAACCATGGACAATAATCTCATAACACTAGCTACGGATTTCTCTATAACGCCAGGTCCTCGATCTATAGTCGAGGGCCCGTTTTCAGGTGAAAAGTTTAGAGATGAAATTCTCGCGCCTAGATTTTTAGCTGCTCTCGAAAATGGCGGTACCCTTACAGTTAATTTGGATGGTGCGGTTGGATATGGGACAAGCTTTCTTGAGGAAGCTTTCGGTGGACTCGCGAGACTCTATGGCATCCAGGAGGTTAAGCAAACTATCCGAATAATTTCTAACGAGGAACCGTATCTAAAGGATGACGTCATGCAATATATAGACGAAGCAAATGACCAAGTTAAATAAAACTTACTTTCCGATTGCACTTATAATCTTGCTCGTCGGGACACTTCTTGGTTTTTGTGCCTACGCGTATTCTGAAAATTACTTATTTATCGATTATCAAAAAGGGTTGCAATTGTCACTCGATCCAATCGAGATTTTTTCTATAGCGATCAATATATTGCTCGCTGTATGGATACTGCGAAAATTGAGTCGGGACGATGATAGTGAAAAGGTTGAGCGTGATTTGATAATCCGCTACTTCGAAGACTTCGATAAAGACTTAATGCGGGCGGTAAGAAAGTCTTCTCAAAATGGTGTTAAGTATGCGTTTGTCGTAGCTGCTCTCAAGGAGCTGAGAATTCGTCTGTTAAGACTTTTATCTCTTGCGATTGAGCAGGGATTTATAACTAATGATTCTGTATGTACGATAGCGCTCCCGGAGCACTTAAAAGGCCTTAGAAAGCTTTTGACTACGACTCCGCGAAAAGGGGCCGTAGAGGATGGGATCAGAGTTGAGGAAGGAAAGCTGTATTTTTCGGATGAGCATATAAATAAAATAAATGCAGCAATGTTCGAGACAAACAATGGAGTTTTCCGACTTCTGGTCGAAGTTACGCGTGCTCGACGGTAGCATTCAATCTTTTTTAATCCTATTAATCAGATTGGGTCAACGCGGACCATTGATACGGTCCGCAGATATAAGCCAAAAAAGGGGAGAGTAAGTCCCCTGAATATTGTAATGAATTTCCTTCCGCATAAAAAATTTAGCCGCCAGAAAATAAAGAAATCCTACGTCGCACACGCATTCAACAACACGGTGCCTTTAACGAATCTCATCTCCAATCAGTATCCACCTAGAGGGAAGAGGGCTTTGTTATTTACTTACAGCGTCGCACAATATATCTTTTGCGACACGTAGGCCCAGGCAATAAGGCCGGAATGGCTTGAGCCGGACTTTGTATCGAATTGGATTCCGCATGTATGTCTCAGTCCGTTTAAATCCCGCTCACACTCCCCTCTAGATCTCTATAAATATATTCTATAAATATATTCTGTCCTGGATCCCCTGATACTGATATCAACTTTTACTCAAAAAAAGGTCTTTTTGCCAAACCGCCGTGTCCCCCGTTTTTCCGAAATTTCCGGGGGACTCGGATGCCCGATAATTGCCATTTATATATTTCTGAATAAAACGACTCATTTAAATCGCTCAGGAGCTTTGGCAACGCGTTCGAGTCGATACTTGGTACGGCTCGTTTAAAGAAAAAGACCCGTTGTCCGGGTCGTTTGTCTTTTCGGAGCATTTATTCGTCCTCGAGCGAATCAAACTTCACTTTGAACTCGCTCATCCACTTATCGTTCACGTCTTTCGGATTGTTCATAATATTCTTCGCTTGCTCCGGATGCGCTTCCTGAAGATGCTTCCAGCCGGTGTCGATCATGCCTTCGGCCGTCGGTGCCATAAGAACGACCTTACAATCTGCCGGTCCGCCCATGTTCGAACAAAGTATCTGCTTCATAGATATGGTGTTACGGATAAGTCCTCAAATCGTATCACGAGCGCGCTTGATGAAGAATGTGCTTTACGGCCAATAGAATGGCGCTACAGTAATGGTGTCAGGGCCGTCACGAAAGACTCCATTCCGGAGTCATACCGAATGTGGCGTTTTCCTGGCCCTCCCATACGCCGGCTGTCGGTCGCGGGAGGTTTCTATTTCGGGTATACTCGGCAGATCCTGGCAGCGTAGCGTTTTGCCCGGACGTCGACCGTTGTCGACATGTTCGTTGCGTAGTGTTGTAGCGTAGTTCGGTTGTTCTGCGTGAGCGGGGCCCGATGCAAAAGCGATCTGTGGATCGTCTGGAGCATCGGGTCCTTCACTTTGACCGTTTTTCCTACTGTATACTACGAGCAGCCAAAGCCGATATTGGGGCATTACGTCCCGCTATCGGCATCAGCTCTTTCGATCGCCCGAAGCCTCTTTACTGATCACTTTGTGATCATCAAAAGAGGCTCTCGGGCCTTCTTTGTATAACTGGTATTGTGTCTCTATGTATAAAGATAAGATAAAAGCCGCTCTGACTCCCCTCGAGCGGAAACTTTTTACGAAGCTCAGTACGCCGCAGAAGATCCAGGACTATCTCGATTCCCTTCCTATTAATTTTGAAACTGCGGGAGAGACGTATATGTCACCGCGACGTACGATCGCGACGAAGACCGCGCATTGCTTCGAAGGTGCTTTACTTGCGGGAGCTGTACTTGCATATCATGGCGCCAAGCCGCTGCTGCTCGACTTGAAGACCGCGCCGAATGACCAGGACCATGTAGTGGCCCTCTTCAGGCAGAACGGCTTCTGGGGCGCCATCAGCAAGACAAATCATGCGGTCTTGCGCTATCGCGACCCGATATATAAAAGCGTGCGCGAGCTCGCGCTTTCGTACTTCCACGAGTATTTTCTGAAGTCCGGTAAAAAGACACTTCGCTCGTATTCTGCTCCCTTTGACCTAAGCACGTATAAGCCCGAGGAATGGGTCACGACCGAAGAGGAGCTTTTCGATCTTGTGCAGGATCTCGATACGAGTCGCCACTTCCCTCTTGTGCCGACTAAAAATCTCAGACTGCTTCGCAAAGCCACGAAGTTCGAAATTGATACCGTCGAGGCCCGCGAATGGCCCGAGAAATAAATTGAAAGCCTAGAGCGCCGGCAGATACAAGAGCGGATTCACGTAGCCGTTGAACGGAGATACCGGCACACGCACCGTGCCGCCGCTATTGCACTTGTAGTTGATGAAGCTCACGCTCGAGGAGTTGTAGACGGTGAAGTGAAGGTGCGGCCCGGTCGCGTAACCGGTCTCTCCGCTATAAGCAAGCAGGTCGCCGGTGCCGACGCTCTGCCCGGCGGAAACCTTGATCGATGAAAGGTGCGCGTAAAGGGTAGAAAGTCCGTCGGCGTGCTTCACCAATACCCACTTACCATACTGACAATTCGGAGAGGTTCCCAGATTGATCTCTTGTACCGTGCCGGAGAGCGCTGCGTGGACCGGCGTCCCGATGGCGGCACCGAGGTCGATGCCGTTGTGACCGTTGCCCTTATACGCTGCCGTGCGTGAGAACTCCGTGTCGCCGAAGTACTGTGTGATTCGTACCGAATCAAGCGGCCAGCTTAGTACACTCGTCCCGGCGATCGGAATCGTGGTGTTGTCCGCTGCCTTAAGCTTCGACTGCAGCTGGCGGAGCGTCTCTTCGAAGCTCGCTTCCTGCGCCTTTTTCTGCGCGAGGATCGATTGATAGGTCGCTTCCTGCGACTTTGTCTGCGTGAGGAGTGTCGCCTGTGCGGTGCGGGTCACAGCCAGAGAGCCCTGCTGGGTCGTCAGCGTTTGCTGCTGCTTCAGAAGATCGGCAGCCTTCTGCTCCGCGGTCTTTTTCGAATCGCTCAGCGACTGCGCCTCCTGATTGAGTGTTTGAATATCCCCGCGTACAGATTCCTGAAGCGTCGCGGTGTTGTCGAGGTCCTGCCATGCCTGCGAAATGTTACTCGCGGAAAGTACTTTGAGCGAAAGCGGTACTTTTTCGGTCTGGTAGAGCGTGCGAAGCGATTCCGCGAGCCCGGCACGGTCGGTCTCGATCGTGCTTTGTTTGATGGCGATCGAGCCGGAAAGCTGCCGGATCTGCAGTTGGGTGGTGTTGATCTGTTTTTGGGTCACGGTGATCGAGGCCTGGAGCTTGTTCTTCTGCAGGTCGAGGGCCTTTATCTTATTGGTCAGTGTGTTTTTCTGCGCGGTCGTCGTGTTGAGCTGTGCCTGGTACTGTGCGATCTCTTTGTTGATGGCGTCGATCTGTGCGCTGTTGGTGTCTATCTGCGCCTGAAGGTCGGAGACGCTTTGTGAGTGCGCGGTGCGCGGCGTCGCAAGCGGCAGAACGAGAAAGAGGCACGCAAGTGCCAGTGTGAATACATATTTCTCTCTCATATAAGGAGTTGTCGTGCTGCGTCGAGGCGGCGAAGCGTGGCATCGCGGCCTATGATAGAGGCGATCGTGAAGGGGTCGGGAGAGCGCGCGAGGCCCGAAAGAGAAAAGCGCATCGGCCACAATACGGCCCCGCGACCTTGCTCTGTTGCGTATTCCCACACAGTATCTTTGAGACGTTCGGGGGTGTCGAATATTTCTGCGGAAGCGCCGATATATAGTTCATGAAGCTTTGCCAGATGCGTAGCCGCCGCCGCCTTCGTGTTGCCTTTGCCGGGTATTTCTTCTGCCGCGGGCGTCGGATCTTTGAAGAAAAGATCGTATTCCCCGGCCGCTAGCTGCTCGCTCAGATCGCTCCATACGCTCACGCGCTCCTTTATGACGGGAAGAAGCTTTGTCGCCATACCCTGATCCCAGGTGAGTCCCCTCCCCTGCATGCCCTCCTCCATAATGGGAAGCACTGCCGCGGCAAATTCATCGTCGGTAAGTTTGAGAATATATTCGCGGTTGAACCAGCGGAGCTTCTCCATATCGAAGACCGCGCCGCTTTTGTGAACGTCTCTGATATCGAACGCTTCGATCATCTCCGTGAGTGAGAGAAGCTCTTTGCCGGAAGGTGCCGTCCACCCGAGCACCGCGATGTAATTGAGGAGTGCCTGGGGCAAAAAACCTTTCTCCCGATAACTTTTTACCGCGACGTCTCCGGTGCGCTTTGAGAGCTTCGAGCGGTCGGCACCGAGATGGAGCGGATAGTGCGCATACTGAGGACGCGGATAGCCGAGTGCCTCCTGAATGAGTATCTGACGCGGAGTATTTGAAATGTGATCCTCGCCGCGTATCACATGCGTGATGCCGTGCGACGCATCATCGACGACGACCGCCAGATGATAGAGGGGGTCGTCAATGGCACGACCGATGGCAAAATCACCGAGCTCGGTCGTATCAAACGTGATCTCGCCGCGGATGAGGTCGGTGAAGGTAATGGCCGTGCCGGGATTGCGCAGTCGCACCACCTGGACCATGGTGCCCGGCTCCTTTTTGCTCTCTTCCTCAGAGACACATGCTTTATCTTCCGCGACCAATTTTTGCATCGCGTCGGTATGAGTCGATACCAGATCGGTGGTTCGATAGAACTCGTCCCACGAAAGCCCCAGCCACTGAAGCTGCTCTTTGATATCTTCCTCAAATTCCGGACGACTACGTGCTTTGTCGGTATCTTCGCTGCGAAACACGATAGTCCCGCCGTTCTTCTTTGCAAAAAGATAATTCAATATGGCCATGCGCGCGGTACCCACATGGCAAAAACCGGTCGGGCTCGGCGGGAATCGTACTTTAATAGGAGAATCCATGGTATTAGAGAGGTTCGTGCTCAAGGCCGGTCTCGACCAGAATAGTGGCTATCTTTCGGGCGGCATCAGGGCGCGCGAACGCTTGAGCGGCCTTGCTCATTTCTGTGCGGCGAGCCGGGTCATTCACGATACGGTCGATCTCGGCGCGCAGGATGTGCGGTGCGAGATTGCGCTGCTCGATCACGACCGCGGCACCCGCGCGCGCATAGGAAAACGCGTTCTCGGTCTGATCGTGCGATACATCGAGCGGGATCGGGACCAGGATAGCAGGGATCCCCCACGACGCGATCTCGAATATCGAGCCGGAGCCCGCGCGCGATACGATGATGGTCGAGATACCGGCCGCCATGCGCAGCGCAAGCGCATTGAGAAGACCGAATGCGCGGTAGCGGTCAGCGTGAGCAGAGTTCTTGAGGACGACCTGCGTGATGCCGTTGACCTCCTGAAAATTGGCGGTGCCCGTCTGGTGGATCACATTGTACGACTCGACCAGGTCGGGCAAGACGTCGATAAGCACCTCGTTGATAGCCCGCGCGCCCTGCGAACCTCCGATGACGAAGACCGTCGGGACATCCTTGTCGAGTTTGAGAAATTCATGTCCGCCTTCTGATGTGGGCTTGGCGATCTCTTTGCGTATCGGATGTCCGACGCGCGCGATGCGGTCGCGCACCTTCGCGGGAAATTGCATCGCAGCCTCGGGGTGTGCCACACCGATAGAACGCGCGAATTTCGACGACCAGAGCGACACGCGCCCCGGCTTTGCGTCGGCGTCATAGATAATGCACGGGATGCGCAGTAGCTTTGCTGCGGCGAGGGTCGGAAATGCGGCGAATCCGCCGGTCGAAAAGACCGCATCCGGATAGAGCGAATAGAGCTGGAGGGTCGAGAGGAATACTCCCCATGCCGTCGCGAAGACCCCGAAGATGTTCCAGATACTGTTGTAGCGGCGCATGCGGCCGGCGGGGCTTCGGATGAAGCGAATATCGCGCTCCTGCATCGCCTCCATATCGAAGGGTGCCGGGCCGACGTAATACATTTCCGGTTCGATGAGTGTCCGCTCAAGAGCGATATCCTGCACCGCCTCAGCCACGGCGATAAGCGGGTAGAAATGTCCTCCCGTGCCACCGCCCGTAAGCGCAATTCGCATATCTGCTCATTGTAACCCGTCACGGGCCGTTTGTAACTTTAACCCTGGGAATGAGCCCTTCTCTGGCGGGAGATATTGAGGAGGACCCCCGCTGCCGCGAGCGACGCGAGCATGGCGCTGCCGCCTTGGCTCATGAACGTGAGCGGGATGCCGGTAAGCGGCGCGACACCGAGCATGGCGGCGATATTGATGAATGCCTCAACGACGAGATAGGTGGATATGCCGATGGCGAGAAGCGAGCCGAACATATCCGGCGAGCGCGTCCCGATAGAATATCCGCGAAGTGCGAATGCGAGGAACAGTAAGACGATGCTGACCGTCCCGATGAAGCCCATCTCTTCCCCGGCGACCGCAAAGATGGAGTCTCCCATGGGCTCCGGCAAGTAGGTGAATTTCTGTATCCCCTGTCCGAGTCCGCGCCCGGTGAATCCGCCGGAACCGACCGCGATGAGCGATTGCTTGATCTGATACGCCTGCGATTGCTGGCCCTTGGAGGGGTCGAAGAAGGTCGTGATGCGGTCGCGCACGTAGGGACGCCATGCGGCAAGGATGGTGAGCGCGATGATCCCGATCAGAATTGATGCAAGTATCTGCTTCCACGAAGCGCCGGCGGCAAAAAATATCGCTGCGACCGAAAAACATATCACGCCGAGCGTGCCCAGATCGGGCTGCGCAATAAGTATCAATACGGGAGCCGCAAGGATGGCCGCGAATCCCCCGAAACCGTACTTGAACGATTCCACCTGCTTGCGCATGCTTGAGAAATACGCCGCGGCCATAAGTATCGCGGCAAGCTTGAGCCCTTCCGACGGTTGGAGCGAAATATGCGCGATCGATATCCAGCGACGTCCGCCGCCGTGAGAGAAGCCGAGATGCGGCACGAATACCGCTGCTGTCCCGATAAGTGCTAGTACGAATATGTGTATCGCGTACGGACGCAAAAGCCGGTAGTCAAAGAATGCGAATCCTACCATCGCTACCAGTCCGAGCCCGACTCCGAGCACGAGGTGATTGAAAACGACCGATGACATATCGGTCGAGCCGCGCGCGAGAAGTCCGAAGGCGGCGGACGCAAAAATAAGGCAGCCGCCGACGACAAGCAAGGCAATGAGAAGCATCAGTGGCTTGTCGAAGTGTCCGCGCTTCATACCCTAGATCGTATAGATAGCGGAAAGCGCCAGAAGGACGCCGGCAAAGGCGAAAACGACGGAGAGGATCCAGTAGCGCATTACGACCTTGCTCCCCGGCCATCCGATGGCTTCGAAATGGTGATGCAGCGGTGCGATCCGCAGGAGTTTGCGGCCGAGCACCCGCTTCCAGAACATCTGACCGACATTCGAAAGTACCGTGATCACGAGCAGAATACCGATGATGGGAAGCACGAAGACCCCTACGCCGCCGCCAAGGTTGTCGGTCATGAAGGCGACGACCGCGAGGGTTAGCGTGAGTCCCATGGTACCGGTATCGCTCATATAGAAGCGCGCGGGCGGGACATTGAACCACAAGAAGGCCAGAAGTCCTCCGACGAGCGCGGTGCAGAATGCGGCGAGATCGAATTCCTGGAGTGCAAAGGCGATGACCGCATATGCGCCGAATATCGACGCGAATACCCCGCCGGAGAGTCCGTCGATACCATCGATGACTCCGGATGCGTAGAGACAAAGCGAAACGAAGACGAAGAACGGAATAATGTATACGCCGACATCGAACGGATTCCCGAAGGGTATGTTGATGAGATGCACACCGAGTTTGTCCCAGAACCACCAGCCGATAAGCGATGACACGATGACGACGAATACGAGGCGCAGGCGAAGCGGAAGTCCCTCAGCGTTCGGTCGGATCATTAAGAGGTCATCGACCAGTCCGATGAAGGCACCCACTAAAAGCGCCGCCAGCGGCAGCCACGTTTGGCCGCGGCTGAGGAAGTTGAGTCGTGAGAATCCGGTGCTCGGGACCAGTGCCGCGATGAGCGCGATACCCACTATGGTGAGCAGCGTACTCGCCCAGATGACGATCCCGCCCATGCGCGGCGCGCGCACTTCTTGTACCTGATGAAGCCGATTGAATTCCTGTGCCGCGGTGCCGTCGAGCGCTGTCTTCCCCGGACGCTTCTTCCATGCCTTATGTATAAAAAGATAATGGGTCACTATCGGGGTGAGCGCGATGCCGATCCAGAAGGATGCGGCTGCCGGAATGATGACGCGGGATAGGTCAGAAAACATATATTGACAATTGTACGCTATTCTTGGGCAACCGCCTTGCGCGCTGCCGTAACGATGCGCTTCATATCGCTGAACCGGCCCTCTTGCGTCGAGCCCAGGACGACCGCGACGACCGGGTGCGATAGTCCCACATCAAAAACGACCGTGAGATTGCCTCCCGCCAGGTCAGTAAAACCGGTCTTACCCATGATGAGTCCCGGAATGGCACCCAATGCTTCGTTGGTGTTATACGCGGAAGCCTTGGTACCGTCGGCGCCCGTGAGCAAGAGCCCGTCGCGCGTCGTACCGGAGAATGTTGCGGGAGTGGTGGATGCCGCGTACGCAAAAAGTGTGGCTACTTCGCGGGCGGTCGCATAGGCGCCCGATCTACCGGCCGCGACATCCAGGTCGAGCCCGCTGTCGTTGAGGAAATACATATGTGTGAGGCCCAGTGAGTGCGAGAGGTCGTTCATGCGCCATATCGCGGCCGATCCCTCGGTCGCCTGCGGGTATTTGGCGCGCACGGCGTCCTCGACGGCTGCCGCAAGGATGTCGGCACCTTGATTCGATGATGCGGTGAGCGTGAAGCTTAAGACATCGCCAATGCGCCAATGGTCTCCTTGTGCGAGCCGCTCGGCGCTTCCCGGCGGCGCAGTATCGTATGGGATGGTGATCACGGTGTCCGGTGAAGCGACCTCAGCGACAACAAGTGCCAAGGCGACCTTGGTGAGCGACGCAAGCGGCAGCTGCTCTTCGGCGTTGCGTCTGAAGAGCACCTTGCCGGTCACAAGGTCCTGCACGTAGACGCTCTTGGCCTCGAGTAATATCCCGTTGAACGCGTCGATCTTCTGGACCTCTTCTGCGGGCACAACGACCGGTTCGGGACGCGTTCCCATATACGTAAGCACGAGTGCAAAGGCGCAGAGGCCGGTCAATATCAGTGCGGCAATACCGACAACGTGCGGTGAGCGCGCAATTATTGAAATTATATTATGGCGAGAGGGGTTCGGATGTTGAGGCATGATCTTCGAACGGCTCACGCTCTGTCAGAGAGTTGTTCATCGCTTTCTGCGATTCCTCGAATGCGGCCAATTCGCTCGTTATCTTATCATATTCGGGAAGTTCTGTGGTGTTGCGGGCGCCTAGGTGCGCAAGCAGCTCCACCGTCGGTCGGTAGAGATATTCGCGGGAATCTTTGGGATTGAGCGCTCGCTCGATGAGACCCCGCGCGGTGAGCAAGCGGATCGTGGAAGAAGTGTTCACGCCGCGGATGTAGTCGATCTCGGCACGCGTCGACGGTCCGCGATACAGAATAATGGCCAGCACTTCGAGTCCGGCATCGCCTACTTCGCGGCCAAGTTCGCGCTCGAAGGCCGCTGCGACCACCGGCGAGGCTTCCTCTGATACGGCGAGCGTGACCTCGCGCTCCGTTTCTATAAGGCTCAGCGCGCTTCCCTCTTTTCGCTGCTTTAGTTCGACGAGTGCGACATTGATCGCATCCTCTGATTCATTGAGCACTTGTGCGAGCTTCTTGCGCGGCAAGGTCCCCCCTTCGCTGAAAAGGATGGCTTCTATCTTTGATGCGAGGTCAATAGTCATAATTAGTTTCCCAATTTAATTTCCATAGCGAGGCAGTCCGCCTCCTTCTATCTCGATCGTAATATCCTCAAAAAGCTTCTCCTGGGAGATGCTCGCACTTCCGGAACGCACCAGTTCGAGCATCGCTAGGAAGTATACGATAATTTCGTGACGGTCTTTGCTTTTGGTGAGTTCCGAAAAGCGCGCGCGAAATGCGGTATTGAGTCGATGTTTGAGGCTCACGATCACGTCCTCAAGTGCGAGAACCGGGGCGACCGCCGCGCGCGCGAGTGCCTCCGGCATCGGCAGGACACTCAGCAGCTTTTTTGCGGCAGCGAGCACGGTCGCAATAGATGATTCGGCAGGACTAAACACGGCCGGAGCAGCGGGGGCACGGTACGCGAGCATGAGTGGTGCTTTTCCCCATGTCGCACGAAGTCCCTTTGCGGCAGCACGCACGATCGCATAGCGCGCAAGACGACGCTCGAGCTCTTCTACCGATTCGCGTTCGTCGCTCGAGAGTTCGAGTGTGGGCAAGAGCGTTCGCGACTTGATGAGAAGCAGTGTTGAGGCCACAAGAATGAACTGGGCCGTTTCGCCGAGCGGAAGCTGCGGCAGCTTTTCTACGTACGAAAGATACGCATCGGTCACGTCGGCAAGCGAGATATCCGATATAGACATCTTACGGTCTTCTATCAGATTGAGCAGCGCCTCGAGCGGCCCCTGGAATGACTCAGTGGCTACGTGGAAGCGGTCGTTCATGCCTTTTTTTCTTTCTTCTCTACTCGCAAACCAAGCTCGATCAGTTGCTCTGGCGTCAGTTCTTTGGGAGCTTTCATGACAGCCGTTTGACCGCCGCGGGTCATCGGAAATGCCTGCACTTCGCGTAAATACTCTTCATTCGTGAGGTTCATCAGTACTCGTTCTACGCCGAGCGCGATACCGCCGTGAGTGGGAGCACCGTATTTGAACGCTTCAAGCATATGTCCGATCCTTTCTTCGGTCTCTTCGTCTGTATATCCCATGATCTCGTATACCGACTTCAGTAATTCCGGTTTATGCGCCCGGATCGATCCACCGCCGGTCTCAAATCCGTTGCAGACGAGGTCGTACTGGGTCGTCAGAATATCGCCGACATTCTCTTTCTTCAGAAGCATGTCCACATGCTCGGGGATCGGCATCGAGAACGGATTGTGCGTGAAGGTCCACCCGCCTTCCGGGGTCTTTTCGAAGAACGGGAACTTATACACCCACGCGTAGGCTAATACATTGTTCGCCCTATCCTCCTCGGTGCGCATGTCGAACTTATCGGCTCCGTATTTTTCCATGGATTCGGCATAGGTGAGGCGCGGGAACGGCTTCTCCTTTATCGTGAAGCCGAGCGATTCGACGGTCTCGATCATCATCTCTTCGATCATGCCCATGATATCTCCCTGCTCGACGAACGACATTTCGATATCTATCTGCGTATGTTCAAAGCCGCGGTCGGCACGAAGGTCCTCATCGCGAAGAGCGCGTGCGATCTGGAAGTATCGCTCGAATGCGCCGACCATCAGGAGCTGTTTGTACTGCTGCGGAGATTGCGGCAGCGCATAGAATTTGCCCGGCTGAAGTCTCGAGGGAACGACGAAATCGCGCGAACCTTCCGGCGTCGATTCGGTGAGCAGCGGGGTCTCGATCTCGGTGAATTTCTGCTTGAAAAGATATTCGCGGCATTTTTGTACGAACTGGCTGCGAAGACGAATATTGCGCTGCATGCGCTCGCTGCGGAGGTCGAGGTATCGATATTGCAGGCGAACCTCCTCGTTGATACCCGACGTATCTCCGTTGATCTCGAATGGCAGCGTTTCTGAAAGATTAAGAATATCGATAGACTCGATAAGCAGTTCGATATCGCCGTTGAGCTTGTCGGCCTGAACATTCTTCTCGGGACGCTTGTTCACAGCCCCCGTGATCGCGACCGCTGACTCCACTTTGAGACCTTTTGCGATCTCTATAGCAGGATTAGAAGGCAGTACGAGCCCTTGCACGGTACCCGTCATATCGCGGAGATCGAAGAAGACCATCTTGCCCTGGTCGCGGCGCACGCTCACCCAGCCCTTGATGGTGATGGTCTCTCCGACATGTTGTCCCAACTCTCCTATATATGTTCTTTCCATAATTATATTGTTACTCCTACTTTAGCTCGCACATCTTTCATCTTCTCCGACGCTCGGGACCGTGCGCGAGCACCGCCTTCTTTAAGCACCTGCTCGACATCGCTCTCAGCGATCGCATTGCGGATCTCGCGCATAGGCGCCACGAGTGAATCAATATCTTCGATCAGCGCTTCCTTGAGGTTCTTGTACTTGCCCTTGTGCTCCTCATAGAGTGCCGCAAGTTCGCTTTCTGTCTTGAAGAGCTGGTGTATCGCGAATACATTTTCCGGTTTATCACTGCCTGAATCCGTGACGATGCTCATAACTGCCTTTGCTATCTCGTCCTTAGTACCGAAAAGCGGAATGGTATTGCCGTAGGATTTGCTCATCTTCTTGCCGTCGGTACCCGGGACGGTGGCGATCATCTCAAGGATCTTCTCTTTCGGCTCCTTGAATGTCTGGCCGTAGGCATTATTGAATTTTGCGGCCGCTTCGCGCGCGTATTCGAGGTGCTGGCGCTGATCCGCTCCGACAGGCACGACGTCGGTATCGTAGAGGAGGATGTCGGCGGCCATAAGCATCGGGTATGCGAAAAGTCCGGCATTCGCTTCGAGCCCCTTCGCGACCTTGTCCTTGAAGGCATGTGCTTGCTGCAAAAAAGGCACCGTGACGAGGCACTGGAATATCCACGAAAGCTCCGTGTGCTCCGGCACATCGGATTGTTTGAATATGATCGCCTGAGCGGGGTCGATGCCGACCGCCAAATAGTCCTTGGTGACATTGATGA
Source organism: Candidatus Kaiserbacteria bacterium (assembly GCA_028286865.1). GTDB lineage: Bacteria > Patescibacteriota > Minisyncoccia > Phycocordibacterales > UBA2100 > UBA10103. The sequence continues at coordinate 78,699 of JAQBQU010000017.1, forward strand.
TATTGGTGCGTACCGCCGCCGGGTCGCGCAGTGAGGTGAGTGCATGGTAATCCGCGACCATCAGCATGCTGTCGTTCTCACGAGCGAGTTCTACAAAGGGTTTGAGCGCACCGAAATAATTACCCACGTGAAGGGCGCCCGACGCCTGTATCCCCGTAAAAAGCCGTTGCATAGGCGTAAATATAGCAGAAATACCGACGAGCCCTAAGCTGCCGGGAACTCAATGATGAATCGGGAGCCCTTATCTTTTCCGTCGGATTCGGCCCAGATATGGGCGCCCTGGGCTTCTATAAAGGTCTTGGCGAGATAGAGGCCGACGCCGGTGCCGAGAAGATTCACCTTCTGGGCATCAGCGCGCGAGAATTTCTTGAAAAGTTGCGGCAATACTGCGGGGTCGATGCCGACACCGGTATCGCTCACCGTCGCACGGATAGCGACTCCATGGCGCTCGACCGAGATCGTGATACCGCCCTTCGGAGTGTATTTAAGAGAATTATCAACGATATTGCCGATCACCTCTTTTACCTTGCCCTCATCGCCTACGACCATGTATTTCTGCGCGGGATCGAATCGCGTCTCAAGCGTGAGGCCCTTTTTATTGGCATGCGGCTTGTAACCGTCGGCGATGGAAGAAACGATCGCCGACATATCGAACGGGGCCTTCGCGAATTCGATCTGGCCGAGCTCCATCTTCGATTTGCTCAGGTATTGCGCAATGAGGTTGAGCACGTCATTGCCCTGGATGAGGATCGTCTCGGCGACCTCTTTGGTCTTGGGACTCACCTCTCCGGTCGTGCCGTCCATGATAAGTGATGCGTAGCCTCGCATCGCGGTGATCGGATTGCGGATCTCGTGGGAAGCAAAAGTCATAAATTCAGATTTCTCCTCGCTCAGTCTCTGTATCTCCTCGCGCTGCTCGACCTCTCTGATGATGCTTCGGACCATGAGCACCGAGAAGCTCAGTACCAGTACGAAGACGCTCATGCGGAACACCGTTTCCCCGGCACTGCGGGAGTTCGCTATCTCGATGAGGCTCGTGACGGAGAGCAGGAATGCGACGACCTCGGTCGCGAGCACCTTTATATTGAGCAGATGATACCGATATATAGCGTATGCGGTGCATGCGATAAAGGGAAAGATAAAAAGCGCCGAGAGCGGAAGAAAACGCGCGTTGTTGTAAAGCGCCGGGAGCACGAAGTTGAACATAAGAATGCACACGAAGGTAATGAACGTGCCCACGCTCATGACGACGATCTGACGACGGGCGTCGCCTTGTCTGCGAACTGCTTTTACAACGAGCATAATGATGCCGCTCAATATCAGGGCCGCGACCGTGAGCCCGAAGACGGGTATCAGCGGCCCGTTCTGTATCTGTGTCACGACTCCGGAGCTTGAGGTCGCGGATACCTCTTTGAAGACCAGTGGCGTGAGGGTAAGGATCGAGACCACCCCCACGAAAGGGATAAGGAGCCAGTAGTACAAACGGTGGAACTTCTTACTATCGTCGGGGAAGACGGAGCAAAGCGTAAAGAACGCGAATGCATGCCAACAGGCGAAGAAAATAATCGTTCGCGTGATCCAGAGGCCGAACGACGCGACCGAGGGCTGATACTGTGCGTAGTTGGCGATGCTCCACACGATCGTGATGAGCGAAAAGATGAGGAAGGTACGATTGGTTATACTTTTTCTGTTGCTGAAATAGATCGTGAATCCCAGAAGGCCGATCCCTGCAGCGGTAATACCGACCGAGATGAGGTCAAGATTCAGTGCAAAGTTCATACGGAGATTATAACGGGCTTTTTGCGCGCGGTTCGTGCAGTAGCAGGTCGTATCGGGACACCGACGCGCAACAGCATCGCGATGGTCGCGCTTTCAGCACGAACCTCGGTTGCAATCGTGTTGCGAGCATCAGATACACGCAGATGCAGCTCTGATTCGAAATCGGCATCTCTGCTTCGCGATAGATATTCCGCGACATAGAGCAAACCGGCCATTGGCTGTGCCGCAAGACCACTTGCGGTCGCGGTGAGCCAGATGCGTTGCATTGCTCTGCCCGCTCGAATGAAATCAGATGGTTCGGTATTCGTTAGAAGAAGAGCCGCGCACGCACCCGCTTGTGCGTATACCGCCGCGTTCGCGCTCGCTGCGCTGCGCGCAAATCCGAGCTTGTTAAGCAGGCGTATGACCGGCCAGTGTTTGATGACACGAAACGCGGCGCGCACCGGCGGCGGTAGCTCAGTGGTCTTGATATAGAGACCGGGGACGCCGGCATCGTTATCCGACCGCTTCCACAGAATGCTCTTGAAAAAAAGTCGGTGCAGCTTACGAGTACGGAGCGCCACCTCCTCCATCACGCTGACCGCGTTTGCAATGCGGCTGATCCCCTCGCGGCTCGTCACGATCTCAATGGCAACACCGGGCTCTTTGATATCGCGTATCGCATTGAGGGCGTCTTCCGGGACGGAAAGCGCATAGGGCCCCCGCTGCGTATGCCGGCGCTCTATCGCATCCGAGAGCGGTGACTTTTCTGCTGCGCGTGCCGAGAACCGTATTCGAGCGGCTGTCTCGCTCGTGGGAAAGAGGTCGACCGATGCCGTAAGTCCTTCCTCTCCCGACGCGACGACTACGTTTTCAATGAGCGCGCCGATAGCAATATAAGTACCCCGCCCTTCCACATTGAGTATCGGGTGATCGAGCTCCGGCAATGCCTTGATGAACAGCTCATCGTCCGAAACAGAAAATTCCCATGGCTGGGAATTGTCCCCCGAGGGGGCTGAGACGGCGCGCGATACTATCTTCTCTATCGCGGCTCGGTGATTCATGACGTGAGACCGATGGTCTTGAGGAACTGCGCGCGCGCCGCTTCGCGGGCATCGTGCCGTGCTTCAAATTCTGGATCAAGGATGGCGTCGAGACTGATCTCGCGCTTACTTTCTGAAAGCGGTTGGCCGAGGGCGAGGCGCTTGAGCGCGTACGCGATAGCAACGCCGGAAAGCGTGGCAGCATCACCGAGCTGCGGCCAGGAATATATCGTTTTGCCCACCTCCAATAGTGACGACATCATACGCTCGGTGACAAATGCGGGGCCTGCGATCTTAGTCGCAAGCTTCGGCAGCTCCTGCGGCGGAAATGTCTTGAACTCTTCGAGTGTGATATCTCCGACCGCACCATTGAAGAGCAGCGCCGTTTTATCGAGGTCGAACCGCTCAGCTTCAAAAATAATGTTGTCGCCGTTGTCGGTCGCCATAATGACCGGAATGCCGCGCGAGCGTGCCTCAAGTCGCAAGCGGATCTTCATCTCAAGGTTATCGGTCTCCTCGACCAAGACATCCGCTCCTTCAAAGAAGGCGGCGATATTCGCGTCGGTCACGCCGGAGTCGTACACTTCTACGGTGGCGTAGGGATTGAGCTGATAGATATATTCAAGCGCGAGGTCGGTCTTCTTTCTCCCTACCGCAAGAAAGTCCTGCCGAATGCGATTGAGATTCGACGGTGAGACCGTGTCGGGGTCAGCGATCTTCACATGCTTTGCTCCGCCCATGAGTGCAAACGTGGTGAGTCCATGGCTCCCGACCGAGAGTCCTGCGTACGCCACGCAGATGCCGTAGAGCTTCTCTTGCTCTTCTTTGGTGATGATATTTCTGTTGCGAGCGGTGCGTATCTCCTGGTGCTCCTCCTCGGGCAAATAATGTGCAAGGGTGGAATTCCACGGGAAATAGACCCATTGTCCGCACGTTTCAAGCGGCCGCCCCTGTGTGTACGACACGATGAATGCCGCCGTCTCCTCGGCGTGTTCCCGCTTGAACTTGAAGGGCGGATTGCGTATCTCGCAGAGATCCGTAAGGAGCTCCTGATACTGATCGACGACGCGCGTCGGCTTCAAGCGATCCCGAAATGCTTCGAAGGTCTCGATCGAGCTGTCGTGAAATACCGGCATGGCGCCATTGTATCACTGGTGTATCACTTCGCGTATCGCGTTGCCTACTGAGTGCGAATAACCCACTTTTGTTTTATGTCGCGGCGGAAATAGAGCGGGTCTTCGTGCGGCCAGAATATGAGATGCGGCTCGGCGCGTTCGCCCAGGAACTTTGCAAGCTCACTGAACTCCCCGTTCTTCTGCTTGAGGTCTTTTACGATCTCGGCAAGAAGCTGGGAGGAAAATGTCTTCGAGGCCTCCTTTTCGGAGCGGAGTTCAATGTTGATCTCGAGGTATTGGTCGTGCTGGTCGTCATATTTGGTGACGAGCGTGAAGCGACCGGTCACGAACGGTGCGAAGACCTCCTGCAGAAGCGTCTCTTTGATGGTTTCCGGATAGATCTGGAGGCCATAGAGGGTCGTAGAAAGGTCAGAGCGCTCATATACATAGACAAAAGGGAGCTTCGCGAGCGAGGGCTCGATCTTCGCGTCGCGCATCTCTTTTGCCAGATCGATGCCGTGCTCTTTGAAAAGGGATGCGATGCGCTCGAATGCGTAGACCCCGCCATTGTCGCCGATGGCGTAGCGGATCAAAGGCATCGCGCTATCTCCCGATATCAGAAGTTCGCCGTTGGATTCTTCAAAGGACGTAAAGGTCGGATTGAATTGTGCGAGTGTTGGCGTTTTGTTGATCGAACCGAAAAGTTTGGCAAAAAGCTCCGTATCGGCACCGGCGATGCGGCGTACCAGTATCGAAAGCGGTGTTTCCGCGGCCATAGTTCCCAGGTCGGCAGTTCCGTATATGTTCATGGTGTCGGTAAGCGCATTTTTGATGCCGGCTTTCTTTGATATGTAGTCGCGGAAATGCTCACTGAACGCCTCGGCGGCGAAAAGAAGCGCCATGCGATACCCTTTCAAAGAGATCCCCTTCTCTGCCGCTTCATCGATGACGTCCTTAATGAACGGAGGATACCCTGCCAAGATTATCTGGTCGTACTGCGGTGCGAGAAGTCGAAGGATCTTGAAGATCTCCGTCTTGTTGATGCCGGGAGTTATGACCGAGATCGGGTGTCCGCGCTTTCCGAGCAGCTGAAATGCCTGGTAGGTGATCAGTCCGCCGATCCACACGCCCATGCCGAAGCAGACGATAACGAGCGTGGGCTTGGTCTTCGAGAGCGAGCTCTGCAGAAAGAAACGCTCATGAACCAGCGCGGATTGCTCGTCAATTGCATGGGAGCGTGCAAAGTAGAACGGTTCTCCGGTCGATCCGGAGGTGGATGTCATGATGTGCGGAGTTGCGAGCGCCCCGCCCCAGAAAAGATCCTTGTACTTATAGTCGCGAAGATAATTATTTTTATTCGTCGGAGGAATATGGGTGATATCCGCCGCGGAGTTCACAAGGTCTTTTACAAAGCGGTTCTTTTTGAGGAACGCCTTATACGCCGGAACCTCGCGGCTCATGCGCTGATAGAGCTTGTAGATGTGGGCCTGGACCGCCTGAAAAGCATTGGAAGAGGGCTTGGCGGTCTTCGTGAGCGATCTGCGTTTTGGAGAGACGGTGGTCCGAGTCATATATATATTATAACACTGATTGTGCCGTATTGTCCAGGGCATACTTCATGCACTCAATTACACGGCCTAAATGCTCAGCGGAGGGGACGGACGCGCGTATCGTATTGCGCAGTACGTCTTGCGCGCTCGCGATGCCGCTCATTACATCGCCCCGAGCTACCATGATGCCCTGCTCAGACAAAGTCGTCTGCATGGATCCGCTGTCGGGGACGCGCATGAGAATAAAGTTGGTCTCGGAGCTGTATGGGGTGATCCGCGGAAGCTCTCGCAATGCCGCCATGAATACATCGCGCTGTGCAATGACCGCACGTACCCGCTCGCGAATATGGTCGATGTGTTCGAGTCCTCTGAGTGCCGCATACGCCGATGAGTGCGCGACCGGCCATGGAAGCATGCGTTCTCGAAGTGCAGCGACGGTATCGCTCCGCGCTATACAGTAGCCCACACGGGCTCCGGCGAGTCCGAATGCTTTTGAAAGGGTGCGCAGGATGATGAGCGGCTGCCTGCTCAGTCGACCGATCGACGACGTCTCTGCGAATTCAAAATATGCTTCATCAATAACGACGGTCGTCCCCTTTTTTTGGGCGGCATCAAGAATGCGATCAAGGTCTTCTTGGGGTATGCGACTGCCGAGCGGATTGTTGGGCTGACAGAGAAAGACGACATCCGTTCCCTCTTGTATGCAGGTAATGGTTGCTTCGGTCGGAAATATAAATTGCCCGCCGTTCTCGCGATAGCACACGGTGTCATAGGCAAGCCCGACCGTCTTGAAAATGCGCTCGTATCCGTAGAATGTCGGCACCGGCAGAAGTACCCGTTTGCCGTCTTTTGCATAGAGCTCTGCGAGGACGCGGATAGCGGCGTCGGATCCGGGCGTCACCAGTATCTGATCCGCCTGTACGCCGGCGTACCTTGCAAGTGCCGCGGCAATCTCCGAATAATCCGCATACGTGGAATATTCCTTTGTCGTCACCGAACTATAGGCCGCGAGGAGCACCTCATCGAGCAGCCAGTAGCTCTCGTTGTGCTGCAGCGCAATGACGTCGCTTCCGTGCATAAGAGAGAGTATCGCCGTTTCTGGCGCACCTGCAACCCCCCGAGTGCGCGAAGCCCGCTAGCTGCGCACCGCTGCGAGCGCCGCATAGGAGCCGATCAGCCAGAACAGCGCATACGCCGAGCCGAATATCTCTGACGCGGGCGCCGAAAAATGCCAAAGCGCAGAGAGTGCCGGCAGCTGCATCCAGAAGACTGCGAGCAGAGCGGTGGTCGCAAGGCCCGCGAGGATCGCGTTGGGCACTGAAGCAGAATTATAGTCGCGCGAGATCCGATGCATCATGACCGTAAAGACGCCGAGCAGAAGGAGCAGTATCACGGCATACGGAACTCCTTTGATGCTTGCGAGCGACGCGCCCACGATGGCGCTTTTTGAGAGAAGTGCGGCACACAGATAGGTGGGCGGAAGTGCGAGAGAAAGCGCTATAGCTCGCGAGGCGCCGGAGCGAAGCGCATCGACGGTCACGAGGAGTACCAAAGCGACCAGAATGATCCAATCGGTCGAGATATGCGCGAATGTTCCGGTGACCGAAGCAAGATCCATCGGGATATTATAACTCTACAAACCTTCGTTCTTGAGTTCTTCTATCAGCTTCTGTGCATTCTTTGAAAGTTTCTTCGGGAACTGAATGTCGATCCGCACGAGGAGGTCGCCCCGACTGCGGCCCGTCGGCACGCCTTTGCCTTTGACGCGCAGCACTTCTCCGTGCGTGACACCGACGGGAATAGCGAGTTGGTGGTCGCCGTCGAGTGTAGTGATCGTATAGTGCGCACCGAGTAGTGCGTCCGAAAGTTTGATCGGCAGGCCCATCAGCAAATTCGAACCTTCGCGCGAGAAATTAGGGTCACGCTTCACATGGAGTTTTACATACAGGTCGCCCGCCGTTCCTCCCGGCGTCGCTTCGCCTCGTGCGGGCATACGTATCATTTCACCGTCGAGGACCCCGGCCGGGACCTCGATATGGATCTCCTCCTGCTTCCTGACGACTCCGGCACCCTTGCACGTGTCGCACGGCGTCTCCGGCACTTGTCCTTTGCCATGACACGTAGCGCAGACCCGATTGGTAGTGATATTGCCGAACATCGTGTTGCGCGTCTCGCGCAGCTCGCCTTTGCCGTTGCAGGTACCGCACGTTTTCATTTTTGTGCCGGGCTTCGCCCCGCTGCCGTCGCACGTATCACACGTGCCGACTTTTGTGATAAGGACATCGCGCGTCGCGCCGAAGATAGATTCACGGAAGGAAAGTTCGATGTCGATGGAAATATCGCGCCCCCTATTCGCCCCGCGGCCGCCACCGGCGCCCCCGAATATGTCGCCGAAGATATCGCCCAGATCGAATTCGAACGCCTGACCACCCTGCCCTTGGAATCCCCCTTGAAAGCCGGAGAAATCAAATCCGCCGAATCCGCCCGCGCCCCCTTGCGGTCCGCCGCCGGCAAATGTCTTGCCGTAGGTGTCATATTCCGCACGCTTTTTCTTATCCGACAGTACTGAATAGGCCTCGCTTGCCTCCTTGAATTTTGCCTCATCCCCGCCCTTTTTGTCAGGATGATATTTGTGCGCGAGTTTTCGGAACGCGCTTTTAATATCCTCTTCGGTTGCGCCCTTCTTTATACCGAGTATTTCGTAGTAGTCTTTAGCCATTTGATGATTATTTTGCTTCGGTCGAACCGGTATCGCCTTGTGTCGGCTCTGTCGGCGGAGGCGTCTGAGTATTCTTTGACATCGCCTCTCCGATAGTACTCATAGCGCTGGAGAGTGCGTCGGTCGCAGATTTTACAGCGTCAGGATCCGTTCCTGCTCGAGCAGCTTTAGCGGCATCGATCTTTTCCTGGACATTCTTCTTGATATCTTCCGAGACCTTATCTCCGTGCTCTTTGAGTGCTTTTTCTGCGGCGTAGACCGTCTGATCGAGCGTATTCTGTGCCTCCACAAGCTCGCGCTTCTTCTGATCGGATTCCGCATTTGCTTCCGCGTCTTTGCGCATCTTCTCTACCTCAGCGTCAGAGAGGCCCGATGACGCTTCGATACGGATGGACTGCTCTTTGCCGGTCGTCTTCTCCTTGGCTTTTACCGAGAGAATGCCGTTGGAATCGATATCGAAGGTGACTTCCACCTGCGGCATACCGCGCGGCGCCGGCGGAATGCCGTCGAGATTAAAGCGCCCGAGCGATTTGTTGTCGGCCGCCATCGGGCGTTCGCCCTGCACGACGTGGATCTCTACCGAAGGCTGATTGTCGGAGGCAGTTGAAAACGTTTGAGAACGGGATGTCGGAATGGTGGTGTTGCGCTCGATAAGCTTCGTGGCGACCCCGCCCATGGTTTCAATACCGAGTGAGAGCGGGATAACATCGAGGAGAAGCACGTCTTTGACGTCGCCCTGAAGAATACCTCCCTGGATCGCGGCACCGAGTGCCACGACCTCATCGGGATTCACGCCCATGTGCGGCTTTTTGCCGAAGAACTCTTCGACCGCTTTCTGAAGCGCGGGCATGCGCGTCTGGCCGCCGACGAGCACGACCTCATTGATCTCGGGATTCTTGAAAGGTGATGCTTCCATTGCGCGCTTCGTAATGGACATCGCGCGGTCGATGAATTCTTGGGTGAGTTCCTCAAGCTTGCCGCGGGTAAGCTTGATGAGAAGATGCTGCGGACCGGCATCCGTCGAGGTGATGAACGGGATGTTCACTTCGGTCTCGAGTGCGGTCGAAAGTTCGATCTTCGCCTTTTCCGCTGCCTCATCGAGACGCTGGCGGGCGAGGGCATCGGTGCGTACATCGACACCGCTTTCACGTTTGAACTCCGTTGCGAGCCAGTCGATGATCTTCTGGTCGATGTCTTTGCCGCCGAGATGTGCATCGCCGTCGGTGGAGCGTACTTCGATCACATCATCACCTACTTCGAGCACCGAGATGTCGAATGTTCCGCCGCCGAAGTCGAAGACAACGATCTTCTCGTTCTTCTTTTTGTTGAATCCGTATGCGAGTGCCGCTGCGGTCGGCTCGTTGATGATGCGCTTCACATCGAGTCCGGCGATCTTGCCGGCGTCGCGGGTGGCTGCACGCTGTGCGTCGTTGAAATATGCAGGTACGGTGATCACCGCTTCGGTGATGGTCTCGCCCAAGCGCGCCTCGGCGTCGGACTTCAGCTTCTGCAGGATCATCGCCGACATTTCTTCCGGTCGGTACCACTGCTCACCCATCTTCACTTCGATGCCGCCGTTTGCTGATCTGCGCATCTCGAAGGGCACCGCAGAGCGGTCTTTAGCTACCATCTCTTCTTCGAAGTTGTGTCCGATGAAGCGTTTGATCTGATAGATAGTGTTCTTTGGATTGGTCACGGCCTGACGCTTGGCGATCTGGCCCACGATGCGCTCACCGGTTTTTGAGAGCGCGATGATCGACGGCGTCGTTCGTCCGCCTTCGGCGTTCTCCAAGATCATCGGCTCACCACCTGACACTACTGCCATTGCTGAGTTTGTTGTCCCGAGGTCAATTCCGAGTATTTTAGCCATATTTGATACCTTATTTACTAACAAATGTGAGAGCGGATATGCTCTTTCTCACTGTCTTTTGATACTACTCCTGATGCTTCTTTATGACAACTTGAGCCGGCCGGAGCACCTTTTCACCCGTTTTGTAGCCGTATCGAAGGACCTTAAAGATCGATCCGGGCTCCCCGGGGACGTCGTCTTTCTCCTCAACGACATCGTGAATATACGGGTCGTATATTTCCCCTACTTTGCCGTATCGCTCGACGCCGTTGCCCGAGAGTGCGGCCAAAAGCTGATTGCGGACCTGATCCATGCCGCCGCGCCATTGCGGGTCGATTGCCTCCCATGAGGCGGAGCCGGTAGCCATATCGAAGCTGTCGAGCGCGGGAATGATGTCTTCGATAAGTCCTTCTTTTGCGCGCGCAGCTTGGCGCTCGCCGGTGGCGAATGCCTCTTTTTTCATATTGATCGCGTCGGCTTTCGAGCGCTGCCAACCGTCGAGATATTCCGAGCGCTCCTTCTTTACTTTCTCGAGTTCGTCTCGTAGTTTTTGCATCTTCGCCTTTATGGCACCAACAGTACCGAGGTCGTCCTCGGGCTCGAAATCCAACTCTTCAGTGACCTGCTCCTCTTCCTGGGGAGCGTTATGTTCTTCGTGCTCCGTCATATGGCAGGAGTATAGCAAATCACTCTTCATAAAACAAAAAGCCTTGGAATAGATCATTACCTTCCGCAATGGCCAAAACGAAAGATCTCCCTTGCGGGAGATCTTTTCGATTATCGTTTTGACCATTGTGGGGCACGGCGTGCGCCCTTGAGACCGAACTTCTTTCGCTCACGCGCTCGCGGATCGCGCTTGAGGAAGCCGCGGACCTTGAGGTCTTTGCGCTGCTCGGGAACGAGCTCGATCATGGCGCGGGAGATGCCGAGGCGAATCGATTCTGCCTGAGCCTTCTTGCCGCCGCCAGAGACCTTCGCGGTCACGGTGTAGGTAGCGCCGAGAAGCGTGAGAGCTTCATAGGCGGTCTTCATCATGATATTGAGCGGAAAGTACTCTGCCGCATCCATACCGTTGACGATCATGGTCGTGTTCTTCGCAGGAGTGATACGCACACGTGCAGTTGCCGTTTTGCGTCGTCCGACTGCTTCTGTGTATCGTGCTGTTGCCATAAAATTATTCGCTAATGATGAGGCTTTTCATGCGGCGTACGCGCATCGTGTTGTTCGGAAGCATGCGCTGTACCGCGCGGCGAACTGCTTCTCCGTATCCTTTGCGTGCATTGAGATTAGAAAGCGATTCGCGCTTCTGGCCTCCCGGGTGACCGGAATAGGTCGTGTAGATCTTCTGCGTTCGCTTTCGTTCGCGGGTATAGATCTTCGAAGCGTTGGTGACGATCACCTGCACGTTCGAATAGATGTTCGGCGTGTAGTCGGCATGCATCTTGCCCATGAGCGCCTTTGCGGCCTCAGAGGCGATACGGCCGATAGCGCGACCAGATGCATCGATCGTGTGCTTCTTCTGCTTTGGCAATTCTTTAGTCATAGTCTCCATATTATTGTACGAATTCGATTCGCGCTGATTCACCGACACGCTTGCCCACACGACCGAGGCGGACGATGCGGGTATAACCGCCGGCACGCGCAGCGTAACGGGTCGCAAGTGTATCGTGAAGCTTCTTCACGGTCTCGACGTCGTTGCCAAGGATCGATGCGATGGAGCGACGTGATGCAAGAGTGTTCTTCTTGCTGTTGGTGACGAGGCGTTCGATGTACGGACGAAGCTCCTTCGCTTTTGCGACCGTTGTGTTGATACCCTCATGCATAACGAGAGAGCGTGCGAGAGATCGCAAAAGTGCGGTTCGCTGGCGCTTGTCGCGGTGCAGGGTACGAGTTTTAACGTGGTGTCTCATAGAATTAAATTGATCGAAGGGTCAGTCCGAGATTTGAGAGGGCGCGCTTAATGTCCTGAAGGCCTTTCTGTCCAAGTCCCTCGATCGCAAGAAGGTCGTCCTCTCGCTTGCGGACAAGGCCGCCGACGGTTCGGATCGAAGCGTTATCAAGTGCCATTTCGACGCGCTGCGGAAGCTTGAGTTCCGTGATGCGGGTCTTGAGCATTTCGGAATCCATCGGCGCGAGCTTTTCCTCGCGGGCTGCAGCAGAGCGGTCGTTGATGATCATAGAAGGCATTTCGACGACCTCCTCTTCCTTGAAGCCGACAACTGCCTTGAGCTGGTGGATCATGGTCTCGATAGCACGCTCGAGCGCCTCGCGAGGAGCCAAGGTGCCATCGGTCTCGATGATGATGCGCAAGCGGTTGAAGTCGGTGCGATCCCCCACGCGCATGTTCTCAACTTCGTAATTGGCGCGGCGGATAGGAGAAAAGATGGCATCAAGTGCGATGGTGCCGATGTCCACTCGCTCCTTCTGGTGCTCTTCCTTTGGAATGTACCCGAGTCCGCGTTCTGCGCGAAGCTCAAGTTCAAAGGTAACCTTGCCCGAGACTTCAGCGATATGCTGTTCAGGGTTCAAGACCTCTACCTGGCCCGGGAGTGTGAGATCACCGGCGGTCACTGATGCAGGGCCCTTCACGGAAAGCGTGATGGTCTGTGGCTCATCCGAGAGGAGCTTGAAGCGGATCTTGCGGAGATTGAGGAGTATCGTGACAACATCCTCCTTCACGCCTTCGATGGTGGAGAATTCGTGCGCGACGCCCGGGATCTTCACGTGAGTGACAGCAGCGCCCGGAAGCGACGAGTGGATGATGCGGCGGAGGCTGTTCCCAAGAGTATAGCCGTACCCCGGATAAAGTCCGTCGATCTCATATGTACCTGAGCGCTCGGATTCCGAGACGACACGTGGCTTTGAGGGCAATGCAATGTGATAGTCGGACATATAATTTTTGTTAAAAAATAATGACTAAAGTAAAGGATTGAGTAAAAAGAGTGACTGCGTGTTGCAGAATATTATAACATCATCTGCTATAGAACTCAAACACCGTCGCATAATCGAGGCCGCTTCCTTCCATTGCGGTATACGTCGGCTCGCTTTCTACGGTCGCTTTAAGTGCTGGGACATCCGCCTTGAGCCAGTTCGGAGCAGCCTTCATGTTCTCCTTATCGGCGAGTACCGCAAAGAGAACGCTCGACTTGCTGCCTTCGCGGACATCGATGACGTCGCCCTTTTTGAGGTGGTGCGAAGGTACCGTCGTGCGAGTGCCGTTGATCTTGATATGGCCGTGGCTCACCATCTGGCGTGCAGCGCGACGCGTCGGAGCGAATCCGAGACGGTAGATAGCGCTGTCGATGCGGGATTCAAGTGCGATGTGGAGTGCCTTTGAAGGCTCGGCCGCTGAGAATGCCTTTTCCGCGTAGTTGGAAAGCTGGCGCTCGGAGAGCCCGTAGGTAAATCGCACCTTCTGCTTTTCGAGGAGCTGGCGTCCGTAGTCGGAACCTCCTCGTCCGCGCTTCTCCTTCTTTTTGGTGCGTGCTTCGGAGAGCGCAAATTTCTGCGACTGGGTCTGCTCGAAAATGCCTGCACCGAGGCGTTTTGCGATCTTGAATTTTGACTTTACAGGTAGCATGAAAAAGCGTGATATTAATAATTATTGATGACTATATGCGACGTGGCTTCGGAGGACGCGGACCGTTGTGCGGTACCGGCGTATCGTCAGCGATGCGTGAGATCTCGATGCCCTTTCCGGCGAATGCGCGCAGTGCCGATTCACGACCGGCGCCAACTCCACGGATGACCACATCGACTTCTTTGACACCGATGATGGCGGCCTTATCTCCCACAAGCTCCCCCACCTTGGCAGCAGCGAATGGCGTTCCCTTCTTGGCTCCTGCGAAGCCGAGGCTTCCGGATGTGGACCACGCCATCGCATTTCCTCCCTTATCGGTAAGAAGTACTTTGGTGTTGTTGTAGGTAGCATGAATATGAAGCGTACCGGCGACGATATTCTTCTTTGCGGTACGTGCCAAAGAGCGCGACTTGAGTCCCGCGTCCACTGATCCGCCTGATTTTCGTATGATTCTTTTCTTACCCATATATATTTGCTTCGAATTGATTGATGACAAGGACTACCCTTGGATCATGTCTTCTCAAGCTTACGGCGACCTGATGTCATTGTCTTACGAACGTTGCCGCGGACGGTACGCGAATTGGTCTTTGAGCGCTGACCGCGTGCAGGAAGGCGGCGAAGGTGACGGCTTCCGCGGTAGGACTTGATGTCCTTGAGGCGACGAATGTTGCCTGAGATCTCGCGTCGTAGCTCTCCTTCGACGGTGAACTTTTCGATCGCTTCGCGGACAGCGGTCTCTTCTGCCGGTGTAAGGTCCTTCGGGCGCTTGCCTGCATCGATGTTGAGCCCTGCAAGAACCGTCAGCGCACGAGGACGTCCCACTCCATATACAGAAGTAAGGCCTATTTCGAGGCGCTTGTCTTCCGGGACGGTGATTCCTGCGATACGCATGATGATTTAATTATTGAGAGTTAGGTAATGGTGATGGGAGTGTTCGGGCTAGCCTTGTCGCTGCTTGTGGCGCGGGTTGGTGCAGATAACCCACAATCGCCCACGTCGTTTGACGTGTCGGCAATGCATACAAATTTTCTTAACAGATGATTTTACCTTCATAGAGTATGTGGGGTTCTAGCTGCGACGTACGATCCGAGCGCGTCCGCCATAGGGGTCTATGTGCAGTTGTACGCGATCTCCGACGAGTACCTTAATACGGTGCAGACGCATTTTGCCCGCAAGGTACGCCAGAACGACATCCCCGGAACCGAGTTTGACGCGAAAGAGCGTGTTGGGGAGTGCCTCTTCGACGACTCCTTCTACGATCTCTGCATCAGACATATCTGCGCCACGAAGAATAGCAACACTTGGCCATGCCGTCAACCCCTATCGTTGCAAAAGCAGCATCAAGGCAGCGTTCGTGTGTTTTGGCAAGCATGTCGGGCTAAGGCTACTGGGCCAAAGGCTTCGAGATCTCGACCTTTATCGCACTGGCGGTATCGGGGAACGTGCCCTTCCAGAAGGGTTCTACTCGTGCTGAAGCCTGCTGGATGCTCGGGATGCCGGCAACGATCGTCTGGAATGAGGCGTCGGATTTGCCGGCTAGAGAGCGCTGGAGAGCCCCCGCATCGACGTTCCATACCATGACCGCCTTACCCGTCAGCGAGAACTGAAGCGGATCAGTCCCGATCGCGGTAGAAGTAGCTATATTTTGAGCACCAAAATCCGAACTCGGCACAAGTGTCAGTGTCGCGCCCGAAGTATCGATGCTGCTCGCCTGGGCGACCGCAGCTGCAAAATCCGTCTGCGTAAATGCCGGTACCGATACATGTGCGCTCTCATTGATCCGGATGCTGCCGTCGCTCTCTGATGTATCAGGCAGGTCGCGATACGTGATCTGCATCAGGTCCGGAAATATAAGAAGGTCATTGGTGGAGGCAGCGGCGGCATTGGCCTTTGCCTCGAGTCTGGTGCGGATGCTGGAGATCGCTGCCTGGCGAGCCCCGTCAGCGACACCCGGCTTATCACCGACGAATCCGCCGACCATCGACTCGGTCGATTGCGCGTAGACCTTCGCGTACATGGTCGTGTTCGACTTGAGACCGGGGAGTGTGAATTTGGAAGCGCCGACATTGTAGTCAGCACCTGCCTTATCTGCCTGTACCGTGACCGTCACCTGCCCCGGAGTGGTACCGACCATGGAAGGTACGACCACATCGACCGGCACGCGGAATACGTGTCCGTCGGCCGTTTCGAAGCGGGTCGTAGCGATGAGCTTAAGTGGCGTGGTTTGATAGGCGTTGTAAATGGTGATATTCCCGCTGGCCTTATCCTCCGCGTGCACCGTACCTTGGCTGGCTACTGTCTGAGAATCGGTAAGGTCGCTTTCTTGTGTGGAATACGTAAGGGAATCCGTGGCACCCGAGATCGCGGGATATGCCGTGAACTGCGACGAAGAGTCGAAGGTAAGCGCCTGGGAGCGCGGTGTCACTTTCACGGTCGTGGGACGCATCGCTACAAACAGAAGGAGGCCAAGAGCGACGACACATGCGACGGCCGTCCCCCATATCCACCAGCGGGTCTTGCGCGGTCGTCGCGGCATTCCCATACCGACCGGGGGGACTTCGCGCGTATCACGATCAGGAAAGATGCGGCGCGGCGCACGCGGCGTCACCTGAATATTGCGGATAGAGCGCTCGGACGGCTCTGATATGGCCCCCTGATCGAACTCCTCATCACGGTCTTCGTCAGATACCGAAGAGATCACCGGCTCAGGTGTTTCGGGAACTACCGGACGCGGGGCGCGTCGGATATGGTCATTGGATGGGGGCACGATGTCCTGGAAATAATCTTTTGCCATTGTTGGGAGCAGAGCGATGTGTCGCTGCCGCTGATTATCGTTTCTAATGTGAAAATCCGCCTTCTGTCACCATTACCGAATATGAAAAGTATACCACGCAGCCCCCACCCTCCCTCATGAATCTGCTTCTATGTTGACAAGTGCGGTGTCCACCGCGAGTGCGGATTCCTGGGGAACGCCGAGTATCCAGTTCTCGATGCCCAGCGACTGCGGCGTATGTACCTCAAACGGCAAGGTCGTAATGGTGAACTGCGTGAAGTCGATGCGTGTGAAGAAGCGCCCGAGCCAGGTCTCGAGGTCATGATGGGTGATGAGGATCAGATCATTCGGCACGTGGCGAACCGCGGCCATTTTTCCGATGCATTCTCCGAAAATACGGGCCAGATCTGGCTCGGCGAGTGCCATCGCGCTCTGGACGGCTTCGCATGCTTCATTTGAGCAGGCTTCCCGTTCAAGCATTCGTATGTGACCGAGCGTTGCATCAGGCAGTCCGCCGCCGGCAAGCCGAGCGAGTATCGTGCGCACACCTTCAGGTACAATGCTTTGCTCGAATAGACCTTTGCGCAACGTGATCACGTGCGTGGTGTCGGTCGACATGTCGATGATAAGGACATCCGTATCGCTCAGGTCGGTGTCGTCGACGAAAGCCGCGATGGCGCGGGCACCTGAGCGCCAGGAGATCTTAGCGACCGGAAAAAGTGCGCCGAGTGCGGAAGCGACGGCACTTTTTACATCTGCCTCGCAGTCGCTTATGAGCGACACCGCATCGAGCGTGCGGACTCGAACATTTTCGTGACGTTTGGTGCGATATCCGTTGACCTCGATACGGGTCACGCTGGCTTCGATAAGCCTGCTCTGGTCTATCTCGGTCGCAAGCGCAAGGCCCGCTTTTGCGAGCTCCGCTACATGGGAGTCTTGCGCGGGCGTGTCGCTCTCGAATCGCTTGGCAGCACGCACGGTTTGCGTGTGGACCCACGGAGCATGGATGACTGCGTGGACGGATAGTATAGGAGCCTTTTGATGATGTGCCGCGTATTGGGAGAGTGCGAGATCCCCCGCCTCCTTGATCTGGGCCGCGAGCATCCCTACCGATTGCTCGGGAGTGTGCGGCTCGAATGAGAGCACCGAGCGACCTGTCGCGAGCACGGTCGATGTAACGCCGCTCGTCTGCACGATCGAAAGAGAAACGCCGCCGACGCCGATGTCGGCGATAGCGCTCAATTTCCCCTTTCCGCCGTAGCCGAACGTCATGTCCACCATTCTCAACAGTATATCGTCAAAATTCCTGCGATGCGCGTAGAAAATTTATTTCTGTTAGCAAGTTTAGATAAGGACCGCCTTTATTCTTCGTACGCCGGATGCGACCGCTTCCTCTTTTTGTATCTTGAAGGTTCCTTTGAGCTCGCTCGTATTGGTCACATGTGGTCCGCCGCAGAACTCAATGGAGTAGGCTTGGGTGAATTCGGGTTGTTCTAGTGTCGCTCCGACCGGTCCGATTGAATAGACCGATACAAGGTCGGGATACTTGGCGCCGAACTCATGCTCAGCTCCCAACATTTCCGCATCCTCTTTCGGCAATGTCGAGCGGACGACCGGGAGCGCTTCCTGGATGCGCTCGTTCACTATTTTTTCCACGACGGCGATCTCCTCTTTGGTCATTTTACGGCCGAACGAAAAGTCGATGCGCAGTCGCTCGGACGTGATGTTCGATCCGCGCTGGTGTACTTCGGGCCCGAGCACGGTCTGAAGCGCTTTCAGCAGCAAGTGATGGGCGGTGTGGAGACGCGTGGTCTGCTCAGAATGATCGGCGAGTCCTCCTTTGAACTTCTGTTCGGACCCCGCACGCGAAAGATCCTGATGCTTCTTCATTTCAGTCTTGAAGCCTTCCTCATCAATGCTGAGTCCGCGCTCTTTGGCGATCTCGGCGGTCATCTCGAACGGGAATCCGTAGGTAGTGAAGAGTGTATATGCGTCTTGGGACGATATTGAGCCGATCGCAACGATCTTTTCGAGTTCTTTCATACCGTTCTCAAGCGTGCGACCGAACTGCACCTCTTCTTTCCAGATCTCCGACGTGATCTCCTCATACGCGTTCTCCCCGTCCAGTTCCGAATATATCTGCTTAAACTTTTCTATCACAATGACAGCACATCGATTGAGCATGCTCTCAGTGCCCTGGTCGCTTGGAACTCCGATCTTTTGCGCATGCTGTATCGCACGGCGTATCAACCGTCGCAATACATAACCGCGTTCCGTATTAGAAGGCCGAATACCCGCCGCGAGCATGAATGTAACGCCGCGGATATGGTCTGCGACGATACGGAACGATCTCGTGTAGCGCGCGTCTTCATATGACTTGCCGGAAAAATGCTCAAGGAGAGAAATGATCTCTTGGAACACGTCATTCTTGAAAACATCCGGTTCGTTGTTGGCTGCTGCTGCGATCCGTTCAAGTCCTCCTCCGAAGTCGACATTGCGTTGGGCAAGTTTTTCAAAGCCATTCTCTTGCTTAACGTATTCCATGAAGACGTTGTTGCCGATCTCGACAAAACGACCGCAGTCGCAGTTCGGATGGCACTCTGCACCGTATTTCGGATCGTGTGGTGTACCAAAATCGTAAAACATTTCGGTATCCGGCCCGCCCGGCTCACCGACAGGCATGTTCGCAGGTACGCCCGCGCGGCTCCACCAGTTCTTCTTTGCGTCATATGCAAAGATACGCGCACCCCGCATGCCAAGCCGATAGCCGTCGGCTTCGCTTCCCATCGGTAAGAATGCGGCATCTATGCCACGAGACGCGAACAACGACTGCCAGATATCGACGGATTCGACATCCTGAGGTACCCCGATACTTTCATCTCCGATAAATACACTTATGTACAGATTCCGCGGATCGATACCAAGTTCTGATGTGAGAAATTCAAACATCCATTCGATCTGCTCCTTTTTGAAATAATCACCGAATGACCAGTTGCCGAGCATCTCGAAGAACGTCGTGTGCCGGTTGTCGCCGACCTCTTCAATATCTTCGGCGCGGAAGCTTTTCTGACTATCCGCGATCCGTGTCCCACCGGGATGGATCTCCCCCAATAGATACGGCAATATCGGCTGCATTCCAGAGCCGGTAAAGAGCGTGGTCGGGTCGTTTTGGGGAATGAGCGATGCCGACGGCACGATAGCGTGACCGCGCGCCTTGAAAAATTCGAGATATTTGGTACGGATATCGTTCACATTCATATTATTTATTGTTCCATTGCCTTGTGTATCAAGCCTACGCTATCTTCTTGATTATAAAACTTTAAATTCCCTATCTCACTCACCGGTATCCACTCAGCGGCCCTCGTGTAGAGTTTTTCTTCGTCGGTCAGATGAGCGGTCGATATTTCTCCGGAAACATCCTTGGCAGTGTAGTAGATCACGATAGTGTGGCAATGCGCTTTTGTGTTCGGATGCGTGAAGAACTGATCTCCGACTCGCAGAAGTTCCCCGGGCGTCGCGGTCAACCCCGTCTCCTCTTTTATTTCGCGGGCGAACGCCTCGGTAATGGATTCCCCTATTTCGATCCCTCCTCCGGGAAAATCCCATCCGTCCCACTGACTGCTTAAAAGCACTTTGCCGTCGCGAACGATCACGCCGTACACTGAAGGGCGGAACTGGAGCTGGCTGACGGGCACTTCCGCTTTCTCTCCGTTGATGCCGATGCAAGTGACCGTACGCTCTTCCATGGCACGAGTGTATCACCGCGCTTTCTCCGCGGCGAGCAAAATGATGAGGAGAGCCAGATTTGCAGAGATATCGTAAGAGGATACTATGCGGGGATGAAATACGACATCCATACGCTTTCCAACGGATTGCGCATCATTCTTGCTCCTCAAGCGAGCTCAAATACCGCGACCGTCATGGTAATGGCGGGGACCGGCTCGCGGTATGAAGACCCCAAGGAGAATGGCCTCGCTCATTTTCTTGAGCACATGTTCTTCAAGGGAACGAAGAAGCGTACAAGTGCACGAGTCATCAGCGAGGAGCTCGATGCTATCGGTAGCGTCTACAATGCCTTTACTTCAAAAGAGCGCACCGCGTATTACGCAAAAGTGAGTGATATCTATATTGATACCGCGATCGACGTCATCACCGACATATTCCTGCATTCGACGCTTCCGACAAAGGAGATCACCAAGGAGCGGGGTGCCATCATACAAGAGATCGACATGTATGAGGATATGCCGATGCGCACGATCGATAATGTTTTTGATGCGCTCATGTTCGGCACCGAGCATCCGCTGGGACGCACCATACTGGGGCCCAAGGAAAATATTCGCAGCTTCAAACGCACTGACTTCTCAGCCTATCTGAAGAAGAACTATTCGCCGTCCAACACGGTGGTCGTGATCGCCGGATCTTTTAATTGTAAAAAAGTACTTTCTAAGATCCGGAAGGAATTCGGTGCCCTTAAGCCCACTGCCGCACCAACGTACCTATCCTTTACGCACGCACAGACCTCGGCACGAGTGCTTATCAAACACAAGAAGACCGATCAAACGCAACTCATGCTCGGCGTGCCGGCCTACCCGTACGGCCACCGTGATGAATACGCGCTTGCGGTCCTCGCGACGATCCTCGGCGGCGGAATGAGCAGCCGCTTGTTCATGGAAGTACGCGAAAAGCGCGGACTTGCCTACTCGGTACAAGCCTGGGTGGACAAGTACCCTGATGTCGGAAGCCTGGTGGTACAGGCGGGAGTTGAGCACGCAAAACTCGAGAAGGCTGTTGCGACGATACTTACGGAATTCAAGAAGATAACGCGAAACAAAGTGCCGGCAGTAGAACTTAAAAAGGCACAGGCATATATGAAAGGAACGCTCACGCTCTCACTTGAAACGAGCGATCACATCGCGGAAAATGCCGCGACCTCTCTGATCAATACAGGTCGCGTGCAGACGCTCGAAGAAGTGCTCAAGCAAGTGGACGCCGTGACAGTGTCTGATATTCAACGCGTTGCAAAAGACATTTTGAGAACAGATGGGCTAAATCTTGCGGTGATAGGTCCCCACACGGAGGAAAAAGCGCTGCTGAAGCTGCTGAAGATCTGATCTCGACGAGAGATCTCTAGAGGCCGAGCGTCGCGGTATCGGGCTTTTCTTCGGTCTTAGGGGCACGCTTCGCAGCCTTCGGCGCGTAGCGGGCCATCAGCTTTTTGCCCACAGTCTCGCGATAGATACAGTAATCACACCCCGACGCAGCGTCGGGCAGTTCGTCGCCCTCAAGGCATTCTTTGATAGAGAGCAGCGTCGGCTCGACCCATGACGTGTCGCCTTTGTACGGAATGAGCGTGAGTTCAAATTCGAGTTTCGCATCGAACGCTTCCTTATCGGTGCCCGCGTTGGCATACACGAAATATCCCGTGTCGCTCACAGAGAATCCGCTTTGTCGGAAGAGCCACTGGTAGACCTCCATCTGATGCTTGTATCCGATGTGCCAATCCTGATCGAGCGCATCGATCTTCTCGTCCTTGCTCGTGGATTTATAATCGACAATGATCAGCTCTCCGGCCGGATTAACCCAGATATCGTCTATCGCACCCGATACTTTGAATCCGGTTGCAGGATGTCGGTATTCAATACCTTTGAAATTCTCCCGCCATACATCCATATGAGCGTGAGAGAACGGTATCGCATCAAGCCCATATGCTTTCATAAGCGGATGCGTAGACTCAGCGGCTCGGTGAATATCAAATTCTTTTTTAAGAAGCGTGTCCACGGCACTATTGAGATTGAACGGAAAGCCGGACGGCCTCGCGGTACCCAGCTTATTGTCGATGTAGAAACAGCGAGGGCACTCCTGAAAGAGGCCGATCTTTGAGCGCGATAAGCGCCAATTCTCCCCGCCGTAGTTCCATCGGGGGTTGCGATCCGGTTTGTAGAAGCCGCTCATTCACCCAGTATACCTCACGCTAAATTGTGGGATGAATATGATCGGGTGAATCGATCGTTCGCGCGTCGAACCAGTGCTTGAATCGATTTTCGATATACCACATGCCCGTAAAGAGCACGAGCGAAAGTATCGTTGAGAATATCGAGACCGCGTACATCCCGAAGCCGACCGCAACACCGATCGCGGCGACCATCCAGAGTCCCGCCGCTGTGGTGACGCCATGGAGCGCGTCGGCGCGGAAGATGATGAGTCCGCCGCCGAGGAATCCGATACCGGTCACGATCGCAGCCGGCATTGCCAGCGGCAAGATGTTGGCCACACCGATGAATGCGGAGTTAACATAATTGTTGGTGATAACGAAAAGGCAGGCGCCAAGAGCGACGAGTCCGAAGGTGCGAGTACCCGCCGATTGCCGTGCTAATACGGCGCGCTCGGTACCGATAACTCCGCCGAGCAGCATGGCGAGCAAAAGCTTGAGGAACATGATCGTGTTGGTATCTATAAAGTCGGTGACGTGTGGCATAGAAAGGAGTATATCCTGTGATTATTAAAAAGCACTCATATTCCGCACAGCTGCTTTGCCTCTTCGAGCACATGCGGGATCTTCGATGGCGCCACCCCGTGCTCGGTCAAAAGATGCGGCGTTTGGACGCTTTTGCACAGAACGATCTTGTTTTCCATGAGCCGGCGTTTTTCGCCTTCCGAGAGCGTCGTCAGACACGTGAGCGGGTGCACTTTTGCCTCTTCTATCATCTGCATGAGGCCCCGGGAGCGCGGATAATCCCAGCCGAGGAGCGTGAGATTGGAGCAGCGGGCGTACCGGATCGCGTTGCGGGTGAATTCCGTGTTGGTGACGAGCCACCCTTCGTCGACGCGCGATGACTCGACCGGTGCCTGGCGCAGGTCTTCGTAGCGCGCATGCACGTAGAGCGCGTCCTTGATGTCGGTCTTCCCGCCCGCCTCGTTGTGGAACTTCGCTTCGATGCCTATCGTGCGGCCATTCTTCTGCGCGAGCACATCGACCTCATGCGGCGCGCATCTTCCGGTGAGCATCTGATCGGTCTTCACGGACCATCCGTGAGCGCGCAACACTTCGGCGAGGAACTGCTCGAAGGGAAATCCCGAGGGGCCGAGCGCAAAGAGCGCACGCTTGAGCGAGTAGCGTGCCGCCACCGGCGTCGTCTCTATCGTTTTGAGAAGCTCGAACGCGCGATGATATATCTCCCCGGTCGTCATGAACGGCTTCAGCTCATGAATAATATGCGCCAAGACACGAGCACGTACCGTAGAAGATGCTCCTGCGTGTGAGAGCGAACGTTCAAGTTTGACCGGGTCGAAACGCTCTTTTTCGCCGCCGGCTTTTGTAATGAGTATATGTGCCATATCAATAACTATGTTCTATGGAGGGTATCACGCTGATACCGAGGGGCTGGTCGTCGAGGGTCGCCGTAAAGTAGACGCCGGTCGAGGGCGCGAAGACGAGGGCGCGAAAGGGGCGTGGCGTATCTTCGTGCGAGCACGAGGCGATCGAAGGCTCGTTCCATGTCGTGAATTGCAGAAGGTAGGTGTCGGACGAAAGCTGCTCCGAATGCACCGAGAGCTCATCGCAGCTCGAATGCACCATCACCATACCGGAAAGGTTGTGCGCTCCCTGCGAGAGCGAGTCGCGGGCGACAATGATGCGGCTCGCATCTATCGCCGATGAAGTGATAGTGCTTCCGACCAACAGAAAAAAAGCATACGCGATCGCGCACGACACGATAAAGAACCACAGCATCCGCCGGAAGATTTCGGCCATCCGGCTTATTGTACCTTCTCAAGCGTCGTCTCCACCATGCTATGCACAGAGACATCTTCGCAGCGCGCATCCACGATGGCACCCCCGAGACATATATCACCGTCGTAGAATACGATCGACTGTCCCGGCGATGCGATGTGCGGCTCGTCGAATGTTACGTAGACGTCATCGGTACGCTCCACCGTGACCGAAACCGGTGTCTCCCGGTAGCGGGATTGCGCCAAGACGCGCACCGGAAGCTTCGGCAGCTTCCCGACCCACGTGATCTCCCGGACGCGGACGCGCGTGCACGCGGCATCGAGCTTGTTCTCAGAGACGGTGATAGTGTTCTTCGTCGTATCGAGCGCGGTCACATACTGCGGTTTTTGTGCCGGTAAGCCTTCCACGACGAACCCGTGACGCTGTCCGAGGGTGTAGAGCGCCGCCCCGTCATGCCGCCCGATCGCCTCTCCCTTGGTATTGAGTACCGCACCTTCTTCGACGGTGATGAATCGCTTCAAGAAATCCCGCATCGAAACGTCTCCGATAAAACAAAGACCCTGGCTGTCGTGCTTGTCGGCAACGGGAAGATCGAGCGCCTTGGCCTTCGCGCGTACCTCCGGCTTTGTCATATCCCCGACCGGGAATATCGTCTTCAGCAGATCATTCTTGTCGAGCTGATATAAAAAGTATGACTGGTCTTTATTCGTATCAATTGCGCGCAGAAGCTCTGCCGTACCAAATTCACGGCGGGTACGCGCATAATGCCCCGTCGCGATGATATCGGCTCCGTTCTCGCGCGCCCACTTTGCGAACGTTCCGAATTTGATCTTTCGATTGCATGCCACGTCGGGATTCGGCGTCTCACCGCGCTCATACGATGCGATCATCTCCGCGACCACCTCTTTCTGATAGTCGGCGGAGAGATCGACCTCTTTAAATGCGATGCCGAGCGAGGCCGCGACGCGCATCGCATCAAGACGGTCCTTTGCCCACGTGCATTCGATGAATTCAGGCTGCCAGATCTTGATGAATACGCCCACGACCGCATACCCTTCTGCTTTGAGCAGCGCTGCAGAAACGGCGCTGTCGACGCCGCCGGAGAGACCTACGAATACCGTTTGAGCCATCGCGCCACTATATCAGATAGCCCCGTTCACGTGCCGAGATAGAGCCGCTGCTTCGCCGCATGTTCTTTGTAGGTCTTGCTGAAGTGCGTTACGCCCTTGTTATCCGCCAGATAGAAGTAGTAATCACTCTTGATGGGATCCGCTGCCGCAAGCAGTGAATCGAGCGACGGGGAACCGATCGGCGTCGGAGGGAGACCTTTGTTCATGTACGTGTTGTACGGCGAATCGCTCAAAAGATCTTTCATGGTGAGCTGGAAGGTCCCCTTGCCGATCGTGTAGAGGAAGGTCACGTCGACCTGCAGCGCCATACCTTTGTCCATACGGTTCCAGAGGACTCCCGAGATCATACGGCGGTCTTGTGTGTTGCGCGCCTCACGCTCGATGATAGAAGCCATGATGACGATGTCGTGGAGAGAGCGGCCTGAGGCCTGGATCGTGGCATCGATGTCGGCCTCATGTGTATCGAAATTCTGTCGCATCGCCTGAATGACCATATCTTCGGTCGCGTTCGGCAGGAAGAAGTATGTATCGGGAAAAAGATAGCCCTCGATCGGCTGCGCTTGTGCAAGAAAATTGGCCTGATTGAATCGCTCGAGCTTGCTCGCAAAAATGATCGACATCTCTTTGGTCGTCGCCCCTTCGGGAATACGGATGTGCTGTGCTTCGAGGCCGAATGCACCGAGCGATATGGAGTGTGCGATCGTGAATATGTCCATCGGCTGCTTAAAGATGTAATCTCCCGCTTGCACGCCCCGTTCGTGACCGAGCACTTTGACGAGCACGCGGAACAAGAACGGAGAGCGGATGACGCCGTCGTCGTAGAGCGTCACCGAGACCTGTTCGAGCGTCTGCCCTTTCGGGACGCTCACCAGCTTATCGACGGGAAATGTCGCGGGCGGCTGAACGGCGAATATATAGAGCGAGAGCGCGATGACTCCGCTTGCGAGAATGATGATGAGGCTCGTCCTGTTGGCATGGAGCTTCCAGCTTTCGGCGAGCTGCTCTTCGGAATACTGTATCTCAATGAAGTACAGCTTCAGCTTTTTTAGGAACTGACGCATATCACTTCGGCAGATTCAGCGGAGGAGCGGACTTCGTCGCAGGAATACGGCTGAGTCCGGGAGCCGCGGCTATGCTGCTCGGCGGATGCCACATCGTTGCGATCGACTCGTTGGTAAGGACATTCGTCGGCATATGCCACGGCGAATGGAAGAAAAGACGGCGGCGGAACGCGTCTATCGCGCGTCGCGCATGCAGATTGAAGCGATAGTTATTTACATCCTGCCACGGAAAGTCGAACGGATTGTGCCAGCGCCTCGGGCGAAGGTGTGCGATGAAGTTCGGATTGCCGATCGGCTTCCAGAGCCAGCGCATGGCGGTCACCGTCGGTCCGTGCAGGTGCCCCGTCGTCGCATAAATGGCGCGTCCGCCGAATTCGAACGGATATTTGCCCTTGTGACGCTCCAGAGTGCGCATCGTCTCGGTCTGGCCCCAGGTCGCACGCGGCTGCGGCTGCTTTGTGTCCTTCGGATCGATATGCAGTTCGTGGAACACTTCGTTGGTGATATCCGGATTAAGCACAGCCGCTTTGGTACGGATCTTTTCTACCTCGTGATCGATCGCGTGGATCCATTCGTGGTCCATTTCGCGCGTGAAGAAGAGCGGTCCGCCGCCGTTGCCGCACTTGCGGATGACGATCTGCACCCAGATCTGCTCTTCGGGGAGAATGTTGGACAACAGCTCGAGGATGGTCGCGAGCGGGTCGACCTTATATTCTTCCTTGGGATCTTTGTCGAGCTCAAAATCCACATAGCTCTTGATCGGATAGGCATTGATATGGAAATCATCCGGCTTTACGCCGGCGTATGATTCAAGTCGCCACTCGGTCGCGTACACGCTGTGTATCTTGGTATCGAACTGGAACTTCGAAGCGTAATCCTCCACTTCGTGCAGCTCTACTTCCGGATACTGGCCGTAGATAGCGCTTTCCATTTCCGCCTTGTAGTTGCGCCAGCACCAGATATAAAAGTGAAGCTCTCCTCCGAAGCTGGCTATCTCGAAAGAGAAGAACGGTCGCACCTGACCTTTCCATGCGCGGTGAATGAACGTAGTCTCGCCGGAGGAGATAGAAAGCAGCGAGATCGCCACTTCCATCGCGCGCGGTGATTTGTAGATCTCACGCGGCAAACGCACCTCAAGCAGGACCGGATTTCGACCGGAAAGAAAGAGCGACTGTATGTACCAGATCCATGCCTTCCAGAATCCGATGAATAGCCCGATCGGCATCCATATAGGTGCCGTTGCGAGCAGCCAGCTGATGGTAAAGAACGGCAGCTGAGGCACCATGTGCACGAGAAGCAGATAGAGTGCGGCGAAAAGCAGGCCGAGATAGAGCGCGCGCGAAATGCCCCAGTCGCCGGCATATTTCACCTGTGCTTTCAGATCGAAAATAAGGCCGAAGAGCCAGGAAAAATATTGCGCAATAGCTCCTCCCTCGTTTCCTCCCGACATACAAATAATTCTATCACGCAAAAAGCCCCCTGATGGGGCTTTTTGGAATTATTTTCGAGTGCGGTCGAAGCTTACTTCGAGATCGTGTACTTTCCGTCGGGCAAGCGGGTGAACATACCGTTCTGGAGATTGACCGCTATGGTCGCATCCTTTACGTATCGTTCGCGCTTTACGCGATCTACGATCTCTTCGCGCGTGAGCGGCCCTTCGCGCTCGATGATACCGGAGATGACATCACGCACGACGCCCGGCTCATAGCCCCACTCCTTGAGCGCGTAGAGTCCGCGTCCGACGAGGACAAAGCGATTGTCCTTGATGAGTTCATTGTGGGTCGTTGCGGGATGAGTCTCGCGGCCGAAGAGCTTTTCGATACCGGACGCCACTTCAGTGAAGTGCATCGGCGAGCCGTGGCGCTTGAGCGTGAGGTAGGCGAAGTCGCGGGTGTTCTTGATGCGCACATGAGGAGACTCCATGCGTCCCCATTCGCCGAGCGGATTCTTGCCGATGCGCTTTGAGATCTCGAGCCAGCGCGCGAGCACCTCGTCGGGGCGGCCCTTCACGCCTTCCTGCTTGAGGAACTTCGCGAACATCTGAAGAAATTCGTCTTCTGCGGTGAGGCGATTCGATTCGAGCGACTCGTAGAGTGCGGTGAGCGCATTCTCTACCTGCTCGGCGAGCTGCTCATCGGTGTACCAGCGGGTCTTGAAATCCGCATTCTCGCGACGGTCTTCGAAATGATGGCCGACAGTGAGGAGGAAGATCACGTGATTATGGTCGGAATCGGACTTCGCGATCTCGGAAAGAAGTGTGTGTTCGGCAAGAACGCCTCCGAGAGCGGATACGGCACGCTTGAGGTCTTCGAGGGTCGTATTGTGATTGGAGTAGGTCTCGGAGTCGCGGACCGTCGCAATGCCGTGATTTTCGATCTGACGGATGCGCTCGCGGGTGATGCCGTACTCCTGGCCGATAGCGTCGAGCGTGCGCTCTTCGCCCTTTGCACTCAAGCCGAAACGGTCAACGAGCACCCGGCGGGAGCGGTCCGGGAGCTCCGAAAGGAGTTCTTTGGTGACGGATTTTGGCGAAAATGAAAGCATATAAATGGTTCGTTTATTTGACTATTTTAAGTCCTATGTCTTTGTTGTATCAGATATACTACCATGAGTCAAGGGTTCATGCAACCCCTGTGCAAAACTCGTCTCGCCGAGAGATATCCGCCATTTCGCTGTCCCCTTCTTTTCCCCAGCTAAGTCCCATTTTTCTCATATTTCATGGGGCCGAGATGAAAACACGCATGCTACTATCGCTGCATGACCAAGTAAGCGGGCGAAATGAGATCTCTCATTTCCGAGCGAACGGCGGTCACATCAAATATGGCTACACCGGGACCACGAGTTCCTCCGCAAGACGTAGAAATGGAGCGCGCCCTTTTGGGTGCACTTATGCTCAACCAGAACGCGATGTACGAAGTGGCGGACCTCGTCGGCGTCGATTCGTTCTATGCGGGCAAGCACCGTGTCATCTACGATGCGATGATCACGCTCTATGCAAAAGGTGAACCGATAGACGTCGTCACGATCTCGAGCAAACTGAAAGAGCGCAAGCAGCTCACCGACGTGGGCGGCGCCGCGTACCTTTCTGAGATCGTGGGTACCGCGGCATCTCCGGGCAGTGCTCGTCACTATGCACAAAGTGTGCAGACCAAATTTGTGCTTCGCAGCCTCATCGATGCAGCTTCGAAGATCGGTGAACTCGGCTTCGAAGAGCATCGCGATATCGAGCAGATACTCGACGAGGCGCAGCAGGCCGTATTTTCGGTGACCAACTCCCCGATGCTTCAGACATTTTCTGCGATCAAGGACGAACTCGCAGAGGCCTGGGAGCGCCTCGAGACGCTCCAAAAGCACAAGGGTGCGATGCGCGGCGTCCCGACCGGCTTCGCGGCCCTCGACAATATGCTCTCCGGCTTCCAAAAATCCGACCTCATCATTCTCGCTGCCCGCCCGTCTATCGGTAAGACCACGCTCGCGCTCGACATCGCGCGCCAGACCGCGGTGAAGCACAAGACCTCGGTCGGATTCTTTTCGCTCGAAATGAGTTCTCAGCAGCTCGTCGACCGCATGCTCGCCGCGCAATCGGGCGTAAGCTCGTGGCGGCTCCGCACCGGTAAAATTTCCAAAGACGACGAGTACGAGCGCTTGCAGGAAGGCATCGCCACTCTCTCGGAGGCACCCATCTATATTGATGACAAGCCCGGTATGACCGTGCTTTCGATGCGTAGCGTCGCCCGCCGACTGAAGATGGAGAAGGACCTCGGCCTCGTGGTCATCGACTACCTCCAGCTCATCACCCCATCAAGCGGCAAGTCGAATGAATCGCTCGTACAGCAGGTCACTGAGATATCGCGCTCGCTCAAGGGCATGGCGCGTGAACTCGATGTGCCCGTCTTGGCACTCTCCCAGCTCTCCCGCGCCGTCGAGCAGCGCGGCGGCCGCCCGCGTCTCTCCGACCTCCGCGACTCAGGCTCCATCGAGCAGGACGCCGACGTCGTGATGTTCATTCACCGCGACGACATGACGGGCAACCGCAACGAAAATGAGAAGACCAATATCGCGGAGATACTCGTGGAAAAGCACCGCAATGGGCCGGTGGGCAAAGTGGACCTTCGCTTCGACGATGAAAAGACCACCTTCATGTCGATAGACAAGAGCGACTTCGGAGATTTCGGCTCGCAGCAGGAAACGCAGGTCTCGGGCGACGCTGCGGCGTTCTAGCGCAAATTTCGCATACGGTATACTGCGCGCATGGATCCCATCGAACGGCTTTCGAGAATATTTGAACGCTTTCCCGGCATCGGTCCGCGACAGGCAGCGCGATTCGTCGCATACCTGCTTCGCAGCTCCCCTTCGCTTCGACGCGAACTTGTCGAATCGGTCCAACAGCTCGGCGGGTCGGTGCATCAGTGCCAGGAATGTATGCGCTACCATGCGGGCGATTCCGCACTCTGCAGCATCTGCGGCAATCCCGAGCGCGAACACGAGCACCTCGCCATAATCGCGAGCGATACCGACCTCGCGGCGCTTGAGCGAAGCGGCACCTACCGCGGACAATACTT
The DNA here is from genome assembly GCA_028286865.1 of Candidatus Kaiserbacteria bacterium. Lineage (GTDB taxonomy): Bacteria > Patescibacteriota > Minisyncoccia > Phycocordibacterales > UBA2100 > UBA10103. The sequence goes on from JAQBQU010000017.1 coordinate 109,568, forward strand.
CGTACTCGGGGGAACCATCTCACTCGCGTCGGATAAAACGAGCGGACTACGCATTCAGCAATTGCTGACAACACTACCCGATCGTCAGCTCGGCGGGCTCGAAGAGGTCATTCTCGCCTTTCCCGCAAATCCCGAGGGAGATGCCACTGCTGTCCGCGTGCGCGAAGACGTGCAATTACATGCACCCGAACTCCGCGTCACCGCACTCGGTCGCGGCCTCTCCACCGGAAGCGAGCTTGAATACGCCGACCCGGAGACGCTCAAGAGCGCGCTCGATAACAGGCGTTGATTGACCCCGTCTCCAAGCAATGATTAAGTTCACGTAGGAGGGCCCAACATGCTCAAACAGCCACGCACCTTTACGGATGCCCATGATCCCATGCTGCTCGGACTGATGCTCGAGGACCGCAAGCGGCTTCTGATGAAGTGGTCGGTAGGGCTGCTTCTCGCGGCGGTCATCATGACCTTGCTGGGAGCCTGGCAGGCGGCCATCGTCGTCTTCCTGCTCGTGACCCTCGTCTGGTCGAAGCATCGACAACTTTGTGAACGCGTGAAGACAAGCCGCTTCGGCGAAGGCGACAAAGATCTTGAATATCTCGATCAGTATTTCAACAGTCACGGAATACGGGCAGAGAACATGCACTTCTCCTGAGCCTCCGGCCTGCGCCGATACAATAGAAAACGACCCCGCTTCCGCGGGGCCGTTCTTTTTTAGTTTTAGAGGCTGGTGATCTTGATGGTCGAGATCGGCTGGCGGTGGCCCTTCTTCTTGAAGTAGCGGCTCTTCTCGCGGTACTTGATGACCGTGACCTTCTTGTTGCGATCGTGAGTGACGAGTTCGCCCATGACCTTGGCGCCCTTTACATACGGAGCGCCGATGGCGATAGCTGAGCCGTCGTCGGTGAGGAGTACATTTTCGAAGGTGATCTTGTCACCTGCATTCTGAACATCTGCTACGGTCTCGACATCGAGCACCATGCCTTCAGTGACAACGTACTGTTTGCCTCCCGTCTCTATAATTGCGATCTTTGTCATAAGTCCGTAGATACTACAATTTATGGCTCAATTAGGCAAGTTTCTATCCCTTGACCTATTGACCGTTCCATGCTATACTATGTACTGCTTATAGGGATTCCCCGCCAACCAAGGAAGGAACTCGTCATGAAGAACAATTTCTTCGTCGCTCTCGGAGTTGCCGGTATTCTCATCGGCATGGCGATCAGTGCTGCGAACGCTCAGGAAACGACCGCGGCCCGCTCGGTGTTCGACCGCCCGCCGGGAAGCCTGCAGGATTCGCTTCCGGCAACGGACTTCGACAAGGGTTCGTACGACGACTACCGTTCGGTCTCCGTGCCCGACTACTACGATGTCACGACGCCCTGCTTTGTCGGTCGCGACGCGATCAAGAAGCTCGGCAAACGCTCGTGGCAGGTCGGCTCGCTGACGCCCACCTATGACCGCAAAATGGTTCGCGCCGACCTCTTCCGCACGTCGAAGCACAAGAGCGCCACGGCCAGCTCGATGAGCTTCGAAACGACCTGCGTCATTCTGCCGCCGAAGTTCTGGACCGCGCGAACCGTCCGGGCCAGCGGCAAGTATCTCGCCGCGATGCGCTGATCCCCATTGTTCTGTCTCGCCTCCGAACAACTTAATGCCCGGGCACACAGCCCGGGCATTTTTTATTCCTCGTCGGAGAGCGGCTTTGCTATCTGGAGCGATTCCAAGACGGATGCGGTATTTGCGATCTTCATGACGTCCTTGTCGATCTTCTTAAGTTCCTTGTCCCCCGTATTGTAATGATTGACCGTAGTCGCGAGCGAGGAGCCGAGTTTTTTGTAATACGTATCGTACGCCTCGATGTGCTTCATCAGCACCTCCACGTTCTTCTTTATCTGCTCCGCATCCTTTTCTATCTTAAAGGCCTTGAATCCGTACAGCACCGAGTTGAGGTATGCGAAGAAGGTCGTCGGCGAAACGATGATCACTTTCTTTTCGTTCTGTGCGTAGTCGAGTAGGTTGCGAGCATTGACCGATCCCACACTTCCCGTCACGAGGTCGTAATAGATCGATTCGGCGGGAATGTACATGAATGCAAAGCTCAGCGTCCCCTCCTCAGGGCGGATATATTTGGATGTCTCATCGATGCGCTTCTTCAGGTCGCGCTTGAACGCCTCCTCGTATTCGGCTCGGCGCGCATCATCCTTTTCATCGAGCAGGCGAATGTAATTCTCGAGCGGAAATTTTGCATCTACGGGCACGATCCCCTCCTGCACGAATATCGCGGCGTCGACTGTCTCACCGTTTGCAAAATCGTACTGCATCTTGAAACGGTCCGGGGGCAGAATATTGGAAAGTATCAGTTCGAGCCCTGCTTCTCCGAGATTTCCGCGCTGCTTCTGGTTCTTGAGCACCTTCTCAAGATTCTGCAGCTGCTCGGCTATCGTGAACACCTGCTTCGTCGAAGCATTGGTCTCGGCGACGCCCTTTGCCACCTCGGTGAGCTGTTTGTGCACGACGTCGCGGATGTCGGTCGCGAGACGCTGCGATTCGCTGAACTGCGATTTCATCGAATCGAACATATTACGCGTCCCTTCGCCGAGCTTTTGTTCTAGCGAGCGCGAGAGGTC
>JAQBQU010000016.1 GCA_028286865.1 Candidatus Kaiserbacteria bacterium
TTTAAGCATGATTTGAGCCATGGTAGAGATATTGACTTTGGTGCTTTTTGTGCTATAATTCCTGTAGTGGACTCAGAGGCCAGAAGCCGATGAGCCAAAACGAATTTTGGGGAGTAATCGATGCAAATCTTCTGTTTCCGTCACGGCAAGGCTGTCCCGGTGACCGAGGGCGGCAAAGATATCGATCGCGTGCTCGGTGAAATCGGCAAAAATCAAGCGCTGGATCGTCGCGCCAAGATGGGTGATCCAAGGTTCGATCTGGTCATCTCGTCGCCGGCGCCGCGTGCCCTCGACACGGCCGCCATCGTCTCCGGCGGCAACGAGGACACGTTCGTCGTCGTTCCCGACCTGTATCCCGATCCCAGCAAAGAGGTCGGCAAGCAGATCGACAACGCCTTCGCCCGCCTCGCCTATGTGCCGGTCGCGCAGTACCTCGAAGATCCGGAAGGCAAGGCGATCATGACCTGGGCACACAATGTCTGGTACGAGGACATCAAGGGCCGACTCGGCAACGCCGAGTGCGTCGCCATCTTCGGTCATGCCGTCTGTTTGCAGGCGCTCGGGATCCAAATCTGCGAAGATCACGGTTATGCCGCCGCACAGATAATCCAGCTCGGCAATCTGAACCTCGGCGAATGCGAAGGGTTCGTTATCAACTTCGACGATAACGGAATGGTCGACGGCATCGGACTGATCAACAACTGAACATTACGTATCGCGCAAATGCGCGATATAAGAAAGGCCCGGGATGTTCCCGGGCCTTTAACTTTTTATATTTTCCGCACCGTCCCCTTCTCGGCATCCACCTCCACCATATCTCCGTCTTTCAGAACTCTTGAGGCGATCTTCGTCCCCACGACACATGGTTTGCCGAGTTCGCGCGCCGTGAGCGCTGCGTGCGAGAGCATGCCCCCGGTATCGGTCACGATAGCCGCTGCTTTTCTCAGTGCCGGCATCAGATCAGGTGCCGTCGTGGGAGAGACCAGAACATCCCCTTCGTTCATGGCATCCATCTTTCTCTGCGTCGTTGAGAAGTCGATGTAGTCACTGTTGATGATCCGCACAACGCCGCGAACGACCGGTCCCTTACTCGCACATTGCCCTCGCAGTTCAAGAGCGGCGCTCACATCCTGCTTCGCTTCAAACGCTTCTATATATGTGTCTGCCTCGTCCCCGACGAGCATCGTGGACGTCCCGTCGGTGTCCAACAGATATACGTATGATCTCTGGCGCGCCTGCAACTCATCTTTTGAAAGGAATGTGCCTTCGAATGCGCGCGCAAGTTCCGGACCGAAGTACCAGGAGATATCGTCCGGCTCAATACCGAGCTGGACGGCCAGGCGGCGAAGTACACCGAGAAAATTCTTCGACGTGTCAAAAAAGAGTGCCGAGAATTCTTCGCGCAATACGTTCTTCTCCTTCTCCGCATACTCGAGCGCAGCGGCGGTCCCCGGCTGATCACGATGAGGATACGCGCCGTCGGTGTACCAGGCGTCAAAATGCTCATAATCTTTAAAACATTTTCCCGATATCTCGATCAGTTGCTCGATATCTTTCGGTTCGATCGAATGCGCCTCCATCAGATCCGTGCACAAGTGCTCAAGTTCCGTTCTTCGTTCACGAAAATTTGTTGCAGCTTTGCGTATCGCTTTGTCATCCTTATAAAGCTCGATGCCCTTTTGATTGAGCCGCGTTATCACCGACTTAAAAAGATACTGACGCAGGATACCGTTGCGATAGGCGGTAATTGATCCCGGCTCCATATAATATTCACTCACCAGCCATTCCGTGATCGGCGGAATGCCATTGGCTTCGTATGTCATCACCACGTCGTCTTCCTTGAGTTGTCGCATATTATATTTTCCGTACCGTTCCTTTCTCCGCATCCACTTCGACCATGTCACCATCACTGAAGACCCGTGTGGCGAACTTCGTCCCGATGACACAGGGCTTCTGCATCTCTCGCGCGACGATCGCCGCGTGACAGATCACTCCGCCCTCGTCGGTCACGAATGCGGCCGCACGTTTCATCGCGCTCATGAAATTCGGCGTTGTCATCGGCGAGATGATGATGTCGCCCTGCGCTACATTAACGGCCTCGCTCTCTTTTCTCACCAGTCGGGCGGTTCCGCGAACGATGCCGGGATATGCACATTGGCCGCGGACTTCGGCGGTGTTCTCAAGAGCAGGTAGGCCTGCAAATGTGTAGTTCGAATTTTTTTGCACGAACTCGCTGAGTGTCCCGAGGAACGTGTCTGTACCACCGACATATACAAATGACTTAACTCGCTCATCTAATACCCCCGCCACGGGAATATGTTCTATCTCATCGGGCAGAACGACTCCCGCAGCCTCGAACGATATGCCGCCGATCTTCGCGATGCTCTTGCGGATGAATGTGTCGTTGTCGCCGAAGAGTTCGTAGCTTTCACGGATACGGAGTGCCAGCGCTTTTGATCCGGCCGTGTGCCTCTCATCCGCTCCGATGTAGAAGAAGATGCTCATAACGAACGCCGCTTGATAGAAGAGCTCGCCGCATTCGCGGACGGATGCGATATCGGAGAGGTATTCTTTCGAGTGGAATGCTTTCAATCGTGCTACGAGGGAGCCGTATTCATCGGCGAGCCCGCTGAGCCACTTCGGATCATCTTTCGTCTCTTCAAGGATGCGATCAAAGAGCCACGATATCGCCTGCTTATTTTCCCAGATCTCCACGACGCCGTCGTTGACATAATGTGCAGCGAACGGCGGGTGCGGATTGTTCCATCCGCATTTCTCCTGTGCAAGGTAGGAGAGTCCCCTCGCCCAGAGCCCCTGAAGAAAGAGCGTCGTGTCGCGTGTATACGATTTCTCGAAAACAATGCTGATGTTGACGGCTGTGCCAGGTGCTTCCTTTTTGGAGAGCGTTGTGATCGGTCGCGATTGGGTGATATAGAAATGGCCTGCTTCGTATGCCCATTCGATGTCGCAGGGGAATCCGTAGTGTTGTTCGATCGTGAGCACGAGTTCCGCCAGTTCGAGCGCCTGCTCGTCGCTGAGCGCCGGCTTGTTCCCCTCTATTTCCGAAAGCTCTCTCCATTCGTTGCCCTCGACGGCTCCGCGCCAGAGCGCGCGGCTCTGAAATGTGACGTTCTTATCGATGATGCGGCGCGGCTCCTTTTCTATCACGAAGCTGTCGGGCGTGACCTGCCCGCTCACGATCGCTTCGCCGAGACCGAAGCCCGCCTCGATGATGAGCTGATTGAGATCTTCCGTCACCGGGTGCACCGAAAAAGCGATGCCCGAAACTTCCGACTGCACCATTTTTTGGATAACAACGGCCACGGATATTTTCGAGCCGTGCATTCCCTTTTCAAATCGGTAGAAGATCGCGCGCGGCGTGAAGAGCGATGCCCAGCAGCGCTTCACATTTTCAAGCAGTGTCTCATCCGTCGTGTTCAGGAATGTGTCGAGCTGCCCTGCCCATGCAGCCGTCGCACCGTCCTCCGCTGTCGCGCTCGATCGCACCGCGACGAATGATGCGTTGAGTTTCCGGAAGTCCGCGACGATCGCGGTCGCGATATCTTCCGGCATCTGCGCGGCGAGGATGAGCGACTGTATCCGTTCCGATGCGAGCTCGACGGTGCGGATCTCCTGATTGTTGACGGTGTGAAAAATGGCATCGAGTTCTTGTGAGAGATTCGACTCATCAAGAAATTGTTCGAATGCTCCGGCGAGGATCACGAAGCCGGGCGGGACCGGGATACCTGCTTGCGTCATCTCTCCGAGGGACGCTCCCTTGCCGCCTGCGATACCCGCATCACCTTTTGTGAGACGCTCGAACGGTCGGATAAATTCCATACGCAGAGTATGAAGGAGCAATGCATTTCGGACAATGGATACGACCAAAAGCCGGCTTCCGCCGGCTTTTGGTTGAGATGCAATCTATATTATGCCGTTGCAGGTCTGGAGTGATAGCGCTTGATCGGTATCACATTGGTGTAGCGGGGCTGCTCGTGTACTGGAGAAGCAACGCGGAACATACCGACCTGATCATATTTGACCGGATCGAATAGCCTCCATTCCCTGCTCCCCTTTTCTGTACTGTTGAATGAATTCATATTTTTTGGCGCGAACGGAAGCGTTATCCTCTTCCCTTCGCTGTATTACTTATAACGTACATGCCATGACAATCGTGTGAAGAATCCTGAAGGCATTGTGGTATCGTAAACACATGACAAAGCTCGTTTCATGGAACGTCAACGGCATCCGTGCCGTACACAACAAAGGCTTCTTCAAACCGTTTCTCGACAAGATGAAACCTGACATCGTGTGTTTGCAGGAGACCAAGGCGATGCAGGGGCAGGCGGAGATCGACATTTCCGGCTACGAGGAGTATTGGAATTCTGCCACGAAGAAGGGCTATAGCGGGACCGCGATATTCACGAAAATCAAGCCGTTAAGCGTTATTTTGGGTATTCCGGAGGATATTTTGAAGAAATACGATATGTCCAATGACCCGTATGGTGATCCGAATGGTGAAGGACGAGTGCTCGCGGCCGAATTTAAGGACTATTATGTCGCGACGGTCTATACACCCAACTCTAAAGATGATCTCAGCCGCATTCCCCTGCGGTACAAGCTATGGGACCCGGCATTTCTGGAGTACATGAAACGCCTTGAATCCAAGAAGCCCGTTATTTTCTGTGGCGATCTCAATGTTGCACACACAGAGGACGATCTTGCCAATCCGAAGCCGAATGAGGGCAAGAAGGGTTTCACAGACGAAGAACGAGAAGGCATTGATGAGATGATCGCTGAGGGATTCGTGGATACCTTCCGCAAGTTCAAAGAAGGCAAAGGATTCTACACGTGGTGGTCGCATTTCGCCGCATCGCGTGAGCGCAACGTCGGATGGCGCATCGATTACTTCTTTGTGAGCAAAAAGCTGGAGAAGCATGTGAAGGCAGCGAATATCCACCCTGATATCTTCGGTTCAGATCATTGTCCGATATCCCTTGAGCTTGATATATAGGACATCCGCCAGCTGGCGGACAGGCGCGAATCTATAAAGGACAAGTTATCCACACCCATGTCCTTTACACTGTTCTAACGGACATGTACTCTCTTCTTTAGCGGCTCTTTATCAGATTTCCGTAATACTTAATTACGGGACATAATCATTACAAAGATCACTTTCACACATTCTATTGTTACGGGCACCTCCGTGTCCCGATTGAATTAAAAAGTATCTTAGGATAATGTCTCGCGCTCTTTCAGTAAGACGAAGTCTGTACACCGCACAGCTAAGTCGCCTGACGCAGGCGGCCCCAAAAGAAAAAAGGGCCACCCCGTCAGGCGATTTTTCTTTTTCCGGCCTTGTAATATGACCCGCCTGCGTCGTCGAAGTCTGCATTGTCGCTGTCGTCGTACATCCAGTACGCCTCCATCGCCACTTTGACTTCTTCTAGCATTCGGGCCATCTTCCAAGGCCTTTACAGTACCGAGCGGTACTAATTTACATGATGTTTCGAGCGGAGTTTTTGTACTTCGGCCATATCCTCCTCCTCTTTTCTATCCTTTCCTGCAACGCCTAGCTTTTTTAGCTCATCATCAGGCATTTGGCCCATCTCCTGAGCCCTTTTTTCAAGATATTCTTCGGTGTTTTTTGCCGGTTCGTCTAGCACCTCTTCGAGGAGCGCATGCAGTATCCAGCCCATGCGCGGGCCCGGCTTCTGGCCTATTTCCATCAAACGCTTGCCGTCGATCTTGAGCATGCCGACTGATACCGCATCTCGCATCGCTTCGTCGATCATCGACATATACTTTCTGAGGCGGAACGGATGCTCCTTGGGGCGTCCGGTACCGATGCGGTCGCACACGCGCAAATTCACGAGGTCATTGATGTTCTCCTTCCCTACCCGAGCGATAAGACGGCGTACGGCGGCAAGCGTCACCAGGTCAGGATCGGAGAAGAACATGTGCCACCGCACCAAAAGCACTATTTTAGTCGCCATTTCCTTCGGAAGCTTCAGGTCGGCCAATATTTTCTTGGCCATACGCGCCGACACGACGTCATGACCATAAAAGGTCCAGTCCCCCTTCTCCGGCGAGTGCGCACGGGTCGCGGGCTTGCCGATGTCGTGCAAAAGCGCGGCAAAACGTACATCAAGCGGCCATTCTTTGTCTGCTGCATGCTGAAGACTACGCATCAGGTGTTCGAATACGTCGAATGAGTGCGCTTGGTTCTGTGCACAGCCGATCCCGTCTTCAAGCTCCGGAATAATATATTTCAAAATACCGAGCTTTTGAGCGACATACAGCGCCTGCATCGGGCGCGGGCTCATCAGAATGCGGATGAGTTCGTCACGCACACGTTCGCGTGAAATGTTCTCGAGCTTGGATGACTCTGCGGCGATCGCACTCATCGCAGTGGAGTCGATCACGAAGTCGAGCTCTGCGGAGAGACGCACGGCACGGAGCATGCGAAGCGCATCCTCCGCAAAACGCTCGCGGGCCTCCCCCACGGTCGCAATAATGCGTTTCTCGAGGTCCTGCTGACCGTTGTGCAGATCCACCAGCTCTTCCGTACCCGGTTCATACGCGATCGCATTGATCGTGAAGTCGCGGCGCTTCAGATCGTCCTCGATCTTCTCGCTGAACTTCACGTCGTCCGGATGGCGAGCATTGGAATACTCCCCTTCAATACGATACGGCGTGATCTCTATCACTTTCAGGCGCGGATCTTCGGATTGGGTCACGACGCCGACGGTCCCGTATGTATTTTCGTAGAATGTTTCGGTGAAGAGCGCTTGTATCTGCTCGGGGCGTGCATTGGTGGTAAGGTCCCAATCTTTCGGAACGCGACCAAGCAAGAGATCGCGGACGCATCCACCGACGAGGTACGCTTCAAAACCCGCCGCGCGAAGCGTGTCATATGCTGATCTGACTTCGGGTGGGATAGAAAGTGAGATCGTTTTCATATATTGCTATTGTAGTGCATTATAGTCGCATTGCTCTCGTGGTGAAACGGATATCACAGCAGTCTTCGGAACTGCTATTCCAGGTTCGAATCCTGGCGGGAGCACAAAAAGTGTCAACAAGAATTGACATATGGGGATAATGTTGTCCTTGCGAATACGTAGAGCGCATAGCATATTGCCCTCATGGCCACAGCGGTAGGATCAGTCACGTTAAATCCGGTCTATATCCCCTTTCTGCAAAAGCCGTCATGCTGTGCGGTGACCTGTCTGCAAATGATCCTCTACCGAAATGGGGTTCGCCTCTATGATCAGGAAGAACTCGCACAGCGCTTCGGCGTCAAAATAGGCTCTGAAGAGCAGGATGCATTCCGCTCAGGCATGCCGGTGAGGGAACGCCTCAATTACGATGAGGGTATATCGACGATGGAATCGGTCGATGCTCTCAACAAGTTCTTCGCTGAAGAAAGTATTGGCATGAAGGCTACGCGATACATGTACTCTCAGATCGAATCCTTGCAGGAGCTGCTCATAGAGAATCTTCGAAATAATAACGAGATATGGATCGAATATCATTCTCAAGAAATTCATGATAGCGAACATATTCACGACGGGCTTGTTGAATCTGTCGATTTAACGGCTCAAACAGTCGTTATTATAGATCCAGTACCACGTCGCCGGCAGCGCATCACGGTGCCCATTGCGATGCTTGAACGCGCACTCTCCGCGACATTCGGCAAAGAATTGGGGGTAATCTCTGTAAAAAAAGTCGATCTCTAAGGGCGATACAGTGTTTGCGGGGCTTATATGGGTTCCGAGGGAAGGATTCGAACCTTCACTTTCAAGTTCCGAACTTGAATGCTCTTCCGGTTTGAGCTACCCCGGTATCTGTGGTCGCGTCCTATGAAGTTGGTGGGCTGAGGCAAGTACGATCTGTTTTCATAGAGGGTTTATATAAAGCGGATAATGTGAGCAATTATTTTCTCGGGATGGGACTTACGGAGGCTTTTCGGTGGTTTCTATTTCCATATTCTTTATTTATTGTTAATTCCTACAGCATAAAAAGCGGTTCTTTAGCTCGTTTATGGAGGCCCTGTTTTGTTATTGGTCATAGACATACGTAGTCTATGCCTAGGTATAATAATGTCAATGAGTTCTGACAGATATGGTGTGGATAACTACAATATGGCTCTATATAGAGCCATATTTGACATAATATAGTATCAATTTTGTATAACAAAACATAGTTATTCACACATAATGCTTGCCAATACTCTTTGACAAAGATATACTCTTCAGAGCGGCGGAACCCTTGCCACTGAGGCAGGGTTTCGGGTCGGGAAAGTCCTAACTCGACAAGATCCGTAGGGATTTATCAAGTAGGAGATAATCCTATGCGTGAAATGTTGACTGCGCTCGAGATGATCGAGCAGCACCCTTGCCTGCCGGCCGGCATGAAGAAGCGGGCGGCAACCTGGGGCGACGGCGGCTAACGTGCACGAGCCGTTGATCGCCACCTCGGTGGCATCAGGCTACACATGCTGAGCTAGCAACTCGGAGTGTGACCAAATGGGACCGGGAAATGAATGACAGCATCTGCTGTCAAACATTCCCGGTCTTTTTTATTTTATTCGTCAGACGGGCCTTCAGCGCGTTCCCACAAGAATTCGAATATCATTTTCATACTGGCCGCTATCTGAGTGCTCTGTACGATCATTGCGAAGAGCGTCCCCTCGAGAGAAAAGATAGCCGTTTTGTCGTCGTAGATATTAATATCAATCGTCAGCGGCAGGACACTCGGAGGGAGGAATTTGCGCTCGGTAAGGCTGTCGAGCCCGGCACGGGTGAAATACTCTTTATGCAGATAGATTCCTTTTGAGTGGATCCCGAGTGCTTTTCGTCTGTCAGAGTATTCGTCTAATTCTTTTGCACTGAAGATCTTCGCAAGATGCTCGTAAGAGAGCGTAATAAATATCTTCTTATCTTTTGTGGTGAGCACTTCGTCGCGCGCACTGGCGACTCCTTCTTTACCCGGGAAAAATCGTACGATCGGTCGCTCTCCTCCCCCTTCGTACTGTCGCAGGAGCGTAGGAAGCAGCACAGAGAGATCCTGTTCGCGACTTACAATGTCGTTTTTTTGTTTGCTGATGAGTCGAGCAAGCAGCTCCGGAGATTCGGGTGCGAAGAATGTCTTCTTATCCTGCTCATAGGTACTCATGAGGCCCATTTTCATGAGCGATTCTATTTGAACATAGGTGGTCGAGCGGTTGACCTTCGCATGTTTGGAGAGTTTTTCCGCAGTCGTAGGACCGAGCTCAAGCGCGGCGAAATAGACGCGTGCCTCTTTTTCTGAAAGTCCGATGTCTTGTAATTCTTTGAACATTGTCAAAGCATTTTAACATAATTACCTCGTTCCCTTCTCGGGTCACCAAATGCAGTCCTTGCGCGACTAGGTGAGCCGTTCGCTTCGCTTACTTCTGTGCGGATACGGGGAATCGAACCCCGATCCCGTCCTTGGCAAGGACGTGTTCTACCACTAAACCATATCCGCTTACACACTATCTGCGGCCGTTGAATGCCGCATTGGGTTGGATTATACAGTATTGGACGGCCCCGACAATAACTCCTTCTTTGGGATAGGTGCTAATTCCACCATGCGAGCTGCCGGCTCACGCTCCCACAATGCCGCAAGTAAGCTTGCGATCGCGATTATGAACACGACGACCGGTACCCACTGCGGTCCCCTGCATACCGTGGCGAATGCCCAAAATGCGAGGAGTATGATCGCGGGTACCAGAAGCAGGAGCACCGTATAGTACAGCGGGCGCGACGGGAGCGGGTCGCGAAGCGCGATGGCAGCTGCCCCAATGAGATAGAGCGTGATAAGAAAGAACCAGAGTTCCAAAGAGCCGTTTTGAGCGCAGATATCGCCCAGTGCGATCCCCGAACCACGCACTACCGAAGTGCTGCCCGTAGATGTGGAGGTCGTGCTTCCCGATCCCGATGTCGGGTGTGGCGGGATCACAGGAGTGGGTGGTGTGTGCGGCACCGTACTCCCCTGCCCGGGCGTGTGCATCGGGCCGCTTCCTGCAACAGAGAAGCTGATGACGCTCATGCAGACGGGCTGTCCGGTCTTTGCGGAAAGCAGCGTAAGGGTGATGGGAAGCGATGTGCCAATAGGTGTAGTCTGGACGTCAACGTGCTGGCGGACGCTGCCGTCGCTGTTCATCCAGCGCGATACATAGCGGAAGGTGTACGCCGTGTCTCCGATGGAGCTGATCACGACATAGTAAGACGGGTCGTTGACCGTCACATCATATGAATGTACGGCGTTATCCACAATATACGGATGGACGTTGAGCACTTGGAGCGGAGCGCATGAGTTCCCTCCCGGCGGTATCACCTGGACGGTATTCACATTCACTTCTTCTGCTGCGGCAGAGAGTGGCACTGCAAGGCCGATGAGCGTACACACCGCAATAAGGAGTCCGATGTATGCCGCTTTCATATAACGCTCACCTTAGTACCCCGAGGGGCTGTGCGTCAAGCACAATAAATGTTATAAAATGCAGTCTTTAGGCCATATTTTAGCGATTTTTGTCCGTTATATATCGGACGGAGCACCGCAAAATGTCCTCTTTAGGCACAGAAAGCCAAAAAGAGGGCTTAAAATGTGGAAAACTGTGGACAACCCTGTGGATATGGGGATAAAGGACTGTACGTTACACGTGAAATATGTCCATAATTGCGGTAAAATAGCCTTATTTTAAGCCATATTATGAAGGAAATGACAAAGACAGGCTATTTTAGGGCTTAAATCTTCATAATCCACACTATGTGCTACACGGTCGAGAGATTTCACGTGTAACATGCCTATAATTCAGGCATGTACTCCAAAAAGAGACAATTGGGGAATATTGGAGAAGACATTGCCTGCCAATTTCTCGCCCAGAAGGGATTCACGATCATTGAGCGGAATCACCTGCAAACATGGGGCGAGATAGACATTATCGCCGAGAAGGGGGGAATCGTACGGTTTGTAGAGGTAAAAGCTGTTACACGTGAAAACTTGCCGGATGTTACACGTGAAAATGATGCATATAGACCCGAGGAGCAGGTGCATCCCGCAAAGCTTCGCAAGATCGCACGCACTGCAGAGATGTACATGAATGGGAAGGGGGACCAGCGCGATTACCAGATCGATGTTATAGGTGTCTTTATTGACCCTATACGCCGCAAGGCGCGATGCAGGCTCTTCGAGCAGGTACTTTAGTCGTAAAGGACATAATGTCCTTTAGAATGTCCTTTAATACTGTGAAATATCTGTGATATGATATGCCACGCAGAAATGAAATTACGGGGCGTAGTATACCGGTAGTACGCTTGGTTTGGGACCAAGTAGACCGAGTTCGATTCTCGGCGCCCCGACACGAGTCAACGTCATCACGACATGCATAAAGTAGGAGCATTTCTCGAAGCTGGAGGAAATAAGGTATTTTTCGTAAACGGAATATTAAGTATTCTAAGACGCGAGCAGGTCTCTGTAGATCTGTTCGTCGGGTCCAGTTCTTCAGCGGCGATAATAGTGGCGACCCTATTGGGCCAAAATAGGGAAGTAATGGAATCCTTCGCACAAAGGCTGGATTCTAATAAGAGGAATTTTTACGCCTTTAAGCGTCCGCATTTTCCACAGAACAAAATATATAAGGATTCCGTGCGGTCGTTATCAGATGATTACATCAGGAGTCGCCCGATCGGTGCGTTCAATATCATTGCTGCACGTACGTCGATCCGCCTCGTTTCATTAAAATGTTTTCTGTCCTCGGTTGTGCTTGCGCTGAGCTTTGGCGCAGGCATCAATGCGATCAGCCTTTTTCGAAAGATGTTCAAGATCACCGAATTACGCATTACGGAAAAAGATAGATTGAGTCCCGAAGAGCTCTCGAGCTTTATCATGGGTTCTTCAATGATCTATCCGTTCATAAAGCCACATACATTCAAGGATTCATTACTTCTCGAGGGCGCTCTCATGGAGCCAAAGTTCGAACGAGAGCTTGCTCAGTGTCAGAAACGGATCGTCATACACACGGAGCAAGGTACGAGCCACAAAATAGGGGATACCTTTCATTTTTTCTCAGATCGTCCTATTCCGAGCAATATCCTGGATTACACCAATGGTGCCGCGGTCCACAATCTCCATGCTATGGGGGAGTCCGTTGCCGAAGCTCAACTCCAATTGTTGAAGAACTTCCTCGAACAGGACTAAAGAAGCTAAACCTCGCGGTCAGCAGGTCGAATGACCAAAATAACTACCGCGCGATCTGATCAATGATCAAGTTGTAGAGCGCTGGAGCGTCGTTGGCGGTAAATGCTGCTGTTTTTGCCGCCAGGTCACCATTTAAATAATTGAGCAATGTAGAGCCCGTTTGGGCCGCGATATCGCGGTTGATATAGCTGAGGGTGATGCCGCGCAGGTCGCGATCCGCCGTGGTCGCGCCGGTGCTGGTCGTCGTAATAACGCCGATGAGGCGGCCCCATGCGTTGACGATGGAGCCTCCTGAGGAGCCGCTCTGCGCTTCGATGACGCTGCCGACCGATATGACATCGACGGACTTCGTCGTGAAGGTAAGTAACTGTGCGATGTTGGTGACCGAAGAGGCCGGGTAGAGGTCGTAATTGGCAGAAGCGCCGGTGAACTCCGCCGGATAGCTGGCGGCCAGCACCTGGTCGTTGAGGAAGCCGATGGCTTCGCGTGTGTCGACGGGGATGGCAGGGAAGGTCGCAGGCAGGGGAGTGCTGTCGGTGGAATCAGTGATGTAGAGGAGCGCGTAGTCATGCTCTCCGGTTCCGAGCGGGTGTTCCGCGCTGATGTCCGCCGCATGATCGCGCACCCACGTGGCGGGGATATAGAGGACCTTGGGGATCCATTTGGAGGAGGCGGGCGATCCGGTGCGGATGAAGCACGATAGATTCACGCGCGGGCTCTCCGAAAGAAGTACGTATTGAGCCACGTGTGCGTTGGTGAGGATGACGCCGCGGGAGTCAATAATGGTGCCACTGCCGGATATCGGCCGGAGACTGCCGCCTTTGGGGGAGCAGAATATGTTCACCAGGGCGCCCCGGGCCCGCGTATTGATAGTTGAAAATGATTCGGGCTGTGTGGAGTAGGGATTTTCGATGCGGACGATCTCTCCCGATGGTTTCGTAGTGCTTGCGGTGGGTGCTGCTGCAGCAGGGCTTGTTTGCTTGATAATCGGCGCTTTTTTGACGACCGGTTTCGTAGTTGTCGCCGTGCTTGAGGCAGTAGCAGTGGTAGTGGTACGGGTACTTGTTGCAGATGCCTGCGTACTGGCAGCGACTTGCTCGCTTGAATTGGTCGGGGAGGCGGCTATTGAATACGAGGAGCGGTGTATTGCGTATGCGAGAACACCGATGATGACCGCGAGGATGATGATCTGTACCGTGAGCGTAAGGTGTCTCATATGGTGCGAGATGGGGGAATCGAACCCCCGCCAAGAGTTTGGAAAACTCCTATTCTGCCATTAAACTAATCTCGCTTGTCCGTTCGTGTCCCACAGAGAGGACCTCGTCCATACTCTACACGAATCCTTGGTTTCATACAAAAACCCGCGTAACGCGGGCTTTCGTATTCTCGAGATGAAAGAAACGGGCTTGCCCTCTACTGTCGAGCGAGCGCTGACAGAAAACCATGGGAGAATCCCATGGTTTATTTTACAGAGTCCTTCAGTGTCTTGGATGCGCGGAACTTCGGTACGCGCATTGCCTTGATCTGAATCGTGGCGCCCGTTCGCGGATTGCGTCCGGTGCGTCCTGCGCGGGTCTTGGCTTCGAAGATACCCAAGCCCGCGATCGATACTTCGTCGCCGTTCTTGAGCGTCATCGTGATCATGTCTATGATCGCTTCGACTGCACGCTCCGCATCTGCCTTCGTAGAACCAATCGTCGTCGCGACGCGTTCCACGAGATCCATTTTATTTGCCATACAAATATTCGATAATTACCGATTAAAATTGCACATTCGACCTCACCCGACCATTTTGAGCCGTATTTTAGGGCTGTCAATCAGTGCCAGTGCGTTATCCACAGCCAAAATAAGAAGGGCCCGCGTCGATCGCGGACCCCATTTTTAGCCAGTCACAGCCTAGTTCAGATTATTTGGCGGTTTCTTCGGCTTGGATTTCGAAACCATCATCTCTGCCATCAGCCGATAGCCGCTGTGAACGGACGTGAAGAGCGCTTTGATGTGCGGTGTTCGCTCCGCGTCATCACGTTCCTTGATGAGAAGCTGCCGAGCATTACGGACCTTAATATCGAGTCCTTTACTAAGGTCAGACGGTATTGGCGCTGCACTATAAGTCAGGATCGTCATATCAAGGACTCGTTCGCGGGTTGCTGCGACAAGCATCAATAGAACGATTTCTGCTGCATTGGCCGCTCTGAGGATCTCAAGTGGCGTGATGTGGAGGCATTCATCCGCGCCGTGCATTACGCATTCTGCGATAGCACAGAGCGACGAGGCGCGTAGTTGCGCGCTGATCTCGTTCGTCTTGACGTTACCGATCGTCGCCAGCGTGAATGCTTCGTGGGGCATTGCGGTCCGCAAGGTGAATTTGAGCGCTTCCAGGAACACAGGAGCAGTATCGTCCTGCTGTGCTGCGTCAAGCACTATTCGAATTGATGACATGTCCTACTTCTCCATTGCTTCCGGTTCCCATCCTGCATCAAAAAGAAAAAAGCCGCAATCCGCCAGGCGGCGGAGCGGCTTTTTTCGGGGCAGGGTCCGTCGGCTGGTGGATTATTTTGCGTATTCGATGACGCGCATTTCGCGAATGACCGATACTTTGATCTCTCCTGGATACTGAAGCTCTTTTTCGATCTTATCGGCGATCGTACGAGCGAGCTGACGTGCTTCGAGGTCGGTGCATGCTTCCGGCTTCACGATGACGCGAAGCTCGCGGCCTGCAGCGATGGCAAAGCTCTTCTCAACGCCCGGCTCTGAATTGGCCAAACCTTCGAGCTCCTCAAGTCGCTTGATGTAATTCTCTACAGAGTCGCGGCGCGCTCCCGGACGGCCTCCTGAGATGGCGTCGGCGACCTGCACGATCATTGATTCGGGCGTTTCGTACGGATATTCCTCGTGGTGCGCCTGCATTGCCTTCACGACGGCTTCGGAGATACCGAATTTCTGAAGGATGCGACGTCCGATCTCGACGTGGGTACCGGGGACCTCATGGTCTACCGCTTTGCCGATGTCGTGGAATAGTGCGCCGGCACGTGCGACCGCAACGTCGGCACCAAGCTCTTCGGCGAGCATCGCGGCGAGGTGCGATACCTCAACCGAGTGGTCGAGCACGTTCTGGCCGTAGCTGGTGCGGAAATAGAGCCGACCCAAGATCATGACGAGCTTCGGATCTAGGTTGGGGACCTTGGCTTCGTATGCGGCCTCGGCACCTTTCTTTTTGATGATGTTGTTGATCTCCTGCTCGGCTTTCTGCACTGCCTCTTCGATCTTCGCAGGTTGAATGCGGCCGTCGAGAATGAGATTCTCAAGAGCGATACGCGCGATCTGGCGGCGGATAGGGTCGTACGAAGAGAGGGTGAGTGTGCCCGGTGTGTCGTCGATTATCACATCAACGCCGGTCGCACGTTCGAACGAGCGGATGTTACGGCCTTCCTTACCGATGATCTTTCCTTTGATCTCATCATTCGGGAGCGACACGGTCGTCGCGAGCACGTCGGAGACGACGGAGTTGCCCAAGCGATGTACAGCGGTCGTAAGGATCTCGTTGGCGCGCTGTTCGAGCTTCTCATCGCTTGATATCTCAAGCTTGCGCATGCGGCCTTCGAGATCGGTCTCATACTGCTTCTCGATCGACTGCATGAGATTGGTCTTCGCCTCATCCGCTGAAAGTCCGGCGATCTTCTCAAGCTTTTCCTGCTGCGACTGGATCATCTTCTGTGCTTCGTCGCGCGCTCCCTGGACCTCTTCGTTCTTTCGAGAGAGTGACTCCTGTTCTGAATCAAGATTGAGCTGACGCTTATCGAGCATCTCTTCCTTGCGGACGAGACGTTCTTCGGTCGTTTTGAGCTCGCGCTCTTTCTCCTTATATTCTCCCGACATCTGCTCGGCCTTTTCGCGGCCGCGCTTTTCAGCCTCTGCGACGATCTTCTTGGACTGTTCTTCGGCATCGAGCATCATCTGACGTATCTCGAGTTCCATCGATCCCTTTTTGCCGAGGGAAATGATGAGGCGCAGATAGTATCCGATGCCAATGCCTACAACGCCGGCTACGGCGAGGAGGGCCAAAATTATTTTTAATGACATACGCGTGGTATTTCCACGCGCTCGTTATGTACGCGAGAGCATTTTAGCCTTGTTTTGAGCCGTAAAACCCCGTATACCCCAATAAGCGCGAAGAAAATTTGAAATCATAAATGCTAAGGTGTACCCGTACTATACCACTCGCACTATAGGGGCGCTAGAAGAGATCTAGCTCAACACCTTGTCGACAATGCCGTATTCGGCCGCCTCTTTTGCTCCCATGAAGAAGTCGCGGTCCACATCGCGCTCGATCTTTTCCACCTTTTGACCGGTGTTTTTTGCGAGGATCTTGTTGAGCTGTTCGCGCATTTTAAGGATCTGCTTGGCGGTGATCTCGATATCAGATGCCATACCTTCTGCGCCTCCGGACGGCTGGTGGATCATGATCTCGGCATTTGGAAGCGCAAAACGCTTGCCTTTTTCACCGGCAGAGAGAAGTACCGCCGCCATGGACGCCGCCATGCCGACACAGGTGGTAGAAACATTCGGCTGGATGTGGTTCATGGTATCGAGGATCGCGAATCCGGCCGATACATGGCCGCCCGGGGAATTGATATAGAACGAGATGTCCTTCTTCGGGTCTTCCGAGGCCAAGTAGAGAAGCTGGGCGACGATGAGGTTCGCCACATCGCCGTCGATGGGGCCGCCGAGGAAGATGATGCGCTCTTTGAGGAGGCGTGAGTAAATGTCATACGCCCGCTCACCGAGCGAGGTTTTTTCGATGACCATGGGTACGAGCATGCTTGCGCGAGGTGTATTCATATAATGAGAGTGTATAGAAAAGAGAGTGGCGATGCAAACGGGGTATCTCGGCCGGACGAGCTTCATTTGCTTTTCATGCGAGAATATGCTATAATATAAAGAGTAATGCGTACTTGTGCTGCGTATAATCATTTGTCCCATAAACAACAACAGCAGGATACGGTACCCATGAAGAAGGTTACTCGGGAAGACATCGAATCACGCGTCGAAGACGCGGGAAAGCTACTGAAGGAGCGTACACCGACACTACCGGTTCAGCCGGATGTGCTGCTGCAAGTCGCCGACGAGTCCAAGCTTCCGATCGGCAGCGCCGATCTGGCACGTGACCCCGTCGCCCGAACTGTGTTTATCGTCGCATTTGCGCCGCAAGCGACGGTCGAACGCCAGGCCGGCATCGACGCGATCTGTCGCTTGTTTCAGCACAGTGAAGCTGCTGCGGCGTAAGACCCGATTGTTCCGTCAAATAAAAAACGGCGTCCTTGCGGCGCCGTTTTCCATTTTAAAAAAAGATGACTAGTGACTGTGTTCAGTGTGTCCGACCGGCTCGGTATTTCCTTCAAGAAAGCGAAGGGTCGCTTCGTTGCGCATCGCATGTGTGATGTGAGAGCGCAATGCCTGCTCGTCGGCTTTCGGATAGTGCTGGCGTGCGTGCACGAGCTCGTGTTCGAGCGCAGCCGGCTCCGGATTGAGATTTTCCTGACGCGCGATCTCGGCGAGGATGAGGCGGACCTTGGCGCGCTTATCAGCGGCATCTTTCCATTCTTCGCGCATTTCGTCACGTGTCTTCTTCACATCTTTCAGATATGCATCGAACGTCTGGCCCATACGAGACAGGTCGTCAGTAAGTCGCTGCTCCATTTCTTCGAGCTCGTACTCACGAAGGCTCGCCGGATATGAGATCTTTGCGTCTTTTACGAGTTCATCGAGGATCGCGGCGCGGACCTTTTCGGTGGCGCGAATCTTCTTCTCTTGCTGGATGTTCGTGCGGAGCGCTTCTCCGAATGCAGCGGTATCGGCATATCCGAGCGACTGTACGAAAGCGTCATCAAGCTCCGGAAGGTCCTTTACGTCCATCGCCTTGGTCTCATCGGCCGCTTTTTGTGGTTCAGTGCCTGCTTCTATCTTGTCGATACGGGCGCGCTCGCGGCGGATGTGAGCAAGGGCCTCGGAGTGCTCAGAGTCGGTCACGGCCGTATCCTCCTCCTTCTCGGTGTGTTTCTTAGAGATCTTGGCATAGTCGGGGAGCTTGATGACCGGTGCGAGTGCCGCGCGTGCAGTGAAAGAAAGGGGCTTTCCCATCTCCGGCACATCGGTCGTCACTTTCGGGGCTTCGACGATCGCGATATTCTCCGATGCTACCAAAAGTGGAAGCTCGGCCTGGATCGCTTCTTCAGCTGCCTGGCGCATGATCGCGGACTCTCCGTATACGCGTACGATAGCGTCTTCAGGGGCGTGGCCCACGCGAAAACCGTCGAGCTTGGCCGTCTTCTGGATGGTCTTGATCGCTTTGGCTCGGTAGGTAGCGAGGGACTCCGCCGGGATCTGGGCCTTTATCTCGACTTCCCACGTCTTCTCATCGCGCGTGACCTCTATATTGGTTGCAGTTTTCATCGCAGGAGTGTACGCGAAATCTCCGTGAACCGCAATTTATCAGTTCGTGCCGGTGCTGCTCGGGATAAGCGGAAGCTGGTCCTGCTGTTTATTTAACTGTGCGCCCCAGAAATATAAGGCACCAAATATAAGAAGAATGACGATAATGATAATGCCGACGGTGGGACCCGCGCCGCCTTTTCGGGGCTGGTCAACATAAGAAAAGCTCGGCCTTTGTTCAGCGGGCGGCTGGACGGGAGGAGTGACTTGCGGAGGCATATATCTATAGTACACCCTCGTTCCGCTGCCCGCGTACTTCCAAAGCGGGGGATAGGCGCAATTTGAGTTTTGGACGCAGGCTCGTATACTGCGCACCATATGGCTACACCTCGAAAAGTCTTCGGACACCTTTCTCCCGACACCGACACGGTCTGCTGTGCCATCTTGTGGGCGTGGTATCTGAACACGCACGCAAAAATGCCGGCGCTCGCGTATCGCCTCGGAGAACTTAACAAAGAGACGCGCTTCGTGCTCGACCGCTGGCAGGTGCCGCATCCGGCACTGCTCGAATCGGTGAGCGCGGAAGATGAGGTGACTATCGTCGATACGAACAATCCGCAGGAACTCTTCGAGAATATCAATGACGCAAAGATCATCGAGATCATCGATCACCACAAGCTCGTGGGCGGCCTCAAGAGCGAGGCTCCGATCATGATGACGATCCGTCCGCTCGCATCGACCGCGTCGGTGATACATGACCTCATGGCTCCTGCCGCCACCGTGCTTCCGACCGAAATGGCGGGCCTCATGCTCTCATGCATCCTCTCCGACACGCTCGAATTCCGCTCCCCGACAACGACTCCGTATGACAAAGAGATCGCAACGAAGCTCGCGCTGCAGCTCGGAGTCAATATGACGACCTACGCGAACGAGATGTTCGCGGCGAAATCGGATGTCTCTGAGTATTCGGGAGCCGCACTCATTACACTCGACAGCAAGGTATTTCCCGTAGGCGAGAAAAATATTCGCGTTTCCGTGCTTGAGACAACAACACCGGAAACTGTTCTCGCGCGCAAGGACGAACTCGTCTCTGCGATCAAGGCAAATCTTGCCGCGGAAAAAGGTACAGATGACGTACTCATGTTCATTGTCGATATTCTCAAAGAAGAAGCGACCGTACTTGTGTATAACGACCTCACCAAGCAAATAATCAAAGCGTCATTTAATGTCGATGTATCTGGCGAAACCGTTGTATTGCCCGGCATCGTCTCGCGCAAGAAGCAGATCGTGCCGGCACTTAAAATATAGATCTCATATAACAAAAGAGCCCTTTTCGGGGCTCTTTTGTTTGAAAATTATTCGGCGTCTTTTTCTTTATCCTCAGTCGTTTCTTCCTGCTGCTCCTCTACTTTTTCGTCAGCGACGTCGCGGTCTTGTGCGACAGGATCGATGTTCGCTTCACCGGTGTCGGACGCTTCATTGTCATCGCCCGAGATATCCTTCTTCGCTTCCTCAAAGGTATCTTCGGTAGCGGAAACATTTTCAACATCAGTTGGCTGTGATTTTGTAGCTTCGGCACCGTCGGTCGATGCGACATTTTCACCGCCCATGGAGCGGATATCGATCTTCCAGCCGGTGAGGCGTGCCGCGAGGCGCACGTTCTGGCCGCCGCGGCCGATCGCGAGCGACTGCTGGTCTTCAGCGACGGAAACGACTGCGCGATTCTCCGATTCGAAGAGTTCGATCGAAAGGACCTGGGCAGGCTTGAGCGCTTCTTTGACGAAATCTCCGGTGGTCGCAGACCACTCGACGACATCGATCTTCTCTCCGCCGAGCTCCGAGGTGACGACGGCAACGCGAACGCCACGCTGACCGACGAGGGCACCTACCGGGTCGACGTGACTGTCATTGGAGAATACGGCGATCTTGGCACGACTGCCCGGCTCGCGGACGATACCTTTCACTTCAACGACACCGGACGCCATTTCGGGCACTTCGGTCTCGAAAAGCTTGGTGAGGAAGCGTGGGTGTGAGCGGGAAAGGCGGATGAATGTGCCGCGGATCCCTTCATCGACGCGCAGCAAGAGTGCGCGGACGCGCTCTCCTTGTCGGTAGCGTTCGCCCGGGATCTGTTCGTCGTACGGCAAGATGGCGGTCGCGCGACCGAGGTCGATGTAGAGATTACCGCGCTCGAAGCGCTGGACGTGGCCGGTGACGATCTCTCCTTCGCGTGCACCGTATTCCTGGATGATGGAAGCGCGTTCTGCTTCGCGGACCTTCTGCATGATGACCTGTTTCGCTGCCTGGGCGGCGATGCGTCCGAAATCTTCCTGGGTCTCGAGCGGGAATGAGATCTCTTCGTCGAGTGCGGCGTCGCGCTTAATGCGGCGGGCATCTTCGATCATGATGTGCTGTTCCGGATTGAAGCGGGAGCGGTGATCGTCATCGCCGGAAGACTCTTCGTCCTCTTTGCGGACGAGTGTCGCATCCACGACGATCTTCGCCTGGCGGAATTCCATGTCTCCGGTCTCCGCATTGAAGGTGGCACGGATGATCTGGCCGCGCTTTCCGTATTCACGGCGGTATGCGGCGGCGAGTGCCGTCGCAAGGGCGTCGACCACGCTTTCGCGTGAGATACCGCGCTCGTGCTGCAATTCGTCGAGAGCGGAATTGAGGGTCTTGAGGTCGAAGAGTGCCATATTGATTATGTTGTAAGTCTTTGTAATGGGCCTCAGGCCCGGCTTTTTAAAAAAAGCGCCCGCCAGAGGCGGAACTTGTATATATAGTATACGCCCGCCGGGATAAAACGTCAATAACCCCGAGAACGCCTGTTTATTGCGCTATTTGCCGCCCGGAGTACTATTTCTGGAGCAAACGCCCCGGGAGGGACACCATGAGCACCTTTGTAACGGCCCCGACCACCGCCGCACCATGCCCCGTCTTCGTGTCGATGTGCGTCAATTATGGCCCCTTGAAGCTCTATTGGTATCAGGTGAGAGAAGTGGGTACGCCATTGTTCACCGGAGAAGGGTGGCTCGTTCCGATCCGCTATGGACCGGGCACGCGGTACGCACTCCTTCACTATCGCTTCGGAGAAGGTGCCGCACTGCGGTTCGATAAGCTCATCGAGGTCGCGCCGAACGACGGAAAAGCAGCCTGGTACCTGCAAAACAGCTCGGCAATGCCGCGTATCATTTCCGCCGACCAACACTCTGTGGTCCTCGAAGTCTATGAAGAGGTGGAAACCACCGACGAGGAGTACGCGTTCCACGGAAGCGAAACGAAAGATGTCGCGTCAAAGACAACACTGTTCGGGATCTTGGGTCCGCGCAAAGAGCGGCGCGATACGATCGAGCACGCGTAAAGAAGGACATGTCGAATACTGCTGAGGCGCCCCGTGGATCGGAGCGCCTCAAACCTTTTTGCTGATATAATAATGAGGATCTATGTACATTTCTGATACACATCTCAAGTCATTTCTTGCTGATGCGGGGCTCGTGTCGGCAAAAGATTTTGATGCCGCGGAAACTGAGGCAAAAGAGTCGGGGCGCTCGGTCGGAGATATTCTCACGTCCCACAATGAGATCGGTGAAGACGAGCTGCGCCGTACGTACGCGTACATTCTCGGCATCCCGTTCGTCTCGCTCGCCGGCATCTCCATCAAATACGAGACGCTCTCGCTCATTCCCGAGCCGGTCGCGCGCCGCAACAACATCATTGCCTACAACCACCGCGGCGACGAACTTGAGGTCGCCATGCTCGACACCGACGACCTGGCTGCGATCGATTTCATCAAGAAAAAGACGCATTTGAAGGTGCAGGCGCGTCTGACGGATGCGGCATCGATCAAATACGCACTCAAGCTCTATCAGCAGTCGCTCAAAGATAATCTCGGCGACGTCATTCAGCGCGAGACGGCGGCACTTGAACACACGACCGGGGAGGGAAAGGAAGAAGATCTCAAACAGATGGCCGAAGGAGTGCCTGCGGTGCGCATCGTTGATACGCTTCTGCGACACGCTGCGGCGCAGGGCGCATCGGATATCCATATCGAGCCGCTCGAAGATTCGCTTTTGATCCGCTATCGCATCGACGGCATCCTTCACGACGCGATGTCGCTGCCAAAACACGCGGCTGCCGCGATCACCGCGCGTTTGAAAGTGCTTTCGAATCTTCGTCTCGACGAAAAGCGACTTCCCCAAGACGGCCGCTTCGGTACCGAAGCCTCCGGCGAGCGGGTGTCCTTCCGTGTATCGATACTACCGACATATTTCGGCGAAAAGATCGTGATGCGCCTTTTGCGCGACTCGATATCGGGCTTCACGCTCGAATCGATCGGCTTCCATGGAGCGGCACTCGAGCGCATGCACGATGCGATGCGCAAGACCACGGGGCTCGTCCTCACGACAGGGCCGACCGGCGCCGGTAAATCCACAACACTCTATACGCTCCTCGATATCATCAATACGCCGGATAAGAATATTTCCACGATCGAGGACCCGATCGAATATCAGATGGCGCGCGTGAATCAGACGCAGGTGCGCCCCGAGATCGGCTTTACCTTCGCCAACGGACTCCGAAGCCTCGTGCGTCAGGATCCGGACATCATCATGGTCGGAGAAATTCGCGATAAAGAAACGGCGAGCCTCGCGATCAATGCGGCGCTCACGGGGCATCTCGTGCTCTCGACCCTTCACACCAATTCCGCATCGGGAGCGATCGCGCGCTTGCTCGATATGGGAGTGGAACCGTTCCTCTTGCTCTCAACGCTTCGTGTGATCATCGGTCAGCGCTTGGTGCGCAAGCTCGCGCCCGATCGAGAGCAGTACGAACTCTCGCGCGACGAACAGACGCGACTTGAGAGCGTCGTCGACGCCGGTTCGGTCCTGCGCGCGCTCAAGGAGGAGAAAGCGGTGCCGCCCACCGCGACCTGGAAGAATATTCCTTTCTATAAGGCCAAAGAGGGCGGGCAATCGCCGAGCGGATACTCGGGGCGCATGGGCATCTACGAGGTCTTGCCGATCACTGCCACGATAAAGGAGCTGATCATCGCAAATGCCACGGGAGATGCGATCGAAGCACAGGCACGCAAAGAGGGGATGCTCACGATGAGCGAAGACGGTATTTTCAGAGCTGCTCAGGGCGTAACTACTATTGAGGAGGTGCTTCGGGTGATCACTGAGTAGTCTCTTGCCAAAGTAGATTTTGTATGGTTTGCTCCCTCAAGTTACGGGCTTAATGCCCATCACTTTAACTTGATGGAAGGTTCATCAAATGGTCAGAAATGTGATCTGGAGCGGTCTGTTGATCGCGCTGCTTAGCTTCTCAGCGGGCTATATCCCCGTATTGCACGTCCAAGGTCTGGATCCGGGCCTTGCGCGCAATGTGTGCGCTTTTGCACTGATGCTGTCCATTGTTTTCATTCTCGTCGAATTCAAAGTGCCAGACGTGTTGATCGACGTACTCATTATTGCGGCAGCAGGAGTATGCTGGTATTTGAAAAGTACCAGTTTTGCGTCCCTGATGCCGTCGTGGACTGCAGATGCTTCCGTACTGACCGCCGTCGGAATCTTATTCGCGGTCTTCGCGATCAAAGACCTCCTTGTCTATCGAAAATAAATAGCGAACTGCGACCGCAAAAAGCAAAGGCCCGGGATTTCCGGGCCTTTTGATTTGTATACATTATTTATTTTTTGTGCACAGCGTTGATGTTTTGCACGATATACTTATGCGATGAGTCGCTTCGTCTACACCGCAGAAAAAAATGACGGCGAGGTCTACAAAGGCACCGCAGAGGCAAAAGACCGCTTCGAGCTTTATGGCGTGGTTCGCCGCGAGGGCGGTAAGATCATCTCGGTCAACGAGCAGTCGGGAAGCAAGTGGAGCATCACGTACTGGAACACCAAGCTCACGACCATCAAGGAATACGACAAGATACTCATGGCGAGAAACCTCGGCGCCATGATCTCCGCCGGGCTCAGTCTTTCGCGCTCTCTGGCCGTGCTTGAGCGTCAGACGAAGAATCCCCGGCTCGGCGCCACCATCTCTGAGATCGCGAGCGATGTGCGCCGCGGAGAAACATTGCACGGCGCGATGGCGAAATTCCCCCGCATCTTCAGCAATCTTTTCATTGCGATGCTTCGCGCCGGCGAAGAAGGGGGAGATCTTCCGGCGTCTTTGCAGGTGACGTCGGACCAGATGGAACGCATGTTCGACCTCAAGAAGAAGATAAAAGGAGCCATGATCTATCCGTGCATCATCCTGGTGGCGATATTCGGCATCGGTATCGTTATGATGATCGTCGTCGTGCCGACATTGGGCTCTACCTTCAGCGAAATGGGTGCCTCGCTCCCGTCTTCGACACAATTTGTCATCAATCTCAGTAATTTCCTGGTGCAGTATACGGTGCTCGCTCTGGGCATGATCGTCGGAGTCGTGGTCGGTCTATACCTCGCGCTGCGTACCCGTATCGGACAGCGCGGCGTCGACTTCGTGCTGCTGCATCTGCCGGGGATCTCGCCTCTCGTGAAAGAAGTGAATGCGGCGCGCACTGCGCGCACGATGGCGTCACTGCTCACCTCGGGAGTCGACGTGATAACCGCGCTCGATATCACGCACGAGGTCGTGCAGAATTCATATTTCCAGGCGATCATCGCCGCCGCCAAGACCGGAGTTGCGCAGGGCCAGCCGCTCTCGACCGAATTCGCGCGTAACGAAAAGATGTACCCGCCCTTTGTGGGCGAAATGATGGCGGTCGGTGAAGAGACCGGACAGACCGCAGAAATGCTCAAGCGCTTGGCACTTTTCTACGAAGTCGAAGTGGACCGCAAGACAAAAGATATGTCGACCATCATTGAGCCGTTCCTCATGCTCTTCATCGGTGCGGCGGTCGGATTCTTTGCGGTCGCGATGATCACACCGATCTATTCGCTTTCGTCCAACAATTTCTGACCCTATGTCGCGCAGAACTACTGCACGCGGAGTGACATTGATCGATACGATCGTGGCCACATCGCTCATGCTTGTGGTGTTCCTCGGGATCGCGGCAGCGTTCAATCTGTCGCTCGATATCGTGAGCAACAACAAGGCGCGCGGAGGCGCTATTGCACTTGCCGATGAGCGGATGGAATACATCCGGAGTCTCACGTACGCGCAGGTGGGGACCGTCGGCGGGATCCCTTCGGGGGTCCTCGCGCAGAGCGAATCACTTTCGCTCAATGGTGTGTCATATGTCCGACGCACCCTGGTCTTATACGGCGATGATGCGAGCGACGGGACGGGTGTCGCGGATGGCAACAGCATTACGGCGGATTACAAGCTCGTGAAAGTGGATGTGACGTGGAATTCGCGCACGGGAGCGCGTCATATTGCGCTCGTCACGAGATTCTCACCGGCACCCGGAGTGGAATCGGCGGTCGCGGGTGGAACACTTACCATCAATGTCATCGATTCAGCATCTTCGCCGCTTTTTAATGCGCAGCTGCGCATTGTGAACGCCTCGACCACACCGGCGAGCGCCGCGATCGACCTCACGACCTATACCAATGCAAGCGGGACCGCTACATTCATCGGTGCTACATCCACGGGCGCGTACCAGGTGACCGTTACGAAATCCGGATATTCGACCGCGCAGACCTACTCGCTCACGGCGGTAAATACGAGTCCGAATCCCGGACACCTGACGGTCTCCACGAATCAGACAACGACCGGCACCTTTGCTATCGACCTCCTGGCGCAGAAGACCGTGCAGACGCTCAATCAGATCGTGCCCGGTACGTGGACCGACCCGTTCTCTGACGCGGCGAAAATAGCGACGAGTACCAACGTGAGCGTCTCCGGCGGCAAGGCATCGCTCATTGATACGACAAGTACGGGGGAAGTGCGCTCTATTGCGGTCGCACCCAGCGCACTTATGACCTGGGGGACGCTCACCGTCACCGATACAAAACCCGTCGGGACGCTGACCCGCTATCGCGTATACGATGCAGCGGGCGCACTCATTCCGGACTCCCAGCTTTCGGGTAACAGCGCCGGATTCACAAGTACCAGCATCGATCTTTCGGGGGTCTCGACAAGCACGTATCCGTCGCTTGTCTTCGACAGTGTGCTGACCGGCGCCGCGTCTTCGACCCCGTCGATCGATGTATGGAGCGTGGGCTATACGTACGGCGGCGACCCGCTTCCTAACGTCGCATTCACGATGCGCGGCGCCAAAACGACCGGCAGCGGACCGTCGGGAACCGTCTATAAATACAACAGCGCACTCTCGAGCGGTTCGACCGGAGTGCTGGTTTTGCCGGGCCTCGAATGGGACACGTACCTCATAACCGTCGCCGGTACCTCGACGGGCTACGACATTGCTTCCGCGTGCAGCCCGCAGCCGGAAACGCTCGCGGCGGGAGCGAGTGCGACGACCAGGCTCTATTTCGCGACCCATACGGTGAATTCAATTCTCATCGACGTGCACGTAGCATCTTCGGGGGTTCTCTTGCCGGGGGCGACGGTACATTTGTACAAAACCGGATACTCGGCGACCTCAACCGCCGATTCCTGCGGCCAGGCGTTCTTCTCCGGGCTCACGAGCGGCACCTATTCGCTCGACGTTTCGAAATCGGGCTACACAACATATACGTCCCCCGCGGCCAACGTTGCGGGGACATCGCGTCTCTCGGTCTCACTCAATTAATATGAAGCAACTCTCACGAACACGGGGATTCACACTTTTGGAAACGGTGGTGTGGGTCGGCATGTTCACGATGGTCATGGTCGCCATCGTCACGACGCTCATTTTCTTCTATCGCACGAGCAATTACACGATCCAGGAAGCATCCGCGGTGGCTTCCGCACAGCATGGCATGGACCTCATGGTCCGCACCATGCGCGAAGCCGCGTATTCGAGCAGCGGCGCGTATCCGATCGTCTCGATCGCACCGGACGATATCGTTTTCTATGCCGACGTGGATTCCGATTCCGCGATCGAACGCGTGCATTACTATCTTTCGGGCACAAATGTCTTTCAGGGCATCCTTGATCCGAGCGGGGACCCGCCCGTATATACCGGATCCGAAACGGCCTCCGCCATTTCTGATTATGTGCGCAATACGTCGCAAGGGACCGTGACGTTCTTGTACTACGATTCGGGCGGCGCGCTCATTTCCGATTACTCAAAGATCGGCTCGGTACGCTTTATTACGGTGAATGTCGGCGTGGACGTCGATACCAACAGGTCGCCGACGCCGATATACCTGCGCTCGTCGGCGGCATTGCGCAATATCGTGGGAAACTGATCATATGCTTTTCTTTTCTTCGACAAAACGAGGTCGCTCCCCACAGGCGGGCATCACGACGCTTTTGGTGATCGGCTTCATGGGCGTCTTCATGGTGATACTCGGCACCGTCACGAGCTACGCGCTTGAGCAGGCGCGCTACGGGCGCGGACTCTTCGCGCGCGAACAGGCGCTCCACATCGCCGATGCAGGCCTCGAGTATTACCGATGGTTCCTGGCGCACAATCCCTCTATTCTCGTTGCGGGGTCCGGGCTCGTTTCTCCGTACACCTATAGTATTAATGACCCCGAGGCCGCCAACGTCGGAAATGCGGTCATTACGGCTTCGCCGAGTATGCAGTGCGGGGCGCTTCAGTGGCTCGATGTGACATCGGTGGGAAGATCGATCGCCGGCGTCGGATTTCCGCGCACACTCAATGCGCGCTACATGAAACGCTCCATCGCCGAATATGCGTTCCTCTATAACAGCGGCGTATGGTTCGGATCGACCAACGTGGGCTCCGGTCCGTATTTTTCGAACAACGGTATTCGCATGGATGGTACGACCAACTCCACCGTTTCCGCTGCCGTGTCGCAGATGTACTGCGACTCATCATTCGGATGCTCGCCCGCATCGTGGCAAAACGGTGTCTTCGGCAACGGAAGCAACTCAACGCTCTGGAAATACCCCGCTTCGACCGTCGACTTCTCAGGCATGGCGCTGAATTTCACGACGCTCAAGGCTTACGCACAGGCCACGGGCGTCATGCTCAATCCGACATCGGTGACGGTGGCCGGGATCACTCAGGGAAGTACGTTCTCCTCGGTCGGCGCGTCGGACAACAAAGGGTTTCATCTGGTGTTCAAATCCGACGGCACGATCGATGTGTATCGGGTCACCGCAACGAACGGGGACACGGTCTATAGCTACAACGATGTGGTCGGCGACTTTTATTACAGCTATCCGATCATCGCGAGCCAGACCTTCGTCGCCAATGTGACGCCTCCGTCAGGGTGCGCACTTATTTATTCGCAGGCAAAGACCTGGATCGAAGGAACTGTGTCGGGGAAGATGACCTTGATCGTGGCCGACACCGGAGCGTATGTGCCAAGCATCATTTTCAATAACAACCTTACCTATGCCACGACCGACGGCACGACCGGGCTCACCGCGGTCGCCGAAGGGTCGCTCTTGCTCGGCCTAGAGGTCCCCAACAATATGACGCTCCGCGGCATCTTCGTGGCCCAAACGGGGCTCTACGGGCGCGACTACTATATTGCGTCTTCAGGCTACCTGCCGGCGGCCGATTATCAATATGTGACCCGCACATCTCTGACCGTGGCCGGAACGATCGTTTCGAATCAGCGCGGTGCCGTCTGCTGGTCGAGCGGTTCGAGCTGTGCCTCCGGCTTTTTGGCTCGCAACAACAGCTATGATCGCGTATTAGCATTTGCGCCGCCGCCTTTCACTCCGGCAGCCACGACCGACTTCTCATACGTCCTTTGGAGAGAACAGTAAAGTGTCGTTCGGCAACTGGCCTATTTTGCCGTCGCTATCTGGCATTGCTATGCCAGCGCTCGATCTCGCGCCCGTCGGCGCTGCGAAGACGGCAAAATAGGCCGGTTGCACTCACCGGTGTCAGGGAATGCAAAACTCGTCGTGATACAATCTGGCGATGAAATCCATCGTTGTTGCCAACTGGAAAATGAACCCCGTTTCGATGAAAGAGGCAAAAAAGCTCTTTGATGCGACGAAAAAGGCGGCAGATGGAGCTAAGAACGTAACGGTCATCGTTGCTCCGCCGGCGCTCTTCCTTCGCGAGCTTCGCGGGGCATACAAGGGAAAAAAGCTATCCTTTGCGCTCCAGAACGCGCATTTTGAACAAAGCGGCGCTTACACCGGAGAGAATTCACTTACCCAAGCTGACGATGCGAAGATCGAGTATGTGATCGTCGGTCATGCGGAGCGTCGTGCGGCGGGGGAGACGAATGAAGACACCGGCAAGAAAGTGAGCGCAGCGCTCGCGCTTAAAATGACACCCATTCTCTGTGTGGGGGAAGCGACCCGCTCACATAACGGCGAGCATTTTGATTTTGTTCGCGAGCAACTCGCGACCGCGCTTGCGCAGGTTCCTCCTGCAAAGCTCGGCAAATTGCTTATCGCATACGAACCGGTATGGGCGATCGGTGCGTCCACTCCCATGGCGCCGCGTGATATGCACGAAATGGGCATATTTATCCGCAAAGCGATCGTTGATCAGCATGGGCAGGCGGGCATGAATATACGTATTCTTTACGGAGGGTCTATCGATGCCACCAATGCAGTCGAGATGCTCCACGAGGGAGATGTCATGGGATTTGTTCTCGGAAGGGCAAGTTACGATGCGCAAAAGTTCTCCTTACTCATGAAAGTTCTATCCGACGCATGAAATCCATCGACGAACTCTCGGCAAGCGATCTGAAAGGAAAGTACGTGATCGTTCGCGGTGGTCTTGATGTACCGCTCGATGCTCATGGTGAAGTGGCGGACCTCTTCCGTGTGCAGCGTGCGGTACCCACACTTCGTTTTCTTAAAGACTCGGGCGCACGCACGATCATTCTCTCGCACATTGGTCGCAAGCCGGAAGAGACCAATGCGCCCGTCGCGGCCGCGCTCAAGCATCATCTGCCGGTCGTCTACGTGCCGGACCTATTGGGTGCAATGGCACAGGAAGCAAAAAACGCGATGCGCGACGGCGATATCCTGCTATTAGAGAATCTTCGCAGCGATGCGCGCGAGACACAAAACGACGATACCTTCGCGAAGGCCCTTGCCGCATTCGGAGACATGTATGTCAATGACGCCTTTTCCGCGGCCCATCGTGCGCACGCGTCGATCGTCGGCATACCAAAATACATTCCGGCCTACGCAGGGATACTCTTTCGCGACGAAGTGCGCGAACTCGATCTCGCGCGCAAGCCGGAGCACCCGTCATTTGCGATCCTCGGCGGGGCAAAATTCGAGACCAAGGCACCGCTCATCCAGCATCTTTTAAAGAATTATGATCACGTGTTCGTGACGGGGGCACTCGCCAACGATGTTTTTAAAGCAAAGGGCCTTCCGGTCGGACGCTCGCTCATATCTGCCGAATTACCGAGCGCTGAGGTGCTGAATGACCCGCATTTCCTCGCTCCGGTCGACGTGACCGTCGAACAGCTTGATCTCCAGGCACGCGTCAAAAAGCCGGACCAGGTTTCGCCGGGCGACAAGATCGTCGACATCGGCCCCGACTCGCTGAAGGAGATCGCGCCATACATCACCGATGCCAAATTCATTCTCTGGAACGGACCTACCGGGCTCTACGAAGGCGGATACATCTCATGGACGCATGCGATCGCAGAGCTTATTGCGCAGTCATCCGCACAAAAGGTCATCGGCGGCGGGGATACGATCGCCGCTATAGAAGAGAGCGGCGTCGCGGAATCGTCGCTCGGATTTCTCTCCACCGGTGGAGGCGCAATGCTCGAATACCTGCTCGATGGGACGCTGCCCGGGATCCAAGCATTACAGTAACGATCGGCGCGGCTCTTTTATTGCAGCGCTTCGCGTATCTTGCGAAGCATATCTGCTGCCTCGTCGTCCTTGTAGGCGGCATGATGCCACGGCTTTAGTCCGTCGTTCTTGAAACGCGGAATGATATGAATATGGGGATGGTCGACGACCTGTCCGGCGGACTCACGGTTATTCATCATGATGTTGACCCCGTCGGCGCCCGTCGCTTTCTCAATGGACGCGGCAAGGTGATGTACCGCTTTTGTCATCGCGAGCCAGTCCTCGGCGGAGATATCGAAAATGTTGCGCGTCTCGGTATTCTTCGGGATCACGAGCGTGTGCCCCGGATTGACCGGATTGATGTCGAGAAACGCGAGCACTTTATCGTCCTCGTATACGATATTCGCTGGCAATTCTCCGCGGATGATCTTAGAGAATACGGTCTCGCTCATGTAAAGAGTTTATCACAATCGATATTTGCTACACTGCACACGTGAATGAGATCTCTCCCGTGAGTGAACTGGTACTCGACCTGCTCAAAAAGCGGGGGGTGATAGAGCAAGCAGATATTAATGCGTTCTTAGCCCCTGATTATGCGGTGCATACGCATGCGCCCGAGTTGTTTCATGATATGGATGTGGCGGTGGCGCGGCTTTTTTCGGCGATCGAACACAATGAGCGCATCGCCGTGTATGCGGATTTTGATTGTGACGGTATTCCGGGGGCAGCAGTGCTTTCTGATTTTTTTGCGAAGATCGAATATGAAAATGTGGAAGTATATCTTCCGCACCGCGACCGTGAAGGGTACGGATTTCATACTGCCGCGATCGCACAGCTCGCCGCGCGCGACGTAAAACTCATTATTACCGTCGATGTCGGGACCGCTGCGATCGAAGCGGTGAAATTTGCCAAAGGTATGGGGGTGGATGTGATCGTGACCGATCATCACGAGATACTCGATGTCTTGCCTGATGCCGTTGCGGTGCTCAATCCGAAAATAGCACCGTATCCGTTCCCGCATTTGTGCGGAGCCGCGGTCGCATTCAAGCTCGTCCAAGCGGTACTCCGTGCGGGAAAAGAGCAAGGCATTGAGCGCTTTATGAGTGTTTCAGACGGCTGGGAAAAGTGGCTGCTGGATCTCGTCGCGATCGCGACGGTGGCCGATATGGTGGAACTCACGGGAGAGAATCGCGCGCTCGTGCATTGGGGGCTCACGGTGCTTCGCAAATCGCCTCGTGCCGGGATCAATGCGCTCTGCGCCGCGCTTCGTCTGCGCCGCGAGAACCTTACCGAAGATGATATCGGATTTTCTATTGCTCCGCGCGTGAACGCGGCCTCGCGCATGGGAGAGCCCGCGCTCGCACTGAGATTGCTCACGACCAGGGACCGCGCGGAGGCGGAGGACCTGGCAAAACAACTTGAAAAACTCAATGCGAGCCGCAAAGGGGTCGTGGCGGGTATCGTACGTGAAGCGCGCAAACGCGTATCCGAAAGATATCGCGACGACCAAAAGGTGGTCGTGCTTGGAGATCCCGATTGGAAGCCGGCGCTTTTGGGGCTTGCGGCCAATTCGATCATGAACGAGCGCGGTGGAATGGTCTGTCTGTGGGGCCGTGATGCAAACGGCGTCATAAAGGGCTCCTGCCGTTCCGACGGGGATATCTCTGTCGTCGCATTGTTCGAGGCAGCGACCGAAGCATTCATCGAATATGGCGGGCATTCAGCGTCGGGAGGCTTCTCGGTAAGTCCCGAGAATATTCATACACTGCCCGAAGTGCTCGAAGCTGCCGCGGTCACACTCGAAAAGAAGGGAGGGAAGGCAGATGTCGTGCACGACGCACACCTAACGCTACGAGAATTATCGTGGACTCTTTATAAAGACGTTTCGCGCTTGGCCCCTTTTGGAATGGGAAATCCAAAACCGGTATTCAGAATACTGGGTGCCCAGGTCCAGGGCATTAAGCGGTTCGGTAAGGAGAAAAATCATGTCGAAGTAGCGCTCGTGTCCCTCGACTCGGGCTCCAATGCACGGGCATTCGATTTTTTCAGATCTCCGGAGGACTTCACTCATGTGCCCGTGGCGGGAGAATCTGCGGCGATCATTGCGACCATTGAGCGGGATACCTTCCGCGGCGGCCTCGCCCTGCGTATCATCGACGTACTTCCCACATAGAACAACCGTGTTTGGATTTCAGTCGCCGCATGCTAGCGTTGTGACATGAATACATTTTCCGTGCGTGGGATGGTCCGGTTCGGTTGGGATACTTTCAAAAAGCGACCCTGGTTCTTTATCGGAGTAACACTCCTCATCACGGTCATTAATTCGCTCGTCTCGCGCGCGTTCCCGGGCGTCACCTGGACGCAGCAGACCGGTATGCTCATGAGTGCACCCTATATCTTCGGTACCGTCATCAATTTCATACTGCAGGTCTTCGTCGGCATGGGTACTATCGCACTGTACCTGAAAGCGCATGACGACGTGGTGAGCGCTCAGTGGAAAGATCTGTGGCATCCGCAGGCATTCGGCCGCTATTTCATTCTCAGCCTCCTGCTCATTCTGGTAAGTTTCAGCTTCGTGCTGCTCATCGTGCCGGGCATTATCTTTACGCTGATGTTCCAGTTCGCACCGTATCTC
Source organism: Candidatus Kaiserbacteria bacterium (assembly GCA_028286865.1). Taxonomy (GTDB): domain Bacteria; phylum Patescibacteriota; class Minisyncoccia; order Phycocordibacterales; family UBA2100; genus UBA10103. The sequence continues at coordinate 34,088 of JAQBQU010000016.1, forward strand.
GTGATCGACAAAGGCATGGGACCGATCGAGGCAATGAAAGAAAGCGCGCGCATGACCAAGGGTCACAAGTGGCAGATGTTCACCTGTGACCTCGCATTTGTCGGAGTCGTCATCGTGGGTGCTCTCTGCATCATCGTCGGCCTCTTGGCAGCGATCCCGGTGACCTACCTCGCGATCGCGCATATGTACCGCACGATCTCTTCGCAAGCCGTGGCCGAGGTGCCCGCGCAGGCGTAGGCATATCATGATGTACCTTTGGCGCCATATTGCCGTGATAGTCGCCGCAACGATCTGTGCGGTGATCGGATTCATGGTGTGTATGAGTTGGTACGGACATTGGTACAACCATTTCTCCGGCGCAGACCGCGGTGTCTCCGACGGGGTGTGTAATATCGCGGTCGTTCCGATCCAGGGCATCGTTACTCCGTATGATGATCCGAACGCTCCGCAGTACGGAGGCACGAATGAACCGTCGGCATCCGGAGACGGCTTTGTGCGTGCGGTACACAATGCAGAACGCGATCCGAACATTCTGGGCATTATCGTGCCGATCGATTCGGGGGGCGGCTCGGTGGTACCGTCGGTCATGATGATGAACGCGCTCAAGCGCTCACCGCTTCCGAGCGTAGCGCTCATCCGAGAAATGGGTGCCTCTGCCGCGTATATGGCCGCGACGGGAGCGAGCACGATCATCGCATCGCCGTATTCTGATGTCGGCTCGATAGGGGTCACCTATTCATACCTGAGCAACGTGCAAAAGGACAAGCAGGACGGCATTGCTTTCGTGCAGCTTTCTTCGGGTCCGTACAAAGACACCGGCAGTCCCGACAAGCCGCTCTCCGACGCGGAGCTTGCGCTCTACGATCGGGACATCAAGATCTATAAGGACCTCTTTGTGAATACGGTCGCTGAGAATCGGCATATGGCCACCTCATCAGTGGATGCGCTTGCCGACGGCTCGACGTTCCCCGGAGAGATGGCCTTCCAGAACGGACTGATCGATCAGCTCGGCGATGAAGAGACGGCAAAGGCATGGTTAGCCGAGAAACTCGGCATGACGGCCGACGAAGTCATTTTGTGCAACTAGATTTCTGTCGTCGTGTATCATAGGGCGATGTCTGATGTAATTATTTTTACCGACGGCGCCTCCAAGGGCAATCCGGGAAAGGGCGGCTGGGGTGCGATCGTGGCCGATCGCGAAAAGGTGCGCGAGCTCGGCGGCTCCGAGGCGAATACGACCAATAATCGGATGGAGCTTCAGGCCGTATACGAAGCACTTGCTTATACCGCGACCCTCTCTACCGACCATATTGATATCTATCTCGACTCTTCCTATGTCATGAATGGCGCAAGGTCGTGGGGAAGCGGCTGGCGGCGCAACGGCTGGATCACTTCGACCAAGCAGCCGGTCCTCAACCGCGATCTCTGGGAACCGATGCTCGATCTCATCGATACGATCGAGGCCCCCATCAAATGGATCAATGTCGGCGGACACGTCGGCATCGCGGGCAATGAGCGTGTCGATGTGATCGCGTCGGACAGTGCGCTCGGCAAAGCGGTCGAGCTCTACGACGGGCCGCGAGCCGCATACACAGTCGATATTTCGAACGTCACCTTCGACGAAAAGAAGCAAAAAGAAAAATCCGATTCCCGTGCGCGGGCCAAACTCAAGGCGTATTCATATGTGAGCGAAGTAGACGGAAAGGTGGAGGTTCATAAGACGTGGGGGGAGTGCGAAGCGCGTGTGCGTGGAAAGAAGGCTCGATTCAAAAAAGCAGTGTCAGCCGAAGAAGAAAAGGGCATCGTCCGAGATTTCTCTTAGCCCGGTTCGAACCCTTTCCATTTCTTGATATTCTGGTGGCATGAACGCGGCAGTGTTCTGGGCGATCGTCGGCGGATTCCTGACCGGTGTCTTTGTGCGTTCGTTCGTGGCACTCTCGTGGCCGTTTGCCGCGCTTTGCGTACTGCTCGGTATCGTCGCGGCACTGTTTGCATACCTTGATCGCACGCATATCCGCGCGATCATTATTTTTTCCGTGGCCTGTGTTGCCTTCGGAGCGGGAATACTCCGAATGGATATGGGCACGCGAACCGGCGACCCGCACCTTACTGCATACATAGATAAAAAAGTGACGATCGAGGGAGTGGTGAGCGCGGAAATCGATGAGCGAGAGACGGGTGCACGCGTCAGTGTGCGCGCAGAGCGGCTTGTCGTGGGAAGTACTATTATTTCTGTTGCCTCCGGCGTGCTGGTCCTCGCACAGCCCCATGCACCGGTAGCATATGGCGATGTGGTGCGGGCGACGGGCACGCTCAGAGTACCGGAAGCGTTCGATACGGGAAGCGGCCGCACGTTCAACTATCCGCAATACTTGGCAAAAGACGGCATCATGTATCAGCTTGCTTTCGCACAGATAACGGCGGTCGGCGGTAATGAGGCGAACCCCGTACAAGCGGCAGCGATCGGGATAAAGCATGCGTATCTCACGGGGCTCGGCGAAGTGCTTTCAGAGCCGGAGGCCGGGCTCGCGGGCGGCATCACCGTCGGCGATAAGCGATCGATAGGCTCCGGGCTCTCCGCACAATTTCAGAAAGTGTCGCTCGTCCATATGGTCGTGCTCTCGGGCTACAACATCACCGTGGTCATCAATTCTGCCGCGAAGCTTTTGTCGTGGGCGCCGAAAATGGCGCAGTTCGGCGGAGGCGGACTGGTCGTCATGTTTTTCATACTGATGGCCGGAGGTGCCGCGAGTGCGGTGCGTGCCGGAGCGATGGCGCTGCTGGCGATGTATGCGCGCGTTTCGGGCAGAATGTTCGTCGCCATGCGCGCGCTTGGTTTTATTGCGGTCATTATGGTGCTGTGGAACCCGTTCACGCTGGCATTCGATCCGAGTTTCCAGCTCTCCGCGCTCGCGACCGTCGGTCTCGTCATGTTCACGCCGCTCTGCAGCGAGTATCTCCTCTGGGTCAGCGAGCGATTCGGCATGCGCGAGATACTTGCCTCGACGATATCCACACAACTCGTCGTCCTTCCGCTTCTTCTCTATCAGAACGGTAATTTCAGCATCGTGTCGCTGCCGGCCAATTTGTTCGCGCTCATCCCGGTACCGTTTGCGATGCTCTTCTCGTTCATTGCCGCGATATTCGGAATGATCGCGCATATATTTCCGATCATGAGTATCGTCGCGGTGCCGGTAGCGTTTCCCGCATATATCCTCCTCTCGTATATTATTTATACGGCACAATTCTTTGCATCGCTCCCGTTCGCTTCGGTCTCGGTACCCGCATTCGGTATCGGCTGGATGTTCGCCGCATACATACTCCTTTTTGGCGGTCTTTGGTATATACAAAAAAGGAAAACGGCCGGGGATGTCCCGGCCGTTTCTGTTGAGTGAAGCCCGAAGGCTTCAAAGATCAGTGCTGCACGTGAAGCTGTTGTCCCTGGCCGCCGACGATATGGCCATGTTGCCGGTTGATCTCCTCGGTCAACTTGTCGATAGCGATGATGACCGGATTGCAGCCAGGCAGGGAAGTCAATACGACCTGCTCGCGGAGCGTCGAAAGGCTCTTCACGAGCGCCGGCCCGTCCGCGAATGCGATCTGGATCTTCGACGCGAGCTGCACGAGCGTCAGGATCTCATCGTAGCCGGTGGTGGTATCGAGTCCGGGCGCGTCGATGATGCGTGCTCCCGCCAGATATTGTGCGAGCAGTGCGCCGGGGGTACCGGGCTCGAATGATTTCATCGGCAGGCTAAAGTCTATTTTCTTCAAGGGCTCTCTCCGCTGTTGGTTTCGTGCATGCCGATGTGGCAGGACTGGGGATACTATGCTACTTGTGGAGTATTTTGTCAAAGCAAAAAGGACTCTGTAAGGAGTCCTTTTTGCGAGTACTACGTAGATGAATTACATCATCGGGGCTGCCTTGTGTGAGCGGGACTTCCACCATCCGATAGCCGCTGCAGGCACCATCCAGTAGAGGAGGAGTGCGAGCGTGGACCATGAGGCGATGAACGGCCAGAAGTTCGGGATGACCTGGAACATCTGCGAGAGCGAGCCGGTCTGGGTGAGGACACCCGAGATACCGGTCACGAACGCGGTCACAAGCGCTACAACGAAGCCGACGGCTCCGAAGATGATGCCTGCGCGAAGCGCATTAGCCGGTGTGAATACCTTGAGGTACCACCAGGTAAGGATCGCGACGACGACCGCCGCGAGGACGACGTACGAGATGTACTGGGCAGTGAAGATTCCCGGCGTTGCGGCTGCAGGCACGAGTGCCACGAGCGCTGCCACGACAGTGTTGGTCAAATAATTACCCAAGAATGCAATTAAGATGGAACGTTCAGTGTTCATAGATACATTGTAATAGTAATGACTACAGAATATCACGTTTAGAGCGCTGTAAAGCGCTTTTCAACAACCCCCCAATTAAGGTTCTTGAAGAACGCATCGATGTATTTACCCTTACCCTGAGCCCCGTGATCGAGGAGGAACGCATGCTCCCACACATCCAAAGCGAGCAGGATCGGAAGGGTCGCAAAGACACCCTGATGCTGCTCACCGATGAATCCGGTCTGGAACTGCTTCGTCTGAGGGTCCCAGTACAGGATCGCCCAGCCCGGACCGCGCATACCCCCGATAACTTTGAAGAATTCCTGGAAATAGCCGTGGTATTCGGTCTTGAATGCCTGGTTGAGCGCCGAATCCTCATTGAGCGCCTGGGCACCACCCACGAACTGGTCAAAATAATATTCGTGCAATCGCATGCCGTCGAATTCGAACGACTTGCGGCGAATGAGTTCAGAGATCGCGTGCGCGTTCTTCTCAGTGTCTTTTGCGTATTCCGGTAGGAGTGCCGCGATCGCGTTGAAGTTCTTCACGTATCCTTGATAGAGGCCGAGATGCTCCTCCACCGACTTTTGCGATATGCCGTCGAGCACAGGAATGGTAAAGGTCTTTGCTTCGTATTGCATAAAATATCGATAGAATTATTAACAGGCCAAGTATACACCTGCCTCATGAAGAGCGGGTGAGTATATACTTTTGGACATGCGCCGCAGTTCGAAATGGATGGGAATCGTTCTTCTCATTGCTCTATGTATCGCCTGCCTCATCTGGTATGCAGCTATTCGCGAAGACCGACACGGTCTACTGACAGTCACTTTCCTCAACATCGGCCAGGGAGATTCAATATTCATTGATGCCCCTTCGGGGAGGCAAGTGCTGATAGACGGCGGACCGGATTCGAGCGTCCTACGCCAACTTTCTGCAGTGATGCCGTGGTATGACCGCTCGATCGACGTGATGATACCGACGCATCCCGATGCCGATCATATCTCCGGGCTCATCGATGTACTCGCGCACTATCAGATAGGACTGATCCTACAATCGAGTGTGCTGGGGAGCACCGCCACCTGGCACACGCTTGAAAAAGATATTTCGCAGGAGGGGGCACAGATCGTGACGGGGCAACGCGGAGAGATCATTGATCTCGGGAAGGGTGCGTATCTCGAGGTGCTTTCTCCGGACCGTCCGCTTCCGAACGCAGAAACCAATACGGCGTGCGTCGTCACGCGTCTGGTATATGGGAACACGTCGTTCATGCTCTCATGCGATGCACCCAAAGAGATCGAGAATTATTTGGTACGACTCGACGGAAAAGCGCTCAGATCCGATGTTTTAAAGGCAGGACACCACGGCTCGAAGAACTCATCTTCACCGCTTTTTGTCGGCTACGTCGACCCTACGTATGCGGTGTACTCGCGCGGTTGCGACAACAAATACGGGCACCCGAATCAGGAAACGATCGACACCCTTGCGAAATTCAACATCCCGACGCTTGATACGTGCAAGGACGGAGCGATCACTTTTGTGTCCGATGGAGAGACGGTGAAAAGACGATGATTTTGTACAGGTAGTTTTTTCGGGTATGGTGGCTTAGGAAACAGTAGAAGGAAGCAATCATGAGTATCTTTCTCGCAAAGAGGATCCATCGCGGCGATGTTCTGAAGGAAGTGTTATCGGGAGTACTCATCTCATTCATAGCGCACCTGATTGGTCTTGCTCTATACGAGATGCTTCGGCGGGGCACCCGACTTACATACCTTGAACTTCAGGAATATACGAGCATTGCCTGTATGGTCATCGCGTTCGCTTTTTTCTTCATTATGCGGTTTCGGGTCATGTCCTCGCTCGGCATTGCCGTGGGCTGTGGCCTGGTCATTCTCGGACCGTATCAAAGTAATTTCCTGGTCGTGGCACTCGTGGTCCTTCTTGGGATCGCTTCGGTCGTCCGAAGCTTCTCCGATGGACCGCGCACGTGAACTGTTCATTTTGAAAAGAAAAGGCCGCCATCTCTGGCGGCCTTTTGCTTTGGGCAGAGGGATTATTATATGAGGCCCGCTTTCTGGAGGGTGATGAAGGCACCGCGCTTCTTCATGGTCTTGAGGCCGCGGGCGGAAACGCGCACGGTGACCTTTTTGCCGATCTCAGGGATGAAAAGGGTCTTCTTCTGGAGATTTACCTGGCGGCGGCGCTTGCCGGTCGGGTTGAATTTGGTAGCACGAACACGGTTGGAGTACCCGCCGCCAACCTGGGATTTCGCACCTGTGATTTCACAAACTCGAGCCATATCGCGTCGCATGCTACCATTGCCGCTACACATATGCAAATAACCGACACCATATTCTTCGTTATCGTGCTCATCTTCTCTGCGGTAATACACGAGGTCATGCATGGCGTAGCCGCGGACCGCCTCGGCGACCCGACCGCCCGCTATGCCGGCCGGCTCACGCTCAACCCCATTCCGCACCTCGATCCGGTCGGGTCGATCCTCCTGCCACTCCTTTTGGCCTTTTCGGGCTCGCCGCTGTTCTTTGCCTGGGCAAAGCCGGTGCCGTATAACCCTTATAATCTGCGCCCGGGACGCTTTTCGGAGGCCATTGTCGCCTTCGCGGGCCCGCTTTCGAACCTCGCGATCGCGCTCCTGACCGGTCTCATTGTCCGTATCGGGACGTTTCCCGCCGAGGTGACAGCCGTATTCATCCTTATAATAGTGGTGAATGTCATGCTCTTCCTCTTCAATCTGATACCTATAGCGCCGCTCGACGGCTCAAAGATCCTCTCGGCTATCCTCTCAGGCAACCTTGCCCGTGAGTACGAAAAGCTCAGATTCCGGCTTGAATCAACGCCGTTTCTCGGTATGGGTATCGTTCTGCTCATTATATTGTTCTTCGGCAGTCAGTTCGGGAGCCTGGTATTTAGCATCGCCAACTCCATTGCGGGCATATGATCGTGCGCCCGGACCCTCATTTTAAGGCTTTAGTGCTTGCTACTCTTGCATTGGGGAGAAACACGTAGTACACTCCTCGGACTCCCCATCGGGGTTTTTCATTTGCAATGTCTACAATAAATCAACTCGCACGTAAGGGCCGCAATCCGCGCACTTACAAGTCGAAGACCGGCGCACTCGGCCGTGGTTTCAATTCACTCAAGAATCGTCCGAGCTTCTACGCAGCCCCTTTCAAGCGCGGCGTCTGCACACGCGTCACGACCAAGACTCCCCGCAAGCCGAACTCAGCTATCCGTAAGATCGCCCGCGTCCGTCTTACCAACGGCATGGAGATCACGGCATACATTCCGGGCGAGGGACACAACCTCCAGGAACACTCAGTCGTACTCGTACGCGGTGGCCGCGTGAAGGACATCGGTATCCGTTACACCATCGTTCGCGGTAAGCTCGATGCAACAGGCGTCGATAAGCGCCGCCGAGGACGATCACGATACGGTGCTAAGAAGCCAAAGGCTGCTAAATAATTTATATGCGACGACCAGTAAAAAACAGAAAACAGCCACAGCCTGACGAGATCTACGGGTCTATGAAGGTTGCAAAGCTCATCAACTACGTGATGGAACGCGGAAAGAAGGACACTGCGCGCAAGATCGTGTACAAGGTGATGGACGAGCTCAAGAAGGACGGCGACCCGCTCGTGATCCTCGAAGAGGCGCTCGATAAGGCAGCTCCTTCAGTCGAAGTTCGCTCACGCCGTGTCGGCGGTGCCAACTACCAGGTCCCACGCGAGGTTCGTCCTGAACGCCGCATGGCACTCGGACTCCGCTGGATCGTGGAAGCTGCAGAAGGCACCAAAGGTAAGCCGATGCACGAATCACTCCTCAACGAAATTCGCAATGCACACAAAGGTGAGGGAAGCGCGGTCACCAAGAAGGAGACCACTCACCGCATGGCAGAAGCCAACAAGGCATTCGCCCACTTCGCCTGGTAATCTCAGAATAGATTCAAAGGACCGCCGAAAGGCGGTCTTTTGACATGGCATAATATATTCCATGAAGCGATATTTTATACGGAATCATTTCGCATCGTTGGCCCGCTCAGACTCAAAGTTCCCGATCAAGGTCGTTTTTGCAAACGGTTCCGTCTATCAGAATCTCGACGGAGAGGCGGAGATCATCGTACGGTTCAATACGAATAAGGGTGAATGGCGCACGATCGTACTCGACTATATCGGCTTTATCGAAGCCTATCGTCTGGGAGAGATCGACATCGAGGGGAAAGGCGGAAGTGTCGAGGCGCTTCGGAAATTGACGCGGATGAGCTATGAACTCATCGAAGATCCGCTCGTTGACGGGCTCGGCCCCGTGTCTTGGCTTCTCAAATTGATACAGGAATATCGTCTGAACAACCGCAGCTATCTGACAGAAAAGAAAAACCTCTACGCGCATTACAATATGCCCGCAGAGTTCTTCCACTACATGAACGGAGAGTTGTATGGATATACGGAGGGTTACTACGAAACGGGGAAGGAGTCTCAGAACGAAGCGCAATTCAAGAAGTACGATTACATCTGCCGAAGGCTTCGTCTGAAGCCGGGGGACAAGGTCGTGGAAGTGGGTTCCGCGTGGGGAACCATGGCTCTGATGATGGCAAAAAAGTACGGAGCGAATGTGGTCAATTACGGATTGGTGGACGAGCAGAACCGGATCATGGGTGAGCGCATCATCAAGATGGGTCTTCAGGATAAAATAAAAATTGAACAGCGGGACTGTCGCGAACTTGGTCATGAAAAAGAGCGATACGATAAATATGTTTCGCTTGGTGTCTTGGAACACGCGGGGAAAGACTGTGTAGAGGATTGGATCCGCAATATCGCAGAGGCGCTTAAACCGGGCGGGATCGGTGTACTTACAAATGTCGGGTACATGAGTCGTCATTACGACGATTACCTTATCGGTAAATACATTTGGCGCGGCTGTTACTTCCCGAAGATGGGTGATGTACTGCAGTATCTTGAGAAATATGATCTGCACCTCGTCGATCTTGAGGATACGCACTTGCTCTACGCCGACACGATGGAAGTAATGCTCGCGAAAATGTACGAGCATTGGGATAAAATACAATTGATCAACCCAAGGATCTTCGATGACAAGTTCAAGCGTATCTGGACGGTGTACTATATCGGCGCGATAGAAGCGTTCAGAAGTAAAAAAAGTTGATGAGCACTTTCCAATATACGTTCGTAAAAGGTCGGAGTGATGTATACCCGAGAACGCGTGAGTTCTTGTATGAAAAGCCGTTCGATACATCAGATATGCATGAATACGAAGTGCCGCTTGGTCAGGACGGTTTTCCGGAACTAAAGAACCGAGTGCCGCATCCCGACAGCAGAACCGGCTTCCCATTTGAAGCGCTGGAGGGAAAAGAAGTTGAGCCGATGGTGTATTAGCCGTTACCGATACATCAAAATTCCTATCACAATGAGCGCGTAGACCGGCAAATTGATCGCGTTGAGAAATATGATCGGCTTTTGTTTGTGTAGGATTCCGTACATGAGGTAGCCTATCGTTCCGAGCAGGTACGATGTCCATGAATACAGCGACACATCCTGTGCGCTTTTGTGCAGAAAAATTTCAATAAGCTGTGGGAGCGTTGTGATAGGGCCGACGACACCACCGATATAAATAAGTCCGTCGATCGTTTTTGTGAGCCGTCCCTTATATGTCTGCGATACCGCAATAGCATGTAAATGCATGGGTATAGTATTACATACGATGCATGCTCTTAGGTACATGCTAAAGTAATTTACATGTCACGTGCGATGCTGATCCTCCACACTCTTGTTTTTGCGGCACTCGTCGTTGGCTGCTTTACATCGCCTCTATTCGCTTACTATTATCCGGAACTTTTTAAGATATACGTACTCTGGGTCTTTGGCGGGATCGGTATCCTGATACTCGGCTCATGGTATTTCTATAGCGGCGCGTGCCCGCTTACCGTATGGGAAAATGACTTTCGCAAGAAGGAGGGGAAGGAGCCGTATTCGGAAGGCTGTATGGACCGGTATGCAATGCGCTGGTTTGGCTTGAAACTGCCCCCTCATTTTAGCGATATCGTTCCGATTGCTATCCTTTTCATCCCATTGATCACTCGAATCTTCGTCTAATCGCGCCAAAGTGCGATTCATTGCGCCCTCATTACAAAGGGGCATAATGACTTCATGATGAAGATCATCGCCATTGCAGTCATATTGATCTTCCTGCTGCTCATAGCGGTGCTTGGCCCCACAGTATTCATTGAAAAATTCAAGATAGACGCCTGGAAGGATGATGAGTGATGGTGTCCGCTTCGTCGCTGCAGTAGAATCACGGAATGAAAGATGTGAAGATCGGCGGCGGGTGGAAGGGGGAGCTGGGGGATCAATTCGAGCAGCCGTACTTCAAAGAACTGACGGACTTCGTCCGTGAGGAATATCAGAAAGCGACGGTGTATCCGGCGCCCAAAAATCTCTTCCGCGCATTCGATGAAACACCGTTCGATTTGGTGAAGGTCGTGATCTTGGGCCAGGATCCATATCATGGGCCGGACCAGGCCAACGGTCTGTGCTTTGCAGTGAATCCGGGCGTGAAAGCACCGCCATCGCTCCAAAACATTTTCAAAGAACTTGAATCCGATCTGGGACGTCCCGTCGATCGTGACCCGGATCTCATCCGCTGGGCAAAACAGGGAGTACTCCTGCTCAATGCGACCCTCACGGTGAATGCGCGGACGCCGGGCTCGCACCAGGGCAAAGGCTGGGAGCAGTTCACCGACGCCGTGATAAAGAAGCTCAATGATAAGAAGGAGGGAATAGTCTTTATATTGTGGGGCAATTACGCCAAGCAGAAGGGCGTGCACATTGACCGCACAAAACACCTCGTCATCGAATCGCCCCACCCGTCGCCCTTCTCGGCACACAGCGGATTCTTTGGCTCAAAACCGTTCTCGAAGGCCAATTCTTATCTCGAACAGCGCGGAGAAAGAGGGGTCGAGTGGTAGGTGACGCTATCCCCATACGGTAATGGCTGGGCGCACGGTCGCGGTATAGTTCATGAATGAAAATGATACGACCGATAGTTTATTCAATTATTGGAGCAGTTGTCGGACTTATCGCGGGATTCTTGATCGAGGGCCTCATTTTCTCGGATGCCACGACGGGAAATATCTTGCTGGTTGTGCCGCTCGTGTGCGCGGTCATCCTCGGATATGCGTGTTATCGATTTGGTAACAAAATGAGCGTCATGCAGGACCGGTCGGAAAAGTCGCATGGTTATTTTTCGGTCGCGAACACGATCGGCGCGTTCATACTCGTGATCCCCGCTGTGATCAGCGTGGGTGCTACTGCCCTCGCGCCGACGCTTACGAACAGCTTCGTGATCTCTCTCGGAATCACGATTGCTTCGGTCATACTTGCGACATGGCTGGGAGTACGCTACGCCAGTAAGAAAGGCACGCTACTTTCAATACATGACCCCATGAAGACCTCCGTATGGGTCACCGGACTTTTTGCAGTCCTCTACGTAATTTTCTACGGCCTTATTGCGGGCTCCCAGCCGAGTGCGGTCGGTACGGTGACTGTGATAGGTGTGATAGTAAATCTCGTCGTGATCGGTGCAGCAGTCTATTTCTTTGTCCAAGCGGCATTCTCTCGAACTGTGGCGTCCGCCGCAGTCGCATCGCTCTAAGTATCACGTGAGGCCGAGGGTCCCTATCAGGGACCCTCGGCTTGTTTTTTGCACCGATTTCCGCTACATTACTCATACGCCTAAGGGTTTCCGCCTGTGTGGCGGCTTCTTTTTTAAACCGTTCTACTATTATTTAGCCCGCTAATACATCTATATGTCACGCGATTATCCACTCGAAAAAGTACGTAACTTCGGTATCGTTGCCCACGTTGACGCGGGCAAGACGACCACGTCCGAGCGCATCCTTTACTACACGGGAGAGAGTCACAAGATCGGTGAAGTGCATGATGGCAACACGGTCACTGACTGGATGGAACAAGAGCGCGAACGCGGCATCACCATCACCGCCGCCGCGATCACGTGTTTCTGGAACCCGTCGTATATGGGAGCTGACACCACCAATAAGGTCCGCTTCAACGTGATCGATACTCCGGGACACATCGACTTCACCTCAGAAGTGAAGCGCTCGATGCGCGTGCTCGACGGCGCGGTCGTCGTTTTCGACGGCGTTGCCGGAGTGGAGCCGCAGTCAGAGACCAACTGGCGCTACGCTGAAGAAGCGGAAGTGCCCCGCATTTGCTATATCAACAAGCTCGACCGCACCGGCGCGTCATTCGAGAAGTCATACGCATCGATCCTTGACCGTCTTTCGACGAAAGCGGTTCGCATGCAGATCCCGATCGGCGAAGAGGAGGGATTTGAAGGTGTTATCGATCTTCTCGGCATGAAGGCCTACAAATTCGAAGGCGAAATGGGACGCAATGTGATCGCCTACGACATTCCTGCGCAATATCTCGACGAAGCAAAGAAGTATCACACCGAGTTGGTGGAACGCATCGTCGAAAATGACGATGCGATCATGAGCGAGTTCTTGGAAGGAAAGGAAATTCCGTACGAGACTCTCAAGAAGACACTCCGCGCAGCGGTCGTGCTGAACAAGATCTTCCCGGTCTACACCGGCTCATCCCTCAAGAACAAGGGCGTGCAGCTCGTGCTCGATGCGGTCGTCGATTACCTCCCGTCTCCACTCGATCTTCCCGCTGCCAAGGGCATCAATCCTGATACAGGCGCGGAGGAGACACGTCCATCACTCGATGACGGACCGTTCGCGGCGCTGGTCTTCAAGCTCCAGACCGACCCATTCGTGGGTGCGCTCACATTCTTCCGCGTCTATTCCGGATCGATCAATACGGGAGATACGGTCTACAATTCCGCCAACAACAAGCGAGAACGCATCGGCCGTATGGTGCGACTCCAGGCTGACAAGCGCGAAGAGATCAAGTCGGTATATGCCGGTGAGATCGCAGCGGTCGTCGGCATGAAGGAAGTGAAGATCGGTCACACGCTCTGTGATGCGGATCATCCGATCGCGCTTGAATCGATCGTTTTCCCGGAGCCGGTGGTCTCGATGCGCGTCGAGCCGAAGACAAAGGCCGACCAGGAGCGCATGGGCATTGCCCTCTCTAAGTTGAGCGACGAGGACCCTACGTTCCGTGTGCATTCCGACCCTGAAACAAATGAAACGATCATCTCGGGAATGGGAGAACTGCACCTCGACATCATCGTCGATCGTATGAAGCGCGAGTTCAACGTCGAAGCGACGACCGGCAAGCCGCAGGTCGCATTCCGCGAGACGATCCAAGGAACTGCCGATGTCGAATACAAACACATCAAGCAGACAGGTGGTCGTGGTCAGTATGGTCACGTGAAGATCCGTGTGAAGCCACTCGAGGCATTGGTAGAAGGTGAGAAGATCAAGAACAATGTCGAACGAGAAGATCACTTCGAATTCATCAACAGCATCAAGGGAGGAGTCATCCCGCAGGAATTCATTCAGCCGGTTAAGAAGGGCTTCAAGGAGGGAATGGAGCGCGGAGTGCTGGCCGGATTCCCTATGGTGGATGTGTCGGTCGAGCTTTACGACGGATCGTCCCACGACGTCGACTCTTCAGAGATCGCCTTCAAACTCGCCGCACTCAATGCGTTCCAGGATGGGATGCGCAAGGCAAAGCCGGTCATTCTCGAGCCGATCATGAAGCTCGAGGTCGTCGTCCCGGAAAAGTTCATGGGTGATGTCACGGGTATGATCAACTCCAAGCGCGGTACCATCGAAGCGATGGGTGAGCGCGGACAGGCACGTGTCATCACAGCCAAGGTGCCGCTTTCGGAACTCTTCGGCTTTACGACACAGCTTCGCTCTCTCACAGAGGGCCGCGGCGTCCCGAACCTCGAGTTCTCGCACTACTCGGTGGTGCCACGTAACGTTCAGGACGAGATCATTGCGAGTCGTCAGTAGATAAGCATTGGATGAAGAAAACCGCCGGTTCCAGCCGGCGGTTTTCGTACATGAAGTTACTATCCACAACCGGTTCAGGAACGCTTCTTTTCCGTGTCATTCTAAGGTATTACGAGGTCACTCTTTTTATATATGTTCAAGCGAATCGCAGTTACAGGTCTCGGTCTAGCACTCCTTGCTACGCCATTCGTTGCCTCAGCGGACCTTCTCTCCGACTTGCAGGCAAAACTGGTCGCATTACAGTCACAGCTCACTTCAGTGAATGCGAGTGCGGGCACCAACACGTCAGCGGCATGTCCGTCGCTGAATGCAGTGCTCTCCGTCGGTGCACGTGGCTCGGATGTTACGACCCTCCAGACGTTCCTCGTCGCACAGGGCTTCCTTTCATCTGATTCAGCGACCGGCTACTTTGGCCTACTCACGCAAGGTGCCGTGCAGCGATTTCAGGCGCAAGCAGGTATCGTGTCGTCCGGTAATCCGTTTACCACAGGATATGGCAGTGTCGGCCGTCTCACGAGAGAGGCGATCAGGAACATGTGTAAGGCTATTTCGACAAATCCTCCGGCCGCGCCGAATGTGACCTTTAGCGCTTCGCCTGCATCGGGCGCTGCACCGCTCAATGTCACCTTCACCGAAAGCGGACTCCCGGCAGGTACGTACCAAGTGAATTTCGGTGACAGCGCAAACGGCACGATCACCGTTCCGTCAATTATGTGTATTACGACTCCATGTAATCCCGGACCGCAATCCACTTCACACACCTACTCTCTCGCCGGCACCTATACCGTCACACTCAGCGGCACTCCGTGTGCTTCGGGCGCAATGTGTGCGCAGGTAATTCGCACACTCGGCACCGCGACCATCACGGTCAGTGGCGCTGTTTCTCAAGCGGACACAACATTCACCGCCTCACCGACGTCGGGCACGGCACCACTCACCGTTTCATTTAGTGCAAGCGGCCCATCCGGAACCAACTTCAGCAGTATCAGTTATGGCGACGGCACGAGCGGAAGTCTCAATGCGGCGCCCGTATGTGCAAGCTGCAATGCGGCCTCAAGTGCAAGTCATGTCTATGCTACAGCCGGCACGTATACGGTGACGCTCGGCTACATGCCGCCATGTGCTGTCGGTATGGCCTGCGCACAAGTCGTACAGACCAAGACCGTGACGATCACGGTCAATGCTCCCGCTTCTCAAGCGGACACGGTATTCTCCGCCTCGCCGACCTCGGGCACGGCACCATTGAGTGTCGCGTTTAGCGCAACCGGCCCCTCAGGAACCAATTTCAGCAGCATCACCTTCGGTGATGGCACAAGCGGAAGTCTCAATGCTGCACCGGTCTGCGCGAGCTGCAATGCTTCGTCGGCTGCGAGCCATACTTACACCACCACCGGCACCTACACCGCAACGCTCGGATACATGCCACCGTGCCCAAGCGGTATGGCATGTACACAAGTGATGCAGACCAAGACGGTTACAATTACGGTGAGTGGTTCGCAAAATCCGACGATCGTAATGCCGACGTGCTCTGAAACATTCTCATCGTCGACTACCGGTACCGGGATCTATTTCACCGATTCTTGGACATCATCGACGGACGTCACCTCAATGACACTCACCATCACCCGAGGCGGTCAGGTGGTCGTCGGCCCCGGCCCGTCGGGAGTCAATGGCTCATACCAAACGAAATGGGATGTCGCGGGTACGTACCAGTACAACAGAAAAATAAATAGCGGCAATGCATATGCCGAATGCAACGCGACCCTTGTCGTACAACAAATGTCGCAGACGCAGTAGCCTTCAAAAAAATACGATACAATAAACCCTATGCGATATGCATGGGGTTTATTGTTTGCCCTTTTTCTCCTCCCGACTTTTGCCGCGGCGGATACGTGCCCCGCGCTCTCGTTGGGCTCGCGCGGCGCAAGCGTAACAGCAGTACAAAAGATACTGTACGCTGCGTACGCGAACTTTCCTCTGCCCACGGGCACGTTTGATAGCACGACTCAAACGGCGCTCAAGCAGTGGCAAAAGGAACACGGCATTTCACAGACAGGCACTGTCGGTCCTCTCACGGGGGCGGCGATGAAGCTCTGTGTTGCTGCATCAACGGTCGTTGCAAATCCGGTCCCTACCACTACCGCTGTCAGTGGCACCCGCACCCTCTCCCGAGGGCTCTCGGGTTCTGATGTCGTGGCACTCCAGCAGTTCCTCATTTCGCAGAACCTCCTTGCGGCGGGGAACGCGACCGGCTTCTTCGGCGCGCTCACCGAAGCGGCCGTGCAATCATTCCAGCGCGCCCGCAACATCGTCTCTACGGGCAGTCCTGCCACGACCGGATACGGTGCAGTGGGCCCGAAGACACGGGGAGTGATCGCGAACTCTACATCGACCACAACGATTACAACGAATCCGACTACCGGTCCTACCACTACCTCCGTCCCCCCGGTGACGACTCCTGTTATTACAACAGTTCAACCTATCATTACCACTGTTCCGGTCAGCGGCCCTACGGCATCTCTCACCGGAAACGGTGCTTCATCACTGACCGTCAGAGTCGGCGATACCGTGAATTTTGTATGGTCATCCAATAGTGGTGCATCCGCTCGTTCTACCTATGCAACTGAAGTTCCGAATGTCTGCGGCGCAAGCGGCAGCGGTCCGTTCCCGTGGGTGGCCAATACGCTCTCGGGAACAATTTCAAGCGGAGCCATTCCTGCGTGCTGGGCAGGGCACACATCGACCGGCACATACATAGTCACAGACAGCGCAGGGAGGTCCGCCTCTGCGAGCTTTGTTCTAAAAGTGTTGTCTGCGGACAGTGGCCCCACCGCCACACTTACCGCCAACGGATCGAACTCGCTTGCCGTCCATGTGGGCGACTCGATCAATTATGCGTGGTCATCGACCGGCGGCACTTCTGCGAGATCCACATACACGACCGAATCGCCCAATGTGTGCGGTCAGACCGGCAGCGGTCCGTTCCCGTGGGTCGTCAATACACTCTCCGGCACGCTCTCAAGTGGCGCGATACCGACATGCTGGGGCGGACACACAGTGACCGAAACGTTCACAGTGACCGACAGTGCGGGGCGCACGGCCTCTTCGGTGGTTACGGCGAACGTCCTGTCCGCGGGTCCCGTTGCATCAGTGTTCGAAGGCGACAGCATCACCGTGAATAACGACGCGACCTCATGGCCCAACAAGCTCATGACGATCAACAGCCGTCTTGGCGGAGGTGTACTGTATAATTTTGCGCAAAATGGTGACAACGCGGCCGCTATGGTCGGCGAGTATACGACGGAAGCACATCAGAAAAAACCGGCAGCAGGCGGCGAGGCGTATTTCTTCCTCTTCGCCGGCGGCAACGACATCCTCGGTGACGTAACCGCTGCGGCTACGTATGCGAATTTGAAAACGTTGTGGGCCAATGCGCGGGCCGACGGATACAGGGTCGTGGCTTTCACGATCATGAATCGTACGACATTTACCGGCAGCAAGGCGACGCAGTGGGCAGCGCTCAACAACCTTATCTTGAGCGATCGTACGCTGTACGATTATGTCGTCCGCGCGGACCTTGCGTTGCCGGATCCGACCAGTAGCACCAATTTCGCCGACGGCACCCATCCGACCCCGGCCGGCTATGCGGTGATAGCCAATGCGGTCAATAACGCACTTACCGCCTCCGTCGACCTCAAAGGCAACGGTTCTGACGGCCCCGTGAATGCAAAAGTAGGCGACAGTGTGACCTGGTCATGGACATCTCAAGGGGTCACCTCGTGTGCACAAAGTTATACGGGCACGAGTACGGGAGCGCCCGCAGATTGGGGCACATCCGGAACGAAGGTCATTGGTCCGTACCCATCATCCGCCGCGGGCTCCTACACGATCCTCATGGCCTGTACGACATCGAGCGGAGGTACCGTATCGGACACCGTGCAGCTCAACGTGGCTGCGGCCACGAACGCATCTTGTACGGTGGGCGGCGTCACGATCGCGAGCGGCGCTTCACAAACATTCTACTCATCGCAGAGCGTCGCATCGGGCTCCTCATGTTCCGCTGTGTCTCAAACCCGCACCTGCACCAACGGCGTACTTTCCGGTAGTGCTTCATATCAATACGCATCGTGTTCCGCCGCAACTGCTACTGCCGGATGGGATAACGTAAAGACCGCGGTCGGTAACTGCTCCGCTGCGACCGGCAACGGCTCGACGGACGACACGGCGGCGATGCAATGTCACTTGAACTACATGTACAACACCTACGGCGGCGGCATCGTGTACGTCCCGCCGGGGACATACCGCGTCTCCGGCGGCGGCCTTACGATCCAGGGGGGTACTGAACTCATCGGGGAAGGCAAAACGGTCTCTGTCATCAAAACGACCTCGGATTCGCCCGTTCTCACCTTCGACACCACATGCCGAAGCTATCCGGCTGCGAGTAAGTTGTCCATATATGGATACGAAAATGCCGCCGCGACCTCGGACACGGTCACGATCGGTTTCAACTGCCCGGTAAATCTCCGTGATGACGATATCCGCTACGGACACAACGGTCTCACCAACAGAGGAGTCGACGGGTTTATCGCGGACACATCAATATTCGGCTTCAACGCCTCGGTCGTGTCCTATGGCGCAAATTGGTACCTACGCGACACCTTCGCTTCCGTCGGCGGGTACAGCTCCGCCTACGGTTTTTATCAGGGCGTATCGCAAGGCGGACTTCAGGAAAATCATCTGACACAAACGACGATCACCGGCAATCAGACATACGGCGTCGTCATTGCCGATGCAGATACCATCAATTCGATCACCTCGTTCTCCGAATCTGTTATTGACACACCCGTCTTGGTCACCAGGGCTCGATGGACGAGTTTCACTAATTCTCGCGTCGCCTCGATAAGCGGTAATTCCGGGGTCATAACGAACACCGGTTCATACTCCGTAACCCCGATACCGACGGGTACTGCGACACCGCTGGTGCCGGCCGGAGGTTCGACCGCGGGCGCATGGGTGAATGTGAAAGATCCGGTAGGGAGTTGTGCTGCCGCGCTCGGCAACGGCACCGATGAGACGGCGGCGATCCAGTGTCATCTCACATATATGTACCAAACGTACGGGAGCGGTGTCGTCTTTTTCCCGCCCGGCACGTACCGCGTATCGGGCGGCGGTGTCTTCGTACAAGGAGGTGTGCAGATCATCGGTTCCGGAGGGAACGTCACCTCATTCGTGACCTCTGTAGACTCGACGGTCATCACGTTCGATTCTGCTTCTTGCAATCGTCCTGCAATGGCGAGCGTATTCGTCCTTGGCTACGAGAATGAATCTGCTCAAAATCCCGTGGTCACGGTCGGAGAGAACTGCGCGGCAACGATCCGCGACGCCTACATCTGGATGGGCGGATATGCGCTCTACAACAAAGGCGTCGGCGGGGTCGTGGAGAACTCATTTATCAACGGATACACGGCGGGCGTCGCATCACTCGGGTCGAACTGGTACGTGCGCGACAAACTCGACAGTTCGGCATCCCACACCACATACTCGTTCTTGCAGGGATCCCCCGCCCCTGGCGTATCGAGCGCCACCAACTATCTCCTGATGCCTGATTTTTCCGGAAACTTTTCCTACAGCGTTGCTATCATCGACCCCACGCATACGGCGGTCACCGTGATAGACGGAGGGGTGACCTCTTCTCCGTTCCTCATAAACGGAGGGGCATCTACAAGCATCATCAACAGCGAACTCGGCGGCGCATTCACGCTCAACAACGGCGGCAACGTGTCGTTCATCGGCTCGTACGGCTTCTCGCCGTTGAATATCGTCGCCAATGGCAGCAATGTGACCGGCAATACCAACCACAACATTTCGTTCTAGAGACAGAGCTCACTTATTCAGTCGGGTCTGCCCCAAGCAGCCAAAAGCGAAAGTCCCGGGCCATTGATGGCCCGGGACTTTTCTTAGAACATCGACTTCTCATCCGCTATGGCGGTGCCGGAGTAATTCACCACGCGCGCCGGGATGAAATAGGCGGTGAGCCCAAGAACGTCCTTTGCTGCCGCGTCCCTGAGCTTCTGTTCGATCGGAGGCAGTTCTTTGCCCGAGTAGGGGCCTATAAACATCGTCCCCCCGATCAGTCGTTGCGTCAGGCCGAGACTTGAAACGATCTTATCCTGCTCGCCTCCGGCGATAAGGATCAGTGTTTTTTCCGACATGCTCGTGGACTCCTGTGAGAGATTGTTCAATCTGAATAATAACATCTATTGAGTGATTTGTCAATTATATTTAGGATGACGAAAGATACGCTCTATAAACAACCGAGTTATGCAAATTGCGCCGACGAACCATAGTCACAGGTTTTTCAAAAAAACGCAGAACAGCGTTTCCTGTGCGCTAGAATATACGAATGACACATCGACAAGAACTATTGCTTGGCATCGTCGCGATACTTATTCTCATCGCCGCGATCTACCTCTTCGGTCACCCGTCCCAAAAAATAAGGGCCAGATTCAATACAAAGAGCATCGATCTCCCGGTGCCGACGGGCCCGAGCGCCACAGAGGCAGCGCAATTGAAAGCGAGTACCGGATTTCAGGAGCTTGTTTCGTATACCGATGGGGGATTTGCCCCCGGGAAGCTTTCGGTCAAGAAAGGCGACACGGTCCGATTCACGAATAGTTCAAAAGCAGATCTCTGGGTCGCCGCGACCGGGGCATCGGGCTCGGTATATCCCGGAAAGACCGTCGATGAATGCGGGCAAAGTGCCTTCGATTCGTGCCGCGTCATCGCGCCCGGAGGATTCTGGGAATTCACTTTCGACACTGCAGGCACGTGGGGATATCAGAATAACCGTGATACTGCCATGACAGGCATGATCGTTATCCAATGAAAAAGACTCTACTTGTCCTCCTGCTTCTGATCGTCCCGCAGTTCGTATTCGCAGGCGCTGCTTACTACACAACGCCCGGATCGTATGGTTTTACCGTGCCTGCATACGGTACGCTTACCGTTCAAGTATGGGGCGGAGGAGGAGGCGGGTCGTATTGGAATGACGCGCAATCAGGAACGTATTCGGCATTCGATTCAGTCGTCGGATACGGAGGTGTCGGTCCCCACGGTGTTGTCGGATATATCTCATGTATGCCATGTGCGCAGTTTGAGCCGGGAGGGCCGGGCGGCGGCGCATCAGGTGGTGACATAAACATTGCTGGAGACAACGGTCAGGATGGGCCCGCCAGTAGTGGCGGCGCGAGTCCGTATGGCGGCAGCGGTGGCGCTTTTGGAGGCAGAGGTGCGCAGGGCGCTCCGGGAGGCGCTCCGGGAGGCGGAGGAAGCGGTGCGTCGCCCGCGCAAGGTGGATTTGTTATATATGGTGGCGGTGGCGGTGGCGGTGGATTTTCCCAAAAGACCTATTCATCCGGAGCACTTCCTCCTGCCGTTACGATCGTAGTTGGTAGCGGTGGAGCCGGTAGCCCAACCTATTATGGCGATCCTACTAGAGGTGGTGATGGAGCCTCCGGCGCCGTATATGTATATTGGACCGACCTGCCCCCCGCCTCCTGCGTCGTCTCCGTATCTCCGAATCCCGCTTCCTATTCATCGAGTGGAACGGCGACGCTCTCGTGGTCTTCGAGCAATGCAGATTCGTGGACCTATATAAATAATGTGGGATATCTCACCGGACCCGGTAGCTCATTCCAAGTCGCCCGTACCGCTTCCACCGATTACTCCTGCTACGCACAAGGTTCAGGCGGCTCCGACGGCTGGCACGCGTATACCTTCACCGTGACCCCTCCGCAACCCACCCTCACCATCTCTGCCGATTCCACTTCGATCAACACCGGACAAACGACTGTCATTCACTCGACATATGCAGCCGGGGCGGGGGATTCGATGCAAGACACTGCATTCAATGAAGTACCGCCCGGAAGCGCGGAAGTGAATCTGCGAGCGGTCGGTGTCGCATACGGCACGTCCCCCGATACCCAGTACAACTACACGTTCACACCATCGACTGCCGGAACATATGTTTTCAAACCGTATGCGATCACGTCGGCGTATAATTCATGGAATACATACGGACAGAGTGTTTCGGTCACCGTTACTGCAAATGCTCCCTGCACACTCAACGGCGTCACTATGCAAAGCGGCGAATCTCACACCTTCTACAGCTCCCAAACGTCTCCGACCGGCCAGGTCTGCTCAGCCATATCTCAAACAAGAACGTGCACCAATGGCACACTCTCCGGAAGCTCCTCATATCAATACAGCTCCTGCACGTGCGCACCGCTGTACTCCTGCTCGGGCAACAATGTGACATACACCAACGGAAGCTGCTCCACCTCCACCGTCGCATCCTGCGTATCTCCGCAGTACTGCTCTCCCGGGACTCCTACATGTGTGACGCCGCCACCAACCTTCACGAGCGGTACCTCCACATACAACGGTGTCGTCTTCAACTCCACCGGACATATCATCGCAAAGCCCCAGCTCCTCTCTCCCGGTGCTACCGCTCGCATCTACTGGAACATCTCAAACGTATCCTCATGCACCACGACCGGAAGCAACGGCGACTCATGGACCGGCGCATCCTCCGGCTCGGCAGGGAAGGCCACCGCCGCTATCACCCAGCAGACCACGTTCACGCTGCGCTGTACCGGACTCGATGCGTCACATATCAATGAGAGTGCGACGGTGAATGTTATTCCGGTGTTTCAGGAGCAGTGATGGTGAGTGAGAGATTTCCCCACATCATCCCTGACCTTTCTCGCGGGCATGTCACAATAGGGACGTGAATACCTCTCGCTCACTCGTTCTCTCGGTCACACTTCTTGCCGGGCTGCTACTGAGTGGCTCCGCCTCCGCCTGGACCGGCCCCACCGCCTCACCGCCGAGTGCCAACGTGTCAGCTCCCCTCAACGTCAGCACCGCCGACCAGCTCAAGCACGGATGGATCGGACTCGATTCGCTCTCGATCTTCGATCATATGATCATCTCCGGTGCCGTGAACAGTCCGAACACCGTCCGCTACCTCAACTTCGGATCTACCTGGGACGCAGCAGGATATGGTATCCGTGACAATGCGGGTACTTTGGAATTTAAAAACTCCGGCGGCTCATGGACATCGCTGCAGTCGACCATCTACAACTACTGCGCGGACGAGGGATGTGGTGGTAGCACTCCGGACTGGACGAATATCACCGGCAAGCCCTTCAATTGGGCAGGACAGACCGGCCAGCCGTCATGGCTCTGGGGATCCAATGACGGAGTTGATTATTATGTGTGGAACCCAAGCAATTTCAATGTTAACTACGCGAACTCGGCAGGTGCTGTCCCGTGGTCGGGCGTCTCGGGCAAACCCTTCAACTGGAATGGCCAAAGCGGCCAGCCGTCATGGCTCTGGGGATCCAATGACGGCGCCAATTACTATGTCTGGAATCCGAGCAATTTCAACGTGGCTTCTGTAGGAGGCTATGGTGCCGAAGGATTGCTCAAGTACGACACATGGGGGAGAGGATCAACATACTATGCATCCAATGGTGATTCATATCTTGCGTGGCGAGGACAGTGGCTCTCCACCATTGTGGACAATCTTCCCGGACGGCTGGGCGGTCAGTTCTGGGTGGGTCAAGTCGAGGGCGGGTACAACGCCTGTCCTTCAGGATCTATCATGGTCGGGACCAATCTGTGGCTCAGCTATTATTTTGGCGGAGAGCCTGAAATGCATATAACTCCATACACAAACGTATTGTGCCAATGGATCAGCCAATAATATGAAAAGCGAACCAATTATTCAGATATTGATTGCTGCCGTTGTCCTACTCGCGCTCGGCGAAGCCTATCTCGTGCACGACAATGCCCAATTGCGACACGTCGCTTCGGTAGCCGGCATCGGGCAATTTCCGACAGGAGTCACTACGAGCCCTATAACTGGCTCGAGCACTGTGGCGGGCCCGATCGCTCCCTCGAATATATTGGCGACAATTGTAGGTACCATTACAGCCAACAACGATTCGCAGTTTATTCTCAGCGCCGGTATTGTCACCAAAACCATATCAATAGACTCCTCCACGACTATCGTAATGCAAGGGAAACTGAAAGATTCCGCTCAATATGCCGATGATATGGAAGCCTTTCGTGCGTCATCGATGAAATTAGCAGAGGATCTGTCGAAGAACAGAGCTGCGCTTCAGTCTTTGATCGCACCATCATCCCATGTCGAGACGAGTATTCATGCGTCGCAGATCACGGCCGGGAGTATCGCTTCCGTCTATTACACGATCGTCGGCGGCGAAGCGCATGCATTCAAAATAATTGTGATGTCTGCCGGCACTAACTGAGCTGCTTGAGATGGAAATACCGCGGTCACTCCTTCTCCCCATGAGAGCGAATTTGTCAGAAAACGAGATGTATAATTGCCTAGTGAAGAAAGAATTATCTAAGAAGATATTTTCACTCCTCATCGCTGGCTTAATCGGGAGCGTTGCGACCTCCGCCTCCGCCTGGACCGGCCCCACCGCCTCACCGCCAAGCGGCAACGTCGCGGCCCCGCTGAACGTCAGTACCGCCGACCAGCTCAAGCACGGATGGATCGGACTCGACTCGATGTCCATCCTCAATCACCTCATCATCTCCGGCGCAGCAAACACTCCCAACACCGTCCGCTACCTCAATTTCGGTGCGACCTGGGACGCTGCGGGATACGGTATCCGCGACAATGCCGGCACCCTTGAGTTCAAGAACTCGGGCGGTACGTGGGCGAGCATTCAGAGTACGGTGAATACGCTGGTGGGTAATGGCGGGCAGTGGACCACCTCCGGATCAAACATTTATTACAACACCGGGAATGTGGGGGTGGGGACGGCGAGTCCGACGTACGCACTGACGGTGACCAGCGGTAACAAAGCAATCTCCGTGGGAGAAGGGACGGGTAGTGATGCAGATGGTCGGCTGGTCATGGGGTGGACCTCGGCTTCAGGAGCAACACCCGCGTGGGCCAATATCAGCGCATATCAAGGCGGCTATAGAAAGCTGCAGATCGAAGCGAGTCCGCTGGTTCTTAATAGCAATGGCAGTAACGTGGGCATCGGAACTATGAATCCTGCAGGAAGATTGGAATCAGACTCAAACGGTGCGGGAGTGTGGGCCGGCATGTTCAACTACGGCGCGGGAGCACCTTCCGGCGCCTATGGAATTTGGACCTATGGCACCTCATACGCACTCTATGCGCAGGGCCCAGTCGTAACCACCGGCAATGTGAGTGTAGGCAGTGCCGTTCTTGGAACCAATGGCGATCTCTACATGCCGTGGAAGGGTCAATGGCTCTCCACGGTCTTGAGTAATCTCCCGGGCAGGCTCGGGGGTCAGTTCTGGGTCGCAGCGTATGCATGGAACGGTATTAGCGATCCGAATTGGACGGGGCGTCAGGGATACCTAGACATGTGTCCGTCAGGATCTATTGTGGTGGGGACGTATCAGGAAAATACACAAATTCCTGTCTCGGATCCAAATGACGGATACACGAGAGGTCACGCGGCTGTCGACGCCCAGTATAATCAGGTTCTCTGTCAATGGATCACTCAATAATATGCGCTCTCGTACCAACATTCTCATAAGCTTTCTCATCGCAGCAGTCATTGTGCTCGCGATCGCGCAGGTATATACCATCCGCAAACTTTCAAATAACGCAGCGCAAAGTGTCATGCAGCCAGCACATCCGGGAGGAGTGGCTACACAAGCGGTATCAGCTGTACCTCCGTCGACGATCATGATGCCGATATCAGGTACCGTTATGTCCGCCGACTCGTCCCATATCGTAATAGGGAATGCGTCTTCGACCAGAGCGTTATCGATCGATCCATCGACCGTTATTGTGCAATTCGGCGCGCTCAAGGATTCTCAACAGCAGGCCGCTGATATGGAGGCATTCAGGCTTTCTTCAAATGAGCTTGCCAAAGATCCCGAGAAAAATAAATTATTGCTCCAAACGCTTGTGGCGCCGTCACCGTTTAAGGAGACAAAGATCGCCGCTTCCGATATAAAGCCGGGTGCAGAGATCGTTGCGTATACCTTTATTCAAGGCGGGTCGGTATATGCCGTTCGAGTGAATGTATTGTCGGTCGCTCAATGAGTAGCGCCCAAAAGAAAAGCTCCGGCTTGTGGGCCGGAGCTTTTCTTTTGATATTTACTTGAGTGTCGCGGTGAAGCGGGTGAATGCTTCCGGGTAGTCCTTTGCGAGGGTCGCCAGGACCTTGCGGTCGACGGTGATGCCTGCCTTCTTCATTGCTCCGATGAGCGTTGAGTAGGTGAAGCCTTCCGTGCGAGCTGCCGCATTGATGCGGAGCGCCCAGAGCGTGCGGTAATCACGCTTCTTCTTTCTTCGATCGCGGAATGCGTGTGCGCCTGCATGATGGATCGCTTCTTTAGCAACGCGCTCTTTGGTAGAGCGGCCGAATCGGTAGCCTTTGGTCTGCGCCAAGATATTCTTGCGGCGCTTGTTCTTCATCGTTCCTCGTTTTACTCGTGCCATATATTATGCGTTAGAGAGGTAACGGCTGCGGTCTTTTGCTGTCATTTCGACGGACCCTGGGCGGCGATGACGCATAACGTTGGAACCCGAGCGCTTTGCGTTGAAATGGTTCTGGCCCGGCGCGCGGGAAATGATCTTGCCGCTTTTGGTTACGCGCAAGCGCTTGGTGAATGATTTGTTTGTTTTCATGGTGTTTATTCGGTTGGGGCTTCTGGCTGACTTTCAGGCATTGTACCCTGATCTTTCGATCCGGGGGCCGTAGCCTTGGGCTTTGGGGGCTTCTTGGCGGCAGACAGATCCCGCTCAAGGACGACCGAGAGGCCCTTAGGGCTTTTCCTGATCTCGTCTGCGATTTTATACGATTCAGGGATTATTGCAAGAAAACGCTCAAGCCGGTCCTTCAGGAACTCGAATTCCATGTACTTGTATCGTCCCCAGAGAAAGAGGTCGATCTTGACCCGGTGGTTCTCGCGTAGCCACGAAGCGATCTTCGAGGCCTTGATATTCATGTCGTTCTGACTGGTTCCGATCTTCACCTGGGCCTCTTTGGTCTCGGTCACGTGGGCCTTGGCCTTGATATCCTTGTCCTTCTTTTTTTGCTCGTACTTGTACTTTCCGTAGTCGGTGATCTTGGCGACCGGGGGATTGGCATTCGGAGAGATCTCGATGAGGTCGAGGCCCAATTCCTGGGCTTTTGCCAAAGCATCACGTGAAGAGAGGACGCCGAAGTTCTCTCCTTCGGGGCCGAGCACGCGGACCTCCTTAGCGCGGATACCCTCGTTCATTCGAACGCGCTCCTTTTCTACCTGCGATGTGTATTTCGTGAATCCCATTTGTGGCAAAACTATACCACGATACGGCCTATAATCAAAGCCAAATCGCCCTTCTCGGCAGCTATTTGGTAGCTGAGGACGGACTCAGAAAGTGTATTGCCCAGGTCAATGCTGCCGCGAGGTCCGAAAGGAGCTTCATGACCCCGTTGGTGGATGGCGAACTGTACGTAGAAGGGCCGGTATAGCTTAGGTCGGTCGAGGTAAAGGTCTGCTGCGAGGTGAGCGGCTGGATAGACGCGATGGTGCCCGGATTTATCGAGGTCGATGCGCTCGCCGCAGAGATGCCTGTAATGTCCGAGGTATTGCTGTTAAGGACGACCGAGATCGGAGTGGCGGTCGCGGAGTTGCTCGCCGTGAATGAGACCGGATTGGCAAATGCGTTCAGGAGTTCCTCGGTCGTACTGGTATGCGTCGTAGACGTCGATGGATTGGTCACGAGGGTCGATGTGGCAGGCGTGGTTGCGATATTGGCGCAACTGTTGCCGTTGCAGCCGTTGGTGCATGTCTGGTACACCTGAGTGGTGCACGAGGTCGTCTGGTAGTACATGACGTTGTTGGTGCAGGAGAATTGCGGGGAACAAATACCGCCGAGCGCGGTGGT
>JAQBQU010000006.1 GCA_028286865.1 Candidatus Kaiserbacteria bacterium
CCTGCCGGGAATCCGGAGGCAACGATCTCTTTCACCTCGTATTCACCAGGACCGAATACCTCAAATGCCTTTTTCTCACCGCGTGCTGCCTCGTCGGAGCCGTTCATATCGGGATGCATGAGCGGAACGAACGCGATATCCGCGCCGAAATTCACCGGCTTATATTTTTTGGAACTTTTAGAGACCGGACCGAATACAATAGTAGTGTCGCCCGCGGAAGCTCTGATAGATGCGCCCTCGTGGAATGTCAAAATCATATGTCGCGCAGTATACCAGATTGACAGTTTGCTTCACGGTGCAAGGATTCATGCAGGCCATGACCGTTTGAGGTCGTGACTTCGTTCTTACGAGGTGCCTCATGCCAGCCGGACCCGATACGACCAACGTTGCGCACATCGACCCGCCCAAGTCCGCTGAGACCGCCCCGGCCTCAACGATGATGAGCAGTATCAATATTCCAGGCGAACCACTTCAGCTCGAACTGCCGATCGTGGACAATGACGATCGCGAACGAATCGACATGTGACTGAGTTTCCCCTGGCGACTTACCCGGCTGCATGTTGCGCCGGGTACTTTTTTAGTCTATCTATGTAAGAAATTAGACTTATCCCCAGATTTTTTAAACTCGCTTGACCACTTCTTCATGAGGCGTACGCTGTATGTACTGATCCCAGTAATGGGACAGCAGGCAGCCATCCGCGCCGCTAGGGCTCGGATCGCACAATGGAGAGAACCATGAAGCACGCGCATCTCGGCCTTCCCCGCGGATCCACTGCGACTCTGACTACCTCGGCTTTCGGCGCCGGCGACATCTCGGCATCGGCGCAGAAGAGCACCGGCGGTCATCAGCTGGCGAAGCAGGCGGCGACCGGTCTGTCGTAGAATTCGAAGAAGCGCCGCACTGGCCTCTGATTTAAATCATGCCACGTGTCGTATCGAAGTGGCCCTGGAGCTTTTCGCTCCGGGGTCATTATTTTTTATACCCTTGACCATTCTCTATATATACGTACTCTCCAGATATCGGAGCCGCAGTGGCTTCGTATGCTCGTCACCCAATTGGTGACACAGGAGGACCTGCGATGAATTTGCACATCAGCGCACGTATTGTCGGAAAACATCGGTGCAGTCTGGCACGTCTCGCGATCGAAAAATACCGCGACCGCCGGCACCGGTAAGTAGCCGCTCTTTCATCGACAGGAGAAATTTGAATACGGCCCCGGGCGTTATGCGCCCGGGGTTTTTTATACGCACCCGTACCCTTTGACGTTTCCCGAAGCGGGCGTAGCGTAGTATCTACATCTCCGCCCAAGGTCGTTCTGCGTAGGGACGAGGAGGTGCGTTAGGGGCAACCCGTTTAAAAAAGAGGCAAAAAATGCGCAGGTATGTGTCGATCGTCGTTGCGGTTCTATTCATGGGAACTTACTCACCGCCTGCCGGAGCCACTCAAGTTGAGCAGCCACGCCGATCCACCCGCGATGCCGAACGCGAATATGTGATGCAGACCGCATACACGTGGCTTGCAATGTTCACGAAGAACTCGTTCCGGTATCACGCGGAGCGGGCCGTTCCGATCGACGCGAACCTTTCCGACAGCATTCGCTCGTCATCCATCATCGTGCGCGGCATTCCCGCATACGAGGGATGCGGCAACATCTTCGTCGGGAAGGTCATCCCGTGCGAAAATACCGAGCGCTTCTCGCCCTTTCCCTTGCCGCTGTTCGTCGACATGGTCACCGTGCGGCACAGCGAACCGGCACTCACCGCCAACCTGCTACCTGACTGAGCGTCATGGGAGCGAAAGGTCCCTCGCATCGCGCGCGGGACCTTTTTTGTTGGGCACCGCACATCCTCGACAAACATCTGGCACGGGAGTAGCGTACTTGGAGTACCTTCGTCGATGCCCAAGATGAAGGAATGGTGCGGGCTATCTCAGTGCTGGGGATGTGCCATGACGCGAAAATGCGTTGTGCTTGTTACGATCATGCTGCTCATGAGCGTGGGCGCTCATGCAAGGAATATCACGGTGGGAAGATGCACCGTGGAAGTCGACGACCGATTCGATGTAGCTGCTCCGATGACCTACTCGGCTGCCGCACACATCTGTGGACTCGCCTGGGATAAGACTCCGTTGCCGAAGCACGAACCGCTCTCCAACGGCTCCGAGGCGTCACCCGTCTCGGACTCTGAGCTCGAGCATCCGGAAGAGCCGGACCCGGATGCCAAGAGCTTGCCCTTTGCGCCGCAGGTCGTGAAGCCGCTCGAGTCGAAGTATCGTGTCCCGTGGCTCTATGACACCGAGAGCATCCTGAACAAATAGATGTCGGCAGACTGTAGCGCCCCGGTGAAAGCCGGGGCTTCTTTTTATGAAGGCCTTCCTTGCGAAGGCCCACTCACTCATATATATTGAGCGAAGCGCCCGTTGGGGCAATTTAGGACCTATTATTAATTATTCGTCCGGTTTATACCCTTCTACCGACTGACCCAGTAGCGTAAGTAGAAGAGCACCGTTCGACCTAAATCATGGCTAAAACCAAAGAAGAAGTGGTTGTTGAGGATGCAGATGTGGAGGTTGTGGAAGTGAAGGGCGGCCCGATGGCCGAGATGCTCCTCGCCGCACCGAAATCCCCTGCTATAGACGATGTCGTTGAAGGACCGGTGGTGGCCGTCGGCCGCGCCCGTGTCTTCGTCGACCTGCACCCGTTCGGTACGGGTATTATCTACGGCCGCGAATACCTTTCGGCCCGTGAGACCCTTAAGAATGTCCACATCGGAGACCTCGTCACCGCGAAGGTGGTCGGGACCGATAACGCAGAAGGCTACATCGAATTGAGCCTCCGCGAAGCTCGCCAGGCGCTCATCTGGAACGAAGCGGAGATCGCATCACAGAAGAAGACCGTTTTCGAACTCGCTATCACCGATGCCAACAAGGGCGGTCTTATCATCAACTGGAACGGCCTCTCAGGATTCCTTCCGGCATCCCAGCTCTCACCTGCGCACTACCCGCGCGTACCGGATGGAGATAAGGACAAGATCTTCGTTGAATTGAAGAAGATGATCGGCACCAAGCTCGAAGTGATGGTCATCACCGCCTCACCGAAGGAACAGAAGCTCATCTTCTCAGAAAAGGGCGCCGGCTCGACCGAGCGCGCATCGCTCGTAGAGAAGTACAAGGTCGGCGACACCGTCGACGGCGTTGTCACCGGTGCCACCGAGTTCGGTGTCTTCGTGAAGATCGAGGACGGACTCGAAGGACTCGTTCATATTTCAGAAATGGATTGGGCGCTCGTGGAGAACCCGAAGGCCCGCTACAAGGTAGGCGAGCCGGTCAAAGTGAAGGTCATCGAGATCAAGGAGGGCAAAGTATCGCTATCGATCAAGGCGCTCCTCGACGACCCATGGAAGGCAGCCGGAGCAAAATACAAAAAGGATCAGCAGGTGGAGGCCGTTGTCATCAAGTACAACAAGCACGGCGCACTTGCCTCGATCGAGGAAGGAGTTGCAGGATTGGTACACGTATCCGAATACGCGAGCGAAGACGAACTTCGCGCGAAGCTCGAACTCGGCAAGGTGTATCCGTTCACCATTACCTTCTTCGAACCGAAGGACCGCCGCATGACCCTCAAGCCGGTCGTATAACGACCAGATATCCAAAACAGAAAGTCCGGACATTCGCGTCCGGACTTTTTGGTTTGGGTTCATGTGGCTTACTCCGCTGCTTGTTTCATTGTCGACGGATCACTGAAGCCGCGAATGACCTTGACCAGGTCATCAACCGCTTTGTCGCGACCGCCTTGCCAAAGGATATGCTCGAGCTTCGCGACTTCGCCTTCTACGAAGGCTACTTGTTCGTCGGGAATATCAAGGCCTGCGCAATGCGTTTTCAACTTTCCGCACTCCGCCGCCAGGATCCCCTTCAGGATCGCGGCGTTCGCCCATCGCCCGATCTCCAGCTTGTTCTGTTCTTCGAGTGCCGCCAGTCGCAAGCGCTCGAAGCAGTTTGCGGCCGTCTCCGGCATTTGATCCCTCCCTATCGGCAACATTGCCGTCAACATATAAACACACCTTCATGATGCGGTCAACACATAATAAGAATGCGATAGTATTCTTATTATGGAGCTAGTTGAATCGATTCATCGCTATGACGTGCCCCTCGGTCACGATGGTCTCCACGATCTCCCCTACTTTTTTAAATACCTTCTTGAGTTCATCCATTTCCGCGGGCTTGAACGGTGCCAATATGAAGTCCACCACCTTATCTTCTCCCTGCGGCTTCTTCAATTTGCCTCCCGGCGTCTCCGGAGAGACGCCGATGCGGATACGGGTGAACTTGCGGGTCTTTACCTGCTTCTCAATAGATTCTATTCCCTTGTGCCCGCCGCTTCCGCGATCGAACGAGAGCTTGATCTTGCCCAGCGGCAGGTCCAGATCGTCATATACCACCACCATTTTCTCTGCGGCCTTGGCGGATTTCACGAATTTCGCAACGGCAGCGCCTGATTTGTTCATAAACGTGTCGGGAAGGACGAGTGCGAGGAGATTTTTGCCGACCGATGCGCCCGTGGAGTGCAGTTTTGCCTTTTTATCCTCTTTCCAGACCAAATTCGCCTTCTTGGCATAGGCAGCAAGCGCCATGCGCCCGGTATTATGCCGCGTATTCTCGTATTCTTCTCCGGGATTTCCCAGACCGACGATGATCCATGCCATAGATTGTGCGTATAT
Source organism: Candidatus Kaiserbacteria bacterium (assembly GCA_028286865.1). GTDB lineage: Bacteria > Patescibacteriota > Minisyncoccia > Phycocordibacterales > UBA2100 > UBA10103. The sequence continues at coordinate 4,720 of JAQBQU010000006.1, forward strand.
AGTAACGCGCGCGAAGAATCGTGTATAGCGATGCGAGTTTGTATTACATTTCTTGACAATAGTGAAATAAATAAATTATTTTCAGTAATTTTTTTTACATGAAATTATTTTTGACGAAAATCGTATGAAGTTTGCGATGCAACATTACAAACATTTGGTGTCAATGCCGATTCGGGAGTACTATGTTCGTACATGGAAGATCCAGTGATGGAAAGTGCATCATCGGATACGAGAACCTCCTCGCAGCGTTCACTCGTTGCATACACAATACTCGCGATCGGTCTCGCGCTTGTCATCCGCTTCTTCGTTGCTGCCCCCTACATCGTTTCGGGCTCATCGATGGAGCCGACATTCTTCAATTTGCACTATCTTATCGTCGATAGGCTCTCATATGACTTCGAATCTCCCCAGCGCGGCGACGTTATCGTCTTTGATCTGCCCCAGGACACTTCACGGGCGCTGATCAAGCGCGTCATTGGCCTCCCGGGGGAGACGGTGGTCGTCTCCGGCAACGCGGTGAGCATCGTAAATAGTGCGCACCCCGACGGTTTTACGCTTTCCGAGCCCTATCTCGACCCGGCTGACCTCGGCGGGGCCTCGAATCTGCGCGTTACCCTTGGCGCCGATGAATTCTTCGTGCTCGGAGACAACAGAAAGGTCTCGGCCGACTCGCGTCTCTGGGGAACCCTCCCGCGCTCCGACATCGTCGGCCGCGTTTTCATTCGCCTCTTTCCGTTTACTAAATTAGGCGTGCTTCCGGGAGAAGCACGATATTAATAGAGCAGGCCGCGCACCTTATTTGTTCATTCAACGAATCATGATCCGTCTCAAAGACACGAAACATGCGAACACTGCCGACTTTCTCTCCTCGGCGATCGCGATAGCGGAGTATTACGGATTCTCCCAGCTCGAGAACATGAAAACGGGCCGCATGAACGCGATCGAGAGCGAAAAGCGCCGCGCCGCAAAAGCGATCCCGGAAACTGAGATCACCTACGCACGCCGCGATGAGCGCGCACTCACTTCTTCCGCCCGAAAGTGCGCCGCCGTCACCCGCGGACTTGCCGAAGCGGGTGGAGTGCTCGCCTATCGTCTCGTTCCTCAAAGTACCGGCAACCCGGCGACCACGCTCGAGCTGCATGTCGTCGGCACTGCATCGGCGGTGGCCGAGGCCCTCTTGCTCGTGGTTGCCAATGCGATCATCGAAGAATCCGGCATGACCGACCGGCACCTCGCGATCAACAATATCGGCTCTCATGAATCTTCCAATCGTTTCGTGCGCGACGTATCCGCCTACCTCCGCAAACATATCGAATCCATCTCTCCCACCTTGCGTCCGCGCGCAGCTATTGACCCGCTCGGGACACTCGTGCAGCTCATCGAGCGCGGGCATCCGGCGGCACCGCGTGCTCCGCAGGCGATGGAATACCTGACCGAAGAAGAGCGTCGCAAATTCTGGGAGTTGCTCGAGTATCTCGAAGTCTACGGACTCGCATACGAGCTCACGCCGAGCGTCTTGGGTTCGCGCGACTGCTGGGCACACTCGCTCTATGAGATCTCGGTCCCCGACGAAGAGACCGGCGGACGCACCGCGATCGCGTTCGGCGGGCGCTATGATCCGCTCGTCTCCCGATTCAGCGGCGGCCCGTCATCCGCAGCCGTGATATCGATCAACTGCGAGGTGCGCGGACGCACCAAGGTAGACCGCTCGATTCAGGGACTTCCGGCGATGTATTTTGCGCACCTCGGCGGTGAGGCGCGCCGACGCGCGCTCGTCGTCCTTGAAATGCTGCGTCGCGAATCCATTCCGGTGCACCAGTCGCTCTTGCACGAGCGCATCGGAGAGCAGATGGCCAAGGCCAAACAGCTCGCAGTGCCGTACATTCTCATCATGGGATACAAAGAGGCTATGGAGAACACCATCCTGGTCCGCGAGGTCTCGACCAATTCCCAGGAGGCCATTCCGGTGGCGGACCTGCCGAGCTACCTCAAACGTCACCACGTGGGCACCTGGAAGACCCGCACGACCGCTTGAGGCAACATTAAAAAACAGAGAGCCCGGCAGTGATGCCGGGCTCTTTCGCTATATATGCTGCGGTACTTACGCGCGCGCAACGATTAGTGCCTCGCGTTCGATCCGGTCCAAGACCTCAATACTTTTGAAGCCCGCTTTCTCAAGGTCCTCGAGGATCTGATGTTCTGGCATACGGTACTCGGGTGTTGCGTCCTGCTCAACATGCCTAATCAGCGGATCGCGAATATCGAACGGTAGGCACTGATACCGCTCAATTTGCCGTGCGTAGCAGGCCTTATCGCCGCGATCGGGAGGTATGCAGTCGTCAAGAATAAACAAGCCATCGCGTTGCATTGCCTTCCGACATTCGATGAGCAGTCCTGGGCGTTCGACCCGTGGAAAATTATGCAAGACGAACGACGAGAACATGACACTGTAGTTCGCATGCATCGACAAGAACGTATGAACGTCTTGCGTAATGAATGTAGTTCGCGCTTTAAAGCGACGCAAGCGACGCCTCGCTACCGAGATCATCTTCGGGTTGATGTCGAGCAAGTCCAGATCGATCTCCGTGCGGCTTAGCAGTTCAATCGATGCATGACCCTCGCCACATCCGAATTCGAGCGCCTTTTGCGCACCACCAAATCCCGCTACACGAATCGCATCCGCGGCGATGATCCAGGGCACGACGAATGGTGATCCGAGCTCGATGATAGTGGAATTATGCTGCTGAAGCGGTCCGCTATAACGAACGTTTTTCATGGCTGTTCCTCTCTGTTGCCGGCCACTACAATGCCTCGTATCCGGGTATCTGTCAACTTGCTCCTTCAGTAGCCATTGCCTTTTATACCTACTCGTGATATCTTTTGCCGACATGTCGATTAACGCAGAAGTATCAAAATCCGGCTCCGAGAGCACTCTCTCGGTTATTCGCAAATTCTCCCGCCGCGTCCAGGGCACCGGACTCGTCAAGAACGCCCGCAAGACCCGCTACTACGAGCGCACGAAGTCTAAGACCGTTCAGAAGAAGCGCGCACTCAAGCTCATCAAGCGCCGCGCTGATTTCAAACAGCTCGTAAAGGAAGGCAAGGCTCCTGAAACTCCACTTCGCCGCGGCTTCCAGAATCGCGACGGCAACACCTCGCAGGCAGAGGCAAACAAGCAGGCAGCTGCTACTTCTCCGGCCCGTTTCGGTGAATCCACTCCTATCGCCCGCTAAAAACACAACTGCCGTGTCTACCGACATAAGGAAAACAATTCGCGGCTCACTGCCGCGTTTTCCTTTTGGTGAAATTGCTCAAGCCGTGCTCGGCAAAGAGTATGATCTTTCGCTCGTGATCTGTGGCGACAAGCTTGCGCAGCGCATCAATATTGAACACCGCAAGAAGAGCTATTTCCCCAACGTGCTCTCCTTTCCGCTCTTCCCCGGCGAAGGTGAGATATTTCTCAATATTAGAAAGGCTGAGCGGGAGGCGAAGCAAATGGGCGTATCTGTGAAGCAGCGCATCGCTCTCTTATATGTACACGGTCTCTTTCACCTCAAAGGTCTCGACCATGGCGACAAAATGGAAGCCGAGGAACAGAAGGTCCTGCGAAAATTTGGCCTAGAGTAACGATTATCCACGAAGTCGTTCTCCAATTTGATACTGAACAAGGTATACTGACGCGATGCGCACGTTTTATACCGGGATCGACATCGGCACCTACCACGTAAAGGTGGTCATCGCCGCACCGAATGCCCGACCCGACCTACCGATGAACATCATCGGGACAGGCACGGCCACATCGCGCGGCATGCGCCACGGCTACATCATCGACAAAAATGAGGCGGGTCGCTCGATCCGTGAAGCCCTCTCCCGTGCATGCACCGCAGCCAAAGTATCGGTCAAGCACGCGCGCGTTGCGATGGGCGGTGTGGGCCTCGACGAATTCCGCTCATCGGGCGACGTCACGCTCACCGTTTCCGGCGGCATCGTGACCGACAAAGACATCGACCGTGCACTGCGCGAAAGCGAGAAGCGTTCCGCGGGCAAGCTCACCAATCGCACGATCATTCATACGATCCCGCTGGAATACCGCGTCGATGGCGCGAAAGTATTCGGCAAGCCCCAGGGGCTTCAGGGCACCAAGCTCTCCATTGATACGCTCCTTATTACAATGCTCAGCCAGCACCATGACGACCTTATCGAAGCGGTCGAGGCGGCAGGAGTGGAGGTAGAGGGCGTTATGGCATCGCCACTCGCCGCGAGCCTCGTGACCCTCACCAAGGCTCAGAAAACGGCAGGAGTGGTGCTCGCCAACATCGGCTCCGAGACCCTTTCGGTCATCGTTTTTGATAATGACACGCCGGTATCCATCAAGGTCTTCCCGACGGGCTCCGGAGACATCACCAACACGATCGCACTCTCCTTCCAGCTCCCGCTCTCCGAAGCGGAGTCCGCCAAGCGCGGCGGCGTGACCGGAAGCGATATTCCCGAGCGCAAAATGGCCGCTATTGTCGGAGGCTCCTTGAAAGATATGTTCACACTGGTGAACACCCATTTGCGCAGCATCAACCGCTCACGACTTCTGCCGGCAGGCATCGTCATCACCGGCGGCGGGTCCGGACTCACATCGGTCGCGGATGTGGCGCGCATGATATTAAAGCTCCCGTCGCAGATCGGACAGATCGGTCCGCTTTCGCGGGCATCGACGGTAGACGCCACATGGACCGTCGCGTACGGATTGTGCCGCTGGGCGTATGCAGAAGATGCATCAGAGCGCACGCATACATTCGGGGAAGTGATCGAAGGCTGGTGGGAGTCGCTCAAAGCAAGCGTACGGTCGCTGCTTCCGTAAAATACAAAACAAAAAGCGGTCCGAACTAGGACCGCTTCTTCGTTACAAGATGATGTGGACGTGAGTTCCGATGATGCGTATCACGACAATGATGCCGCATATGATCAGTCCACGTAAGTATGGTTCGTCAGTCGGTACATCCAGCATGTGACTCTTTGCTTCGCTGGCCCCGTCGTTCCCACTTAATTTCCCAGTCCTTATTATACACCCTAGAACGCATTTCGTCAATAGTTACATTTATATCTCCTATTGCCGTTCCAGCGCTCAAAATCAGAATTATTTACGATTTTTTAACACACGTATAATGTAAGCGAAAAAGTTTCCGAAAAACAATAAAGTATTATTGCGTTACTCGAATGACGCATTGTCAATCTTGCCTCAGAAGTAAAAGTGCTATGATGGCGGAGATATGTCTAAGCAAGTAAAGCCCGATGTAGAGTCATTCGCACGAATTCGAGTTATTGGCGTCGGCGGATCGGGCGGCAACGCGGTGAATCACATGGTGAATTCCGGAGTTGAGGGTGTGGAATTCATCGCGGTCAACACCGATGCGCAAGATCTCCACAAATCAAAAGCAAAGAAAAAGATCCACATCGGTAAGACCCTTACCCGCGGACTCGGCACCGGCATGAATCCGGAAGTTGGAAAACAGGCAGGTGAAGAAACGCGCGAAGAGATACAGGATGCCATCAAAGGTTCCGACATGGTGTTCATCACCGGCGGCATGGGAGGCGGCACCGGCACCGGTGCGGCACCGGTCGTCGCAAAGATCGCCCGCGAGCTCGGTGCGCTCACCGTCGGCGTCGTCACTCGCCCATTTGCATTTGAAGGTGCGCAGCGTTTGCGCCTCGCGGAGCAGGGTCTCGCAGAATTGCGCAAAGCAGTTGATGCGCTCATCATCATTCCCAACGACAAACTCCTCGCCATCGTGAGCCGAGAGACCGGTATCAAGAACGCCTTCGCAATGTGCGACGATATCTTGAAGCAGGCGGTAGAAGGCATTTCAGATCTCATCACCACCACCGGTATCATCAACGTCGACTTCGCCGACGTGCGCTCGATCATGGCCAACGCCGGATCCGCACTCATGGGTATCGGCACCGCTATCGGCGACAAGCGTGCAGAGCAGGCAGCACGCGCCGCTATCAATTCCCCGCTGCTCGAAGTATCGATCGTAGGTGCTAAGGGTGTACTCTTCTCGATCGCAGGCGGCGAAGACCTCGGCATGCTCGAAGTACAGGATGCCGCCAATGTCATTACCGAAGCCATCGATCCGGAGGCCAAGGTCATCTTCGGCGCTGTTACTGATGAGTCGCTCAAGAAGGGCCAGGTACGCGTCACGGTCATCGCGACGGGATTCCCTGAGAGTTCACGACCGAACCTCTTCCCGGCAGGCCGCACGGCACCACGCAAAGACGGCGATGTCCCGCCCGTGTCCGCCACATCCCGCAATGAATCACGCCCTGAACCGAAAAAGATCATCGATACTTCCGTTGCATTCGAGCGCATGGACCAGAAGAAGGAGATGGGAAAGGAGTCGAAGATAGACATCAAGATAGACCGCCCTACCATCCCTTCGACCCCGCCATCTACTCCGATCGATACCGACGATGAAGACACATGGGGCTCGCTCCCTTCGTTCCTTCGCCGCAAATAAGATACGTTCCGTATCTTTCTGCGTCTTCGCTCGCGAGCCGCAGTAGCCTTCCCCCTGCCGCTCCGGCACGAGATACGATATAATTCGTATCCGCTTATCTACCGCATTCAATACAAACTATTATGATATACGACCTTATTATCGTGGGTGGTGGACCGGCAGGAGCGTCGGCGGCCGTCTACGCTGCCCGCAAGCGCCTTAAGACACTTATGGTGCTCGAGGAATGGGGTGGGCAGAGCAATGTGTCCGAAAATATCCAGAACTGGATCGGGACCCCGAGCATTTCCGGAGCTGAACTCGCCAAAGCGCTTAAAGCCCATGTGAACGCGTATGCGGGAGAATACCTCGAGATCCGCACGCCTTTGCGTGCGACCGCTGTGACACCGAACGAAGGTTCGATCTCCGTGACCCTCTCAAATGCCGAGACCGTCGAAGGTCTCGCACTCTTCGTCGCAACGGGCGCGAATCGCCGTAAGCTTCCGGCTCTCGGGGCCGATGAATTCGAGCATAAGGGGCTGACCTACTGCGCATCATGCGACGGGCCGCTTTTTGCGGATCAGGATGTCGTCGTAATAGGAGGCGGCAACGCCGCCTTTGAGACCGCGCTGCAGCTCCTCGCGTACTGCAAGACCGTATCGCTTATCAACCGCTCCGAGGAGTTTCGTGCCGACGAGATCACGGTCGCTGCCGCAAAGATGAATCCGAAAATGCGCATCATCACCAACGCCGAAACGACCGCGGTGGTCGGCGAAAAATTCGTGAATGGTTTGACCTACAAAGACCTCAAGACCAATACGGAAACGACGCTTCCCGTGACCGGCATATTCGTGGAGATCGGACTTATTCCGAATTCCGCCTGGCTCGGAACTACGGTGGCACTGACGCAGACCCAGCAGATCGTCGTCGATCCGCTGACCCAGCGCACCTCGCATCCGCGCATCTGGGCGGCGGGAGATATCACCGACGGTATCTATCACCAGAACAACATCGCCTCCGGTGACGCCGTGAAGGCGCTCGAAGACATCTACGTAGCGGTACGCAAGAATAAGGCGGCATAAGATATGAAATAAAAACGGCCGGCGGAAGCCGGCCGTTTTTATTATTAGGCCCTGACCTACTGGACGATAATCGTTCCGGCGATCGCATCGACCATATGATTGTGATATCCGAAGGTGCCGGCCTTATTGAAGACCATCGAAAAGGTAGCGCCCGGTGCACATTGGTCGAAGGGAGCTGCCCCTGCATAGCCCGGTGCGCAATGCGCGCTGCGCGATGTACCGTCGTAGCTCGTATGCGTGGGATGCGGATCGGATGCGACCCACATGCTGCCCGCGGTGCTCATAAAGGTCACCGTGCCGCCCTTGGCGATAGTGACCGTCGCGGGCGAGAATGACTTGCCGTTGTAGGTCACTGTGGCCGACATCGGTGCACCGGTGGCGGTTGCGCCGGTAGAAACGGTCGCCTCGACCGCCGTATTGGCATCCGGTCCCGCGTCGTTCACGTCGGTCGGTGTCTGGCCATTCGTATTCGCTGTCATTGCAGCACCGTTAGCATCCGTAGTATTCGCCGGTGCGCTTGAGGTGTTCTGCCATACTAAGTAGCCGCCGACAATCAGAACGATCGCACCGATAAGCCACCAGATCCATGTATTGTTGTTATTCATAGTGATTTTTTAGACCCCTTAATATAGGTCCATTATAGCATTTTGGGTACTTCTCAAATGCTACTTCTTGGAGAGAAATTCCTTGCCGTGCCCGACGTCGGTGTTCACCGGAATGTCCGCTTGGCAGAGTTCACACTCCGCCTGCGGCCACTGTTCAAGATGCACATTGAGAAGTGAGATGAAGGTCGGCGGATTGCCTATCATGTCTGCGGTCACCCCGCCGCGATTTACGACCGCGACCGCTCCGGCCACCGTGCCGCCCACGCGCTGCGCTTCGGCAATGACCTTCTTGAGCGAGCCGCCGGTCGTGACCAGGTCCTCCACCACGAGTACGGTGTGATTCTTGACGATGTCTTCGTAGCCGCGTTTGATGACAAATCCCTCTCCGTCCTTGTCCGCATAGACGCTGTACACGTCCTTGCCCTCGATCTGTGAGAGATGATGCGCCACCCACTGCGAGAGGATGATGCCGCCGGTCGATGGACCGACCACGACATCGATATTTTGACCCTTGAACTTGTTGGCGATATCGAGGCAGATCTTCGATATCTCGCCGGTATATGGATAGACCGCGTTCTTATTGATATAGGTATCGGCGTGCAGGCCCGAGACGAATACGAAGTGGCCGGCACGGAAGCCGCCGACCTTCTGATAAATATCGAGTATCTCTGATTCGTTCATGGGATTATTTTACAGTACCGCGCGGATTGCGCTATCGGTCCTGAGCGCTTCGGCACGAGCCGCCTCCGCGAAGTCGGGACCGGAGGATGCGTAGATGATGGCGCGCGAGCTCGATATGATGAAACCTCTGCCGCGCGCATCCTTGCCGGCAAGTACGGTTTTCTCCAGATCGCCTCCCTGAGCACCTACTCCCGGGATAAGGATGGGCATGTCACCCACGACTGCGCGTACGCGCCGCAGCTCATCGGGATATGTTGCCCCCACCACCAATGCGCAGTTCTTGTTCGTGTTCCACTTATCGGACACCAGACGCGCGACGCGGATAAAAAGCGGCTCGCCGTCGACGATAAGGTCCTGCAGCTCTCCCGAACCCTCGTTCGAGGTGCGGCACAAGACGATAATGCCCTTATTCGCTTGCGAGAGAAACGGCTCAAGCGCTTCCGAGCCGAGGTACGGCTGGACGGTGATGGCGTCGGAGCGCATATGCTTGAATGAGCCCATGACGTAGCCCTCGTTGGATGACCCGATATCGGCGCGCTTGGCGTCGAGAATGACGGGGAGATCGAGCGCCTGCTCATGGACATATTCCACGGTCTCCCGAAGCGCCGCCCAGCCTTCGTCGCCGTGTGCCTCGTAGAACGCAGCATTTACCTTATATGCGCCCGCGACATCCTTCGTCGCATCGATGAGCGCACGATTGAAGGCGGTGATGGTCTCGCGGGTACTCGGGCGCTGTATCGACCGGGGGATCTTCTCGAGCGACGGGTCGAGACCGATGCAAAGAAACTTCTGTTTGTCCCATTGTGCCTCGAGAAGTGCCCGAAAATTCCGTTCCATAATCGAGTGCATAGTAGCATATACTCCTCCCTTTTCGTGCTACGATTTTCGTATGAGAACCTTCGCCATAGCACTCCTTTTTATCGTGATGGTGGGCATATTTATGGCTCCAAACGCCCCTTCCACGAAGCAGTCGCAGACCGCATCCGTACAAGTATCACTTCATTCTTCCCCGCCGTATCCGCCGGTCCGCTGACGCTTTTCTATATACGCTAGATCTCTTCGATCATAGTCGCGCTGATGATGCCGACGATGTCGTACTTTTGCCACGCGGTGCTGTTGAGCTGATCGGTCGGAACCATCACACCTTGAACGCGAATATGTGATCCCGTTGGGAGTCCCATCCAGGTATTGCTCGACATGAGTCCGGTATCGATAGAATAGTATTCACCTCGTGTGTCCTCCTTGAGTCCGAGTGCGCATTCCATTGTCTGCGGTCCACTTTGATCGCGATGCGGCAGGCATGTGTATACGCCGAGGATGACCTGCTGATGCGGTATCTCGGAGTATGCGCCTTTTTCTGCGCTCGTGATGAGCCACGCATTTGCTGCCTTGTTCAACGTGAGCGTGATGGGGTACGTCGCAACGATATCAGTGCTCCCGCTTGAGCCGTTGACCACTTCTACGACGACACCGCGCACAAGATACGTTCCGTCTGCCTGTGGTTCCGCCGTGTGCACTTGTATGCGATCAGGCCACGGGCTCGAGGTCGTGCGGCCGAGCGCATTCTCAGGATCGGCTTCCCATTGAACGAGTAATTGCGGTGATACATATGCCGCATATTCACGGTCCATTGCAGCCTTCACATCTGCTGCCGGTGCCAAGAGAGAGACCTTCTGCAACTTCGAACCGAACGCTTCTACCGTCTCCGCGACGGCCGGATCCATAACGGGGCTCGCAACAGAGACCGACCGGTCATGCTTGCTCGTCTGTACCATGGCCAAAAGCACCCACGCGATCAACATGAGCGGAATAAGGAGAAGTACAAGGTACCGGGTACGCATACGGCCATTATACCAAGGCGTATGGAGCTGCTATGAAAGCTCTTCGGTGATGTATCTGAAGTGCTTTTCCGAGACCGGTTGTACCGAGAGCCGGGCACGGCGGCGAAGCATCATTCCTTCGAGCGCAGGATCGTTCTTGATCTCAGCGAGTGTTACGCAGTGCTTGAGCTTCTTCACGAATGCGATGTCCACGAGCATCCAGGTCGGATCTTCCTTCTTGGATTTTTCGTCAAAATAGTAGTGCGACCTGTCGAACTGCGTCGGATCGGCATACGACTTACTTACCACTTTGGCTACCCCGACGACACCCGTCGGCTCGCTGTTGGAATGATAGAAAAGGCAGAGGTCGCCCACCTGCATACTGTCGCGCATGAAATTGCGCGATTGGTAATTGCGTATGCCCGTCCAAGCGGTCTTTTTGTCACGCTTGAGGTCGTCGATCGAATATCCCGCTTCTTCTGATTTCAGGAGCCAGTAATTCTTCTCTGCTTTCATAACGAGATAGTACACGAGGCATATAAAAGAAAAAGGGAGCCAACGCGGCCCCCTTTGATCGCACCGATTGATGTGCCTATTCCTGGATAATGCCCAGGTGCTCGTCGAGATAGTCTTCGATCCGCATACCGGTGAGGCGGAAGAAGATCGCCCGGTACAGCGCCGTGGTCGATTCGATCAGCTCACGCGGCACTTCGAGCCGATGCACTCGCTCCACATCCGCGGGGTTTTTGGGATCGAACTTTTTGGTATCGTTGAGCCCCAGTTTCTTGCCCCATTCGCGAACATGCTGTTTGTCGAACGGCGCCGGCGCTTTCCGTACGCTCAATTGCCTACTGGCTTCCCATTCGCGCAGATCCCAGAACCGACTGGAGTCCGGTGTGCCGACCTCATCGCCGAGGGTAAGTCGCCCTGCGCCGTCGAGCCCCATTTCGAACTTAGAGTCGGCGAAGAAAATGCCTTTCGTTCTGGCGAAGCCGGAGATGATCTGCATGACCTGGATCAACAGCAAGGTTTGCTGCGGATACTTCTCACGCATCTTCATCGCATCAAGCGGCTCGTCATGTCCGATGTCTGCCTTTGTGCTCGGGGTATCAAGGATGTACGGCAAGAGATCGCCGTCCTGCAGTCCCGATGGAAGCAGCAACCCATTGACGGTGCCGTGCTTTAAGTACTCGGTGAGTCCCGATCCCGTTAGAGCAACACGACCGATAAACTCAGCGTTGTTCATATCGAGGTCGCTCACCACCATTGTGCGCGCTTGCAGTGCCGGATTATTCCGAAGATGCTCCGGAATGTGCTCGTCGATCTCAGCGCCAGCGGCGATGAAATGAGTTCGAGTTCCGAACTGCGCAAGATGCATGAGCCAAAAATGGGTCATGGCCATCAGGATCGTTCCCTTCTGAGGAACGACCGCATTGAGAACGAAGTCGAAGATACTAATGCCGTCGGTGCAGTAGATCAGGCGTTTGCCGACGGTGAGACCATAACTGTCGCGGACCTTGCCGCGGCCCAAGAGTGGAAGACCCTCTAGTGTGGGCACAGCAGCGCGAATCGGTGACAAAAGCGGCATGGGAATCCCCCTTGGATGCCTGGTTGAATCAAATAGCTGTCGTCCGAAATCACCCTACCTCAGTTCAATTGGCGGGTAAAGCCTGAAATTTACCGATTATTTTCGTCAAATTGCACCATCCATTCGATGCCGTATTTGTCTCTGAACATCGCAAAATAGGTGCCCCACGGACTGTCGCCGATCGGCATTTCTACGTTTCCGCCCGCTGAGAGCCCGTTGAATATCCGGTCAGCTTCTTCTTTGCTATCTGCACTGACTGAGATCTTGCTTCTGTTTTCGTTCTCATTGGTTCTGCCCATGATCTCCGGTACGTCGTTGCCCATCAGAAGGTTTGGGCCGATAGGCAAAGCGATATGCATTATTTTATTTGCCTCGTTTTCTGAGATGTGAATTCCAGGACTTGGGAGGTCTTTGAAACGGGAGATACTTGTAAATTCTCCTCCAAATACCGATCTATAAAAATTGAACGCTTCTTCGGCATTGCCGTTGAAATTGATGTAGGGATTTATTGTTGCCATAATTTGTTTGATTCGCTGCTAGCCGCGTCGCGCTGCCTCAATGGCCGCAACATCGATCTTCTTCATTTTCATCATCGCCTCGAACGCGCGTTTTGCTTCGTCACCACCGGACGCCATTGCCTCGGTCAGGACCCGCGGCGTGATCTGCCAGGACACTCCCCACTTGTCTCTGCACCAGCCGCACTGGCTTTCTTCGCCGCCATTTTCGACGATCGCGTTCCAGTAGCGATCGGTCTCCTCTTGATCATCCGTCGCTATCTGAAAGGAAAAGGCTTCGCTCTGTTTGAAGGCCGAACCGCCGTTTATCGCGACGCATGGTATGCCGACGACCGTAAACTCTACGGTCAGCGCGTCACCCTTTTTACCACCCGGGAAGTCAGAAGGTGCGTGCTGAATAGCACCTACTTTGCTATCGGGGAACGTGGCTGCATAAAATTCCGCGGCGGCCTGGGCGTCCTTTTCGTACCAGATACAAACTGTATTTTTAGGTTGTGTATTCATATATCTCACCATACCATTTTTGGGACTGTAGAAAAGGTGAAGATTCGGCCAAGAGCTCGTAGGTCGTTGGAGAGATTCAGTCACGCATACTTTTCTGCTGAAAAGTTGCTCGACCCCGCCTCGGCGCCGAACGCCTCCGGCCTTCGAATCTCTCCGCGTTCTTTCTCTGAAAGAACCGCGCCGTACACGGCATGCTCCGCAAAATAAGTTGCGGATCTCCTTATTTTGCGGAGGCGGAGAGATTCGAACTCTCGGTGCCTTGCGGCACGCACGCTTTCCAAGCGTGTGCACTAGACCACTATGCGACGCCTCCGTGTGTTCTATACTGCTCTAATATCGATCTTTTCTCAAGGTATCCTGCTGGATGTTTTAGATGCTACTCCCGCTTCATGGCCGAAGATCTGTCCGGAAACGATTCCTTATGCACGATTCTCCAGGGCCTATATCGATTGGTTGAAATCGTGTGACCAGCATTGTGCTGCGCAAGTCGCTTCTCTATATCTGACGTACACCCGATATAGAAATGCTGTTTATCGATGCTTTGCAAAATGTATACGAAGTGCATATTCGTAGACCACTACCCCGAAGGGGACCCTTTGGGTTGCGACGCCTCCGTCTGCGGTGTGAGTATACTTCACGAAAAGGGCTATTAAAAGAGTGGCGGCCGCATGAGTGCGGCCGCCCTGATTCAATTCAGCACCTCCTGGATGTCGTCGATGAGCGCGGTCAGCGAGCTATTTATCCGCTTCAGCGATGATTGGGCCTGACTGAATGTTCCGTCCACGTTATTGCAGAACTCCTTGTATGGCTCACTTGCTCCCGCGAGGCATGAGTACTGGGGGATCGCGCATGAGGCCTGGAGGCCCTCTACCTGCAACTGATGCTGCTGAACGATCACGAGCAGTGAGCTGATCGATGTTCGAACACGTTCGACATGTGCCCGCTCGTCGGGAGTGAGACATGGCTTCTCCGGGTCCGGATCGGCCTGCTTTCGACCGACGCTGTGAGTCGGATAGTTCGGCAGCTGTGCTTTAGCGATATGCGAAGAACTGACAGTCGCTCCCGCGTTCGGTTGCGGGTCGAAGATACCCACTACTTCTGCCGGGCCATCGACCGCGCGGCGCATCGGTTTGCCCCGATGATCGGAGAGTTTTGTGACTTCGTCGGCCATGACGGCCTCCTGTCTGATCTGATCCTTCCAATACTATATATCCATTCCCTCAAGTGCTGCAATGCGCGCGGCGATCGGCGGGTGCGTAGAGAAGAGCTTGGTGAACCACTGCCCTGCTTCGTGACTGCCGAAAGGATTTGAGATGAAAAGATGCGCGGTCGTCGTCGATGCGCGCTGCATGGGGGCCGCATATGAGCCGAGCTTCTGGAGGGCCGATTCAAGCCCTTCGGGATAGCGCGTGAGGAGCGCTCCGGATGCATCAGCCAAGAATTCGCGCTTACGCGAGATCGCGAGCTGGATGAGCTGTGCCGCGATGGGTGCCAGTATGATCGATGCGATGAATCCGACGAGAATGAGCGGATTATTGCCGCGCTCGCGCCGGTCACCGCCGAAGTAGCTCATGCGTATCGCGATATTGGCGAACATGGATATGACGCCGACAAGCACGACCGCGACCGTCATCACGAGAATATCGCGATTGCCCACGTGAGAGAGCTCGTGCGCGATCACGCCCTCGAGCTCTGTCTTGCTCATCATGCTCAAAAGTCCGGTCGTGACCGCGATCACCGCGTGCTTTTCATTGCGCCCGGTCGCAAAGGCATTCGGAGCAGGATCGTTGATGATGTAGACGCGCGGCTTAGCCAGCCCTGCGGTGATAGCGAGATTCTCGACGATGCGATGCAGCTCGATGTATTGCACCGGGTCCGCCGGGTATGCTCCCGTACTTGCGATGGCCACTTTGTCGGAGAACCAGTACGCGCCGATATTCATGAGCACTGCGATGCCCGTCGCCGCATAGAGTATTGATGCGTCTCCGCAGTATTGCGACGCGATGAATCCAACAAGGATCACAAGAATGAAAAAGACACCCATGAGGGTCCAGGTGCGTAAGACATTTCTGCTTTGCTGCGTATAGAGTGAGGCCATGCCCTCAGTATACCTTTTACCAACTTCCGCCTCCACCGCCGCCAAATCCGCCGCCCGAGAATCCACCGCCGCCCGAGCCGCCGACTCCGCTCGTTGGTGCCACGATCGCTGCCGCTGCAGTGCTAAACGAATCCAGATCATTGGCAAAGACCATAGGAGAAAATACCGGATAGACGCCTCCCGTATACCATGTAGGCGGCTCCGTATAGATCCCTTCGAATTCTTTTGCCCACGCGGTCGAGACGCCGAGTACCATCGCGTACGGCAGCAGCTTTTCGAAGAGCGCGGGTGACTTCTCGGGTGCATTATGGAAATCGAGCCGATTCTTCTCGGCGATCTGCAGGTACATTTTGAGCCCGAGCAGTTGCTCATACAAGAGCATCCCCTTTTCGGTCTTGGCCGGCATGATGAAGCTGAATGCCATGATCAGGACACCCGATAGGATGACCGCGACGATCCCCGGGAGCGAGATCGTATCCAGTAGCACGAACCAGGCGCCGCCGATGACGATCCCGCCGACGGCGACGAATGAAGCCCGGATGGTCGAAGGGTCGGCGCGATAGATCCCGTCGCGCACCAGCCGCGCAGAGACGTCCTTTTTTATCGCTTTGAATGTTCTGCTCAGTGAGGCCTTCCCCGTTTTCAGCTCGGATGTTTTCCTGCTCGTGCCGCCGTCCGCGAATAATCCGTCGAGCAAGAGCTTCTCTTCGGAAGAGAGCGTATCGTCTGCGCTTTTGAGTTTGAGCAATTCGTAATCGGTCGAAGTAAAGAGCTTGAATGTGGTCTGCTCGGTGCGTACGATGCGCACGAAGCCGCCGACGGCGAGCCGTATGATGAGCGCGGAAATATCCGAAGGAAGGATCTTTTCTGAGACGATCTCGGATGCGGCGACCGGAGAAATGCCTTCCGGCGCCTCGTACTCGGGGATGATCGTCCCGCGGCCTTTCGCATCTTTTCCGTAGCGTCCCCAAAGGAGCAATAATATAAGGAATACGAACGCGGGGAGCGCCATGATCCCGTTCTTTTCGATGAATCGGATGAAGCGATCGGTCGTTGTCGGCTCCGCTATCGTCCCCTTGGGAAGTCCGACCGCGACCGTGAGCCCTTCGCCCGGCTCAAGTGTCTTTGTGGTGAACAACGCGATCGGCTTATTCGCGCCGTCGCGACGCGCCTCCGATGTACACGATGCGGTGCTACCGGCTGCACCCACGTAGCAGGCGTGAGAGGTCGAATCGACCGGGGTCCACACGCCGACACTCGCGGATCCGATCGCAACCTGCCACTGATCTCCCGTGGCGTTCCAATACAGCTCATCGTGGTCCGGGAAAAAGCCGATGACGTCGTGCGCCGTGTACGTAATGACATAGGTTTTCACTCCGCTGACGAGCACATTCGCATCACCTATCCTGATATGCAGGTATCCCCCGCTCTCGCTCGTCGTGAACGGATACGCTATGCCCGACTGATCGGCAACACGTATATCGGTGAGAGAAATATGCTCGGTGAGCCCGAGGGTATCTTGGTAACTTTCCTTCACATCGCGATAGATGCCGTGCTTTTGCGCATCACCAAAATCGTACGTGATCGATTCGACGACGGTGACGGTCGCATCGCGATGGACATCTATCGTGACCGCCATCGAATCGATACTCTCCGCCAAAACGGCGCCCGGAAGGAGCGCTGTAAGGAGAGCGATAAGCGAGACGAGTCGGCCTACCGAAATACGCGACATGTTAGAACTGTACTTTCACGGGTTCTTTTGCGGCTTGCTGATCGGCGGCGAGCTGGAAGAAGTCGCGCGATGTGAATCCGAACGACTTGCCGATGAGATTGCTCGGGAATGACTGCAGACGAGTATTGAGCTCCATCACGACGCCGTTGTAGAAGCGGCGGGCGGCCTGGATCTTGTTCTCGGTGTCGGAAAGTTCGTTCTGAAGTGCGACGAAATTCTCGTTGGCCTTGAGGTTCGGATAATTCTCCGATACCGCAAAGAGAGACTTGAGCGCACCGCTGAGCATGTTCTCGGCATCGGCTTTGCCTTCCGGTGTGGTCGCGTTCATTGCGCGCGTGCGCATCTCGGTGACCTTCTCAAGCGTGCCAGCTTCGTGCGCGGCATATCCTTTGACCGTCTCGACGAGATTCGGAATGAGGTCGTATCGGCGCTTGAGCTGCACGTCGATGTCCGACCATGCTTCATTCACGCGATTGGTAAGAGTGACGAAACCGTTGTACGCGGCTATGACCCAGATGATAATAACGACGACTACGGCGATCAAAATGTAAGTAAGTGTCATATGTAGATAGTGTAGCAAACGACGTCGTTTCGCCAAGCGGTTGAGCCGTCTTTTTGGGATATCCACAGGTACTTGCTTTTTCCACTAAACTGTGGTACAATGAACCCAGGTCAGATCCGACCACCCATTCACAAAGAGGTGCTCCAATGCGGAGGCTCATCATGGCGGTTGTAATCATCGCTTCGTTCGTCCCGGCATTCGCTCGCGCTGAATCAGAGCAGGAGCGACAGATCACTAAGGCGCAAAGTGCAGTCAACGCACTGTCGCTCGAGAAAGATCACCGCTGCACGGGCAACGACCGCGCGGAATGCAAGATCGCATACGATGAGGTCATCGAAGCGGTTCGCTCGTATAAGAGCAAGCTGGTCGCTCTGGAAGCAGTACGTTTCGAAGTCGGGAGCGAGTTTTCCCGCCTCGAACAAGAGATGATCAAGGACAGGACCGATGGCTTCAACAAGGTCCAGTCTCTGTACCAGAGATTCCCGCTACCGGTGACTGTCGGATCGAAGAACTGAACCGGCACACACGAGACGAAGACGGCAATGCGCAAGCAATGCCGTCTTTTACTATTATGTTATTTGACGGTCACCGTCACTTGCGCGCTCGACGTCCCCGCTCCGGTGCAGGCAATGCTGAATAGCGTCGTCGCACTCAGCGGTGCGGTGGTAAAGGATCCCTGGAATGAGCCCGTGGTCACGACCGATGCATCGGGTGCCATGATCGTACAAGCAGTTGACCCGACTGCCGCCCACGAAAGCTTCGCGGTGTCCCCGCTCGCGACGGACGAAGGATTGGCGATGAACGAAACACTCGGTACGATCGGCTTTGTGACAGGAGTACTCGTCGCTGTAGAAGTAGCGGTGACGGAGGGCGCAGTCGCGCTCGAAGCAGCAGTGGTCGCTGCCGGCTGTGTCCCGAATAATTTTGCCGCTATCGCGCCGAGCGCGCTGCCGAGCGTGCTCGGCGTGCCGCCCGCTGCATTTCCCGGATTGTTATAGCAGCCGGTCGGGACCGGTGAGCCTGCGGGCACCCTCACGACAAGAACGGGATTTATATTTTTAATACAAGCGAAGTCACGATCCAAGATCTGACCGGTGGCAGGTGGCGCTGCAGAGATGCGCACTTGCGGCGCCTGATATGGCGGGGCCACGGGGGTCGCTGTTTTTGCGGCCGGATCAACCGGCGCTTTCGCATCCGCTGTTTTTGCAGGTGGCACAGCGACGCCGGTCGCAGGATTCTGAGGATCCACCGCGGCACCGCCGGAAGGCGCCGATGCTGAATTACCGGCAACCCATGAACCTATCCATTCGGGTGCGTTATAGATTATCGCTCCTGCTGCGACGCATCCGCCGAATCGCCATACCCCGCTTACACAAAAGCCGGCAACTGATTTGGTCGCGTTCCATACCGGATTCCCCGTTGCAGCGGCAGCCGGATCAGGAGCAGCTCGCGCTGCGGTAAAGACAGGGCCCGAACCACCTCCGCCCCCTCCTCCCGACGTCCCCGAAGGATGCACTGTTGCGGGTCCCGATGATCCGCCCGTGCTTCCTGCCGTGCTTCCGGAAGAACCCCGGACGTCAGCGCTCGCTTTTGTTGCGGCAGACTCCGGCGCGATGGTTATCTTCTCAGGTATCCCTTGTGAGCCGTTCTTCATTGCGGCAAGCGCATCTGCATCCGCTTGAGACACATATCCCCTCAGTGTGCGGTCGGAACTTCGCGCCGCAGCTACCGCATCGGCATCCGCAGCATTCACCACTACTTTCGCGCCTTGCGTATTCGATATCTCTACGAGAACAGGATTCTCGGGAAGGGTGGATGTGACACGCACCGTCGGTTGGGTACCGACCGGTGCTGCGCCATAATCAAATGTCTCTGCTGTCGCACGTGCTGCAGTCTCGCTTTTTCCGTATCCGAAGAGATTCTTGATACGATCCGTCCACGATGTATTGGTCGGCGCGGTCGCTTCGACCGCTTGCTGCAGGGCACTCGCGGGATTCGGTGTTGCTGCGTCAGCCGGCGTGACCGGTTTTACCGCTGCCGGATCCGATACCCCCGCGGCCGGTGCGTTGTCGGTGATCGCAATGTCGCGTGTCTGTCCGGAAATTTCCGGAGCTTTCGCGCCGCTTACAGCGGGAGCCTCACCAAACGTCGGCTCAATACGTGCCGGAGCGAGCGTCTCGGTGCCCCTGAAACTATCCACGATGTCGGTGATCTTTTGTTTGATGTTTTCGATGAATCCCGGCTTCTGAATCTCAGCGGTCACGATATTTTGAATACTATCCGCAGACGCCACTTTCACCTCCGAAGCGAACGGAGTGCGCGCGATGGGATAGATGGTGACCTGCGCGTTGGGATCCTTTGCGAGTGCGAGCGCATCTTCGGGAGTCATGTATACGTGTACTTTGTCGCCGGAGATATTTATCGACTTGTTCAGTGCCGTTTGTGCCGCATCGGTCGGTGTCAGTATCGAAGCGCCCTTATATGAATCATTGATAAGGACGTCCACCACCTTCGCGGGCGGAATATCGGAGCTTACGGTGAGTGTCGGATGCGTCCCCTCTGCTATCTCGATGCGAGGCAGCGGCGTCGGTTCGGTGACGAGCTTAGGCAGCGGGAGTGTCCCGCTCTCGGTCAAGGCCGTACGCGCCTGCTCTGCAAGAACACTCGCGCCGTTATCAATGCTCTGCACCGGCACTTTTGCCGCATCTGCGATCGTCGCGCCATCGGTTCTTCCAAATACCTTTCCGAGTGTGTTATCCCAGATCGTTGATGCCAACCCCTTTGGCTGCGGAACGACCGGCTGCGTTTCAACTGGCGCGACATCGGCCGCTTTCGGTATGCTTGGTACTGATACTTGGCCTGGTACCGCTGGGCGTGACGTCGCCGTCAGATCGGCAGATACAGTCGATGGGTGCGGCGCGAGCGTCGGCTGAATATCCTGGGCGGGCACAAGCGATGATACCGGCGACTGGTTTAGGATCTCACTCGGAGCATTGCGAAATACTGCGGGCTCCGAGACACCGTGCGGCGCTGCCTGACTCACAAAGTTTTCGTTTGAAGCGATCGGGGACGATCGGAACGTCTGTGTTGGCGTGAACTCATTTTGAGCGATCGATGTATTCACTCGAGGGATCTCAGCAGTGGGTGTGAAGAGATCACTGACCCAGTTCCGTGCGCTTGAGTAGCCATTTGCAACCGTGTCGCTCACCTGGCTATACCAGCTCTGCGACGGTACATACTCCTGTGTCTGCACGACCTCCGGAACTGAAGTGCGGGGCGCGGGTGCAATATCCGAAGTCGGGGTTACGGAAGGCGCGGACGAACCTCCGGTAGCGAGCTCTTCGGCCTGAGCCACGGACGGTACCGATGTGCGGGGCGAGCTGACGACCTCTTCCGACTGAACCACTGAAGGAACTGAGGTCTTCGGTGGTAGCGTATCTGCGGCAGCAGTGCCAGCAGCGTCATCCACGACAGCGGGAATCTCCGGTTTGGAAATTCTTACCTGCAATCGTGTACCGTCAAAATACGCGTCGGGAAGCCCGTTGGTGCCGGTGCCTCTCACTTCTAATACGCCGGGTTCTGTACGTGGAACCGTAGGCGTTTGGAAAACGGATTCTGCCTCACTTTTGGCCACAGAGGTGCCCGGCTTCACAGTGTCAGAAGCAGCTCCTCCGCTGTTATTTGTTTGACTCGTTCTTCCGGCTCCGCCCGCAGCACTTATATCTTCGGCGACGATCGTCTCGGCAGCGACTACATCCGATACTGTTCCTGCATTCGACGCACTTCCCTGCAGCCGTTCAACCGCAGCCGTTCTCACCGCGAGATCCTGCTGAGCTACCGCAATATCATTTTGATTTCCTCGAGCGATCGCGCGATCCAGCGCCGCCTGGGAGTCTGCCTGCGCGGCAACGACCCGGTCGAATTGCGTCGTCGCAGTGTTCACACCTGAGGCGGAATCGACCCCCGCGATCGTTAAGCCTTCACGCGCCGCGATGAAACCATCCTTCGCAAGGGTAAATCCTAATTGGGTTGCATCTTTCGCGACCCACAGTGTTCCGGCCACGTTCACCGCCGAACCGATCGCTTCGCCATTACACACACCTTGGCCCACAGTGGCGCAGCGGGAAAGATCTTTTTCTCCTGGGTTGAATCCCATGTCGAGCCCGGTGACATACTCGACTCGCTCCATTACTTTATTCGAATCCGTAATGAGCCCGCCAGCTACATAATCGCCTATAATTTTCGGCGATGTCACAATCGCCAATCCCGTGTTCAGGCCGACACCGACGTAATCTCCGTCGCGATAACTTTGCGCGATCGCACTGAAAGGTTCCTTGGCAGCTGCAAGACGATCTGCTGCACTGCTCTGGAAAGCCGATGAATAGCTGCCCTGACCTTTTTCTATCGCCTGCAATGTATTTTGCAGATCAGGAGTCAATTCGCCCTTGCCGTTCTTGTATTCGAGCAGCGATGTGTAGTTATTAGCTATGGTCTTCTGTTCTTCCTGTGCTATCGCGATCTGCGACTGAAATTGTCGGTATTTTGCGCATGCGGTCCCGCCCCCGCTGAGTGATTCCGAACAGTCTTGCACAAGCCCAGGATTCGCGGTAGCGAAATCATCGATCTGTTTCTGTATCGCCGTCTGCTTTGCGGTGAGCTCCCCGCTCATAGAGTTGGAAAGTTTATCCAGCGATTCTGTTTTCGGTACAAATGTTTCGGCAGAAGTTTTTGCCGACAACGATTCCGCTTCATTATTTTTTGTTATGAGGGCGGCCTGATCAACGGCCAATTTCGAATCAGTCTCACCTTTAATTTGTGCGGTGATATCCTCCCCGCTTTGTTGTGTCGTGTCGGGTACGGGAATATTCTTTTCGGTATTGGCGAGACGTGCTTCGTATGCTTTTGTCTCTGCGTCCGCTTGGGCCTGACGATCGGCGAGAACTTTGTTCTGATCGGCCTGTGCTTGTGCTTCGGCGGCAAGCTGTGTTTCCGTCTCATTGTTTGTCTGTACAAGCGCCGACTGATCAGCGGCGAGCTGTGCGTCATACGCGGTCTGTACATCTTGCGCCGTCTGCGGACCGAATTGCTCGGTGCCGAGTGCGCCGCTCTCTACGAGATGGATCGCCTGCGCATTCGTGAACGCATCCTGCACATCCGCCGCGGTGCGCGGTCCGTAGAGCGGGTGATCGAAGGAGTTTTGCGCCAGCTGCGACTCCTGGAGTATGCGATTCTCTTGTGCTGTCGCCTCGACAAGCTTTTGGTCCTGCGCGGTACGCTCGAGCTGCGCAGCTGTCGCATCGTTCTGTTGCAGCAAGGCGGACTGATCCTGCGCGATCTGCGCTTCGCGTGCCAGCTGTGCCGCATCGAGATCGGCTCGTGCCAAGCGGTCGGCGTGCTGTGCCGCCTGATCAGCCGCGGTCTGTGCCGCTTCAGCATCGGCTTGTGCCAAGCGGTCGTTGCGTTGTGCCACTTCATCAGTGATCACCTGCGAGGTGTTCTGCGCAACGTCAGCGGTGATATCTCGCCCCGCGTCGGCGGTATATTGATACGCGTTCCACTCCGGAGCCGGGATGCGATTCTCGAGCGGAGTGATGTCGGCGAGTGTTTCGCCGAACTCTACCGCCTGCAAGGTAGAAAGCCCGCCGAAATTCACGTCAGGAGAATTCCTTAGCGGGTTCGCCTGCGGAAGCGGTATGTAATCCTCCGTTATGCGCGGAAGATCGGTCGAGTTTGATGCAAGCAGATATGGTGATGGCGTATTCGTCCCGACTGAAGCTTGGTCCATCAAAGTGGCCCCGGTATTAAAATTGGTTGCGTATATCTGGGAGGTCTGCGAAAGCAGTGTGCCGACCGTCGCGCGGTCAGGCAAGCGGTATCCGTTACTGTCATTGGCAAGCGCCGTGATCGGATCGCCGATCAGCTTCCCTTCTGGAGCATTCGCTAATGCAGGAAATAGCTGTCCTGTCGCCATGACACGCGTCGCCTGAGCAAAAGGATCGCCGGGCGCTTTTTCTTGCGCGATCTGCATCGGATTGATCCCTCCGTGATCTGTTTGCGGCAATACATTGCGCGCGACACCGAGCGCAGTACCCGCTTCTGGATCGTAGCGGGGATCGTCGACGGTACGCTGACTCGGCGGCAGCTTCTGATCAGCCTGCCATGCGTCGACCTTGTCGACAGTGTCCTGCAGTTTTGCTTTCTCCTGTATAGAAAGTTCTCCGTCATACTTCGTCATGAATTCGTTGATCTGGTCGCGGGTCACATACATCTCGGTCGTGTTCAGTTGGGCGAGGCCGCAATATGCAGTTGCACTTTTGCAGGTACCGTCTGTATTCCAACTCGATTCTTGATACAAAACACTTCCCATCGCACGCGATGCTGAATCTTTATCGCACCATGCCTGACTGCCGCACATGATCGATGTAGATTCGTTGATGCCGCTGGCCACTTCTGATTTCTCAACGGTGAGGACCGGCTCTTTGGCGTCTACCGAAGAGTTTGGTGAGAGGACACCTGATTCACTGGACCCCTCCGGACCGCCGAACAGCTTGTCCATCACTTTAGTGCCGCATGCGGAAAAGCTCGTTGTACATGCTTCTCTCCAGGTCTGCTCACTCGGATCGGGCGCGGTTTCTTTCGCGATCGTTTCCAGAGACGGTGTCTGTTTTGTTTCAAATCCGGTCACGCCGCTCTTGATCGTATTGGTGTCGGTCACATCCTGTTTGCTATCGCCCGAAGGAGCCGCATCCGGTTTTAGATCCGATGACACGGCACCGGTATCTCCCGTCCAATCGGTGCCCGAAGTTTTTATGATCTGCGTTTCGGGAGATTGAGCGCTGTAGTCTTTGAGCCACTGCTCCCAGTTCTGATCAGGCAGCGGTTTGAACGCGGACGTATCGATCGCATTCGGATTGAACGCGCTGTTGACGGTGTTATTGCTCTGCTGCTGATGCGACAGATCGTCCGAAGTGAGCTGTGACTGCGAGTTGAATGTGCTCGCGCTCGTAGGAGTGATCGCGGTTTGCGCCGTCCCGCCGCTCGTACCGGATGCAACGCCGGTCGGCGGGGCAACATTTTTCTTGACCCCGTCTTCATCTATATATGAATCGGCCTGACAATCGAGTACCTTCACGCAGTGGCCGTATGCCTGGAGCGGGATGCCGCCGGTGGCAATTTTGCCGCTGCACGGCTTTTTATACCCGCAGGTGCTGCCGGCGAATTTAGCCGGATACTCGCATTTGTTCCAGACGAGCGGTTTTTCGGCTTCGTCCTTTTCACACTGCTTGTTCGCCTGGTCAGAAATGCTCGGCGAGGTCGCAGCGACCACAGCGTGCGCTGAAACTCCGAATACACCGATTGCGATGAGCAAAATGACCGCCGCGGTGCGACCCCGGTACATATCTCTAGTGTAACAGTGCGGGCCGCCCTCAGGCGGCCCGCATGGGGATTCCCTCTTTCTGCGTACAGTGAGTGCGAATGTCTATGTAAGAATCTCCCGCAGGCGAAGAGCCGAGGATTAAGGCTTTTCAGCAGAAAAGCCGGGTTCTTACATAGACATTCGCCGAACGCAGTCTTTACATGCCCATCTCCCCGCCCATTCCACCGGCAGGTTCCTTCTTTTCCTCAGGAATATCAGCGACAGCCGCTTCAGTAGTCAGAAGTACTGCAGCAGCCGATGCCGCATTTTCCACTCCCGAGCGCGTGACCTTCACCGGATCGATGACGCCGGCTTCGATGAGGTCTACCACTTCTTCCGTCGCGGCGTTGAATCCTTTTGTATTCGAGCCCGAGATCTCAGCCATAAGCACCATTGCATCCTCGCGGCCCGTATTGGCCACGATCTGCTTGAACGGTGCATTGAGCGCTTCCACGAGGACCTTGTAGCCGACCACGAACTCATCTCCTTCTTTCTTCGCGATATTCTCAAAATTCTTCGCGAGCTTTGCGGAGACCTTCACGAGCGAAGCACCGCCGCCCACCACGATGCCTTCCGCGATAGCAGCCTTGGTCGCATTCACCGCATCT
Source organism: Candidatus Kaiserbacteria bacterium (assembly GCA_028286865.1). Classification (GTDB taxonomy): domain Bacteria; phylum Patescibacteriota; class Minisyncoccia; order Phycocordibacterales; family UBA2100; genus UBA10103. Next base: position 30,417 of record JAQBQU010000006.1, read on the forward strand.
TCGATCTTATCCTTGAGATATTTCATTTCGGTCTCGGTCGCGGCACCCACGCGGATGACCGCAACACCGCCGGAGAGCTTCGCGATGCGCTCCTGAAGCTTTTCTTTGTCGAACTTTGAATCCGTATTTTCAAGCTGTGTGCGCAGCTGTGCGATGCGGGCCGTGATATCGCTCTTCTTGCCCTTGCCGCCCACGATAATGGTGGAGTCTTTTGTCGCGACGACGCGGGTCGCGCGTCCGAGCATCGTTATCTCAGCTTTCTCGAGCGAGAGGCCGAGGTCTTCGGTGATCACCTGAGCGCCCACGGTCGTCGCGATGTCGGCGAGCATCTCTTTCTTTCTATCTCCATAGCCGGGCGCTTTGATCGCGAGCACATTGAACGAGCCGCGCAATTTGTTGAGCACGAATGTGGTGAGCGCTTCGCCGTCGACATCATCGGCGATGATAACGAGGTCTTTCTTTCCGGTCTGCGCGATCTTTTCGAGAAGCGGCAAAATATCCTTGATGGTCGAAACTTTCTTGTCGGTGATGAGGATCGGTGCGTCTTTCACTTCCGCTTCCATGCGCTCACCGTTGGTGACCATATATGCGGATACGTATCCCTTGTCGAACTCAAGTCCTTCGACGAAGTCGCTCTCGATGCCGAACGCCTGAGATTCTTCCACGGTGACGACGCCGTCCTTGCCTACTTTTTCGACGATGTCCGCGATCGTCTTACCGAGCTCCGCGCTCTCGGCGGAGATCGTTGCTACCTGGCGGATATCATCTTTGCCGCTCACCGGTTTTGCCATTGCCTTGAGTGCTGCGACCGCATCCGCGGATGCGCGCTCGATGCCGCGGCGTACCATCATCGCGTTGGCTCCCATCGCGGTGCGCTTGAGGCCTTCGCTCACGATGGCCTGCGTGAGGACCACCGCGGTTGTGGTGCCGTCGCCCGCCTTATCATTGGTCTTTGTCGCGACTTCTTTCACGATCGATGCGCCCATGTTCTCGAATTTGTCCGCGAGCGTGATGTCTTTGGCGATTGAGACGCCGTCGTTGGTGATGGTCGGACCGCCCCATGACTTATCGAGCGCCACATTGCGACCCTTGGGCCCGATCGTGACCTTCACCGCGTTGGCGACGATGTCGACGCCGCGCATGAGCTTGGCGCGCACTTCTGAATCAAAAATTACTTGTTTTGCCATAGATATATAGAATGAACTCTTAATTCTCTAAAGATTATTTGACGATCGCGAGGATGTTGGATTCCGTCACGATGTAATATTCCACGTCATCGATCTTGATCTCATCGAATCCGTACTTTGAGAATACGATCGTGTCCCCGACTTTCACGCGAAGCGGTACCACGTCGCCCTTGTCGGTGCGCTTGCCTTCGCCGACCGCGATGACCTCGCCGCGCTCCGGCTTTTCTTTGCGGGCAGTGTCGGGAATATAAATACCCGATGCGGTCTTCTCTTCACTCTCCATTTCCGGCTTCACGAGCACGCGGTCCGCGAGCGGCCGGATGTTCACCGAGACATTCTTTTTGATAGATGCTTGTTTTTTCATACGCTTATTTCAGACGCTACCTGTTAATGGAAAGCCACGAAGTGGCGTTGGAGTTACTATACAAGACCGCGCGCGTTCGATGTATTGACAATACACTGTCTTGGTGATATAATAGTATATAACGAACTTCCCGCTCACCCAATTGCGCGCTCTATGAAGCCGTGCTAGTCTTCACGGGCATGACTCTCCTCCACGAGGTGTTGCCATATCTTCAGATAGCGCTCTCAGCGCTTCTTATCATATGCATCATTTTGCAGCGCACGGGTGCGTCGCTCGGAGGAGCGTTCGGAGCCGATAACTTCAGCTCGGGCTTCCACACCCGCCGCGGATTTGAGCGCACGCTCTTCTACGCGACGATCGTTCTCGGCATCTTGTTCGCAGCCTCGGCTCTCATAAGCCTTCTTATCAGTTAGTTCCGCTCCTCAGGAGCGTCGCGCGCTGGCGCGCAATCCCGTGTATGGACAACGAAGATTCTCCTTCGGACTCAACGAACGGCGTGCTCACCAAGCCGCGCCGGGTATCACGCTTCCGCGCATTCGACCGGCTCCTGCCGCTCTTCTCGCCGGGAGAACGACTCTTTTTGTATATTCTGATACTGATATTCGGCATTTCCGCCTTCGCACTGCTTGCCGGTGCCAACGCATCGGTCTCCGTCACGATACCTTCGCGCGGAGGATCGCTGACCGAAGGCGAAGTGGGTCCGGTACGCTTTCTCAATCCCGTCATCGCCATGTCTCAGGCTGATGCCGACCTCACGGCGCTCGTGTATTCGGGTCTCACCAGAGCACTCCCCGACGGCTCTCTCGTCGGCGATCTTGCCGAGAGCTACACGATATCGACCGACGGCATGACCTACACATTTAAGCTCCGCCCCAATGCGACCTTCCAGGACGGGCAGGCGCTCACTTCCGCGGACGTCGCGTTCACCGTAGCAGCTGCTCAAAATCCCGATATAAAAAGCCCGCTTCGCGCGGATTGGGAAGGCGTCGTCGTCTCGACTCCCGATGCGCACACCGTCGTTTTCAAACTGCCGCGCGCCTATGCACCGTTCATTCACAATACGACGATGGGCATCCTCCCGAAGCATCTGTGGAACAACGTCTCGAGCGAGGAATTTCCCTTCAGCCCGATCAATACTCATCCTATCGGCACGGGACCGTATCAGGTATCGGACGTGCAGACCGATTCGACCGGCAGCGTTACGCGCTATGACCTTGCACCGTTCCGCTCATTTGCGCTTGGAGAACCGTTCGTCGGCCGCATCACGCTTCTGTTCTATCCCAACGAGGATGCGATGCTCACCGCCTTCGATCAGGGACGAATTGATGCGGTAGCAGGGATCGATCCTGCAGTTTTGAAGTCGATCAAACGTTCAGATGTCCAGACGATAACGACCGCCCTCACGCGTGTCTTCGGCGTATTCTTCAATCAATCACATGCAGCCGTTCTCGCCGACCCTGCGGTCCGCGGCGCGCTCGACACCGCGATAGATAAACAACGGCTCGTGGAAATGGTGCTCTCGGGGTACGGCGTGCCGCTCGTGGGCCCCGTGCCGCCGACTTCGGCATCGGGCCGATCGCATACTATCAACGTCGCGACCGCATATACCGACGACTCCATCGCCGCAGCACAACTCATCCTCACCAAAGCGGGATGGAAGCACGACACCGCGACCAACACATGGACCAGCGCAAAGGGCCTGTCGCTTTCGTTCACACTCGCGACCGCAGACCCGAGCGAGCTCGTCGCCACCGCGAATGCCGTTGCGACAGCGTGGAAAGCGCTCGGAGCCACGGTGGCCGTGCAGGTGTATCCGCTCAGTGACCTCAATGCGACCGTGATACGACCTCGCAATTATGATGCGATCCTCTTCGGTGAGGTCGTCGGACGCGAACTCGATTTCTTCGCATTCTGGCACTCTTCGCAGCGTAATGACCCGGGGCTCAACCTCGCCTTGTACGCCAACCCACAAGTTGATACACTGCTGACACAAGCACGCGCAACGACCGATACCGAAGAGCGCCAAAAGATCTACGATCAGTTCGCGACTCTCGTCGAAAAGGACCGTCCCGCCGTCTTCCTGTACGCTCCCGAGTTCCTCTATGAGGTACCGAAGGGGCTCAAGGGAGTTTCGCTTGATGCCATTTCTGCTCCGGGCGAACGCTTCTACAACGTGTACCAGTGGTATACGGACACGGAAAGCGTCTGGAGCATATTCACCGACCGTTCCCCCGATACGACTCTCTAACCATGATCCAAAATATTATTAAGCACTCATTAACACGTTCGTAAACACCACATATGGATTCACAGCCAGAATTTTCTAACGCCGGCGGCGCCTTCGTGCCTGCTTCGAATCAGAATGATCCGAGCCGCAACAATGCGCCGCGCCAAGGCGAACCGTCCCGTCCTCCGCATCGCCCGTCGCGCGGCCCTTCTCGGGGCCCTCGTCCGGGTGGCCCGGGTCGCGGTCCTCAGGGACCGGGTACCGGCAATCCCAACAACCCCCAAGGCCCACGCGGTCCTCAGCGTGAACGCTCGGGCCGTCGCCGACCATTTCATGATCGTCCGGCTCGACCGCCACGAGGTCGTACCAAGGTAGAGCACCAGGCGCCGTCCATGCGCAAGCAGGGTCCGGCTGCCGTCGTTCCCCCTCCGGCAGATGATGTCGTGCGCATCATTCCGCTTGGCGGTGTCGAAGAGATCGGCCGCAACATGACGGCCATCGAGATCGGGAACGATATTTTCATCCTCGACTGCGGTTTCGCATTCTCCGAAGATGACACACCGGGAATTGACTACATTTTGCCCAACACCGGCTATCTCGAAGAGCGCCGCGACAAGATCCGCGGACTCCTTATCTCGCACGGGCACCTCGACCACATCGGAGGCATTCCCTATATTCTCGATCGCATCGGCAATCCGCCGATCTACACCCGCAAGCTCACCGGCATGATGATCAAGAAGCGCCAGGAAGAGTTCGCTCTCACTGCCCCGGCGATGATCCGCGAAGTCGAGGCTGACGAGGTCCTCAAGCTCGGCGCTGCCACGGTACGTTTCTTCGGTGTCACCCACACCGTTCCCGATTCGATGGGTATCATCATCGAGACCGCATGGGGCGACGTCGTTTTCACCGGAGACATCAAACTCAACCACGAAGGCGGCGAGCCGTCAGATGAAGAGAAGCGCGAGTTCGGCATCTTCAAGAACCGCAAGGTGCTTGCACTGCTCATGGACTCCACCAACGTCTGGCAGCCGGGATTCTCTATTCCGGAGTCCAACGTGTATCGCACGCTCGAAGCGCTCATCAAAGAGACCACGGGCCGCCTCATCATCGCGATGTTCGCGTCGCACCTCGAGCGTCTCATCCGCGTCGTTCACTTTGCAGAAAGCTACGGCAAGAAGATCGTCATCGACGGTCGCTCCATGCGCACCAACATCGAGATCGCCCGCGAGATCGGTCTCATCAAGTACAAAGATGACACCGTCGTCGCCGTCGAGAACATGAACCAGTACCCGCCGGAGCGCCTCATCATTCTCGCGACCGGTGCCCAGGGAGATGAATTCGCATCGCTTGCGCGCATCGGCAACAAGACCCACAAGCACATCCGCCTCACCCCTGAAGACACGATCATTCTTTCCTCATCGGTCATTCCGGGCAATGAGCGCGCGGTCCAGAAACTCAAAGACAACCTCTCGCGCCAGGGGGCTCACATCATCACGTATCACGCATCAGATGTGCATGCATCCGGTCACGGAAATCGCGAAGAAGCGGTCTGGATCCACAAGCAGATCAAGCCGAAATTCTTCGTCCCCGTCCACGGCTATCACTACATGCTCCGCATCCACGGCGATCTCGCGGTGGAAATGGGCGTAGAAAAGGGCAACGTCGTCATTCCGGACAACAGCTCTATCATCGACATCAAGGCCGGCGAGAAGATCGTGAAGCAGTCGTTCAAGGCACCTTCTGAGACGCGTGTCGTCGAAGGCCAGACGGTCTCTGAACTATCCGATGTCCTTATGCGCGACCGAAAGGCGCTCGGCCAGGAAGGATTCTGTGTCGTCGTCGCCACCGTGGATCGCCGTACCGGCAAGCTCCACAAGTCGCCCGACATCATCTCCCGCGGCTTCGTGTATCTCCGCGACAACAAGGACCTCATGGATCAGACGCGTCTCATCATCCGCAAATCAGTGGAAGATTCGATGCACAATCCGCGCGGCGCGGACCTCGATATCGCGCGCGACGACCTCGCCGAGGCGGTCGCCCGCTTCCTCTTGCAGCGCACTCAAAAGCGCCCGATCGTGATCCCTGTGATCGTTTCGATCTAGTTACGAAAGTTTCTGTTTTAGAGCATCCCGTATTTCAAATAGTACGGGTTGTTCTATTTTGTACGGTTCATGTGGTGAGCAATTCTTGCCCCATCGCCCATCGTTGAAGGTAATATCTCGCAATACGCGATCTTCCTTGTATCGCGGAATAAGATGCATGTGTCCGTGTCCGCCGTGCTCCGCGATCAAATTACCGAGCCATGAGTAATTCATATGGTCCGGATTCCACAGCGCCTTCAGTGCCGCTTCGTATTCGGTCATGATCATCTTGAGTTCTGCATATTCATCCGCAGTCAGTTCTGACAAACGCTGCATGCCGCCTTCACGCACCAGCCATAGATATGAACGCCCGAGATAGCGTTGGTCATCGTGAATTGAAAGTGTCCAGTATCCATATTCTTTGATTATCTGCGGGATATATTCAGGATCTATGCTGCGGTACTTGGCCATAGTTCGATTATATACTCCACCGCCCCCTGATCTTTTTGATCATCCCGTGTTTCTTAAGACTGGCGAGCGCCGCGTCTACTCTCTCTTTTTCAACCGGCAAACTGTTCAGTAAGGACGGTCCTTTATGCAACTCACGCAGGATCATGCCGCGGACTTGGCGCAATGAGCCTTCGAATTTTGATTGTTTGGTGTAGCCCGCGCTTCTGCGCGACGGATTGGGAAATTGTTTCTTGAGATACGAGCCGTAATCCATAAGGGCCCAATGCCACTCGCGCGGTCCGCCAGCTGGCGGACTGATCGGCATAGCCTTTTCGATAAGCGGTATTAGTTCTTTATCCGATACCGGCTTCCCCTCTTTGAAAAAGTGGTGGATATATACCGCACGGATATTCGTCTCGATCATGGTGTGCGGCTCATTGAACGCAAAGGTCCGCACCGCAGCGCGGGTGTACGGGCCCACGCCAGGGAGCGGATTCACAAGCGCCTCCACAAAGTCACCGTTGTACGCAGTGACGATCATTTTCGCAGAATCATGCAGATACTTGCCGCGCCTATTGTAGCCGAGCCCGCTCCACGTCCGGATCACTTCGGTGAGGGTCGCCTGCGCGAGCACATACACGGTGGGAAAGTTGGTCAGAAATTCTTTGTACTTTTCCAAGACGCGTGACACCTGCGTCTGCTGCAGCATTATTTCTGATACCAGTATTTTGTACGGGTCGCGCGTTTTTCTCCACGGCAGGTCATGTCGGCCATGCGTATGGTAATACTTCCAAACTTCCTTTTGAAACTCCTCGACCTTCTTACTCATGTGCGAGTTCCGGCCAGCGCGCTAGTATTCCGGCTTTCATTTGATCGAACCATACTTCATACCCATATTGCGATGGATGGAATGTGTCTGCGCCGTAGTATTTTGCCGGATCCTTGGAGAACGGGTCAGGCCCGTTATAGAGATCGATGTAGACCGCTCCTTCGCGAGAAGTGGTATCAATAAAGTGCGCACGTAAGATCCGTGCACGCCAGTTCCATATCCAACCAAAAAGTTGCGGGAAAAGCGGGGCTTCACCTACCTTACCTGCTGTAATAACGACCACTCGATCCGAAAGCGTGTGAGCATGTTTGAGAAGCGCATCGAGCTGAGTGTTCGCGGCAGCAAGTGAGTGAAATTGCACAATGTCGTTCGCTCCGGTGTGTATGACGATCAGATCATAATGCGGTGCCTGCGCTTTTTTGAGCTGTCCCTCCATATCTGCTGTTACGGAGCCCGAGACCGCATGATTCTCCACTCGAGCTTCAAAAAAGGCACCGAGCCTTCCGGCCACTGAATGCTCGATCGCATCAGATCCTACTCCGACGGCGGTGCTATCGCCGATGACCAGAATAGACTGGATGCCCGAGCCGCTCTGATATGGAACTGCGCGCTGAACCATACCGGAGCTAACGCGAATGAGCCCACGAATGCGAATTGCCTCATACCCGAAGTAAGCGATGATAATTATCACTACCAAAAGAATTATTGTTTTCATATTGCGTATATGACATCTTTGCGCTCGACGACGATAGACCACTTCATGCGCTTTGCGTGTTCGTACAATGCTTCATTGGGGTTAAAACAGATCGGTTTCGACACGAGTTCCAAGAACGGTATATCAGATTCCGTGTCCCCCACTCCGATCGAGTGCCGGAGTGTAAGTCCTTCTTTTTCAACTGCGCGCTTCAGAATGTTCGCTTTGTTAAGAATAAGATGCTCGTCCATCATTTTGCCCGTGAAGAGGTCCTGCGGACCGATCTCGTACATCGTGCCGTACACCTTATCGAAGCCGAGCTTCGGGCAGAACTTATCGAGTACCGTTTTCGGAGAGTGAGATACGGCGAGAAGATAATAGCCGCGGGCCTTGAGATCTTTGAGCAGATCGCGCGTGTAGCGATACGTGCGCTTTCCCTGAACGCTTACCATTGCTTCTGCGGCATCGGCCATTTCGCCGTAATGCACACCTTTCAGATGCGTTCGAAATGCCTTGAGGACCGCATCGATATATTCCTCGTAATCGCCCTCGCGGTCGAGCCATTTGGCATGTTGTTTTTCATACACTTTTTTGGCGTCATCGGGGAATGCCCCGTGCGCGATGAGGGTGTCCACGAGTTGGATAAGGAGGCTCGAGCGGAAGATCGTCCCGTCGACGTCGAATACCGCGAATTTCTTGCTTGCCATTCCCCTATCCTACCGCACTCCGCTGACTTGCCGCACATGTTAGACCGTGGCGTTCTATGATGCCCTATTTTCTTTGATATTGTGTAGCGATGAATATCGCAGTACTTATGGGCGGCTGGTCGGCCGAACGCGAGGTCAGTCTTCGCTCCGGTGCGGCATGCGCCCAAGCGCTCAAAGACGCCGGCTACACAGTGACAACAGTGGATGTCGACCATTCGATATCAAAAACCCTTTCTGAATTGAAACCGGATGCGGCGCTCAACGTGCTCCACGGTCCGTACGGCGAAGACGGTTGTATCCAGGGAGTCCTCGAGGTGCTCGAGATCCCCTACACGCACTCGGGTGTCCTCGCCTCGGCACTTGCGATGAACAAAGCGCGCTCGCGGGACATCTTCCGTATGGCAGGCATTCCGACCGCAGAAGGCACGACGGTCTCCCGCACTGTTGCCGCAGCTGCCCACGTCATGACTCCTCCGTACGTGATCAAACCGATCGCAAGCGGATCGAGCGTCGGAGTTTTCATTGTGCCGAAGGATGCCAAAGCCCCGCCGCAAGAGATCGCCGCGCCGGACTGGTCGCACGGAGAGAACGTACTTGTCGAAAAGTATGTGGCGGGTCATGAACTCACGTGTGCCATCATGGGTGATCGGGCGCTCGATGTGATCGAGATCACATCGGACCTCGAGTTCTATGACTACGAAGCGAAGTACGCGCCCGGCGGTTCGAAGCACATTCTGCCCGCGCCGATCGACGCTGCCGTTTACAAGCGCGTACAAGGGATCGCGCTTGCCGCCCATCAGGCGCTTGGCTGCCGCGGCATTTCGCGGGCAGATTTCAGATATGACGACACGACGGGAGAGCTTATTTGTCTTGAGGTGAATACACAGCCGGGCATGACCGCCACATCGCTTGTCCCCGAGCTTGCCGCGCACGCAGGATTATCATTCCCGCAGCTTACAGATTGGATGATCAAAGACGCGTCGCTCAACAGATAACTATTTTGCCTTTGGCCAGATATTTCTTGATTCCGGCCAGATCGCGGTGAGGCCGTGGATCGAGCAGTCGTGCTTGCGGGCGGTGCACACGTAGCGGCCGTAGAGAACCAGCCCGTTGTTCACGTACTTCCAATCGTTCTTCGGCACGAGTGCTTCTAATTCTTTTGAGATCTTGGTGAGATCGGTCGAATCGACGAGATCGAGCCGTTTTGCAAAACGCTTTACGTGCGTATCGGTCGGGATACCGTCCCATATTTCATAAAGCTCGCCGAGTACCACATTGGCGGTTTTATACGCGACGCCAGGAAGTGTCACGAGCTCGGCAACAGTCCTTGGCACTTTTCCGCCAAAGTCCTGCTCTACTACTTTCGCCGCGCCGACAATCGCTTTCGCCTTGTTGCGGAAGAACGATACGGATGAGATCTCTTTGGTAAGGGTTTTGAGATCAGCATTCGCAAAATCCTTAGGCGTCTTATATTTTTTGAAGAGTGTCTCGGCCACCTTGTTCACCTGCTTATCAGTGGTCTGAGCGGAAAGCATTACCGCGACCACGAGCTGGAACGGTGTTTTGAAATTGAGCTCGGTCTTGGGCTCCGGATATGCCTTTTTCAGGAACGCGACCATTTTGAGCGCTCGTTTGCGGCGTTCTTCGAACTTAGGTGATCTGACCGCGGGCTTCATTCGGCCATCCTAGCACACACGCTTTTTTTATTTATCGTACCTGGAACACCGCTCGTGCGGTGACCATCACTTGTTTGTCGATCGTCGAGGTGTCGTATGAGCCGTAGTCGGAGACATCCACTGAATTCGGAGACATGACCTGGACCACTCCCCCGGCAGCCGATTGCAGCGGCCCGACCCTTTGGCCGGTCGATTTTGCGATCTCTTCTGCTCGTGCTTTTGCATCGGTCACCGCCTTTCCGATGAGCGAGATGCGTATCTGCGGCAAGGTCGATATCATGTATTGCGGCTGCCCGGCGGAGAGGAATATTCCCTTATCAGCGAGCGATGCGATCTTTTTTGAAAGACTATCGACGAGACGGACATTATCGGAATTCATGGTGACATCCTGGTGCACGGAATATTTGACGGGAGCATTCTGGTCATTCGAATACTGCTGGTCCGCTTGGACGGGATTCACCTGGATCTTATCGGCATCGACTCCTGCAGCGGTAAAAAAGTCGACCACTGCTTGTGAATCTCTGGACACCGCATTCTGCGTCGATGCGATGGTGCTCTCAAATGCAGTGCGCGATACGGTGACCGTCCAGCGAGCGGTATCAGCGGTGGTAGTAGCGGTCGCGGAGCCCGTGACGGAAAGCGTATTGCCGAGGGTGTGCACCCGATAAAAGGAGTACGCGCCGATCAGCGCGGCAAGCACGAGCGAGATTCCGAGGATGATAGCTGCGGTCGTATTGCGTTCATTCATGCCCACATACTATCACCCAAACAAATACGCCACCGTGTTGTGCACAGTGGCGTATTTAGAGCTTATCTCCAGCGAGCGCGACCATGTGTTTTGAAGACCCGGCAGGGCTTGGCCCGAGGATAGTTCATTTTTCAGCAGAAAAATGATGTTCTTCAAAAGACATGGTCGCCGAGCGCCCCACTTACTGGATCGTGATAGGGACAGTCATCGAGCCGTCATTCTGGGGCAATCCCGACGGATTATCCTTTTTTAGGACGAGCGTTGCGGGACCGCTGTACCCCGAGACCGTGATATCAGCAGTGAACGGGACCTGATCAGTCGTCATCCAATCGCTAAGCGCGGTCGCATGTCCCGTGCCTACGACGGCACCACTCGGATCACGCACCTCAAGCGGGAACGTTGCCTCGAAGAACCATGAGCCCGGCGCCTGGCCTGTTACGGTGAAGGACTTCGGGACTGTCGCGCCGGATTTCGGTGCGGTGACTGTTACATCTGAAATACCTCCGGTATTACCGGTGTTCGTTCCCGTCCCCTCTGTAGTGGTGGTCGCTTGCGTGCCGCTCGACGGTGCCGGGGTCGCCACCAGGAAGTAGCCGAGCACTACGATGACCACGAGTAATACAACAACGATAACCCACATGACGCCTGCATTTCTTGAATTCATAGAAAATTATTACTTACTAATGAGCCCGCACACCGGCTTCACGATATGCGACATAGGAATAGAGCACCAGTCCGAAGACGACGATCACTGTCGGTACAGCGAATGCGACGATCGCATATGAGGGCGCCAGTACCGTGAGTATCGCGAGCACACCGAGAACCTTAAATAAGGTGCCGCCGAGTCGGTTCGTTTTGTCCCATACGATATCCGATGAGACCGTCCATGGCGTACGGACGCCCATAAAATAATTACGTTTGGTTCTCGGGAGCACGGTTCCGATATAGAAGAAAAGTATCCCGACGAGCGGCATGATCGCGATATCAATGTTGAACTTCACCCCCAGATTGACCGCGAGCACTGCGATCTGTACTCCCGCAAAAAACAGCATGAGGATCGTGAGGAACGTATTGTAGGTACCCCGAAACGCTTCTATATTGCTTCGTAATGGGTCGATCCGCGCAACGACGACCAAGACCCAGAGGATCACGAACATAAGAAGAGGCAAGAGCGTTACCCCCCAGAATTTACTGATGGTCCCATTTGCCACCCCCGCAGCGTCCCAATGCCCCGCCATGACCGCCGGTAGTGCGGCGTAGTAATAAAGCCCTATTGCGAGGGTCAGGGCTATGAGAGATAACGATATGATAAATGCGGCCCGGGTAGACATATAGTAGAGACGTATGAGCATCTTCATGATTACGGCCTTATAAATGAGCTATGATCTCGGCCACTTTGTACGGGTCGTGGCGCGCGATGTCCGCCTCGGAGAAGAATCCGCCGGTGATCACATGCTCCGCATAGTCCTTCAGCTTATCGTCGCAGACCATCGGATATTTCTTTTCCGCTTCATATGCCTTGACCAGGGCCGCATTCATCGGAGCGGTGTTGCAGACCGCATAATCGACTTTTTTGAGGCCGGTGTATTCGAGGATGACGCGCACCATGTCCGAGGCGGCATAATCATTCGTCTCTCCCCACTTGGTCATGAGATTACAGATCACGACGAACTTCGCATGACTCTCCGCGATCGCCTTTTCCATACCTTCCACCAGAAAATTCGGGATGATAGACGTATACAGATCTCCCGGTCCGATGATGACGATATCCGCGGTACGTATCGCATCTGCGGCTTCTGAAAATATTTCCGCGGCCGGCTCGAGGTACACATGCTGTATCTTCTTGTTGCCGTCGTGTTTCGGAATGTCTATATTCGTTTCTCCCACGATCGTACTCTGATCATCGAGGACCGCATGGATGTGCGAACGGTCGAGCGAGACCGGAAGCACGACGCCTTTTACATCGAGGAGCTCCGACGCTTTCCGGATACCCTCGATATCGCTTCCGTATATTGATGAGAGCGCGGCAAGAAAGACGTTGCCGAAGCTATGACCGCTCATCGAACCGCTGTCCTGGAATCTGAAATTAAAAAGGTTTCGGAGTATCTCTCCCTTGGTGCCTTCGGCAAGCGCCGCGAGCGCGCGGCGGATATCACCGGGCGGAAGGATGCCGAGCTCATCGCGCAGCACTCCCGAAGATCCGCCCGAGTCGAACATGTTCACGATGGCCGTGATCTCGATCGGAAGTTCCTTGAGCGCGTTGAGAAGCGTATAGCCCGAGGATCCGCCGCCTATGCGGACAACTTTCTGCATGACCAGAGAACTCTATCCCCTCGTACCGCATTTGGCAATCGTTCGTTTTGCGCTACTATGTCCGGACACACCCCATACATCAAGAGTGCGGTAAGAGTTCTGGCTCGACGACCCGCCGGCAACCTGGCAATTGTTAAGGTGCCTCATCCAGCCCTAACGGGAAGATGCGCATTACACGAATCTCCCTTATGGGGGATTATTTAATAAGAAGAAACACTATGTTCCATACACTCAGCCGATACACGACCGAAAGCGTGACCTCCGGACATCCCGACAAAGTGTGCGACCAGATATCCGACGCGGTTCTCGACGCGTGTCTCGAGCAAGATCCGCGCGCGCGCGTAGCCGTCGAATCATTCGGAAGCCACGGTACCCTCATGCTCGGCGGTGAGCTGACCACGACCGCGAAGATCGATCCGGAAGCGATCGCGCGCCAGGTATACAAAGACATAGGCTACACCGACGAATTGAAAGTACTCAACACCATCGTCACGCAATCTCCCGACATCGCTCAGGGAGTCGACACCGGCGGCGCCGGAGACCAGGGCATTATGTACGGCTTCGCGACCGACGAGACACCGGAATTCCTCCCGAAGGCGGTCGTGCTCTCGCACGCGCTTGCACGTCGCCTCGAAGCACTCCGCCGCGACAACACCCTTCCGTGGCTGCGCCCCGACGGCAAGACCCAGGTCACGATCGACGGCGGCACCGTGATCACCGCACTCACTTCCACACAGCACGCTGAAGAAGTGTCGCAAGATGAGATCAAGGCCAAACTGATCGAACACCTTTTCACTCCGATCCTTGGAGACCTCACAAATATCGAGATCCTCGTCAATCCGACCGGCAAGTTCGTGCTTGGCGGATTCGCCGCAGATGCGGGTCTCACCGGTCGCAAGATCATGGTAGATACGTATGGTGGCATCATGCCGCACGGCGGCGGTGCATTCTCCGGCAAGGACGCGACGAAAGTAGATCGCTCGGCTGCGTACATGTGCCGCTTTGCCGCAAAGAATCTCGTAGCCAACGGTCACGCCAAAAAAGCGCTCGTCTCGGTCGCCTACGCGATCGGTCGCGTCGAGCCCGTCATGATCGAAGCGTTCGACGACGAGGGCAACAATCTCACCGAACTCGTGACCAAGAACTTCGACTTCAAGCCGCGCGCGATCATTGAGCGCTTAGGCCTCACCAAGCCGATATTCCGGCCAACGGCCGCATATGGTCATTTTGGGGTCGCGGGTCGCCCTTGGGAGGAGGTTGTGAAGATCTAACAAATAGGGCCCGGAGGGGCGGTATACTGATAGTATTATTTGTCAGCAATACACATTATGATTTCACGCACAAAAATCGCGGCACTTTGTACGGTGGTCGCGTTCGCTTTCCCCGCGATCGGGTTTGCGCAGACCGTTGATGCCCAGACGCAAATGAAGTCGCTCCTTGATCAGATCAAAGCACTGCAATCGCAGCTCATGACAATGATGAGCTCGAGCAGTATCGCACTGCATCCGATGGAACCGATGGGCACGACGACGCGAGGTACTGATGACATGCGCGTGGGCACCTCGACCTCGCAGATGCCGAGACAAGATAAGCCATGCGTCGCTCTCAACCGCGCACTCAAAATAGGCTCTTCGGGGGACGACGTCTCACAGATCCAGCAGATGCTTTCGCAGGATAGCGAATCGGGTTTCTCGGGTGCTATTACCGGATTCTTTGGGCCGCTCACCGCCAAGGCAATGGCAAAGTTCCAGATCCGCATGAGTATCGCTTCATCAACTGACGGCTCTGTCGGACCAAAGACCCGAGACTTCCTCAAAAAAATGTGTGTTTCTGTAATGGGCTCATCGGGGCCCGACCAAAACAATCCTGCCTCCCCGATGCCCAACATGCCCGGCATCTCACCTAATCACGACGGACTGAGCACCAGCACGCGCCCTATGCCACCTATGCCAAACGAGCACGGAGACAACGGCACGGGCATACATCCGGTGCCTCCTGTGTCGGATGGTCGCGGATCAGGAGTCTTGCCCACGATCGCAAGTCTCATCAAAGGCGCGGCATTGGTGAACGGTACCGTGACGCAGAATTCCGGGACCTCACTCACTATCCAGACCGACGGCGGGACGAAGACCGTTCTCGTATCGAGCACGGCGATCATCACGACCGCAAGCGCATCGTCTACATTGCCGACGACTATCTCGATCGGCGGCATCTCGATCGGAGCGAAAGTGCGTGCCATCGGCACCAGTAATGCTGACGGAACGATCACCGCAAATTTCATCCAAACGGGTGATCTGAAGCCGATCAACTTCTAAGCAATATCCGGAGTTCGTCGGTGTAAAAAGGAGACCGTGCGGCACGAATGCCGCACGGTCTTTTTTATGCCAGGATCGTCGGGATCTGGATGCAGTCGGGCGCCCCGTGGACCTTCGGATCGGGACGTCCCGTCACTTCGGCGCCAACGAGACCTTTTTCCGATATGTACGCGGTGATCCGCAGAAAGTGATCCCGCTGCGTCAATCCCGACTTCTCATCGAAGACGACGATCGGGATGGGCTTCTGCGAGACCAGCTTCTGAAGGATCCACGAAGGACGCTTCTGCGAGCGAGCTTCCGCGAATTTCGACCGGAACAATTCCGCGTCGGCATCGGAGAAGATCACCTGCTTCATGCCCGAAGACATGACGCCCTTGAGCACGCTCGGATATCCGTTGCATACCAAGAGCGGATCGACCCTGCGGCACACGAGCGAGCACGCGGGTATGAACTCCGCCATTCCCTCTTGTGCTGCGAGGTACGGAAGGAATGCCTTGGAACCGAGGTACGCCGCCGGCGGATAGAACAGACACAGTTCACCCCGCTTATAGCGATCAAGCAGGTGCGCTCTCGCCCATATGTTCTGGTTGAGCGATTCCGGGATCACGAAGACATTCCGGATGTCAGTGCCAAGGAGCCGGACATCATCTTCGTACACGAGCCGTGCATAGACCCCGCGGTGCGCGAGCGCACGACGGAAGACATCGAACGCAGGTTGGTAGAAACGCTCGTGCTCAGAAACGATGATCGCCCACTCGCCTTCGCCTGCGGCCTCGATCATGAGGTCGGCCACGGCACTGACGCCGGGACCGGATCGCGGGAACGAATTCGGCATGCTCTCGTCGAGCAGTGCCATGTACCCGAATCCGCGAGGATTGTAGGCGTCGACCTCGGCGATCTGGTAGACGCCGCGTTCATCTTGAACGAGATCCACTTTCAGGCACGGTGGCACCTTCCCCGCGATATCTTTGGGACCGAGCAGGCCGCGAAGTCCGGACCCGGCCAAGGCGAGGAATACCGCGTCCTTGTTCGTGAGCGAACGCTCCCCCGCGAGGTCACTGAGATGTGTGCTCAGCGTCCGCACGGCATTGAACGTCGCCTTCGAAAGCCGGTCCAATTGTTTCTTCTGGTCCGGGGAGATCACATATGCGCTCGGCGAGAGCACATACGTATTGCGTCGCCGACGAACGGCGTCGCCCCAGTATCCGGTCGCTTCCAGATAGGATTCGAGATGTCCCCGGGAGATCCCGAGATCGATGGTCTGTTCCACTATTCTCTCCTGTAAAAGAGCACGGTGCCTCACGGGCACCATGCTGGCGGGTTCTAGACACCACCAGCATGACGACCGCGTTACTTCAGGAGCTCTTCGATCTCGGAGAGATCATCGACGGTACGCCAGGCCTCTTCTTCCGGACGCTTGGGAGTATGGTCTTTAAATTTTCCGCGCTTCAGACGGATCGTTCTGGCCCCCGCTTTGTTTCCATGCATGATCTCTTCTGTTATATAGTCTCCGATCACCAGTGTTTCCTGCGGATGTGTACGGTGGCGCTCCATGATCTCCAGGAATAATTCGGGACTTTTGGCGGGCGTGAATATCGCCTCCGCAAAGTACGATGCGATGCCTAATTCGCTCACAATGTCTCCGCGTCCCGGTTCGTTCCTCGATACGAGTACGACCGGCATGCGAGCACTGAGGCTTTGTAATAGAGCGAGCGCACCGGGAACAAGCTCCCCTGTATCCGGATCGTAGACGGTCCTATTGAAGTCGATGATGGTGAGTTTCATATGTATTGTTTATTTACTAAAAAGATCCCGGCCCTCACGAGAGAGACGGGATCTTTTGCTGCTTTGTTTGGTTTTTATCGGGATGTGGCAAAGTCCGCCTCTCGGTGAAGGTATGTACGCTTCATATGTCGGAACCATGCCATATATTTCCAACGTATCACGCTTCAAAAAACGCGCAAGGAGTCTATTCGACCGTCACCGATTTGGCGAGATTGCGCGGGCGGTCGACATTGAGACCTTTTTCTTTGGCGAAATAGTATGCGAAGAGCTGCAGCGGTACCACATTGAGTATCGGCTGGAGCATTTCTATCGTCTTGGGCACGTAGAGGATATCGCTCGTTAAGCTTTCGATATCGGTGTTCCCTTCGGTCGTGAGCGCGATCACGGGGCCTTTGCGTGCTTTGATCTCCTGGATATTGCTCAGCATCTTTTCGTATACGGAGTCTTGCGGTGCGATCGCGAGCGTCGGAAAATTCTCATCGATCATGGCGAGCGGCCCGTGTTTCATCTCACCGGCGCCGCACCCTTCCGCGTGGATATACGAGATCTCTTTGAGCTTGAGCGCACCTTCGAATGCGAGGGAATAATTATATTTTCTTCCGATATACAAGAAGTCGCGCGAAGCCGCATACTTTTTTGCCATGGCTTCTATCGCCTCACGTGTCTCAAGTATCATTCTGATCTTCTCGGGAAGGGCGAGCAGGGCCGCGGCTATCTCACTCCCCTCGCTTGCCGCCATGGTGCGCTGCCGACCGAGGAAAATGGTCAAAAGCGCGAGCGCGGTCAGCTGCGAGACGAGTGCCTTCGTAGAAGCCACGCCGATCTCGGGGCCCGCATGGTTGTACACGCCGGCATCCGTCTCGCGCGCGATCGTTGATCCGACGGTGTTCACGATACCGAGCGTGAGCGCCCCGCGTCGCTTACCTTCGCGGATCGCTTCGAGCGTATCCGCGGTCTCGCCGGATTGTGAGATCGCAAGCAGTATCGTACGGTTATTAAGCACCGGCTTGCGGTAGCGGAATTCGGAGCCGAGCTCGACTTCTACAGGAAGCCCGGAAAACTCTTCGAGCATGTATTCCCCGGTGAGTCCGGCATAGTACGCCGTGCCGCAGCCCACGATGATGATGCGCTCCATCTCTCCGAGACGCCCCGCCACGCGCTCGAGCCCGCCCAGGCGGGCAAGTCCCTGCTCGGGAATGAGCCGGCCGCGCAGCGTGTTCTCGACGACCTCCGGGCCCTCCATGATCTCCTTGAGCATAAAGTGCTCGTATCCTCCCTTTTGCGCCACCTCGGTGCTCCAATCCACCTCTTCTGCCTGCCGCTCCACTTTGAGCGCGTCGAGTGTATAGATGGAATGTATCGTCGGGGTGAGCACTGCCACTTCTCCGTCATGCAGATAGACGACCTGTCGTGTATGCCGCAATATCGGCGAGGCATCGGAGGCGACAAAATTCTCACCTTCGCCGAGTCCGATAACGACGGGCGCACCCATGCGCGCCGCTATGATCTTATCCGGCTCGTTCTTATACTGGATGGCCATGCCGTATGTGCCGCGTATCTCATTGAGCGCCTTGAACGTCGCCTTCTCGAAATCCGGTTCCGCTTTCATATGCTCCTCGATCAGATGCGGCATGACCTCGGTATCCGTCGATGACTTGAAGGTGTGTCCCGCTTTCTGCAATTTTTCTTTCAGTTCCTTGAAATTTTCAATGATGCCGTTGTGTACCACCCATATCTCTCCCGCCTCACCGGAGTGCGGGTGCGCATTCTCTTCGGTCGGTTCTCCGTGCGTGGCCCACCGCAGATGCGCGATACCGCTGTGTCCTTTGAGTCCACCGGGGATCTTTTTGCGAAGCTCGGATACCGGACCCGCCGCTTTTATACAGCCGGAGTCGGGAAGATAGATACCCGCAGAATCATATCCGCGGTACTCGAGACTGGTGAGTCCGTCGATCAGGATCGCGCCCGCATCTTTCTCTCCCGTATATGCAAATATTCCGCACATGGTCTATGCGTCCGGGTACGCTTTCTTGGTGTCTTGTGCGAGATACCCGTTCCACATCGCACCCGTTGCACTCATGACGACATCCGCGCCCGCTTCGCGGTATTCTTTGTAATCTTCCGGCCGCGTGACTCCGCCGACCCCTTCTATTGAAAATGTGAACCCTCTTTTGTCGCGGATCGCGCGCATGCGCTTCACGAAATCGATCCCCGCCCATTTGATACCCGCACCGCATACACCGGAACGCAGTCGTGCCGGAGAACCGGGGAGCGCCTGGTTGCCTTCCGCATCGCGTATCTCGGCCGCGAGCGTATTGATACCTGATACACCGTCTGCGTATGCATCTACGATCTCGGCAAGCTTTTCCATATCGGCGTCATTCTGATAGTACCCGACTTTGAGGATGAGCGGCGTATCACCGATCACACTACGGATCCCTTGTGCCACTTTTTCGGTCACGTCGAGGTTGTAGCAGACGAGTCCCTCGTTGCCGATGTTCGGGCACGACAGATTCGTCTCGAGCACTTTCGCCCCGGTCTCATAGGCGAGCTTCCCGGCGAGCACACAGTCATCAATGAACTCCTGCTGGGTCTGATCCGGACGCACAGTTCCCATAAAGCTGAGCACAAGCACTTGGCCCGTACCCGCGTAAGCGATCGCTTTTTTTACGTCTTCCTGCCAGATAGTGGCGTCTTTCGAGGGCACTCCGAAGGAGTTGGTGATAGAGAGCGGTTCGGTGTACGACGTGTCGGCTATGACCGGCTGCTTCATCACTTCATAGGTGAGGTCGCCGTCGGGATGGATCGCAAGCACATTGGGGAACGGATGGCTCGGGAAGATACCGCTGCGCACCGTTTTATAGACCGCGATATCGAACCCTTTTTCGAAGGCCGCTTTGCAGTACGCGCTGTTGAGAAGCGGTCCTGCGGGGATGCCGAGCGGGAGGAACACTTTGTTGCCGTGGAAATCGTGCATGGGCGTACCTTCGTTGCCTACACGTACGCCGTCGGCAAACGGACCGAAAGGCCCCGTGTCGTAATTTTCTTCGTAGCTTTTAAGCGGGTCGAAAAAAGGTACTTTGAGCATATCGGCATAGTAGCATGCCGCCTTTTTAGGAGGCGAGGACCGTGTATACAACGAGCCGCTCGTCGTATGTTTTGTCACCCTTTACCCACGAGCCGGAGCATGTGACGAGGTTCAGCCGTGCTTTGTCTTTGCGGTTGAAAAGGAGTGTTGTCGGGACACTTTTGTACGGATACGCCTGAGCGCTCTCGACGATGAAACGGAGCTTCGTTCCGTCCTTGGTCACCACATACACGTCGGCGCCCGTTTTTATGTCTGCCAGATGCTTGAACACTCCGGCGAGCGCGAGGCCATTATCGACATGCCCGTCGATAACCGCACTTCCGACCTGACCGGGCAGCGTTCCATATTTATACCAGGCAACGTCGGTGAAATTATTCGGTACACCCATGTTGCCCGCCGTGGTGATGCCGACATACTGAACGGAGGCATCGATTCCGAGCGACGGGATCCGGAGGCGTGCCGGCTGCGCATCGGGAGACGCCTGTGCCGCAGGAGTAGAGGAAGCGATGCCGGCCGGTATCGCGATCTCTGACTCCGGCGCGTAATACAACGCATGTACCAAGGTCGACGCAAATACGAGTATGGCGAGAAGCGTCACTATAGCGGCAAGGATTCGTTTCATATGCATATGCATGTCGGGCGCTCAAGGCGCCCGACATGATAGTACCGCATTTATCGCGTACTGCGCTTTACCTGTTTGCGGGCAAGATACGCGGTGCCGCCGATAGCGACGAGCGCGGATGTGCCGAGCAGAAGCATGTTCGCCGCAGAGTCTCCGCCGGCGCCGGTGTTACCGACTCCCGGAGTGGTCGATGCGGTCGTCTGAGCACTTGCGACCCCGGCGGATAAGAGCATGGCGAGGGCTACTATCGGCGCGATATTCTTTACTTTCATAGCGTCTTATTTCTAACTCGTAACGTAGCCGCGCTGCGCGGACCCCTCTGTGGCACTCGCGACTACCTCCTCAGTATGCCAAAAGAGCAGTGAACGAGACGTGAAGGTCAGATGCCTTATGTAGCTCGCTTTTTAGGCACTTTTTTGCCCTTTTTGCGGGCTTCGGAGAGACCGATCGCTATGGCCTGTTTGCGGCTCGTGACCGTGCCCCCCTTACCGCCTTTGCCGCTCTTGAGCGTTCCCTTTTTAAATTTCTTCATTTCTCGCTTCACATCCGTACCGGCCCCCTTGGAATACTTTCGCGCCATATGAAGAAAATCCTAATTGCTAATCAGCTTGCGCCTCGCGGCTGACGCCGGGAGTCTTTTCGCCCGTACCGCGTCTTCGGTCGGGATCATTTGTATAGGTCTGCGAGTGATTGTCGTTGAGACCGGGTGATTTCGGATCTACGATCGGTGTATCATCATCGGGCATGCGGCCAATTGTACGTACGCATTATGAAAATAATCTGAATTAGATGCGGCACACTCGATCGAGTTCGGCGATATCAGCCGAGCTTGCCGACGATCTACTGCTCTGATTGAGCCGATACATGATCGCATTCTCATCGGCGACATGGTCGAGCCCGAGCGCATGGCCGAACTCGTGCGAGAGCACCCGAGTGAGCCGCTGCGAAGAATCATATTCATAGACCGTGATGCTCTGCTTGCCGGGAGCGCTCTGGAATACCGCCTCCTCGAATTCCTGCCCCGTGCCTGCTCCCACCGAATTATATTTTGAGGCATCCAGATTCAAAACGGACACCATGTGATTGAGCACACTCACCATCGCATTGATAGAATCCGCGTCGCTGTTGAGCCGGCTCTGGAGCGTCTGGATATGCGCCCGCTGCGAATCGAGCGCCGCTTTCTGTGCATTGAGCTGTTTGTATACATCCGCCGGAGCGCCGCCTTTTGCGTTCCAAATATTCACCTGCTGCTGATAGAGGGTCGATTGCTGCTGGTAGGTCGCATACGCCGTATCAAATGCTGCCTTGGTCGTCTTGTAATCTGCGGTGAGCGTATTGTATTTTGCCTTCATGGCGTTATACGAGGCAAGGTCGTCGTTGACCGTAAGCCCCAAGCTCTTGAGCTTGGCGGTGGTTTCCTGACGCGTATCGTATACAAAATTCACTTCAAGCACGGCGTGCGCCGGATCATACACAAAAAGGGAGCGGTGAGCTGCATCGCTCCAAATGCCGGTGGCAGTTGTTATCGATGTGAGGACCGTCGAGGTCGATATCCCGAAACGCGGGTCGATAGAATTGATACCGTATGCGATCGGCACCGAGCAGGGACGTACCTGCGCGTATGTCTGATATGCGAATACGCGAAGCGGCGCACGATATACGTACGCCGCTGCCGCGATACATAGTAGGAATGCTGCGCGCAAGACCCACTTCATATAGTGTTTATCGTCGCGCCTTTTTTACGGTCTTCTTGGCGCTTGAAACCGCCTTCTTCGCGGACTTCTTTGCATTACTGACCGTCTTCTTGGCCGACGTACCGGCCTTCTTCATCCCTCCGGTGAGTTCCGCTGCAAGTTCCTGCCAGTTCATCTTCAGCTCTTTAGCTGCCTTCTGGAGGTCCATTTTGTCGACCGAGCGGACGGTCTCGTACGCAGCGGCCGCCTGGTCGATGATCTTGGCCAACTGTGCCTTATCGATATTCTGTACCTTCTTTGCCTGCTTCACTACGTCGTTCTTCAGATTACCCGCCCACTTCGCGGCGATCTTGCGGTTCTGCTTGGCGTCTTTGCTTGCATAGAAATAATATCCCGCAGCTGCCATCGCCGCTCCGGCAGCGAGCACTCCCGCCCCGACTCCTGCGCCTACCTTCGTATTCTTTTTTGCCATATCTATATTCTGTTTACATTTTTTAATGACTATTTCTTCTTTTCCCCCATAAATCTGCTTGCCGTCTTGCGCGCAAAGCGCGCCAGGTGAAGCATCTTAAATCCCTCCTGCTTCACGTTCGCCCTCATCTCCGCGACATCGGCACGCACCAGGACCGCCTCGTCGGAAACTGTTTCCGAGATCTCCTCGACGCGACGCAATATTCTGAGCACGCGAACCAAAGCAAAGGCAAGGAGTCCCGCGATCACGATGACCGCAAGCGTCGAAACGAGGAAGAACACATCCATTTTCAGGAAATCATTCATAGCGATTTGATCTCAAGCACCTCTGTCGATACCTACTTATAATGTCTCTGCCCATTGTACGTGGCCCTGCGCGACTGTACATCCCCACACTTCATCGTCTGTTCAGAGAACTGTTAGTCGAGACTGAATTTGAAGACCCGCTCGACGAGGTCGAGCGAGCCGGGAGTGATATTGAAGATGATCGGAAAGGCGAAGAAAAAGAGGCACACGTGTACGTCAAAGAACGAGATGATGAGCCCCAGAAGATACGACACAAGGCTCAGATCCGCGCGGAAACGTGCCTGGTTGATGGTCCGCTGCGGTAGGGTCGGATTCATGAGCTCTTTGTGGCGCTTCACGTATCCCATCATGGCGGTGGAAAGCGCGACAATGACTATGATGTTCAGTCCGTAGATCAGCGCCGATATCTGGAACGAGTGGTAGCGGCCGATCACGTTGGCCGAGAACGGGACGAATGCGACGAACATGAGGTACGCGAGATTGAGCAGGTTGAGCCGGCGGTCGACGGAGCGGATGAACGAGTGAAAGAGGTAGTGATGATTGATCCACAAGGTCGAGAGCACCGCAAAACTCAGAAAATACACTCCGAGAAGCGGCAAGACACTCACGATCGCATTCGAGAGCGAGGCATTAGTGACCGGGGCCACAAGTTCCGGCACTTTGATATCGAATATCAAAAGCGTCATGACGATCGAGAAGACGCCGTCGCTGAATGATTCGAGCCGTGATTTGTTCATATACCAATTATACCTCCGGTACCTCCTTCTTCTTTTTTATCACCCAATACTCTTCGATCAGTCCCAGGTGCGCGAGGCGCGCCCGGATCGCTGAGGGCTTGCGACCGAAGTGCTTGCCGATATCTTTTTCATCGGCCTTGTCCGCGAACATGCGGCGTAAGACCGCATCATCTTCACCGTTCCAGGGGCGCCCCGCGTTGGGATATTTTTCGCGAAGTTTTGCGAGCGCGAGCCCGGTCTTCTTTGGCTCCATCTGAGCAGGCATTGCCGCTTTGCGAATATCTTCGGGCGTCGGCTCGCGGCCCCCTGCGGCCCGCACGAAATTCGCATGGAGCGCCTTCACCTCTCCCGGTGCGATCGAATTGAATTTTCTTCGTGCGGCATCGGAAGCATCGCGCAGGTTGGAATCTTTCTCGATCACTGCAGGATGCAGCTCGAGTGCGCGCCTGTTGAGCCCGGTGAGATACAAGCCTCCGAGCGTGCGTACGCGCGAGATGGCCACATATCCTTGTCCATATTCGAACGCGCGCGAGAGGTCCATGATCGCCGCATCAAGGCTCATGCCCTGGCTCTTGTGGACCGTGATCGCCCACGCGAGGCGCAGCGGCACCTGAGTGAGGCGCGCGAGGACTTTGTTGCCGTCCTGCATCGCCCACTCCGCGGGCTCGGCCTGGATGATGCGTCCGTCGAAGGTCCGTACGATGGGCGTCCCGTCGCCGGAGAACGCCTGCACGATCCCAAGGGTACCGTTGACGTATCCCGCTTCGAAATTATTGCGCGTGAACATGACCGCCGCCCCCTCTTTGAGTTCAAGGCGCTCGGGAGAGAGACAACTGCGCTTGAGCGATTCGACGAGCGCGGCCGAACCCTGGCTTTTCATCTCATAAGTGCGATGCGAGCCCTTGATCCCCGCCAATGATTCCTGATTCATACGGTCGACATCGGCATTGTGCGTGTAGAGGCGCGTCGGTGTGCCCTTCTTGGGCACCTGGTTCATGCGTCCGGTGAGCAGCTCTTCGTGCAGCGGTTCCACCTCTCCGCGACGGATCGCGCCGAGCACGCCCAAAAAATCATCATCGTCCTGGCGGTGTTGTTCGCCCAAGTAACACACGAGCGGATTCGCGGCGGCCCAAGATCTTGATTCGAACGCGAAGATACTCCCGCCCTCATTTGATATCGGCGGGAGCTGGAAGAAATCGCCGACGAATATCACCTGGAGCCCGCCGAAGGGATCCTGTCGCGAACGCACATTGCGCACGACGCGATCCACCATGTCGAGTGTCGTGGCATCGAGCATCGATATCTCGTCGATGATAAGGACCCGTGCGCTCGTCACGCGAGCCACGGTCTTCTCGCGCGTCATGATCGAATCGAGGTCCCATTCGCTCAGACTCCTTTTGATACCGATACCGCTCCACGAATGGATCGTCATGCCATTGACGTGTGTCGCGGCGATTCCGGTCGAGGCCGTGACCGAGGGCTGGATCCCGCGCTCGCGGAGCCACTTGATGTACTGATTGATCGTGTATGTCTTCCCCGCTCCCGGTTCTCCGGTGAGGAACACATTGGCGCCAGTCTTCAATATCGTGAGCGCTTCTTCCTGGGTCATAGCTTCATCATACCAAATCCGAATTGCTCAGAAGAAAACGAATGAAAGGTTCTTCAGCTCCTTGCGGACACTCTTGTGTTCGGGGATGGTGCGGCCCATAAGGTCCCAAAATCTTTTTGAATGATCGAAGGCACCGAGATGGCAGATCTCATGGGCCACGATCGCATCCTGCAGATGTATCGGCAGTGCCGCGATCTTGTAATTGAAAGAGAGATTACCGTTCTTGGAGCAGCTGCCCCAGCGCGTCTTCTGCGCGCGGATGGTGATCCTTTTGTGGCTGAATCCGTAGACAGAAGCGAAATACGCACAACGCGCTTCGGCGAGTACGAGCGCTTCGCGCTTGAGGCGCGGGATGTCGCCGCGACGGATGCGGATCACGGTGCGGCCCTGCATCTTGCGCAGCTGCGTCTCGATCCAATCGCTTGAGCGCGCGACGAAGCGATCGACCGCGGCGAGCGAAGCGGTACCGAAGAAGCGTGGGACCGTCACCACGACCGCACCGCCGGGCACCACGCTCAGACGCATCGATCGTGCACGGTCGCTTCTCTTGAGCGTATACGGGATCATCAGTTCATCGTATCACCGCAACAAGAACAGGCCCCATATCGGGACTGTTCTTGCATAGGTGGTCGTGCTTACTGATTCGGACTCTCTCCGTCTGCCTGAGTGTCCGGTCCGTGACCGTGTCCACCCGGATGTCCGAGGTTGACCGCGCTGGCCGCGACATTCGTGCCTGTCACGGTGCCGTCAACAAAGACCTTATCCCCGACCTTGATGTCGGCGATCGTTCCCGCTGTTCCATTGTTGCTGAACGTGGCATTCGCCGCATCTACCGTGTATACGGTACCGCCTTCATCGGCCTCTTCGGCCATCGTGATGGTCGTTCCCGAGATCGCGGTCACGTTGCCGTCTTGACCCATCGGACGATGGCCGCCCGGCCCTTTACCCATTCCTCCGCGCGCCATGATCCCGTCGAGGATCTTGGTCGCCTGGATCGTTGTGCCCGTGACGGTACCTTCGACTGCTACCGTATCCCCGATGACCACGTCGGCGAGTGATGCGGCGGTCGGTGCGAGGCCCGCAGTACCCTTCTCGATCGTTGCCGATCCCGCGTCTACGGTGTACAGCGTCACCGTATTATCTTTTGGATTCGTGCTCGATACCGTGATCCTCGTACCCGAGATCGCGGTGACCTTACCGACCGCGGACGGACGGACACGCGTCATTGCCCGTGCAGTGGCCGATGCTGTGCTAGTGGTCGCTGTCTGCGCGCTCGTGATCCCGGCGAAGCCGAGGCCCACCGATGCGATAACAGCAGCGACCGGGATGCCTATCTTCTTGAATGTCTCTTTGTTCATACGTTTTCTCTTCTACCTTTTAATGACCCGCGTATGATGCAGATCGTCATCTCCATCACTTTCTATTACAGCCATTACCGACCGAATATTCCGATTTCATCGGAACACCACACATATGAAAAAACCGCAAGAATTTTGCGATTTATTTCATATCCTGACATTGGCAGAAGCGAGCGCGGCAGTTAACTTTTAAAGACCCCGCACCACGGCCTGGTGGCCTTTGGCATTTCCTCGCCAGCTCGGTCACAGCGCAAGGCCTGAGGGAGCGAGCGGTTATAAGTTTTGCCGTGTTCGCAGCCGCGACGGCGGCGAGATTCAGCGCTGGCGCAGCAGCGCCAGATAGCGACGGCAAAACTTATGACCCGAGTGAGATACTCTCGATCGCAACAGTATCCGTCGGGCGATCGCCGAATCCGGTCGGGACATTCTCGATCGCGGTCACCACATCCATACCGGAGACCACTTTTCCGAAGACCGTATGCTTGGGATCGAGGAAATTGTTGTCGGCAACGTTTATGAAGAATTGGCTTCCGTTGGTGTTCGGTCCCGAATTGGCCATCGAGATAGTCCCCGCATCATTGCGGTTGTTCGCGTGGATCTCATCGGCGAATTTGTAGCCCGGCCCGCCGGTGCCCCATCGATCGCTCAGCGTGTCGTCTTTGGTAAATGGGTCGCCGCCCTGGATCATGAAATCCTTGATGATGCGATGGAATTTCACATCGTCATAAAAGTCCTCCCCCGCGAGCTTCACGAAATTCGCGACGGTGTTCGGTGCATCTTTTTCGAATAACTCGATAGTAATGTCGCCCTTGTTCGTATGTAGTGTTGCTTGCATCGCGGGATTATAACAAAGAAACAGCTCGAACACCTACGTGGTGTTCGAGCATAAAAGTTGCAGCTGTAATGATGCGGTCGCAAACTCGACGCGCGCATACGCAAAGAGCTTTCGCTCCGTCTTATTCATCAGAGAATCGCCGAGGCGACGTGAATACGCTTGAAAGCTCAGGTAATCAACGGAGAAAAGCGCATAGAGCTCGCCGGATCGCTTCGGGTCGGGCTTGGCGAGGAGATATTCCATGGCGAGCTGCAGTATCGTCGCATAGTACGACACCGCGATCGGCCCCGCTTCGCGCATACCGGCACCGGAATCCGTGAGACCTTCCATTACGAGTTCCCAGGTGTCGGTGCGCCAGTGCTTGCCGACCCGAACACGAGACCGCGCCCAGCGCGCGGAATTCTCTATGAACCGCTGCTGACGGAGTTCGTTATTCTGTACATACCGCATTGGCACTCCCCCTAAGATCCCGAGCATGACCTTGCTGCGCCTACTCTACGCCGTATTTTACGCTCCGCAACAAAAGGATACGGCGGCCAGAGTGGCCGCCGTAGGTCGTGCAATTATCGTATGGCCTTGATCGTGAATCCCTTGAAACTCGTCTTGATCCGCTGGAGCTCGGACATCAGCCGCCGATGCTCCATCGGATCGGTGCTGTTGAGCGTTACCGAGATCTCGGTGATCGAATCGGATATGGCGATGCAGGGCGCACAGGGTCTTTGGCCAAGTCCGCGCATAAACGTGAGACGCTGCTTGAACGGCGCAAGATCGGTGAAATGGAATTCACCGGATGCGAACATCTGAAGCGTATCTTCGGACAAGCTGTGACGCGTGAGCCCCGGATCGGGCTGCTTCGTCGAGACCCAATGAATCCTGACGCCTTGGCTTTTCTTGGCACGCAAGACCGGGACAAAGTCCTTGTCCGACGTGAACAGAACGATCTCGCTTACGAGCCCCGGATCAAGCGCATTGATCCGATCTTTGAGATACATGTCATCCGCCTGGCCGAGACTGGCGACGGATACGATCTCGAATCCGGCGCCTGCGAGCTGTTTCGCAAGCGCATTCCCGCCGTTGATCCGCTCAGGATGTGCGGTCATTACCGGTGCAAAAGCGAGCGTGCGGCTTTGACCGATCTCGTTCACCAGAACACGGTAGAGCTCTCCGAAATTGACCATCGGGATGCCCAATGCTCGTTTCGTCATATTCGCGGACGGACCGTCCACGAATATCGCCTTTCGGCCTCCTGCTGCTTGCTCCAACACATCAACCCCCTCAGCTGTGTGAAAATGAACGCGGCTATGTACTTAAGTAACTCTACACCCGCTTCATGAGGGACAAGGCGGCTCTGTGGACAGTGCAGGGGCAATGCAGTATCGTGCTTCGCAGCTTGCACACAGGTGCAGCGTCAACCCGGAGGATCGCATGCGCAGAAAGCATTTCGACCAAGTACTGCCCCATCAATTCGTTCTGGGGCAGATCGCCTCGGTCCTTGCCGTGGATTATCCGCGGGTCCCGTGTGTTCGCGAACGCGCCGTTCGTGTCGCGAACATGATCCGCCTGATGAAGCTCGACCAAGAACACCGTCCCGACGTGCTCGAGAGCTTCGAGCTCATGATCGCCCACATCGGTGGCGTCAAGAACGACAAGCTCCTTTCCACGGGTCAACGCGGCGAGTTCTATGCGGCACTCGATGCGCTCAAGAAGGTCGACCCGCCGACGCCGATCGGTGCGCTTACTCCGGCACCCGAGCACGAGGTCACGCCGATCAACGACATGCACACAAATGCCGGCAATGACGCGTTCGACTCGGGGCGACCGCAAGCTCCTGCGCCCGTCCCGCCCGCGGATGTCGATCAAGCAGTGTTCGCGCCGCCGATGCCGCATGAACCGGCTCACCAAGAGCCCCATGCTGCGGAATAGCTGATCGTTCGCACACGTTTGAAGCAAAATGGCCGGGAAAATCCCCGGCCATTTTTTATAGTTTTTTGCGCTTTACTTCGAATTGACACACTGCTGATTTTATTCTATAAAGTAGGCAGTAATTCGTTCACCAGCTCATCGAGAGGAGCAACACGATGACTACCCAAGCGAATGCCGTCGAACAGATCTTCGACTGCGCCGTCGTCGGCGCAGGGGTCTCCGGACTCAATTGTTCGATGAATCTGCGCTTCGAGAACAAGACGACCATTCTTGCCGATACCGGACAACATCCGGGCGGACAAGCAGGCTCGAGCAGTCTGATCCGTAATATGCCGGGCTTCCCCGGCGGGATCTCCGGTCCGGACCTTACCGTGCTCATGACGCGGCACGCGGCGGAATTCGGTACGACCTTCCGTGCTCCGTTCTATGCGGGCCGGCTCGAACGCGCCGATGATCACTTTGTGCTGATCGAAATGAACGGCCAGACGATCCGTGCGAAGACCGTTGTCATCGCGACCGGCGTCCAACCGCGGACACTTCCCGATGCGACCAAGGCCGGTCAGTTCATCGGGTTCGGCGTCACCTACGGATTCCCGAGCCTGAATCAAAGCCGCTGGCACGACACCGAAGCCGTCGTGATGGGGTCCGGCAACAGCGGAGCACAAGCCGTCCAATTCCTTGCGGGATGCAATGGCTGCAATGTCACTATGTTGGTGCGCCGCGACACGATCCGCGACAGTATGTCGGCGCGTGTCGCCGACGAGATCGAGAAGCCGCGCAGCAACGTCAAGCTGTTGTACAACACCGAGCTCGTCGAAGCCATCGGCGAGGTCGGTAAGCTGACGCACCTGAAGGTGAAGACGCCCAGCGGCGAACAGTTGATCAAGACCGATCACCTGTTCGTGAACATCGGCGGCGATCCGCCGACACGCTGGCTCGACAAGGATCTCGTTCCGGTGAACAACGCGGGCTACATCCTCACCGATCGTGATCTGCCTGAAGGCGTCTGGGCCGACAAAAGTCGTCCCGCCTTCATGTGTGAAGCGTCGCCCGGGATCTTCGCCTGCGGCGATGTGCGCTTCGGCAACTTCCGCAAGCGTGCATCGATGAGCGCCGTTGACGGAGCCAATGCTGCGGCGAGCGTCGTGCAGTACCTCGCGCTGAAATAGTTCTCTGCACGAAACAAAAGCAAAATGGCCGGGATTTTCCCGGCCATTTTTATTTATTCTGCGAATTAAAGTAACGTGATGATGGAGTGAGCGGGAGCGGGCAGGTTCTTGCTGAGTGTATAGAACATCTGCACATTGCGCTGCTCACGCTCCACAAGCCCGGCTGCATTCAAGATCGCCAGATGTTTCGACGTCGCCTTGAACGAAAGTTTGATCGCATGCGCAATATCGCCGACCGCCGACTCTTTGGCTTTCTTGAGGTGCCGAAGAATCCCCAAGCGCCGCTTGTTGGCACACGCCTTGAGCACACGCTCGAGACCGCCCAGATCCCGCTCCCCGTTCGTCATTCCCTTATTCTACCATTCGCGCGAATTAGAGAAGAGAGGGTTGTGGAAACAGAGTCGGTGATAATTATGCTTTCAGAGACGCATATACCTACCTACCCTATCTTCTTTCCCCCCCCCCCTTTTTTTTGCTTGATGGAATACCGGGTTGTTATTCGCCCATTCGCGCGAATTAGAGAAGAGAGGAGGGGGTGGAGGGGGGGGTGGGAATGGGGGTTGTGTTATTTCTCCTTCGAAGGATCGAACCAGACGGCTTCGATATTATTCTTATCGGCGTCGAGGATGAATGCGGCGTAGTAGCCGGGGCTGTAGTCGGTACGGTATCCCGGAGCACCGTTGTCGGTGCCTCCGGCACTGATAGCCACACTGTAGAACGTATCTACCGCTTCTTTGCTCTCAGCGCGGAACGCCACATGTATCCCCTTCGGGCTTGCGTCTTTGCCTATCCAAAAGCTCGTGTGGCCGCCTTCCATGAATCCGGCGGCGTCACCCATATCCATGTTCATCTTGTAGCCCAAGGTCCCGAGGACTTTCTGATAAAACTCCTTGGCCGAATCAACATCCTTCACTTGCACGCCCGTATGTTCGATCATATGTGTCCTATTTTACCCCATCCTCTCAGTCAGATTCAATGAAGAGCTAACTTAAATAGAGACTTTTCTGCAATTCAAAAAAGGTCGATCGAATTGAATCCACATCTCCAAGAGCGGTTATGGCGTTAGCAATAGCCTGATATTTTAAGTTTAAGAGTACAGGCAGTTTGTCTTCATCGAGCTCTTCTACGCCTTTCTCTTCATATTTTAAAAGTACAAATTTAAGAAATTCTTTGTGTTTTTCGTCCAATCCTTCAAGAATCTTATCTTTTGCCTGGTTTACACGCTCGACTCTCGTGACCGTTGGTGTGAGGAACGAGACATAGTTCAGAACATCAAATAAGTCACTCTTTTCTGCATCAATCATTTTTTGCAGTTCCTCTAACTGATCCTTACCATACCCAAGAGCCGATATCTTTTCTAAAAACACCCTTCGTGTAATTGGGTCTGACCAAATCTTCCGCAACTCTTCCTCGCTCTTAAAGAATTCCGGCATCGCGCCAAACATATTGTCCATAAATTCTTGGATTGATACTGGCTTGCCGTCAGCGCCCCAAAAAGAGGTAGAGATCATATGTTGAATCTCACGCTCCTTACCATCACGGAGTTTTATTTTGAGCTTTTTCTTTGGTGGCTCCTTATCGCATATACAAGGATTCTGCCCACACACGGGGCAAGGTCTTGGATCTCCACGGGGGCCATTACCTCCTGGTCCCGCTGGTGGCTCTTCCGTCGTATTTTCAATTGGATCCCCATCCCACTCTGGATCAGCAAAGTGATGATAAGCATCTACGAAGTCGTACACGGTGAAGTATTCCTTACCATCAAAAAGGCGAGTTCCGCGGCCAATGATCTGCTTAAACTCGATCATAGAGTTTACTGGTCGCATCAGTACGATATTGCGAACATTTCTTGCATCTACTCCTGTAGAGAGTTTCTGTGAGGTGGTAAGCACTGTTGGAACAGTCTTTTCATTATCCTGAAACTCTCGGAGATATTGCTCTCCGCGAGCACCATCATTTGCGGTTACTCGCTGGCAGTAATTTGGATCGCTACCATCTTTCATTTGGTTGACCAAATCGCGAACAGCGAGCGCATGATCTTGTGTCGCACAAAAGATAATGGTTTTCTCAGCCTGATTGATCTCATCCATCACTACACGAACACGTTTTGCCTCACGTTCTTTTATAACAATAACCTTATTGAAATCTGCTTCCTCGTAAATCTTCCCCTGCTCGACTTCTCCCTCAATGACCTGGTCGTCAGAGGTATAAATATAATCATCTAGTGTTGTCTTGATACGCTTCACCTTAAATGGTGTGAGAAATCCATCGTTCACACCCTCCTTGAGAGAATAGATATAAACTGGTTCACCAAAATATTTGTAGGTGTCCACATTATCTTTTCTTTTTGGTGTAGCCGTGAGTCCCAGCTGCACGGCCGGTGCAAAGTATTCCAAAATTCCTCGCCAGTTTCCTTCATCATTTGCGCCGCCTCGGTGACACTCGTCGATGATAATGAGATCAAAAAAGTCTGATGGGTATTCACCGAAATACGGCATCCCGTCCGGGCCGCTCATGAATGTCTGAAATATAGTGAAATAGACGCTAGCACTCATTGGAACTCCCCCCTTCTTTCGAATGTCGAATGGATTAATGCGACTCTTTGCGTCTTTAGAAAATATCGAAAAGTCATTTCCCTCTGCCTGATCGGCGAGAATGTTTCTATCTGCCAAAAACAATATACGCGGTCGACGTTCGCCATCTCGTATTAAATTCCATCGCGACTGAAATAGCTTCCACGCGATTTGCGCTGCGACAGCAGTTTTACCTGTACCGGTCGCCATCGTGATCAATATCCGTGTCTTTTCTTCGGCTATTGCATCGAGAGCATTGTTAATCGCAAGCTCTTGGTAGTATCGCCTGCCATGATCACCCTCAATTCCCACGGAGGCGAACGTTTCTTTCCACTCGTTTTGATCTGAGAAAGTCTTCGCCCACAGTTCATCAGGTGTAGGGAATGCCTTTACTTCTCCCTCCTGCCCAGACTTCATTGAGATCTGGTAGAGCTCTCTACCATTTGTAGAGTAGGTGTAATCAATGTGGAGTTTCTCTGCATACGACTTAGCTTGAGCCGCTCCTTCAGTTGCTGGCAAATCGATCGCTTTTGCCTCAACGACACCAATTTTACGGTTTTTGTAGACGAGAATATAGTCAGCAATTTCTGGTTTACTTCTCTTTCCACCCACTTGAATTTTACCGTCAGTAATACGAAACTCACGAAGAACTCTAGATCCATCCACCTCACCCCATCCGCTTGCCTTAAGCATTGGGTCGATGTATTCAGCGCGTGTCTCTGACTCATTCATGGTGACTAACTATGCAATATCAAAGCATCACTGTAAATGCCTGCTCTAGGACCGACTTCTTGAGCTCCTCCAAATCCGCCAGTTTCTGCTCATATATTTTCTCGAGTCTCTTTGTCTCCGCTGAAAGTGCATTGAGTCTTTTTACGATAGCCTTTTGTTCGTTGAGTGGTGGAAAAGCTATTTCAATTGCTGAAAGTATGTCTGAGCTTACGTTCGGAAAGGTAGCCCCAATTCCCAGTTTATAAATCGTATTTCTAAGCGAAGCTATGTATATATTTAAAAGATCTTGATCAATTATGTAATTTTTTGCAGTTATTGAAGCAACCCCACGCCCTAAACATGAATCTTGTCCGGCTATATTTGCTTTACCAGTTGTGGAACCTCTTACACAAAGTATTAAATCTCCTTTTTTACAAATTTTTGTAGGCTCAGTAGTGTATTTTGTTATATGTGTTTCGGAAAGTTGACCAGGACTAAATTCAACTGGGCCATTAATTAATGGCATGCCTATGCCCTGAGTATTATAAGTCTTACCTTTCGGACTTTGCCCCATTATGATCGTGGAGATATCCCCTAATCTTTTCTTACTCCACGATTTAATTGGCTTTGCAAAGACGCTCTGAAGGTACGACTCAAAAAGATCTTTTGAGTTTTGTAGATTCTTCTCTGCATTTTCATTTGCGTTTGTTACTTTCTCAAAAACCTCCTCTAGCTTTTTCGCAATGACTTTCTGTTCAGGAATTGATACCGGATAGGAGATTTGTATCTCTTTCAAAACACTTCTCGCAAGTTCCGTTTGCCCACTTGCCCCAGCACCCAATCCTTTAATTAAATCTTCCACGTACATCATTGCCCATCCAAAAAAAAGGTTGCTGAAAAGATTTTTTTTTGGTCGTACGATTGTGATGTGAGAATCCACTACCGCGGGTGTTTCAATTGATCTTACCTGAGCGACCCTACCTAACGTTCCAACACCGGTTGAGTTAACCAAGACATCACCAACTTGAATGAGTTTGTCTGCAGAGTGTTTCTTGCTGATATGATCGTGCCGTCGTGCTTCGGCATAACTTATTTCGTGATTTCTTATACATTTTTGATTGAGAACAAGAGTGCCACCCCCATCAATATATCTGGGCGATATTCCCCGTACTAGCAAGTCAGTGACTTCACCAAGTTTTTTTGTTTGCCAATGGTTAGTCATGAATTTGTTTTGAGATCCTCTTCAGGATAGAGTCAGCTTCTGCGTCCAACTGGCTCATCTCTTTTAGGATTTCTTTGGGTGTGCGTAGCGCAACATCGAGCACTTTGTTTGGATTCTTGGATGGGAGCGTAGCGGTGCTCTTATCTACATCAGATATTTCGATGCTCCAAGAGTTATCACTATGCGCCTTCGTTTTCTGAAACTTTACAAATTCTGCCAAATCATCTTGACTCAAAGGACTTCCTTTTCCCAAGTTACGTCCCAAGTTAAGCTGGTAAAACCAAACCTTCTTTGTTGATTTTCCTTTTTCAAAAAAGAGAACCACGGTCTTTACACCTGCGCCTGCAAATACTCCCGACGGAAGATCCAATACGGTATGAAGATTACAACTCTCAAGTAGTAGTTTACGAAGACTGACAGAGGCATTATCGGTATTTGAAAGGAAAGTATTTTTAATAACGATGCCAGCTCGGCCACCAGCCTTTAAACTTTTTATGAAGTGTTGAAGAAATAGGAAGGCTGTTTCACCAGTCTTTATGGGGAAGTTCTGTTGAATCTCACGGCCAATACCGGCACCAAAAGGAGGATTCGCCAGAACAACGTCATACCGATCCTTTTCCTGAATATCGTTTATGTTCTTTGCAAGTGTATCCGTGTGGCGAATATTTGGAGCTTCTATACCGTGCAGAATCATATTCATAATCCCAATGACATAGGCCAATGATTTTATTTCCTTGCCGTAGAAGGTCTTATTTTGTAGCGTCGTCATTTGTGTGGACGAGAGTTTTGCCTGATTTTCGGTAAGGTAGTTGTATGATTCAACAAGGAACCCCGCCGACCCACACGCGCCATCGTAAATAGTTTCGCCAATCGTAGGTGCCACCACCTTAACGATGGTTGATATAAGAGGGCGTGGCGTGTAGTACTCTCCGCCGTTTCGCCCAGCATTTCCCATCTTTGCAATTTTTGCTTCGTAGAGATGCGAAAGTTCGTGCTTTTCCTCGTATTTCTTAAAATGCATCGTGTCGACGACATTTAGAATTTCCCGAAGCTTGTAACCGCTTGAAATTTTATTCTTCAGCTCGCTGAAAATTTCACCGATCTTATATTCGATAGTATTTGCATCCGAGTCAGGATTCTTAAACTTCTTTAGATACGGAAATAGCTTCTGGTTCACGAAATCATTCAGGTCATCACCAGTAAGCGCCTTGTGGTGATCGATCTTACCTTCCGCCGTCTTTGGACATGCCCACTTATCCCAGCGATACTGGATATCAAGGATGTATTCATATTTTTTCCCCGCAAGCTGCGCCTCGGTTTTCTTTATCTCATCTAGGTCGTCTAGATATTTCAAGAATAGGATCCATGAAGTTTGCTCGACGTAGTCGAGCTCCGTCGCCGACCCTGAGTCAGTATGGAGTATATTATCTATATTTTTGAACGATGTTTCAAACATGTGTCAGAATCATCCCACAGATCTTCATTTTGGGGAATGTGGCTATTTTTGAGCCAGCGACTCGCGGACCAAGCCGTCGATCGCCTCCGGACTGAGATCCCGGCCATTTTCTATGCGTAACAGCGGGACACCTACCTGTTTTAAAATGCGCTCAACCTCGGTATCCCGCTCTACCCTGTCGGGCCGCTCATGCGTTTTGTCATCCAGCTCGATTGCGAGCACAGTTGAGAGAGTGTCCTTATCGCAAAGAACGAAATCTACCGATTTACCATTGATGTGACTGAATGCCGGCTTCCAATTTTGACCGGGGACTTTGTGGTCGACGATCGTTGGAAGATGGACCTGAGCAAATATTCGATAGTCCTTCCCCACTGCCTGACCAAGCGAATTATAAAACGTCATTTCTGCGTTCGTCATGAATGATTTTTTGGCTGTGTATTTATAGAGCGGCTTTTGTCGTTCTTCTTGTACTTGCCCGCTCTTTCCAATCAAAACTATTACAACCGCGCCGACTGCTGCGAGTAGAAGAAATATCACGACCGGCCAAAACACGATTGAAAGCAACGCTGAGGTGCTAAACATACATCGAAATCATCCCATGGAACATCATTTTCGGGAACGAGGGAGTTGTGTAGCGAAACCGGCCTTGGGGTCGGATAAAGAGCGTCGCCGCCGGACAATGCCCGGCGGCGACTTACGATTTACTGCAGTTATGCAGCTTTCAAACGCGGGCGCTCGCCGACCATCTGCGGATCGCAGTTGCCGGGACCGCAGAGTGCCGGGCGCTCAGCGACCTTCTGCGTTTTGATACAGAGCGCAGCAGCATCGCTGGAAGGAACCTTGAAGCACGTGGTCGCATCGCCGGCGTCCATGGCGCCGAAATGATGCGTCCAGAGCGCCTGAGTGCTCTCGAACTCGGTTTCCAGCGCTGCCCGGTCCTCGGCGCCGCGCGCGCCGAAATACGGGAAGTGGTGCAGGAAGAACCCGATGCTGGCCTGGCAGTCCTCAGCGTACTTGATCGTATCGAGAATGTGCGCATGCCAGAACTGGTCGACGTTCTTAGACGGGACGATCATGCGGTCCGGATAGGCCGCGCAGAGGATCAGGAAGCGGCGATAGTCGGCTTCCGTCTTCTCCGCGAACGCACGATCCCATTGCGGACCCTCCGGGTCGGCAACGACTTTCCACATAATCGGCCCGAGGTCCAGCGCGCCGACGGCCGTTACGAGTGCTGCAAAATGCGCACTCGAGGCGATCGGAAAGTTAGCCTGTTTGGCGTTCATCAGATTTCTCCACTTGTTGCATTTGGGGTGGGCTTCCCCCCTCCTGCGGGCATACTGACATACATATTCATTTTGGGGAACGAGGGAGGGTTGCGTAGGAAAACCCGGCTTGAGAGCAGGGTAAAGATGTGGCGGCCGTCCCACCAAGGGCCGGCCGCCGAGATGTTCTGTGCTGATACGAATGCGATCGCCTCTTTGAGGCCGCTGATAGTGAAGCGGAGCTTCACTACATCCCCGAGCCTGCCTCGATATAAGACCGGGAGTTCGGTCAGCGAATACAGCCGCTCGATCCAGCCCTTATTGAGCCGGAACGGCGTGTGGCAGTGCGCTTCCCTGCAGTCCGCCTGCAGGACGGCATCGTCGGTCGTGCCGGGCCCGAGCACGATCTCCCGGACACGCTTGTTCCAGAACGGTGTGCGGATACCGATCTCGGGCTCGCCTTTGATGTTGAACGTGACGGTCGCCAGCATCAGATCGAAATCCGGTCCTTTGACGTACTGCTCGATGCGGCAGTTGGCACGGGTGGCGGGTCGCCCGCAGAGCACCGTCCAATCACCGAACTTCACGGTGTCCTGGGCCGCGGCCGAGGAGGCCGCACCGATAGCGAGAAACAAGGCCGAGATGATGCTGGTCAGCATGGTGTCCTCCAGTGTTTTCCGCGGGTTTCTGCCACGACTATGCCACATATCGGTATTTTGCCTAGCCCGTAGGCTTTTTTGGCCGAGGGAGGAATCCCGGGCTTTGCCGCATGGTAAGGGCCATGGTAGCGTTACCGGCGGAACATAGAGGCAAGCAGCCAGGCGTGTTCCGTTGTTGCAACAACAAGGATGGGACGACCATGAACGCAATCACTGGGAAAAATGCATTGACCGGGACCACGGCACT
>JAQBQU010000019.1 GCA_028286865.1 Candidatus Kaiserbacteria bacterium
ACCGGATCCGGATCGTCCTGAAAGGAACCAACTTCCAGGTAAAGGTGTGGGAGGCTTTGCTTAGTATTCCCGAAGGCCGCGCTGTTTCGTATTCAGATATCGCGCGACACATAGGCAAGCCCAAAGCGGTACGCGCTGTGGGAAGTGCCTGCGGCCAGAATCCGGTCTGCTACCTTATTCCATGCCACCGTGTACTGGCTTCTTCCGGCGGGCTGGGGGGATATAACGGCGGAGTTGATCGAAAAGATACTATCCTTGCGTGGGAAGCTGCCCGACAGAAATAGTCCGCAACCCTTACGCGCGCGCGAGTGCAATAAGTGATATCTCTGCGCCGGCACGCTTGAGTGCCATCCCGGCGTGAACGAGCGTGGAACCGGTCGTTGTCACATCATCGATCAGATATACGTGGGTGTTCTGGATGATCGCCGGATTCGAAACGGCGAACGCTCCCGCAACATTCCTGAGCCGCTCGGCGCGCGCGAGATGCGTTTGCGGGGTCGTGTGGCGCACCCGCTGCAAAACACGGGGGATAAGTGTCGATTCTCCGTCACGATACGCTTCGGGAAGGGAAGTAAGTACCAGCTCGATCTGATTGAATCCGCGCTCGCGTGCGCGCGCATCGTGCAAAGGGATCGGCACTATCACAATGCGCTTTTGCGAGAACATGCGGGCGCTCGCGATCTCCTCAGAAAGATATTCCGAAAGTACCGCAGCGCAGAGATGTGCCGCATACCCTGCACCGTCGTATTTGAGTGACTGTATCAGGTCGCGTACCGCCGGCTGTTGATAATCCATGAGCGTCGTTATCCGCTCTCCGAGCAGCTCATGTGATGTCGGGGTGAGCGGTATTTTCTCGAGCCGCAGTGCCTTAGTCCGGGCCGAGCGCGGGCGAAGCGGAATGACGGTATCAAGTACGGCTTCGAAGCCGGTCTTTAGAGCTCGGAGGATGTACACCGAGATATTTTACCGCATGGTAGAGTAGTGCCATGGATCTCACACAAAAGAAGTGCATACCCTGCGAAGTCGGGACAAAGCCGTTTGATAAGGCCGGCGTCGTCGCGATGCTCAAGAATGTGCAGGGCTGGGCACCCGGCGAAGACGGCCGCTCCATCGTAAAGCAGTTCACTTTTCATAATTTCATCGAGGCGATGGATTTTGCCAACAAGGTCGCGCCGCTCGCCGAGCGGGAAGGGCATCATCCGGACCTCTGTATCTCCTGGGGCAAAGTGGTAGTAGAGCTCTCGACGCACAAAATACGCGGACTCTCGGAGAATGATTTCATTCTTGCGGCAAAAATAGACCAGCTGTAGATCTTTCTTCGCTGAAATTATGCGCACTGACGCGTATGCGTACGTTGTGCGTGATACAATTTACGAGATATGGCGTTCTCTCTCGGAAATATTTTTAAGTCACTCGGAGGAGGGGGAGGTGGTGACGTCAGTGTCCTCGGGATCGATATCGGCGCCTCGACCGCGAAACTCGTTCAGCTCCGGTCGTCTCGCGGCGTCGCGATCCTTGAAACATACGGCGAGATAGCACTCGGCCCCTATGCGGATCAGCCGATCGGCAAAGTCGTGAAGCTCTCTCCCGAAAAGGCGGCTCAAGCGCTCACTGACCTTATGAAAGAGGCGAATGTCACCGCGAAGGTCGCGGGT
Source organism: Candidatus Kaiserbacteria bacterium (assembly GCA_028286865.1). Taxonomy (GTDB): domain Bacteria; phylum Patescibacteriota; class Minisyncoccia; order Phycocordibacterales; family UBA2100; genus UBA10103. The sequence continues at coordinate 1,656 of JAQBQU010000019.1, forward strand.
GTTTCGATCCCGTTCTCATCGAGCCTGGTCTCGGTCTTGGATCTCCCGAAGGTCGATAGTGAGTCGCTCAAGCGCATCGTCCCGATCGAAGCCCGCAAGTATATTCCGGTGCCGGTCTCTGATGTCACCCTCGACTGGTTCGTGATACCGAAAGACGAGCGGCAGGACAGCGCGTTCGATCAGATCGAGACGAAACAGAGCGTCCCGGTCAAAGGGCAGGAGGTATTGCTCGTCGCCATCCACAATTCGACCCTGCAAAACTATCAATCGATCATGCAGAATGTGGGACTTTCTGCAGGATTCTATGAGATCGAGATATTCAGTGCTATCCGTAGCGCACTTGGCCACGGATTGGCTCCCCAGCTCGTGGTCGACATCGGCGCGGCCACCACAAAAATATATGTTGTTGAACGCGGTGTCGTGCGCATGACACACCTCATCACGGTCGGCGGTCAGCAAGTGACCGAGACTCTCGCGCGTACCATGAACTGGGAATTCGAGAAAGCGGAGCGCGTAAAGCGTGAGCGGGGCTTCATTGACGCGAGCGCATATAGCGCCGATGAGAACGAAAAGATCAAACAGGCATTGTTATCAACACTCTCCCGTGTGTTTAGCGAAGTGAATCGGGTACTATTGAGCTACGGGCAGCGATACAATAAAAATGTATCGAATGTGATCCTCACCGGCGGCGGTGCATCGCTCCCCGGAATCGCAGATATCGCCAAGACTTCTCTCGCGGCTCAGGTCACCATCGCTGACCCGTTCGCGCGCACCGAGGCACCCGCGTTCTTAGGCACCGTGCTTCGTGACATCGGCCCCGTATTTTCAGTGACCATCGGCCTCGCACTTCGACGACTCAAGCACGACTAAATTATGGAATCCGGAATACAATCGTCATTCATACCGCAAGATGCGAGTCGGCCTACAGCCGTACCCCGCGCGAGCGGAGGAAGCGGCGGACTCGGCGAACTGGGCCTTCTGATATCGATCGTACTTCTCGTCGCGTCGGCGGCTCTCGCCGGAGCAGTATTCTTATACAGTGAATACGCCACGACGAATGCCGCGAGCAAGGTGACGCAGCTGCAGCGCGCCAAAGACGCATTCGAGCCGTCGCTTATCACCCAGATCACCCGACTCGATGACCGGATGCGCGCAGCGGATGCGATCCTTGCAGCGCATACGGCACCGCTGACGATATTCGATACACTTCAGGGCGGTACGCTCTCGACGGTCTCATACTCGCAGCTTTCATACAGCGGATTCGACCCGCAGAATATGACCATCAAGATGGTCGGCGTCGCGCAGAGCGTGAACTCGATCGCTTTGCAGGCCGACGTCCTGAGCAAGGACGGCGTCATAATCAATCCGATCTTCTCCGACATCACACGACAGTCAGACGGTGTACATTTTACGCTGAGCGCAGCCATCAATCCCGCAGCGATCAATTACGTGCAGGGCGGGGCTCATTCGCAGGCCGCTGCCGCGAGCGTCCCGATCCAGACGCAGGCATCACCGTTCGGGGGCATTCAGACGCAGAGCCCGGGCACGCCGCTCAATGCCGCCACGACCACACAATAATATGATACGTACATTCATTTCGATCGTTTCGCTCATCGCTGCCGGTGGCATCTTCTTTATGTACACACAGCCGACCTACGACACCGTGCAGGCACAGAATGCGACCATCGCGCAATACGACCAGGCGCTTCAGAAAGCGACCGAGCTCCAGACCATCAAGCAGACATTGCTCTCAAAATATAATTCGTTCGATCCCGCCAACATTGACCGGCTTCAGAAACTTTTGCCCGATCACGTCGACAATGTGCGCCTCATTCTGGATATGGATAATCTGGCGCAGAAGCACGGCATGGCCATGCAGAACGTCTCGGTAAGCGCTTCTCCGAGCTCCAGCGGACAGACCGCGGTCGGTACCATAAGCGCCTCGAAGCAAAAATACGATTCCCTCACGATCAAGTTCACTGCGGTCGGCTCATACGATACCTTCCGGCAGTTCCTGGCCGACCTTCAGTCAAGCCTTCGCATCGTCGATCTCGTGGCGCTCGATCTGACACCGGCGGGCACGGGCCGGTATTCATACGACATAACGCTCCGTACGTACTGGCTCAAATAATCATATGTCCTGGATATCACAACATAAGCTTGTATTCATCGTGATCATCATCGTGATCGTGGCGGGCCTCTGGTACGGGCTCTCTCAGGGCGGAACCCCGGCCCCGGTCTTAAGTACGACCTCTGCGAGCGGTTCCGTCTCCTCAAAATCATCTCCGGCGGACCAGGAGCTTGTCGGGACGCTGCTCACGCTCCGCGCCGTTACGCTTTCGGGAACGATCTTTTCGGAACAGGCCTTCATCACGCTTCAGGATTTCGGGACGACGATCGTCTCAGAGCCGATCGGGCGCGATAATCCGTTCGCACCGTTGACCGTTTTGGCCACGACCACCAGCGAAAGCCAGCACGCTGCGCAGATATTCGCGCCGCGCAAATAAGGTATGCCGACAACTGATGTCACACCGACCGGATCGGACACACCGGTGCGCGCTCTTGGAGATACGAAAGTGCCATACGAGGTGCTTCATATGATCCCGGAGGAATCCGCGGAGCACTATCACGTGGCCCCGCTCTCGCTTACCGACGGGATCCTTGAAGTGGGTCTCGTTGATCCGGACAACATTCAGAGCATTGATGCGCTCAATTTTATTTCCCGCGCGAGCGGCATTCCGTACAAGGTCTTTCGTATATCAGAGGCGGATTTCGCCAAGATACGCGCTATGTATCAGGGTCTGCGCGGAGAAGTGGATCAGGCAGTTTCTGATCTCACGACAGAACAGGGAAGTAAGCCTGCGCAGAAGACCGAGTCCGCAGAGAATGCATCGCTCGATCTCGAGGACCCTTCTATCGGAGGCATCGAAGGGAAGCACTCCGGCGACAATATTCAGGAAGACGCGCCCGCTATCAAGATCGTTTCCACCATCCTACGTTACGCGATCGACGGTCACGCATCCGACGTGCACATCGAGCCCCTTACGAGCGGGGTCCGCGTACGGTATCGAGTCGACGGAGAATTGCATACGAGTGTGGTACTGCCTATCACCGCACACCGCGCGATCATTGCGCGCATCAAGGTCCTCTCATCGATCCGACTCGACGAGCGAAGAAAGCCCCAGGACGGGCGCTTTTCCGCGACGATCGATAATCGCCAGATAGACTTCCGCGTGTCCACCTTCCCGTCGTACAACGGCGAGAAGGTCGTGCTGCGTATCCTCGACCGTGAGCAGGGTTTCATTCCGCTCGATCAAATCGGACTTTCTCCGCGTAATCTTTCGATCATGAGAAATGCGATACAGAAGCCGCACGGACTCGTGCTCATATCGGGTCCTACGGGCAGCGGTAAGTCGACGACCCTCTATTCACTTCTCAACGAGATCGACCGTGAACATAAGAACGTGCTCTCGCTCGAGGACCCGATCGAATACTTCGTCGAAGGCGTCATCCAGTCGCAGGTGCATGCCGAGATCGGATACACGTTCGCCTCCGGTTTGCGCACCACGCTGCGCCAAGACCCGGACGTGATCATGGTGGGAGAGATCCGCGACGGCGAGACCGCGAAGCTCGCCATCCAGGCGGCGCTTACCGGTCACCTCGTGCTTTCGACCATTCACACCAATGATGCGGTCGGAACGATCCCACGCCTTATCGACATGGGCGTCGAGCCGTACTTGATCCCGCCGGTACTCATTGTCTCGATGGCGCAGCGCCTCGTACGTACGTTCTGCCCGGGCGCCGAACAGGAGACACCGCTTTCTCAAAGTGAAAAGACTTCGATCGAGGCCCAGCTCTCAACGCTGCCCGAAAAATACCGCTTCCCGGTACCGTCTACGGTGTATGAAGCGGTCAAGACGCCGACGTGCGCCACCGGTATGCGCGGCCGCGCAGCCGTCTTCGAGGCACTCGAAATGAATACCGATATCGAACGCATCATCCTCGACAACCCCGTCGATTCGAAGCTCTGGGCCGCCGCACGCGCCCAAGGAATGCTTACTATGCGCGAAGACGCCATCCTCAAAGCCATCAATAAACAGGTCCCGTTCTCGGAAGTGAATAATCTCAGCGAGATCCTCATGAGTGCAGAGGAAGATGCGGCACCGGATCCCGCTCCCGCGCAAGCGCTCGTATGACAGAAACAACGAAAGCAAATATTGTTCTGGTCGACGATGACAAGTTTTTGCTCGATATGTACAGCATGAAATTTCAGCAGCAGAATTACAATGTGCACGCATTCCTTTCCGCTCGCGAAGCACTCGAGTCCCTTCGCCACGGTCTCGATCCGCAGGTAATCCTCTTTGACCTGACGATGCCGGAATGCGACGGCTTCACGTTCCTGCAAGTGATACGCGACGAGAAGCTCGTACCGAACGCCATCAAGATCGCGCTGTCGAATCAAAGCACCGATGCGGAGAAAGATAAGATCAAATCGCTCGGCGCCGATCAGTTCATCGTGAAGGCGACGATGATACCGTCGGAAGTTGTCAACACCGTAGATATCGCACTTTTGGCGCATAAGAGCGCATAATGCACCTATGGAATACGCTGCAACGCTCAAAAAATATATATCGATCGTAGCGCACGAAGGCGGCTCCGACCTGCACCTCACGACCGGCGCGCATCCGACGGTGCGCGTCGCGGGCTCACTTGCTCCCATGCTCAAAGAAGATCTCCTGACCGCGGCAGACACGCTCGGATTCGTGCACGCGATCCTCACTCCGGAGCAGGAGAAGCGCTTTCTCGCAGAACAAGAAGTAGATTTTGCATACGAGAGCGAAGAAGGGTTCCGATTCCGCGGCAATGCGTTCTTTCAGCGCGGTGCGGTGTCTATTGCGCTGCGTCTCATTCCGAAGACGATCCGCACGCTCGCGGAATTGCAGCTGCCGGATATTCTCGCGTCATTTGCCCGCCGCTCGCAGGGATTCTTCCTGGTGGTGGGCCCGGTCGGACAGGGGAAAACGACGACACTCGCGTCGCTCATAGAGCTCATCAATACCGAGCGCATGGAACACATCGTTACCATCGAGGATCCGATCGAATATATCTTCGAGCCCAAGCAGTCGCTCATCGATCAGCGCGAGGTGCGGATCGATACCAAGGACTTCGCTACTGCGCTCACCTCGGCGTTCCGTCAGGACATCGACGTGCTGCTCGTGGGCGAAATGCGCGATCCGGAAACGACCGCCGCCGCCGTGACCGCCGCCGAAACAGGCCACTTGGTCTTCTCGACGCTTCATACCAACAACGCCGCACAGACCATCGACCGTATCATCGACATTTTCCCGGCGTCGCAACAGGATCAGATACGCCTGCAGCTCGCGGCGTCGCTTGCCGGCATCTTTTCGCAGCGGCTTGTGCCGCGCGTATCCGGCGGCCTCATTCCGGCGTGCGAACTTCTCATCAACAACAACGCGGTATCGAATCTCATTCGCGAAAAGCGCGCGCACGAGATCAATACCGTCATCGAAACGGGCTCCCAAGACGGCATGATCGACATGAACCGCTCACTCGCTGAATTGGTGGCGCGCGGCGAGATCACGACCGAGACCGCGTATCAATACTCAACGAACCCCAACGTGCTCGACAAACTGATGTAGCATATGGCAGTTTTTAATTACAGCGCACTCGACGCCGAAGGTCACGAGCGGCAAGGTACCATCGACGCGGTGTCGATGGACGTGGCTATTACCGCGATCCAACGCCGCGGCCTCGTCATCTCTTCGATAGCACCCGAGGCGACAAAGACCGGACTCGGTAAGAATATTTCGCTTTTCAACCGCGTGACCAACGCGGACATCGTTATGCTTAGCCGGCAGATCACTACGCTCTTCGAGGCCCAGGTCTCCGCACTCCGCGCATTCCGTCTTTTGGCCGCAGAAGCGCGCACACCGATACTCGGCGAGAAGCTTACCGAGATCGCCAATGATATTCAAAGCGGCAGCAGTATCTCCGCGTCGCTTGCGCGTCAGCCCAACGTGTTCTCGCCGTTCTACGTCAACATGGTCCGCGCCGGAGAAGAGTCGGGAAAACTCGACGAGACATTCCTTTTCCTCGCTGACTACATGGACCGCAATTACGAGATCACCCAAAAAGCGCGCAACGCACTCATTTATCCGGCATTCATATTGGGTACGTTTGCGGTAGTGATGACGCTCATGATGACGCTCGTTATTCCGCGCCTCGCGAGCATGCTCGATGAAGTGGGGCAAGCGGTCCCGATATACACGCGCCTCGTGATCGGGCTCAGTAACTTCATGACGCACTACATCCTTTTGATACTCGTTGCGCTCGTGGCTTCCGGCGTCTTTTTGTACCGATACGCAAAGACCGAAGGCGGTAACGCCCTCTTCTCCCGCGCGCGGCTCGATCTGCCGGTCATCGGCGGGATCTACCGCAAGATCTATCTCTCGCGCATCGCGGACAATCTCTCGACCATGCTTCGTTCCGGCATCCAGATATTGCGCGGTATTGAGATCACGGCGAGCGTCGTGGAAGATGCGACCTATGAACGGGTGCTCCTCGACGCCGCAAACGACGTCAAAGGCGGTATGCCGGTGTCCGACGCACTGCGAAAACACCCCGAAATACCGGGCATTGTTGTCGCCATGATGAAGATCGGCGAGGAGACGGGAAATATGGGAGAGATCCTCGAAACGATGGCCCGATTCTACCGCCGCGAGGTCAATAACGCCGTCGATACGATGGTCGACCTCATCGAGCCGATCATGATCGTGATGCTGGCGGTGGGCGTTGCAGTGCTCCTGGCATCGGTTCTGATCCCGATCTACAACATCGCATCCGGATTCTGACGTTTCGGTAGGGTTTTGTTATCCACACGGGGATAAACGCGGAGCGCAGCACGGTATACAATGTCCGTACTTACCAGCAACCATATTAAAAACCAGTGAAATGAATTGTATGATGAAATCTACACGACGAGGCTTCACTCTGATCGAACTCCTGGTGGTCATCGCGATCATCGGCATTCTCTCGTCCGTCGTCCTCGCATCGCTCAACACGGCGCGCAAGAAGGGTCGCGACGCACGACGCATCGCCGACATCAAGCAGCTCCAATTGGCGCTCGAGCTCTATTACGATGCCCAGGGACAATATCCGACCACTGCCGCCACCTCCACACTCGTAGGCAACGGCTATATCGCGGCGATGCCGGGTGATCCGTCGAACCAGCGCGCGTACTCGTACGCGGCATACGCAGCGACAGCAGCGACCGTCGGTACCTGCTCGGGCTACCACTTGGGAGCCGACCTCGAGGTCGCCGGCAACAGCGCATTCAATTCCGATGCGGATGTGACCAGCCTCGCTATCAGCGGTTCTGAATCAAGCGTGAGCCCGAACGTGGTCTGTACCGGATCCGGTGTTGACTTCCACGGAGCTGATGCAACACAATGCAACGCACTCGATGTGGGCTTAGGTTGCTACGACGTCAAGTCGTAATCATCCCCGCACCATGCAAACACCCCGCGTAGGCGGGGTGTTTTCATACGGTATACTTTTGAGCAATGACTCTCGGACTCGTGTGCGGACTCTTCGGTCTCATTGCGGGAAGTTTTCTCAATGTCGTCATATTGCGCCACGGCGCCAAATCGCTCGACGGCCGCTCTCAGTGCATGTCATGCGGTGTACAGCTCAAATGGTATGACCTCGTTCCGGTCATTTCCTGGGTCGCGCTGCGCGGAAAGTGCCGTGCGTGTCACAGCTCGATCTCGATCCAGTATCCGCTCGTTGAGCTTGCGAGCGGGGTGAGTTTTGTGCTCATCGGTACTTCGCAGGAGACATTCGGACTCGTCACGCCATTCTACTTTGCCGTGGCGGCTTTTATGATCGTGATCGCCGCCTATGACATCCGCCACACGATCATTCCCGATGAATGGGCGTATATGTTCGCGATACTCGCTGCTGTCACCAGTATTATGGCGCCGCTATATGCCGGATCATTCCTCTTTTTGATCCTCGCGGGACCGCTCGCGGCACTTCCGCTGTTTCTGCTTTGGCTTGTCTCCGGCGGAAGCTGGATGGGGCTCGGCGACGCTAAGCTTGCACTCGGTATCGGTTGGCTCCTGGGGCCCGTGTACGGACCGGCCGCTATCATGGGAGCGTTCGTGATCGGGGCTGTCATCAGCGTCGGCATTCTTTTGCCGCTCCCGCATGCGCGCGCATATCTGCATCGGCTCCGCGCGGGAAAGGGGATAGCGCGGTTGAGAGGCGGACACACGGGACTTACAATGACGAGTGAGGTCGCGTTCGGTCCGTTCCTGGTGGCGAGCGCCTTTCTTACCTGGATGCTTCTTCTGTATCACGTCCCGCTTCCTTTGTGAAAAATATGTTCAAAAAACTGAAAACCCGAAAATTGCATCGCGTGCGAAATGCGGGCTTCACACTTATTGAGCTGTTGGCGGTGACGGCCATCATGATGCTCATCACCGGGCTCGTGCTCGGCAACAATAATAAGTTCAACGGGACGATACTGCTGCAGAACGTCGCCTACGATATCGCGCTCTCCGTGCGCGAAGCACAGGTGTACGGTATCTCGGTGCAAAATTTCAACGGGACGTTCACTGCGCCTTACGGCATGCACTTCCAGGTCAACGGAAACAACACTTCCATCTACATACTCTTTGCAGATGCCTCGATCGTGAACGGGACCTACGATAGCGGAGAGCTCGTGCAATCGACGACGCTCTCCGGCGGCTATCGCATCAATGATCTGTGCGCGACCCCGCCGAGCGGAACCGAAGTATGCGGGCTCACATCGCTCGACGTCACATTCGTGCGTCCCGAGCCGGACGCATACATACGCACATCGGCATACAGCGGCCTCAACAGTTCGGCGCGCATCCGTATCACATCTACGTCCGGCAGCTCGCGTGACGTCGTGATCGGGGCCAACGGCCAGATCTCGGTGCAACAATAATATGAATACTTCGTTCAAACAGAAAAGATCGCGCACGGGTCAGTCGGGCTTCACACTGATCGAAATGATCGTGGCGGTGGGTCTCTTTGCAGTCGTCATGATGGTCTCGGTAGGGGCACTTCTCTCGTTGGTGACTGCCAACAGAAAAGCACAGGGGCTTCAGTCGGTGATGAACAACATGAACGTGGCGATCGACGGCATGGTACGCGCGGTACGCATGGGAAGCATCTATCATTGCGGCGAGGGCACATATACGATAGCGGCCGACTGTTCATCGGGCAATTCGGTGCTTGCGTTCGAGCCGTATCACACGGGTCCGACCGTGCCGCCGTGGATCTACTGGTATGCGACCGATTCCAAGGGTGTCGGCCGCTTGTATAAATCCGAAGACGGAACCATCGCGAGCGGACTTCCCATCACCGCTCCCGAGGTCAGTATCGATTCGGTAAAATTCTACGTGCTGGGCTCTGCGCGCGGGGACACGCAGCAGCCGAAGGTCCTCATCATCATCAAGGGAAGCGCCGGCAATACACAGCTCATCACGACCACCACCTTCCACATTCAGGCCACCGCGGTCCAACGTATACTCGATCTATGATGCATCACTCTTTTGGTACGGCGCGCGGATTCACCCTCATCGAAACCATGGTGGCGGTCTCATTGCTCTCGATCGCGATCGTGGCGCCGATGGCGCTGACGACGCAGAGTCTTACGGCAGCGTTCTATGCGCGCGATCAGGTGACGGCGTTCAATCTCGCTCAAGAGGGGATCGAGGCAGTGCGCGCCATCCGCGACGGACAGATCCTCCAAATATCTCAGAATTCCGACGCTTCCGGTATCGACCTCTTCGGCCCTATCCCGGTCGATCAGGACTTCACCATCGACTCGCGCCAATCGATACCGACCAATGCGATAAGTTCGTGCTCGGGCGCGTGTCCGGCGCTCCAGACGGACGGCACGCTCTACGGATACGACGCCGACCTCACCACATGGCTCCCGACCCATTTCACCCGCACCCTCCATGTGAAATACGTCGGCGCGAGCCACGACGAGATCCGTGTCTCGGTGACGGTCTCGTGGCCGACGGCATCGGGTCAAACGCGATCGTTCACGATATTCGGCAATCTCTACCGCTGGGTCCAGGACGGTGCCGCCACCTCATAATATGAAAATATACTCATCTTTTAGAGCGGCTCTAGAGAAATTATTCCCGACATTCGCGTCGGCGTTCTCCGGCACGCGCACAAAAGGATTCACGCTCTTGCTCGCGGCACTCGTCGCGTCGATCGTGCTCTCACTTGGCACCTCGGTGTACACGATCGCGGTGAAGCAGGTGCAGCTCTCGAGCCTCGGGCGCGATTCGCAATTCGCATTTTATACAGCAGACACCGGCGCCGAATGCGCACTCTACTGGGATGTGCGCTTCGACGCGTTCGCCACCAGTAGCGTGGCCGCGCCGACATGCGACGGACAAGCGGTCACTATCACCGCGGTCGGGAGCGATTACCCGTATACGCGCGAGTTCGAGGTGAATCTCTTCTCGGATCAATCCACCGGATACTGTGCCGACGTTCTCATCACCAAGAACTCGACCAATCCGCACACGGTGATCCACGCCGACGGCTATAGCGTCACCTGCGCTGAGCGCGACGCGAGCACGCGAGCCCTGCAGCGCTCGGTCGAGCTCCAATACTAAGCACCTCCCTTCGGGAAGCCGCTCTGGTATCATGGCTCCATGCAGGGCAATGACGACATACAGACGCGCTACGAACGGCTCAAGAAGGCCGTGGATCATCACCGTACGCTCTATCATGTCCACGATATCGAAGAGATATCCCAGGCGGCGCTCGACTCACTGAAGCGCGAACTCACCGATATCGAAGCCGCTCATCCTGAGTTCATCACCTCGGACAGCCCGTCGCAGCGCGTGTCGGGGAAGCCCTTGCCGGGATTCAAGAAAGTGAAGCACAAGGTCCCGCAGTGGTCCTTCAACGACGCGTTCACGCCCGAGAATATGCGCGACTTTGATGCACGCGTAAAGCGCTTTTTGCGACCGAAATTCGGTGACGTGCAGCCTTCGTATGTGTGTGAGCTCAAAATAGACGGACTCAAAGTGGTCTTTGAATATCAGAAGGGGATCCTCACGACCGCAGCCACTCGCGGGGACGGCGCAGTGGGCGAAGATGTGACACACAATATCCGTACCATCGAATCCGTCCCGCTCTCGCTGGCGCGAGCAGTCGACATCATTGTCGAAGGAGAAGTATGGATGAGTTCCAAGAACCTTGCCGCTATCAATAGGCAGCGAGAAAAAGACGGCGAGCCCCTCTTTATGAATCCGCGCAATGTCGCCGCCGGCTCTATTCGCCAGCTCGATCCGCGGGTCGCGGCGAGCCGCAATCTCGACGTGTTCATATACGAAGTGCCCCAGACCTCCGAAAAGCTGCCCGCGACACAATCCGAATCTTTGAAATATCTTCAAGAACTCGGATTCAAGGTCAACAAACATTTCAAGATCGCGGAAGATATCGAGGCGGTCATCGCATTTTGGGACGCGTGGAAAGAAAAAGGGCGCGCGCAGGAATACTGGATCGACGGCATCGTTGTGAAGGTCAACGAAAAGAAGTATCAAGAAGCCCTCGGGTACACCGGTAAAGCCCCGCGTTTTGCCATCGCGTTCAAATTCCCCGCGGAGCAGGTGACAACCGTCGTCGAGGGGATCGTGCTCCAGGTCGGGCGCACCGGAGTCCTCACGCCGGTCGCGCACCTGCGTCCGGTCGAAGTCGCCGGCACGATAGTCTCGCGCGCAACGCTCCACAATGAGGACGAGATCAAGCGGCTCGATGTGCGCGTGGGTGACACGGTCATCCTGCAGAAAGCGGGCGATGTGATCCCGGATATCGTTTCGGTCGTGCCTGAGCTGCGCCCCAAGAATTCAAAAGCATACAAGTGGCCGAAGTCGGTGCCTGAATGCGGCGGAGACGGCGCGATCGAGCGCGTCCCGGGGCAAGCCGCATGGCTCTGTGTCAATATTGATTCGTTTGCCGTGGTGAGTCGAAGATTCCACAACTTCGTCGGTAAACACGCACTCGATATCGAAGGATTCGGGCCGAGCACCGTCGATCAGCTCCTCGAAAAAGGATTAGTACAGCACTACAACGAACTCTTTACGCTCACCGAGGGCGACCTGCTCACGCTCGAGGGATTCGCCGAAATTTCAGCCAAGAAATTGATCGCGGCGATCAAGAAGGGAAGCACCGTCGAGCTCGCACGGCTCATCGTCGGGCTCTCGATACCGCAGGTGGGCGAGGAGACGGCACTCCTTCTCGCCGATAATTTCCGCACGATCGACAAGCTCGCAGCGGCACCCGCAGAGAAGCTTGAAGCTATCAATGGTGTAGGCCCGATCGTCGCACGCGCGATCGCGAACTGGTTCGCCAGTAAGTCCAACAAGCAGTTGATCGAAAATTTGAAAGAAGTACTCAAAATAAAGTCACCTCCAAAGCGAGAAGCAAAAGTCCTTAAACTCACCGGCAAGACGTTCGTACTCACCGGATCGCTCACTTCCATGAGCCGCGACGAAGCAAAAGAAAAGATCCGCACCCTCGGCGGCGATGTATCCGGCTCAGTATCCAAGAAAACATCGTATGTGGTAGCAGGTGATGAGGCAGGAAGCAAGCTTGATAAGGCGGAGGAGCTCGGCGTGTCCGTACTGACAGAAGATGAATTTCTGCGTATTATAGCCTCATGACGGATAACTCAGTGGATATCAGAGCGCTCGCGAAGCTTGCTCGGCTTGATATAACGGATGAGGAAGTGGTCACGCTCGAAAAAGAGCTTCCAAGCATATTGGGATTTGTGGATACGATCCAGAAGGCAGATATATCGAACGAGATAGTTCAGCCTGAGGTCCGCAATGTGATGCGTGATGATACCGATGGTATAGAAAGCGGTATTCATACCGAGATCCTGCTCAACGCCGCTCCGGAACGCACGGGTGACTATGTAGCAGTAAAGCAGGTGATCACACGAAAGAACAATTAATATGGATCTCACGACACTCACGATAGCCAAGGCGCGACGTGCCCTTGATGCGGGCGAATATACATCGCTCGAGCTTACCAATGCGTATCTCGACTCGATCAAGGAGAAAGACGGCGAAATACATGCGTATCTTGAAGTGTGGGAAGAAAGTGCGCGCGAAGAGGCGCATGCTGCTGATATTTTGATCAAGGCAGGGAAGGCGCAGGCGCTCACCGGTATCCCGCTTGCGATCAAAGACAATATGCTGATAAAGGGCAGGGTCGTGAGCGCGGCATCAAAAATGCTCGAACACTACACGGCTTCGTACGACGCATTCGTCATCGAAAAATTGAAAGCGCAGGGCGCTGTACTCTTGGGACGCACCAACATGGATGAGTTTGCAATGGGAAGCTCAACAGAAAATTCCGCATTCGGCCCCACGAAGAATCCGCTTGATATGACGAGGGTTCCGGGCGGCTCATCCGGCGGCTCGGCGGCGGCTGTTGCAGGGCATTTGGCCGTCGCATCGCTTGGCTCTGACACGGGAGGTTCGATAAGGCAACCGGCATCGCTTACCGGTCTTGTGGGGTTCAAGCCGACCTACGGTGCGGTCTCACGATACGGCTTGATCGCCATGGGCAGCAGTTTGGATCAGATAGGACCTTTTGCGCATACAGTCGCTGACACGAAGATATTATTCGATGCAATACGGGGGCATGATGCCCACGACAGTACTTCTATAGCCGACTACAGTCCCGAAGGGGCTGCGCCAAAAGTGATCGGAGTGCCACGCTCGTTCTTGGCGCAGGGGGTGGACCCCGATGTGCTCGTGAATTTCGAGAAAACACTCGAAAAACTTAAGACGCAGGGATATGTGATACGCGACATCGAGCTTCCGAATGTGCCGTATTCTCTTGCCGTGTATTACATCATCATGCCTGCAGAAGTATCGACCAATCTCGGGCGGCTCGACGGAATTCGATACGGACTTTCAGTGCCGGCGGATACCATTCAGGAAGTGTACGGAAAGAGTCGTGCGGCGGGATTTGGACCGGAGACGCGCCGCCGCATCCTTGTCGGCACATTCGTACTATCTTCCGGCTATGTTGATGCGTACTATCGTCGTGCGCAAAAAGTTCGCGCTGCTATTCGAAATGAATTTGCCCATGCGTTCGAGTCGGGGATAGATGCGATCGTGACACCGACCACACCGTCGCCCGCTTTTAAATTCGGCTCTAAATCTGATCCGGTCGCGATGTACGCTGAAGATGTCTTTGCCGTACCGGTGAATCTTGCCGGCGTCCCAGCGATCTCGGTACCGAATGGAAGCGTGGAACGCGACGGGGTCATGCTCCCAACCGGATTTCAGATCATCGCTGCACATAAGCGTGAGGACGTATTGTTCAAGATCGGCGAGGACGTGGAGAGTGCATAGTTTTTCAAGTTATACTTTAGTACATGCAAGACGAAACGCTCGGCGGCGGCATTCTGACCGCTTTGCACTATGCGGGCGACATCATGTTCCGCTGGATACCGGGCACCGTCGAGGCTGTCTCGGGCGTCACTCCGGGTCCCTCTCCGGTTATCACGCCTATCACGCAGCCGATAACGACCGGTGCGGTGAGCAATTTCCTGCAGACCACTGCTTCGGCTGAAGCATTTTCCGAGCTCTATACTGATTGGCATGTACTCGTGACACTCTCTATCATCATTTCGATCATCCTCATGATCGGTATCGTCTACTGCGTGCTGCGCATCTTCCAGATACGAAAGACCGAAGAGGACCGCTTCCGCGCATCGGCGCACCCGGTCGCGGCCAAAGACGTATCACGTGTGCAGCTGCGGTGGAACCGCATTGTCGAACAGACGCGCACCGAGAACGAGCAGAACTGGCGCCTTGCTATCCTCGAGGCGGACATCATGCTTAATGATCTGCTTGATCAATTGGGATACCGCGGCGAGACCATGGCCGACAAGATGAAGCAGATCGAGCGTACCAGATTCAATTCGATCGACATGGCGTGGGAGGCGCATCTCGTACGCAACGCCATCGCACACCAGGGGTCGCTCCAGGCGTTGACCCAGCGCGAAGCACGACGGGTCGTCGGACTGTACGAACACGTGTTCAGAGAGTTCCGTTATATCGTCTGATCAGAAAATTGCGAGGGGAGTGCATCCGTAGTAGAATGTCGGACACGATAGCGGGGTGGAGCAGTAGTAGCTCGCAAGGCTCATAACCTTGAGGTCGCGGGTGCAATTCCCGCCCCCGCAACACGAAAGCAAAACACCCCGACCGGGGTGTTTTGCACAGGGGGTCAGCTCTCGGAAATGATGCCGATCACGGCGCCTGCTATCGAAGTGAGGCCCACGAAGATGAACGAAATGATGAGCAGCTTCCAGTCCCAAGCGAAGATGAGTCGTCCGACCGCATACAGAAAGAAGACGACCGAAATAGGCCAGAAGACAAAGGAATTAACGGCAAGTATTTTTTCCCACATGTGTCGAGGGTGGGACTCGAACCCACGACCTAGCGCTTATGAAACGCTCGCTCTAACCGGCTGAGCTACCCCGACAACTGAGCAACGAAAGAGGAAGCTTGCTTGCTCTTTCTGCGAAGGCCGTCGGTGAAAGCGCTTTGCGCTTACCCCGACGATACGGAGACAATATCGCATTTTCGGCCTTTTGCGAATAGGGGATACATCTTTTACGAAAGCCCACTCGCAAAAAAGCGAAAAATACGGTATTCTCACGCAGTTGCTCACTTGCGGGTGTAGCTCAATTGGTTAGAGCACTCCCCTGTCACGGGAGAGGCTGCGGGTTCGAGTCCCGTCACTCGCGCAAACGCAAAATAAGACCTCGATTACTCACCAGGGCCGTACTATACTAAGCGGATGAAAGCGGAGCATTTTGACCCCTTGGGCCGATCGGGTCTTCCTAAGCTCGCGGAAAGAGCGGAGATAAGTAGTGAGGACGCACTGGAGAGCCAAGGACTGGGGTTTGCGTTTCCCGTGCACAAAAAGATCAGAACCATGCAGGCGCTGCATATCCCTACTTTCGCTGAGGGAGGCGAACAGATCGACAGGGCAGAACTCTTAAAAGTAAGCCTCCGCAGCGTGAAAAATGCGTGGGAAAAAGCGATCGAGCCTCGTATCGGCGCTATCCGCAACAAAGCAGTCGAAGAAAAGGAACGAAAAGAAGGTAATGATTTCTTTACCGAGGCCGACGTTGAAAGCGAAAAACTTATCGTCGGCGAGTTCACTCGCGAGTTCGGCGAACAAAATCTGCAGTTCTATGGTGAAGAAGTCGGAGGGTATAGCGGTAATCCCGATGCGAACATCACTGTGCGAATTGATCCGATCGACGGGACTCATACATTTAAATTCGGTAAACAGGACTGGTGCATCATGGTCGGCGTGTATGAAGGGAAGCGAGATGCGCAGGAGCAGATCGTGGCGTCCGTTTTTTCGCCGGAGCGCAACGAACTTTTTTACTACGTCAAAGATATCGGAGCGTTTTCATACAACCAAGAGACGGGAGAAAGCACTGAGCTGTTACCGGTAGAGGGTCAGGATGATCTGCGTGAACTCATTGTCAGTTTTTATGCGCATGCAGAATTTGAGCAGCGTGGAAAAGACGATGAGATCATAAAGACGCTCGGAGAACAGGGCGCCGAGGTGAAGATGTTCTCATCCGGCACCGAGGTCCTGGAAGCATTTATGACGAGAGGGAAGCGGATACTGATATTCGACGGGGATATGGACCAGACCGATTACATACCGCTTTCGATGCTTGTTCGCGCGGGCTATAAGATCTATGAGTGGGGCGCAGATCAGGAGATCCGCCCGGAGGATCCCGCGTTGGATAACAAGAAAGTGGTGATAGTTCCCCCGGGGCAAGCCGGCCTGCAGGTCCGCGAGCTGATCGCACACATTCATACCAAGGACGGACCGAATTGAACATGAAAAATACGGAAGCAGCGTTCCATTGGATCATTGGCATTTTACAAAAACATGCCATCCCGTTTCAGATCACGGGCGGCTTTGCCGCACGCGTATACGGAGCAACGCGTGAACTCGCTGACATAGATTTCGATATTCCCGAGGAAGGCATCGAAGCGATCATTCCCGACGTGAAGCCGTACATAATCTATGGTCCGACACAGTACAAAGATGCACATTGGGACCTTCTCCTGCTTACGCTCTCGTATGAGGGGCAAGAAATTGATATGTCCGGCGCCTACAAGGGAAAGCAATTCGATCAAACGACCGGGTCTTGGGTGGCTGCACCAGCGGACTTGTCCTCCCCGCATATGCAGGAGGTATATGGCGTTACGGTACCGGTGATACCCAAAGAAAGGCTCATTTCGTACAAGAAAAGACTTGGTCGAGAGGTCGATAGAGAGGATGTGCGATCGCTCGAAGCGCTGTCCTGATAGCGTGCTAGCATATCCGCATGAACAGGGTCGCGAACAAGCTCAAGTCATACTGGAAGATACTCGGTCCGGGACTCGTGACGGGTGCGGCGGATGACGATCCGTCGGGAATTGCCACCTACAGTCAGACAGGGGCACAGTACGGCCTCCAGCTCGTGTGGATGGCGCTCTTCACGCTGCCTCTGGCATATGTGGTCCAAGAGATATGCGCGCGGATCGGGATGGTGACCGGCGAGGGGCTCGGCGATAACATCCGCAAAACGTATGCCAGGCCGGTCGTGTATGCGTGTATGATCCTCCTCTTTGCCGCCAATACGTTCAACATCGGAGCCGATATCTCTGCTATGGCGAGCGGAGTGCAGCTCCTGGTGCCACAGCTCAATACACTCGTGCTCATCTTTGCCTTCGCGCTTCTGTGTTTGTGGCTGCAGGTGTATCTTTCGTATCCGCTCTACTCGCGTTATCTCAAGATCTTGGCACTCGTTCTGCTTTCATACATTGTGACGGGATTTTTGGTGCATCTGAATTGGAAAGATGTCGCCTTCCACACCGTGGTGCCCGCACTCTCGTTCTCGAAAGACCAGATCATTCTCGTATGCGCCATCCTTGGTACCACGATCTCTCCGTATCTTTTCTTTTGGCAGTCATCGCAGGAAGTGGAGGAAGAAAAAGAGGAGGGCAGAGAAACGGTCGCACAGCGCAAAGGAGCCACCGCCAAAGAGCTCAAGGATATGCGCATCGACGTGGCCGCGGGCATGTTCATTTCCGAACTTGTGATGTTCTTCATCATTGCGGTATGTGCCGCCACACTTTTCGCTCACGGTGTCACCAATATCCAGACCGCCGCAGATGCCGCAAAAGCGCTTCGTCCGCTGGCAGGGGCATGGGCGGAACTCCTCTTCGCTGTCGGCATTATCGGTACAGGCTTGCTCTCGGTCCCGGTCCTGGCGGGTGCCTCGGCATACGCGATCGCGGAAGCATTTCGATGGAGAGAAGGGCTCGCAAAGAAATTCGGTCAGGCGCAGGGATTCTATATGGTGATCGTAGTGTCGATGCTCGCTGCGGTCGCGATCGATATCCTTGGTATCGATCCTATCAAAGCACTCTTGTATTCGGCGGTCGGCAACGGCATCGTGGCCCCCGTTGTGCTTTTTTTCATCATGCGAATCAGCAGCGACAAAAAGATCATGGGTACCAATGCCAATCGTCCGATGACACAGGTCGTCGGCTGGGGCATCACCGCTATCATGGCGGCCGCGAGCATTACAACGCTCATATTCCTTTTCGTATGACCGTCGGCGACGTGTACGAAAAATACCGACTCCTGCCGATACTGAAGATGCATCAGCTGCGGGTCGCGGCGGTCGGCAAAACGATATGCGACCATTTCGACCGCGGGCTCGATACGCAATCGGTCGTCTTGGCGTGTTTGCTCCACGACATGGGCAATATCATAAAGTCGGACCTATCCGTCTTTCCGGCTGCTCTGGAGCCTCAGGGGCGCGACCATTGGGAGCAGGTAAAAAAGGAATTCATTGCTACCTATGGACCGGATGAGCATCAAGCGGCGCTTACCATTGCGCGCGAGATCGGAGCCTCTGAGGCGGTCATACGGCTCATGGACGGGATCGGTTTCTCCAAGCTCGAAATCACACGCGACCATCCGCTTTTCGAACCAAAGATCGTGGAATACAGCGACTGCCGCGTGAGTCCGGCCGGCATCACCGACATGACGGTCCGGCTCGAAGACGCCCGCGCTCGGTACGCGTACCAACCGACGGATATCCCCAGAACACCTGAGCGGTTCAATGAATTGCTCGGGGCAGCTCATGAAATAGAGATGCAGATATTCGCGCATACCGATATAACTCCGACGGAGCTGAGCGAAGAGGCGCTTGCCCCGTCCATCGCAGCGCTTCGCGAGTACAAAATCGCGTGATAGTATCGGGATGCGATGCGGACTGTCCGCAGATGAGTTTCGGCACTCATTCGCCAACGTAAGCCCAAGGGCTTTCGTCGGCTTCGCTCGCAGAAAGGCAAGTAGAAGAGGGCATGCCAACGTAAGCTAAAGCTTTCGTCGGCAGCGTTCGGGAAAAATGTGAACGAGTTCTCATTTTGTCCCTCACTTGCCGACGTAGCTCAGTTGGTAGAGCACGTCCTTGGTAAGGACGAGGTCATCGGTTCAATCCCGATCGTCGGCTCCATGAAAAATCTCGCCCGTGGGCGCGGATATATTCTAAGCTTCACACTCGCATATATTGCGCTCTTTAGCGCCGGATTCATGTATGGCGGCAATTATGAATTCGCCATCTACACCGTTGTAATGGTCGCCGCAACCTTGCTCGTGGCGCTCATCGCTCGCGATACTGAGATCCCCAACGGGTTCCTGTGGGCGCTCTCCGGGATGGGAATACTGCATATGCTTGGCGGCGGCGTACATATTCATGGCGAACGATTATACGCCTATCGTATCTGGGATCTGTACGAAAGCGGCGATCCGGGGCTCGTCGTACTTAAATATGATCAGTTCATCCATTTGCTCGGCTATGCGGTCATTGCGGTTGCGATACATTACGTACTTCGCCGAACGATGCCGGGGCTCGATGCGATCGGTCGTGCGGTACTTTCTATTCTTGCCGCTATGGCGATCGGATCGATCAACGAACTCGCAGAATTCTCGGCGGTGCTTCTGTTGCCGCGCACGGGAGTGGGGGATTATTTCAATACGATGCTCGACCTCTCGTTCAATACGCTGGGCGCCGTGGCCGGGGTCGTCTTATACGAATCGTGGGTGCGTTTGAAAAAGTACTCCGAATAGCGTAGGATTTGCAGCGTTAGTCGCCACCTTAGCTCAGCTGGTAGAGCAACTCATTCGTAATGAGTAGGTCCCCGGTTCAAATCCGGGAGGTGGCTCACGAACGAAATGAGTGAATTTTGCCACCTCCAAATCCCTTTTGCTATACTGCCAGCATGCAAAAAGAGGCGATAGAGGCCCGTATAACCGAGATCGAAACGGCCATGGTTGAGGCAGATTTTTGGACCGATAAAGATAAGGCACAGACCATCCTCAAGGAATATCAGGACCTCAAGGTCAAACTTGAAGGCGGTGACACGCACGACAAAAGCGATGCGCTCGTTTCTATCATTTCGGGTGCCGGAGGCGACGATGCCGAGGATTTCTCACGCATCATATTTGATATGTATTCCAAGTACGTCGCATCGCGTGGCTGGAAGAGCGCGCTACTCTCATCGAATGAAAATTCCCTCGGCGGCTACCGCAGCGTCTCGTTCGAAGTCTCCGGCGCGGGCGCGTATGGCACGCTCAAGCGCGAAGCGGGTGTACACCGGCTCGTGCGCATGTCGCCCTTCAATTCTGCGGGCAAGCGCCAGACCTCATTTTCTCTCGTGGAAGTGCTGCCGAAGATCCCCGACGCCGGAGAGATGCATATTCCCGATAAGGACCTCGAGATCGCGATCGCCCGATCCGGAGGTCCGGGAGGCCAGAACGTGAACAAGCGCGAGACGGCCGTCCGCATGACCCACATACCCACGGGAGTCGCGGTACACGTGACCAGTGAGCGCTCACAGGCCCAGAACAAAGAAAAGGCGCTTGAGCTCATTCGCGGCAAGCTCTACAAAATGCGTGAAGCAGATGAGGCGCGTCAGGCCAAAGGACTTGCGATGGCATCGAATAGCAAGATCGAATGGGGAAGTCAGATACGTTCGTATGTACTGCATCCCTATCAGCTCGTGAAGGATCACCGCACCGAGCACGAGCGTCGCGACGTGGAAAAGGTGCTCGAAGGCGATATTCAGTCGTTCATCGATGCGGAAAAAGGATTGCAGCAATAGGTGGCTCAATGCTTGTGTGGGGATAAGCATTGACAAATCTACTTTTATAGTATATAATATGCATAGTGGTGCATTCCGCACCAAGGAGGATGTCATGGATCGCAGAAAATTGTTTCTTCTCGCCGGTGCCGTTGGCATGGGCGGGGTGGCCTCGATGTTCGGACTGCGGGGAGCGAAAGCGCTCACGCTCGACGCTCATTCCGTCTTCGTGAATCACGTTCCGGTGCTCGTCTGGCCGACCGATCTTCGCTCTCAGTTTCGTGCCGGCGATCTTCAACTCTCGCCCAACGGGACCAATGGCGTCGGTGTCGGCGGTCACTTCTGGAACGAAGTGCCCGTGGTCGAAACGGCGCCGGGTGCGTACCACATGGTTCGTACGACGCTCATGCGCGATGCCTATGACAGCGAGATCCGCGACGAGATCGCAAACTCGCCGCTTCAGACACGCGACGCACATCTCGCGCATGCGGGGGCACTCGTCGCCGGACAGATGCAGGGTTATCGTGGGCACTTGCCCGTCGATAAGCCGGCGCTGTTCTATCTCGACGGCTCCGAGTCCGCGCTCCTGTTGCAGCTCGATCCGCGATGGCGCGAAAAAGGGATCCCGTTCTGGAACGCTCACATGTCCCGCAAGGACCGTGTTCGCTCCGTCGGCACCGAGATCTTCCGCCTCTACGCCTGACGCGACCACACCAAAGAATTAAGCGCCGCAGTGATGCGGCGTTTTCCTTTTGATACACTACGGCTCATGACCGTTCAGCAAAAACTCGTGAGCTGGCTCATCGATTACTGCTACATGCTCAGAGGATTTTTTGCGATGGAGATACACCGCATCCCGCCCGAGAGATATCGCGCAGGCATTCCCGGAAAGACCGCAGCGGTTCTGATCCCGGGGATACTCGGTACCTGGGCGTTCATGAAAGATATCGGCGACCGGCTTTCGCTCGCGGGCCACGCGGTCTACACCGTACCTGCGCTCGGCAACAATATGTTGGATATCGCCTCATCCGCCAAGATCGTGCAGTCGCTGATCGAGCGCGAAAATATCCACGAGGCGGTCTTGGTGACACACAGCAAAGGCGGCCTCATCGGAAAGCACCTGCTCGCACATCAAGGCGCGGGGTGTGTGCCCGGCATGGTCGCGATCGCGGCACCATTCTCCGGCTCACGTATGGCACGGCTCGTTCCGCTTCGGGCATTTCGTGAACTCGATACCGAAAGCGCCGTCATTCATGAACTCGCAGAAGAGAGATCGGTGAATGACCGCATCATCTCCATCATGCCGGAATATGACAATCATGTGTGGGCTGAACAGGGGAGCTATCTCGAAGGGGCACAGAACATCACCGTCGCGGTGCGCGGTCACCACAAGGTACTTTTCAGCCCGCAGGTATGGGACGCGGTCGTAAAGGCAGTGGAAGAGATCGCGTTGCGAAAGTGAACTTTCGCAATTCCCTCGCGCGGAGCTATAGGCAAAGCCTTGCTCCCGTCACTTGCGCCTTGCGAAAACAAGTTTTCCCAATTCGCTCATTAGGCGGTATAATCTAACCCGTTGCCATGATCTACTTCGACAAAGTCACTAAGATCTACTACGACGGCGCGCCACCAGCGGTTGCCGATATCAATCTCTCCATAGAACCGGGCGAATTCGTCTCCATCGTCGGACACTCCGGCGCGGGTAAGACCACGCTCCTCAAAATGCTTTTCGCCGAGGTCGTCCCTACGGAAGGGTCGGTCTATTTCGGCTCCCGTGAGATCTCCGAGCTCTCCAAGAACGATCTCTTGAAACTGCGCCGCAATATCGGCACGGTCTTCCAGGATTTCCGACTCCTTTCCACCAAAAATGTATATGAAAATATCGCCTTCGCGCTCGAAGTGGCGGGGAAAAGCGACGAGGACATTCAAGCCGATGTGCCGCATGTGCTCGACCTCGTGGGCCTCGCCGACAAGATCTGGAGTTTTCCCCATGAGCTTTCCGGGGGAGAACAGCAGCGCGTCGCCATTGCGCGCGCGATCGTGAATCAGCCCGATGTGCTTATCGCTGATGAGCCGACGGGGAACCTCGATCCCATCAATACCCACGACGTCGTCGAGATCCTCAAGAAGATCAACGACCTCGGTACGACCGTGCTTCTTACGACCCACAACAAATCAGTAGTGGATTCCGCCGGGAGGCGCGTTGTCACGATGGATCAGGGGCGCATCGTGCGCGATGATAAACAGGGTAAATACGTACTGTAATATAGATATATGTCATTCTGGGTAACAAGTAAGAGAGTCGCGCGATACGGATTGGCCGGATTCGTCCGCAATGGGTTCGTGTCCCTCGCCGCGGTCCTTATCATGACCATCACGCTCTTCGTGGTCTCGGGGCTTATGATAGCCGGTGCGGCGCTCTCCTCGACCCTCACACAGCTCACCAATACCGTTGACGTCACGGTCTACTTCACGACCGACGCGACCCAGGACCAGATCAACGACATACAGAACTCGCTCAAAGCACTCCCGGAGGTCGCATCGGTGGCCTACGTGAGCCGCGAGCAAGCATTGGCCGATTTCAAGACACGTCACCAGGACGATCAGCTCACGATGCAAGCGCTCGATGAGCTCGGAAGCAATCCGCTCGGCGCTGCCCTTGAGGTGCGCGCGAAGCAGACGAGTCAGTACGAGGCGATCGCACAATATCTCACGACCCAGCAATCCGCAGGGACGGGCTCGGGTGTTGCGATCGATAAAGTGAATTTCTACCAGAACAAAACAGCCATCGACCGTCTTACCAACATCATCGACACGTCGCGTCGCGTCGGCTTTGTGGTGGCGATCATCCTTGCGCTCTCATCGCTACTCATCTCGTTCAACACCATCCGCCTCGCCATCTACACCTCGCGCGATGAGATCGGGGTGATGAATCTCGTCGGTGCCGGACACTGGTACGTGCGCGGACCGTTCATGATCGCCGGAGTTCTCTACGGAGCGGTCGCGGGTATCGCGGTCTTACTTCTTTTGTATCCGATCACACTCTGGCTTGGGCCGGGATCGGAGCGCTTCCTGGGCACATTCAATGTGTTCAGATACTACACGACTTCGTTCCCGGTCATCTTCCTGGTGATCATGGGCTCGGGGATCGCACTGGGGGCACTGTCGAGTTATTTAGCAGTTCGCAGATATCTACGCGCATAATATGGTTGCAAGAAGGGGTCCCCGAAACGGGCATAAATACATTTTCGTGTTCGGTGGAGTGATGTCGGGGGTCGGCAAGGGTATTTCGACCGCATCGATCGGAAAAATTCTCGCCGGCCGCGGGCTCAAGGTCAATCTGGTCAAGATCGATCCGTATCTCAACGTCGATGCGGGGACGATGAATCCCACGGAGCACGGCGAGGTCTTCGTCCTTGATTCGGGGCTGGAGACCGACCAGGACATGGGCAACTACGAGCGCTTCCTCAATCGCGACCTGGGTCCTGAAGACTACATGACTTCCGGCATGGTCTACAAAGCGGTGATCGAGCGCGAGCGCAATTTGGGCTATCAGGGCAAGTTCGTCGAAGCCATCCCTCATGTGCGCGATGAGATCATCGAGCGATTGCGCCGTTCAGCCAAAATGGCGGCCTCCGATGTCACTGTCGTCGAAGTGGGCGGTACTTTGGGGGATTTTTCCAATGCACTTTTTATCGATGCTGCGCGCGTGATGCATCTTGAGAGCCCCGCAGATGTGCTCTTCGTCATGGTCTCGTATCTTCCGGTCCCATACACGATCGGCGAAATGAAGACCAAGCCGACCCAGAATGCCGTGCGCCAACTCAACTCCTACGGGGTCCAGCCGGACATCATCATGGCCCGCTCGACGCACCCGCTCGATCACAAGCGCAAAGAGAAGCTCGCGATCTGGTGCAACGTGCAGGCCGATCACATCATCTCTGCCCCCGACGTCGATTCTATCTACGATGTACCCCTCAATTTCGAGCGCGACAAACTCTCGGATATTCTCCTTAAGGCCCTCGGCAAGCGTGTGAAGCAGACCTCGGATCTTAATGAGTGGAAATCATTCGCCGACAAAGCGCATCATGCACAGAAGCCCGTGAAGATCGGCATCGTCGGCAAATACTTCGATACCGGCGACTTTGTTCTATCAGACGCATATCTCTCGGTGATCGAAGCGATCAAATTCTCTGCATATCACGAAGGTCACAAGCCAGAGATCGCATGGATCAATGCCAAAGACATCGAAAGCGGGAAGCTTCCGCTCTCAGCACTCGAAGACTACGACGGCATCCTCGTCCCCGGCGGATTTGGAGAGAGCGGTATCGAAGGCAAGATCAAAGCGATCCAATTCGCACGCGAGAATAAGATCCCATATTTCGGCCTCTGCTACGGCATGCAGCTGCTCACGGTGGAATACGCACGTCATGTCGCCGGACTCGAGGGCGCCAATACGACCGAGATCAATCCGAAGGCAAAAGATCCGGTCATTATGATATTGCCGGAACAGATCGAGAAACTTGCCAAGAAGGATTACGGAGGCTCAATGCGACTCGGTGCATATCCGTGTAAGCTCGAAGAGGGAACGATCGCGCGCGAAGCATACGGAGAGAAGACCGTTTCCGAGCGCCACCGTCACCGCTACGAAGTGAATCCTGACTACGTTGAGCGTCTCGAAGAAGCCGGCCTCGTATTCTCGGGCCGCTCTCCCGATGGCCGCCTCATGGAGATCGCGGAGCTTCCGAAGAGCGAACACCCATTCATGCTCGGCACCCAATTCCATCCCGAGCTCAAAGCGCGTCCGCTCAGCCCGCATCCGCTCTTCACCGCGTTCATCAAGGCGGCTATCGTTAAGGGCAAGAAGTAGTCATGCGGCAGTTGAAGCTCGTCTCGGTGAATATAGAGTATTCCAAACACCTCGATCGCGTTGCAGCATTTCTCTCATCTCAGCGTCCTGATGTGGTCTGTCTGCAGGAACTGAGAGAGATCGATATTCCGAATATCAAAGCGGCATTCGGAGCCGAGCATCATGCTTTTGCCCCCGTCACAAGACAAACGTATGAGGGTGAAGAACATGTAGTGGGCATCGGTATCCTTTCGTGCATACCGATCGTATCGAGTTCCATCTTTCATTACACGGATGTAACGGAACTGCCGGCCTCTGATACTACGGACCCGTCTACTTACAACAAAAAACTTTCTCCGGTGCTCTTCTGTGACTTTCGGCGAGAGGATGCAGCGTTCAAGATCGGTACCGCGCACTTCACCTGGACGCCCGACGGCAGCACGAGCGATGAGCAGCGCCGGGACATCAAAGTGCTTTTGAGCATTCTTGAGAAGCTCGGAGAATTTGTGTTCACGGGGGATCTCAATGCGCCGCGTATCTACAATGGAAAGCCGGGGGAGATATTCTCGCAGCTTGCAGAAAGGTACAAAGATAATATTCCTTTTCAATATATTTCTTCGCTTGATCCGGATCTCCATCGGGCAGGGAAGCTCGATCTGATGGTCGACGGCCTCTTTACGACCCCCGGCTATGTCGCCGATGGGGTCGAACTCCATACCGGCGTGAGCGATCACTGCGCGATCACTGCCGTTATTCGTCCGGTCACACCATAAACGAAAGACGTATCGCAGAATTGCTGCGATACGTCCTTTATGCGTCTTTTCATGCCGGCACCTCCGGCAGGAGATAGATCAGATACATCTTATCCTTGAACGGAACTTCACCGTAATAGGTCCCGAGGTCGGAACTTATTTCGGTCACAAAGAACTTGCTTGGGCCGTTGGAAAAGCTCTTCGAGGCGCTACCGTCGATGATCATCTCTTCGATCGCCCTCTCTGCCGCTTCGGCCAGGCCCTTACTCACTGAGATAGACATGGTCTTTCCCCCTGGTTATACATAAACTATAGCACAATTACCTAGTTTATGCAAGCTACAGCTACTTAATGGCTTAAATAATAGCGTTTTAGGTGATCGAGGACTTTTTCCAGTTGCAGTTCATCGCGCGCGTATGGCTTCATCGGTACCCCCGCTGCGTCGCGCGCTTCATATGCACTTTCCTCGGTGATCGCAAAGGCCGCCTTCCCGAAGTCGATGATATAAGGACTACTGTCCGGAGCGATAAGAATGTTGCCCATATGCATGTCTCGATGATAGATATGGCGCGCGTGCATAGCCGTCATATATGCGCGGAGCCGCTTCGCAAAAAGATCGAAATCGAAATTTTCGGGCAGTGCCTTGCCCTGAGCAAGGATATCTTCGATGCTCATTGCCTCAAGATACTCCATCGAGATAACTTTCACTGAGGGAAGGTCGATAACGGTATACAGGATCGGAGTACGTACCCCGTCAACCACGAGATCCTCAAGATCTTCGAGATATTTCGCTTCGTTCCCGATCGAGTTGCACAATCTGTACTCTTCGAAATTGGTGATCGATTTATAACACACGCGAGAATCTTTCATGTCCTTAAAGACTTTTGCAGCCTTTCCTTTTCCGACATACAGGTCTTCGCGTTCGGCCGCCTCGCCGATGCGGGCGAGTGTCGCGTATATGCGCCCCTCATCGGATTCGAGATGTTTGAGATCCGTCATAAACGGCGGCGCCTTCTGTGAGTTCAGTGATCTGCGCTCCTGGATAAACTTGTTGAGTTTGCGCGAAAGTTCCGGCAGTTCTGTGGCGTCGGCTCTGCTCAGCCTGTCTTCCCAACGGTCACGCAGTTCTTCCGGAAGCGTCCCAATGCGGCGCTCGATCCCTTCGGCAGTATCCTCAAGCGGATTGCGGGGCTTGAACATCTCAGGCATAGATATTCCATTGTAACGCACGTAACGGTCATTGCATCCGATACCGAAGTAGGCGAAAGTAGGAGACATGAAAGGGGTTTGGAGAATATTACTCATTGGCGGGCTTGCATGTGCGGCGCTTTTCTTCGTGCATGGCGTGTACCTGCAGGCGGACAATATCGTCGATATTCCGCGTCTATCCGAGGCGCGCGTGGTGGTCGGCGGCGACATGATGTTCGACCGCTCGATCCGCACGACTATCGATGAGAAAGGCGGCGACTATGTCTTTTCGTGCCTCGACCCGGTGCTCAAGGGAGCGGATCTCGTGATGGCGAATCTTGAGGGTCCTATCACTCCGAATGCGTCCAAGAGCGTGGGAAGCTCGGTCGGCGGAGCGGGGAATTTCACTTTCACTTTCCCGCTTTCCACCGCGGAGCTCCTCTACCGGCACAATGTGCGCGTCGTGAATCTCGGTAATAATCACATCCTCAATTTTAACTTCGAAGGACTCCGTGCGACCGAAGACGCACTTACTACCGCGGGGGTAGCGTATTTCGGCGATCCGGTCGCGCAGAGCGTTGCAACGGTCAATATCAATGACGTCGTCCTTGCTTTCATCAACTACAACGACTTCGGACTCAGTTCGAGCAGCTACCGCGCATCCACGACGCTCTCTCAGATCCGTGCCGCCAAAAAAGCCGGAGCGCTTCCGGTCGTGTACACGCACTGGGGGATAGAGTACGTGCCCGAGAACGACGCGCAGATAGCGCTCGCGCACGAATTCGTCGATGCCGGTGCGGCGATAGTGATCGGCTCGCACCCGCATGTAGTGCAGCATCATGAAGTGTACAAGGGGGCCTATATTTATTATTCGCTCGGCAACATGATCTTCGATCAGTATTGGAATGATGCAGTGCGCTCGGGGCTTTTGCTCGATATTACATTCCACAAAGGCGGCGTGCGAAGTGTGAAAGAAGTGCCGGTATACCTTGAACGCGACCGAACAACGTGCCCTAAGCAGTAATCCCCATTGTGCTTTTCGCTCAGCAGGCGATACTTCGCTGAATGCAGCAAAAAACATATCGCTTTCTGAGCATCTTTTTTCTCTCGGCGCTCTTCTTGATGGTCGCGGTCGTGTGGCAACAACACGCGAGCGTCGTATACGCGGGATCGCTCTCAGGCCTCTAGGGATTTAAAATTCCCGAGATTCTGATACACTAGCCCCACGTCGCGAAAGCGGCTATTGCCGGATCGTCTAATGGTAGGACTCCTCCCTCTGGAGGAGGGTATCTTGGTTCGAATCCAAGTCCGGCAACAAGTGAACGAAGTGAATCTTTTGCCGGACGCAGGATTCGAACGGGAAAGGGGTCGGGAAAACACTCTGTTTTCCCGTGGAGGAAGGATTGGGAAAACCGTGGGTTTCCCAGTGGTTCGCAGTCCAAATCCGGCAACTCGTAGAATTTACATGATATTGTATTCCTTATGGAAGGGATAAAACATGAGAAGCAGCCGACCCCGCAGCTTGTACTTGAAGCAATTAAGCGAAAATTCTCTACCTCAAGAGAGTTTATGGCAGAAGTCGTGAGCTCTTCAAAAGAGCATCGGGCTCACTCCGGTAAGCCAGACGTTGCCGGAGTGATTGCTAAACTTGCGTCCATACGTACTAATACATATGGAAGTGAAGGTGAGGGATTATCGCCAAATGACGAATCAGTGACGCCAGACAGAGCAAAAGAGATATGGCACGAGGCGACCAATTTTGGCTTCCTGGTTGCAGCTGTTTACCATGGAGAGGCTACGTTTGTAGGGGAGAATGGTGAACTCTTGAATGCCCCTCGAAACTTTAACTAGCTGTTTCTTGGTCCAACAAAGTTCCAACTTCGTACCAGACCCCGTACAAGGCGTTCAAATTAGGTTACATAGAGCGGTGATATAATCCGCATATGGAAAAAGACATAACAGCGCTGCGTGCCACCGCCCTCGACTTCCTAAAGGGCCATAATGCGGGGGTAATAGCGACCGTCTCGTCAGAAGGCGATCCGCACGCATCCGTTGTTTATTATGTGGCGGACGATTCGTTTAATATTTATTTTCTGACAAAGCTGGGCAGCAGAAAATATACCGCGATCCAAGCTCATCCCGCAGCAGCTTTTACTGTCGGACGGCAGGATGTTCCACAAACACTTCAAATTGAAGGCGTAGCTGTTGAGCTTACGAACGAGGATGAGAAGCGCCCGCATGTAGCCGAATTGATGGACACACTGGCTAAAAATAATCCGCTCTATATACCGATCGCAAAAATGGATTCGGAAGTGGTCATTATGTGGATACAGCCGAAGTGGATCCGCTGGGCCGACTTTTCTGCGCATGGCATTGGCAACGAAGCGATGTTCACCGAAATTCCGGTTAACTAATTCAACACACCTCAGTTTGATCAATGGAGGTTCCAACTTCGTACGAGACTCCACAAGCAAGGTAGAATATCTATATGACCAAGTACGTCTTGAATTCCGGAGGGATGCGGAATTATCCTGACAGAGCGAAGAAGTTCTTCGCTGAAGTCGTAAGCGGACTAGGTGAAAAGCCAAGGATCCTTATTTGTTGCTTTGCACAGCCGCGGGAGGACTGGGAAGAGAAATTTGAGAAAGATAAGAACACTCTTTTTGATCTATTCCCGGAAGGAATACACCCGGTCCTTGAAATGGCTTTTCCCGCGACATTCACGGAGCAGATAGAGAATTCTGATGTGGTATATATGCACGGCGGCGATGATCACTTGATCCAGTTCTGGCTGAAACAATTCGATATTCCCAAGATCTGGGATGGAAAAGTTGTAGCCACCAGTTCGGCAAGTTCGAATGCACTCGCTCGGCATTTCTGGACCTGCGACTGGCGTCAGGCAATGGACGGCCTTGGGATCTTACCGATAAAATTTCTAGCACATTACGATTCTGAATACGGAAAGAATGATCCTCGCGGCCCGGTCGACTGGCAGGCGGGTCGGGAAGAACTGGAGTCATTCGGGGATACGTCGATGCCGGTACACGCTCTGGGAGAAGGGGAATTCATTGTAATACATGTGTGATATGGAAGATGTCGTCGTTGTAAATGAGAAAGACGAAGTGATCGGCATGATGCCTAAGAATGAAGCGCATCAGAATGGGACACTGCATCGGATCGTTGTCGTTTATATCGAAAACGATAGCGGAGAATTTCTGGTACAGATCCGCGCCGACGGATTGCTCGATCATTCGGCAGCAGGGCACGTCTTCCCGGACGAGTCGTATATGGACGCCGGGAAACGAGAACTTTTAGAGGAGCTTGAGATCACTGCTTCAAGCCTCGCGTACGTGGGTCACGGATCTACTCGTAATGAGCGACAGGCGGGCAAGATCAGTTCGCATGAATTCGATATCTTCACGTATACGGCAGAACCGGGAAAGTTGCAGGAAGATGAGGTGAAAGACGTATATTGGGCGAAGCCCGAGCACGTGCTGAAAGATATGCAGATGAACGGCGATAAATATTGCGAGGGGTTCAAGGTGTCGTTGCCTATTTTTCGATCATTTCAGCAGACTCGATAGAGGTTCCAACTTCGTATCAGGACTCGGTTCGTATACAATGACGTTATGACCGCAATGTTCGGAAGTTACGATGTATCCGATCGGGTGATCGTCGAGAACGATAGCGCTTTCGCTTTTCCCACAAACATACCGATTGTCTCGGGCCATGTACTCATTGCCCCTAAGCGCATCGTCGAGAAGTACGAAGACCTCTCCGAGGCGGAGCGCAGCGCCATCGAAGACCTCAGGCAAAAGATAAAGCATGCGCTTACGACAGTGTTTGCCGCGGAAGGATTTAATTACGCATGGAATGAAGCGAGGATCGGCGGGCAGTCAGTGCCGCACTTTCATTTACATGTAGTTCCCAGAAAAGAGGGTGACGCCGGTATCTCTAATTATGAGCCTCGGGAGTTTCTATACCGCCCGGGCCCGCGACCGGAGAGCCCTGATGCAGAGCTCGTGGAAGTCGCGAATTCTGTTCGAGCCGCTCTATAGCGGTTCTCGGGGCGATATAGAAATGAGCTTCCGGCCTCGTCCCTTATCCCAACAAATGACAGACTGAGTTTTGCTATACTTTCGGGATGAGAAAACTTGTACTCTTCCTGCATCTATCGTTCGACGGATTCAGTGCCGCAGAAGATGGTGGGCTTGGTTGGATACCCTATAACGAGGCATTTGAGAAATATGCTGAGAAAATAGTTAAAACCGTAGGGACGCCGGTATACGGGCGCATTACGTACGAGATGATGAGATCATATTGGCCGACCGTACTAACGAATCCGGCTGCATCTGCGCACGATAGAGAGCATGCGCTATGGCTAGAGGATGTAGAGAAGATCGTCGTTTCGACAACGCTCCCGGAACAAGAGTGGAACAACACCAGAGTGATACGTGAGGATGTCGTTGAAGAGATCATTAAGCTGAAACAAAAAGAGGGGAAGGACCTCGTTATCTTCGGCAGCATAACGCTCGCTACGTCGCTCATGGCGCATGGCCTTATTGACGAGTTTCAATTCACCGTGAGCCCCGTCATGCTGGGGAAAGGAAAGACCTTTATACGAAGTATAGAGGAGAAGGTCCCGCTCAAACTTTTGTCATCAGAGACACTCAAGAGCGGAATAGTAGGCCTTCACTATGCAGTCGTCCGCTAAGGTTCTTACGTCAACTCTTCGTACCGATACCCGGGTCTGTTAAGATGCAATTATGGAGAATAAGAATATAAAGGCAGTGGTGATCGGCGAGCCGTCAGGCGCGAGTATGGATGCGATCATGGAAATATTTCCGCGGCACAAAGCGGTATTGGACAAATATATACAAAATGGCGACGTGATCGGCGTCGGCCCTTTTTCCGACATGGGAAATATGGCGATATTTAGATCGCGGGCCGCGGCAGAGGCTTTTGCAGCTGAAGATCCTTTTGTTCTAGAGGGGGTGGTGAAATCATTCGCTATCCGCGACTGGAATGACAGTTTATTGAAATAAAGTTCCAACGTCGTACCAGTCCGCCGATCGGGGAGGGTAGAAAAGATGATTACTTGTTGACTATCCTATCGAAATCACCCAAAACAGATCCTCCTTTTCTTACGATATCTTGAGTGCGCTTTATCACAGTATTTCTATCGGTTCGGATCGCCGTGATCCATTTTCGCGAGGCGCCCGTGCGAGGGTCATGTGCCGCACCCCATTCGGTCAGATCGAGTAATAGCGGGATCAGATCCAGGCCTTTGGCCGTTAGGTGATACTCCTCCTTTCGCTGATCGATCTTACTGAGCGACTTACTAAGGATCCCTTTTTTCTCCAGGACCGCCAGCCGATGAGCGAGTACGCTCGTTCCGATGCGCTCCGCCGATCCCAAGAATTCACCGTATGTGTTTTTGCCAAAGTACACGATGTCGCGCACGATAAGTAGCGACCATGGGTCGCCAAACGTCTCCAGAGCAAAATTTATTGCACAGTCTGATTTCCTGTCCGTTCGTTTCATGTGAACAGTGTATCACATTCACTTACATTATGAAAGTAAGTATGATACGCTGATCATAAGACATTAGCAATAAGGAAACCAATTATGAATACTGTTATTTCCAAAGACGGGACAAAGATCGCTTATGATCGCACCGGAATTGGGCCCGCGCTCATACTGGTCGGAGGTGCATTACAGCATAGATCCGACCAATTGATGGGCCGATTAGCGCCCCTGCTCGCAAAAGATTTTACCGTTATCAGCTATGACCGCCGTGGTCGGGGAGACAGTACCGATGGAAGATCATACGCTACTGATCGGGAGATCGAGGATCTTGAATCCGTGATTACAGAAGCCGGCGGATCAGCATACGTTTTTGGCATGTCATCCGGAGGAATTTTGGCACTTTTGGCAGCTACGAAACTGCCCTACATCACGAAGATCGCGGTATACGAAGCGCCTTTTATATCTGATCAAGAGATAGGCACAGGTGCGGCAGAATACACGGCGCAGCTTAAGGAGGCTGTAGCAGGTGATGAGCGCAGCAAGGCAGTGAAGCTATTTATGAAGCGAATCGGTATGCCGGCACCGATACTTTTTATAATGCGCCTTATGCCCATGTGGTCACAATTGAAAAAACTCGCGCCGACACTTGTGTACGACGCGCTCATTGTGGGCGATGGTAGTGTGCCTCAACAATTCGCATCTATTACCGCCCCGACTCTATTGGTGACCGGGATGTCCGATCCAATGAAGGAAGGTGCTCGGGCAGCTGCCGGCATACTTCCCAACGCACAACACAAGGTACTTGAAGGACAAACACACAACGTCAAGCCGGATGTACTTGCGCCCGTGTTGAGAACTTTCTTCAAAGGAAACTAACGAAGTGATGAGTCGTCTGGTATTTCACGAACTCGGGCTATTCAGGAATAAATATGTGCGTTATCATCGGCATCTATGCAGGATGATCACGAACACGATCACGACCATAATCATGGTCACCACGACCACGATACTCATTCAGAACACGGCCACAGTCATGGTCTCGTAGACGAATCCATTATCCGATCAAAAGAAGGGGTAAAAGCGGTAAGTATCAGTCTCGCGGTCCTACTCGCCGCCTCGTTGATACAAGTGGGTATTTTCTCCATAACCAATTCCGTCTCGCTGCTCGCGGACGTGATACACAATTTCGGCGATGCGCTCACGGCGGTGCCGCTCGCGATCGCGTTCTTGCTGCGAAACAAGGTGGCGGAGAAATATTCCGGCTATTTCGTAGTCGGCGCTATTTTCATTAGTGCCTGTGTCGCCGGTTATACCGCGTTTGATCGGTTGATCCATCCACACATGGTCTCGCACTTGTATGCGCTTATCGCAGCAGGAATTATCGGCTTCTTAGGCAATGAAATTGCTGCAGTCATCCGACTTCGGGCAGGGAAGCACCTGAATAGTCCGGCGCTTATCGCCGACGGCGATCACGCGCGCGTCGATGGTCTCGTGAGTCTTTCGGTCGTTGCAAGCGGAATTCTGGTAGCACTCGGATCGCAGATCGCGGACCCTGTCATCGGCCTGCTCATGACCGCTCTTATTCTCAGGATCACGTGGCAGTCATACGAGACCATTCGAAACGTCTAACATCTTTTACTGAATATAAGTGGCAAGTTTTTCGAGCTGCTGCGTAAAGCCCGCTTCCATGCCCTGCACGGCCATTCCTGCTTTCGGACCAGTTTTGAGAATAGCGGCTTTAATTTCGATCTTTGTCTTGCCGTCTACCTCGCGCAACACGATCTCAGTCGTCTGATCGATGAGTGTTTCTTCTTTCATGCCCTCGGTCCATGCTTGGGCCGTATAGGAAAGCTTCGCATTCGGTTCGACTTCGGTGAATTCTGCGAGCATTGGCCACTTCGTGCCTTTGTACGGTCCCATCGCTTCGCCCGCTTCCATCACGATGTAAAATTTTCCGCCGACTCGCAGATCTACTTCACATTCGGGAATGCTGACGTTGTTCGGCCCCCACCATTGCATCAGCTCTTTCGGATCGGTCCATGCCTTCCATACTTTCTCGATCGGGGCGTCCACTGTTCTCTCGATCGTAATTGCTTTTTCCATACATTATTTATTAGGTTTTAAAAACTCTTCTAATCGGTCTATTTTTTCCTCCCACAAGATTCGGTACTGCGCTAAGTACGTATCTGCCCTGCCCAGTCCGGCAGGGGAGAGTTCGACCTTTTGCTCGCGTCCGCTCCGGCGTTTTCGCACGAGCCGTGCCCGCTCGAGCACTTGGAGGTGTTTGGAAACGGCCGCAAAGGTAAGGTCATAATGCTGCGCGAGTTCACCCACGGTGTGCTCGCGCGGCCGCAAACGGCGCAATATATCGCGCCGCGTCGGATCGGCGAGCGACTGGAATATCACATCAAGATCCTTGCTATATTCAACCATATAGTTGAATATATACCGCGCCGCATGAGGTGTCAATGCGGACACTCGCTGCTTTTGTCGGACGTCGACAGCTTTCGCAAAACGATATGAATGTTTCTGCAGTACATATGCTAGCCTAAATACATGTCGGATACTCGAACAGATCAAGAACTCGTGGTAGCGGCGCTGAAAGACCGCCACGCGTTCATTGAGATCGTAGAGCGATACCAAGCTGCGCTCAGTCGCTATATAGCGCGTCTCGGCATCACTGATGCTGATACCGTGAAAGACCTCCTGCAGGAATCATTTATCAAGGCCTATATAAACCTCAATGATTACAACCGATCATTTTCGCTCAGCGGCTGGCTGTATCGCATCGTTCACAATGAAGTGATCGATCATTTCCGAAAGCAGAAGCACCGCCCTCATTCTGTGGAGCGGGAAGATGATCTCGTGCTCTTCGACAAAATTGTTGACGAATTTGATATAGAGAAAGAACTCGACGGGCGCAAACGTCAGTACGTCATGCGAGAGGCACTCGACACCCTCGAGCAGCACTATCGCGACGTCATCGTGCTCCGGTATTTTGAAGAGAAATCGTATGATGAGATCTCGGATATTCTGAGGATCCCGAGCGGGACCGTGGCGACCTACCTCAGTCGGGCAAAGTCGAAGCTCAAAGCGGTGTTAATGCGATTATATGATCAGCGTATACTGTAAATTATGAACACATTATCTGAACAGATCGCCAAAGAACTCGAGTCACGGGGCGCATCGCCGAAGCCGCGTTGGCATTTCCTTGTAGCGCGGGGGACCTTTTGGCTGCTTGCGGTCACATCGGTGTTGATCGGCGGCATCGCGTTTGCCGTGGCATCATTCGTCTTCTTTGACAACGACGGAGCGAGCATGAGCGTGCTCGAACGATCATCCATATACGACATTGCACAGAGCATTCCATTTGTATGGCTCGCGATATTCGGACTCTTCACGGCGAGTACGTACGCCGGCTTTCGTAACACACGCTCAGGATACAAATATGCGACATCACTCGTGATCATAGTCGCAATACTCGCGAGTATTGCGCTGGGATTACTACTCAACACGCTCGACTTCGGACAAAATGTCCACCGCTATTTGCTCGAGCACACAAGCTTTTATGATCCGCTCATTCACTCACGTGAAGACCTGCCTGATTAGGGCCTGAAAGGAAATCCCGCCGGGTAGCGTACTACTAATATGGGCGAAAGCCCGCAATTAGCAGTTAGTATTACACTATGGTTTTATCGAGAACATATATTGCGATCGTGGTCGCATTTGCAGTGGGAGTCATCGGGGCGGTAGGATTCTCTGTTCATGCGCAAAGCATTCCAGCCACTACAACTACCGATCAGGTAGCGGCAGTGAGCACTACAGCGACCCAGGTCTCTGATGGTGATGGGGAACAGCCGGATGCTACGGAAGCATCCGCCCAGGATGCTTCCGGTACCGATCTTGAGACCGCAGATGACGGTCAGACCGGTTCTGCCGACGCGACCGATGCCCCTGACGCCCCGGACACAGGCTCGTCCGGCTCAGAGGTACAGGGGGATTAGTCGAAAGACTGCACGAAATGTACCAGGGCCTGACCCCGCCCTGGTACATTCTTGTGTTATATTTTTATATATTGCACTATGAATACAACTCTCAGGCAAATGCTCAATAAGGTCCCGGAAATCACTCTTTATTTCTGGATCATCAAAATACTCTGTACGACCGTCGGCGAGACAGCGGCGGATTTCTTGAACACTGCACTCGGTTTCGGACTCACCAACACGACCTATGTGATGGGAGCGATCCTCATTGCGGTGCTCATCGCGCAATTCAGATCCTCGAAATATGTGCCCTCGGTCTATTGGCTCGCCGTGGTGCTCCTGAGCGTTGTCGGTACGCTCATCACCGACAATCTCACCGATAATTTCGGCGTCTCACTCGTCACGACCACCGTCATATTTGCGATCGCACTCGCGGCTATATTCGCGGGATGGTATGCGAGCGAAAAAACGCTCTCTATCCACAGCATCGTCACGACGCGTCGCGAAACGTTCTACTGGCTCGCAATTCTTTTCACGTTTGCCTTGGGCACGGCCGCAGGAGATCTGAGTGCCGAGCGTTTCGCGCTCGGGTATCTGACATCGGCCCTTATCTTCGGCGGCTTGATCGCCATAATCTATGCAGCGTATCGATTTCGTCTCAATGCGGTCTTGGCATTCTGGCTCGCGTACATTCTCACGCGCCCCCTCGGCGCATCGATCGGCGACTATCTCTCGCAATCTCCCGATGACGGCGGCCTCGGATTGGGGACGACCACTACGAGCTTTATATTCCTCGCCGCAATTCTGCTGCTCGTGATATATCTCACGGTAACAAAAAGGGATCGTATACAAACGCAGATAACTACATAAGTTCAATTTTCACCTGATTCTCAATCAAATATAGTCTGGTAGAATTCTCGCATGTCAGGATTCCGCACGCCCGAGAGCCAGGCTGAATACGAGCGGGTATTGCCGGAGATACTCAGTCATGGATGTCCGTTGTGCACGAAGCAGGCCGTAGAATCGTTCGTACATTGGAAGATCGTCACCGATGACTTTCCGTACAACAAGATCGCGAAATTGCATCATGTGCTCACGCCGCTGCGACATGTGTTAGAGCGAGAGCTGAACGGCGAAGAACGTCAGGAATATCACGATATTAAGGAGGAGCAGCTAGAAGGGAAATATGAATACGTAATTGAGCCGATCGGCCAGCACCGTTCGGTCCCGGGACATTTTCACACGCACCTGATCGTCTCGCTCGATTAACATGCACATTCTTTTTGTGTGTCAGGGCAATGTAAATCGCAGTCAGATGGCTGCCACTATAATGCGAGCTTTGCGACCGGATATCGAAGTGGTGTCTGCGGGTGTCATGGCAGAGAACGCGGGAGATATGGTATCTGATGTATCCGAGAAGGGTATAGAGGTGATGAAAGAGCTCGGCTATGATATGTCGCACAATAAAATATCGCAGCTTGAACCGCAGATGGTTGATGCAGCCGAGAGGGTAATACTCATGGGCGAACTTCCTGAATCCGCCGCGCCGGATTATTTGAAGAATTCTCCGAAGCTCGAAACGTGGGACGTGCCTGATCCCGGATACGGACACATCACCCATGCAGCTGCGCGCGATATGATCCTGGAAAAAGTGAAAGACCTCGCGGAGCGGGTCGGGCACGAGCATAAATAAAAAATCCGCCGCATTGCTGCGGCGGATCATATTCTCACAGTTGGGCAGTTCAGGCCGGTTCGCGTTTATTGATGATCTTCACGACCGACGGGTCGCCGTTGATCGGGATCATTTTTACGACCAATGCCACACGGTTGTCGCGATCGAGCAGATCCCAATACTGCTCGGCGATCTCGGTGATCCCGCCACGCAGCGGGATGAGAAGTGGCTGTCCGTAGTAGGGCGGAGTCGGTGTGCCGTTCTGCTCGTACGTGCGAATATAGTGACCATATCCGGCCGGGATCAAAGGATAGGTCCACAGCGCATGTTCGGGGACTTTATAACCACGTTCCGAGGCTCGGATAATTCCGATCTGAAACAGAGGGTTCTTGCCGTTCGTAAAGACGGCGGCGATCCGCGCCGTAAGATTCGTATCCGGCTCATACGTTTCCTTCTGCAGCGCGGTGTAGAAGTTGCCGCTGCTGCCGATCATTTCCCTGACGATCGCTTTCGTGTGCCCGCCGTTGGACACAATGTAGTGTCCGTCTGCTTCAGCCATGGCGTCGTAGAAGAGAAGCGGGTTCTTGTCTTCTACCGGATCGATCGCATCGGTTTCAACGAGACCGCTGCCGCTGTCTTTCAGGTAACGGTTCTTGTTGGGCTCGCTGCGGACCGTCACAATAAGCATCTCGACGCAGTTCCTGCCCGTGTCATCCAGGCCGATCGCAAGCACTCGCCCTGGATACTGATTGTTCGCGAAGTTATCGAGGTTGAGTGCTGCAATATCTTTGTCATACTCTGCCGACATGGTGCCACTCCTGGTTGGCTGTTTACCCTGCCGGGAGGGTATCACGACGGCCCTTCCGGACAAAGCTCACACCATACCAAGTGATACAATTGATGCATGCTTCAACACATCTCAGCGTTCAGCGGGTTTTCGGTCAAAGATATCGGGCAGGCAAAGGATTTTTATGAAAATGTGCTCGGCCTCGCGATTGAACAGTCGTCCGAAGGGCTGCAGGTACAGTTCCAGGACGGTAAAGAAGTGTTTCTCTACCCAAAACAGGATCATGCGCCCGCGACATACACCGTGCTCAACTTCGTCGTCGAAGATATAAATACGGCCGTCGACCAACTCGCGCAAAAGGGTGTGACGCTTGAGAATTACGATTCGGGCCCGATGAAAGCCGACGAGAAAGGAATTTACCGCGGCAAAGCCGCCGGCTACGGGCCCGATATCGCCTGGTTCAAGGACCCTTCGGGCAACATTCTTTCGCTCATCCAGAACTGATCATTTGATGATATGCCACACGAGGATCTTTCGCAGTCCGTACCGGCGACTCAGTCTCCGGTCTGCCCGACATGCCACCAAGGCATCAAGCCCGAATATTATTTCTGCCCGAACTGCGGGACGATGCTTCACCAGGCACCGCTTTCCACCGAACCCCTCGCGCAGTTCTGGATATATGCATTCAGTATCATTCTGCCGATGATCGCGTTCCTCTTTGTCACGCGGTGGCCGGGCATGAAGTATTACCGCTCGGAAGACCCGAAAGCCCGGCTCGTGGGGCAGGTCGCGTGGGTGTTGCTCGTCCTCTCGACGATCGGTACGTCGTGGTACATCTACAATTGGACACAGAACGCGGTCAATACTGCCGTGAACAATATCAATACCGACATGAGCTTCTAGCTTCACGGACGCGTCACTTATTACTCGCTACACTACGATCATGAAAATAACCAAACTCGGACATTGCTGCTTACTCATCGAGGACGGAGGAAAGACGATATTGACCGATCCGGGAAATTATTCGGATACGCAAAATACTATCAAGGGCATCGATATCGTCGTGATCACGCATGAGCACGGTGACCATTTGCACGTCGATTCACTCAAGGCCGTACTCGGCAACAACCTCGATGCGACGGTCGTGTGCAATTCTGCGGTAGGGCGTATTCTCGACAAGGAAGGTATCAAGTATCAGGTGATCGAAGGCATAGGTACCGCTGTCGTGAAAGATGTCGCCATCGAAGCATGCGACGGCAGGCATGAAGAAATATTCGAAGAGATAGGCCAAGTACAGAACACCGGATACATGCTCATGGATCGGCTCTATTATCCGGGCGATTCGTTCACGGCGCCGCAGAAACAGATAGAGATATTGGCGCTTCCGGTCGGCGGTCCGTGGTGCAAATTGCCCGATGCGCTCCATTTCATGCTGAGGGTCATGCCGAAGAAAGTATTTCCGGTCCATGACGGGATGTTGAAATCCGCCGGTATGCTGCCCTTGCTCAAAGATGCCGTCTTCGGCAAGCACAATATCGAGCTGGTCATGATGGGCCCCGGAGATTCAAATGATTTTTAGCCCCGTTATTCTCTCCACAGGGGAATGTCTTGTTCGTCTAAAGAGAATCCACGAGTGATATACTGCCGGCATGAATATAGAGCGATACGCGCGACCGCAGACGGTGGTCAAGTACATAGCGCTCTACCTCACCGTCCTTTTTATCGGTATCGTAACGATCGAGCGCTTCCCGGGCGTTCTCGTTGATACTGCCGTGCCACATGAATGGCTCATGTTCGGACTCTTCAAGATCTCGCTGATCGATGATATTACCCATGGTCTTTCGGGCCTTTTCGGCCTGCTCGCGATCCTTTCAGGATATCGCTGGACCGTAAAGTATTTGATGGTTATCGGAGGCTACTATGCGCTCGATGCGCTTTTCACTGTAGGAAACGGATTTGCCATCGGTCAGGACTTCATTAGCAACATGCTGCTCAATGGCCCGCATATCGGCATCACCGTGCTCGTTCTGATCGCGCTCTACTCATCCGTTCGACGGATAGAACTCAAATAATTCGCATATGAGCAGGGGGCATCAATTGCGTACCGCGCTCACTGCAAGGCGGATCGCATATGCGATCATCGGTGTCGTTGTTATTTTTGCGGTTTCCGTGTCGGTCGTTGCGCTCCAAACCCGCAGCAATCCGCTTCCTC
Organism: Candidatus Kaiserbacteria bacterium; assembly: GCA_028286865.1. GTDB lineage: Bacteria > Patescibacteriota > Minisyncoccia > Phycocordibacterales > UBA2100 > UBA10103. The sequence continues at coordinate 43,906 of JAQBQU010000019.1, forward strand.
AGAAGCTCGCGCGCGAATCCGAGAATACGAAGAACAATATCGTCGTGGATGTCACCGGCCTGTACCCGATCAAGGTGCAGGGGATCATCGTTCCGCATACGATCGACGAGATCGTACAAGCGGTCAAACTGAATGATCATGTTTCGATCGGTGGAGGACGCAATAGCATGGGCGGACAGACCGCAAGCTCTCGCGCGGTGCAGATCGATATGCGCGAGTACAATAAAGTTCTCGATCTCTCAACGACCACCAAAGAAATAACGGTCCAGGCAGGGATCCGCTGGTACGATGTCCAAAAGTATATCGATCCGTACAACCTCTCGGTCAAGATCATGCAGACCTATTCCAACTTCACTGTCGGCGGGTCGCTGTCGGTAAATGTGCATGGTCGCTATGTGGGGCTTGGTCCGTTCGTTATGAGCGTGAAAAGCTTCCGCATCGTGCTTGCCGACGGATCGGTCATAAATGCGACGCCGACTGAACACAGCGATATTTTCTACAGCGCGATCGGCGGCCTTGGCGGGATCGGGGTCGTGAGCGATGTCACGCTCGAGCTTGCGGACAATGTGAATGTCGAGCGTTCCCGTACGGTGATCCCCACAAGCGAGTACGCTGTGTTCTTTGCCGACAATGTCCGCTCGAACCCGAATGTCATATTCCACAACGGCGATATGTATCCGCCGGATTTCACGCACGTCTCAGCGGTGAGCTGGAGCATCACCGACAAGGCGCCGACGGTGACAGACCGGCTGATACCTAAGAGCACCGATTACTGGCTCGAGCGCTTCGCCTGGGTCGTCATGAGCGATTGGCCGGGAGGGCGGTGGATACGCGAGCATATATTTGAGCCGCTCATTTATCGCGGCCCGCCCCCGGTGCATACACGCAATTACGAAGCGAGCTATGACATCGCCGAACTCGAACCCGAGAGTCGTGACACCTCCACGTACGTACTTCAGGAATATTTCGTGCCCGTCGAGAATTTCGATCAATGGGTGCCCAAGATGAAAAGCGTCTTTGATCGTTACGACGTCAATGTGCTCAATGTGTCCATTCGACATGCCAAACAGGATCCCGGCGTTGTGCTGGCCTGGGCGCCCAAAGAGAGTTTTGCGTTCGTTGTGTATTACAAACAAGGCACCGATGACGCTTCGAAGCAAGCCGCTGCGCAGTGGACACGCGCGATGATCGACCAGGTACTCACGGTCGGAGGCACCTATTATTTGCCGTATCAACCCGCAGCGACCGACGACCAATTCCATCGCGCATACCCGGGTGCGATCACATACTTTCAAATAAAGAAGTATTACGATCCGACAGACAAATTCACGAACAATCTATGGGATACCTATTACAGTCCCGAAAAACTCGACCTCTATGCTCAGAAGCAAAAGGAACTTGAGGTGGCAAGCACGACTCCGGATTATTATCGTCCGTCCGATAACATGTATCTTTCGCTACCTGAGTGGTACATCGTGTATACGGCTGATGAATATGCTGCGGTCTTGCGCGATTCGCTGCCGTCGCACTTCCCGTACTTCGGCGCACATCAGGAGTATTGGCGAGAATATCATGCGGTCGACTCTCGCACGGCGACCAGTACCGCCTATGCACCTGATTACAAGACCGTATTGAAGGTGATCGGTGTGAGTTTTAGTGCCGAAAATATCGTAAAGGGGGTCTACGAGAATACGATCGGCCGCGCGACGGAATTTTTGGCGGGAAACAAACAGGTCCCTGAGGATACGTATGCCGCGCAGGTGGCGCAGCAGTATGCAGATTATATTTACGACTATCCATGGTACGACTTTTCATTCGGTAGCAGTTTCAAGGGATTGTGGACACTTCGCAGTGCCGAGCATTACTCGATCGGGCAGGACATACGCCGGATAGAACGAAAGATATTTCTTTCGTTCGAATACGGAATAAAAGCAGGGTATTCATCGGTGATCGCTTTCGCGTCGCATACGAAGTTCGGCTCGAAAGGAGAAGAAGTATATGCGGTCATAACCCGGGACGGATCCACCTACGAGCTTATCCATGCGGCGCATTATCAACCCTTTACGCGGCTCTTACTCTCAGAGATCCAAAAAGAGTCCTCCAATGATCGATTTGCCGTCCTCAATATTGCGGGAAACGACCGGATCCTTTTGACCTATCGCGACGTCGTCGGTACTGCATCTGTCTCGGGTACTGAAGTCGAACGTCATCAACAAATAGACACTCTCGTAGACGGAGTCGTGCATTACAAGGACAGGATCACTGTTGAAGTCGCGCTGGCGGACCTTCCACTTGTATATAAAGACCTTGTCCTAAAAGGCATACAGATAGATCACATATACGACTACTGATCACTGCCGTTCGATCACGGCGTTTCGCATATATGGCTTGAACGTGTATAACTCACTCATGGAGATCACGAGATCACAATTCGTAAAGGGCATCCGGGGTACCGATGCGATCATTGAGGACGGCGTACCCGTGTATGCATTTGTCGGCCGCTCGAATGTCGGCAAATCGAGTCTTATCAATGCGATCACGGGGCGCACCGACATGGCGCGCGTCGGCAAAAAGCCGGGGAAGACCACCGAGATCAACTTCTTTTTTGTGAACAACGCCTTCTACCTGGCGGACCTTCCGGGATACGGATACGCCAAGGCGACTCCGCAAGAGCGCGCGAAGCTCAAGAAGCTCATCATCTGGTACCTGACATATTCGGGAGCGAAGCCTAAAAAGGTCGTGCTCATATTGGACTGCAAGGTCGGCGTGACCGATTTTGACCGCGATATGATCATGATCCTCAATGAGGAAAAGCATCCGTATGTCATAGTCGCCAATAAAATAGACAAGATCACGCAGAAGGAGGCGAGTGCCCAGATGGCCTTGATGACCGAAGCGGCCGGAAATGCACCGATCACCGCCTTCTCTTCAAAGACCGGAAAAGGCAAGAAACAGCTGCTCGAAATGATATTCTCGTAATATGGAGTTCCAACCGAATCAGGAAAGCCGGATCCGCATGTACTTCCGCATTAGTATTTTCCTCAAGGGGGTAGTGTCTCTCTTGGAGATCATCGGCGGAGTTCTCGCATTGTTCATCCCCGTATCGGCAGTGACGGCGTATATGGTCCGGCTCGCTGAAGGAGAGCTTTCGGAGGACGGGTACGACTTCATCGCAACGCACCTCATCCAGTTGGCGCATTCACTTTCCGTCACGGGAGGTCTTTTCATCGGTATCTATCTTTTGAGCCGCGGACTCATCAAGCTCGTGCTTGTCGTGGCGCTGCTCAAGAATCAGCTCTGGGCCTATCCGAGCTCGCTCGCGGTCCTCGGACTCTTCGTGCTCTATCAGGCATACGAAATTCTGCATACTCATTCGGTCTTTCTCATCGCACTCACCCTTTTCGATCTGCTCGTCATGTGGTTCATCTGGCGTGAATATGAGGTCCTGCGTTCGCATGTCGTACGACCGTAAGTATGGAAAAGAAACCGGATCGCGACACATCGTGGGGCAAAGTATCCCAATGGTACGACACCTATCTCGCGGGAGATGACAGCTACCAGATGCAGGTCATATTGCCGAATCTGGTGAGAGTGCTCGGTCTAAAAAAGGAGGAGCGGGTGCTCGACCTTGCCTGCGGCCAGGGATTCTTCACACGCGAATTCGCGAAGACGGGCGCGGCGGTGCAGGGAACGGATATCGCGCCGGAGCTTATCAAAGAGGCGAAGAAGCACGGCGGGGATATTCGCTACGATATCGCATCCGCGGAAGACCTTTCATTCGCACGCGACGCGTCGTTCGATACGGTCGTCTGCGTGCTCGCGCTTCAGAATATGGAGAACCTCGGGAAGGTCTGTAAGGAGGTCGAACGCGTGCTCGTGCCCGGCGGCAGGTTCGTGCTGGTCCTCAATCACCCGGCATTCCGAGTGCTGAAGCGCTCGAAGTGGGGATGGGATGAAGGGGGAATTCAATTCCGTCGCGTCGACGGATATCTCTCGGCGGCGAAAGTATTCATCGACATGCACCCGGGCAAAGGCGGCGAGAAAATACAGACCATCTCATATCATCGGTCGCTCCAGGATTTCTTCAAGTCGCTCGCGGGGGCCTCGCTCGCGGTGACGCGCCTAGAGGAATGGATATCACATCGGGTGAGCGAAAAAGGTCCCAAGCAAAAAGCGGAAGATACGGCACGCAAAGAGATCCCGCTCTTTATGATGCTCGAGGCCCGCAAGAGGTAGGCGTATACTGTGCACATGAGACGCTCCCGTCCGATACGTATTGTTTCCTTCATAATTCTGATCATCCTCGTCGGTACCTATTTCTTCGTTACGCGCCGTGAAGAACAAACGGTAGTGACCGGCACCGCGATCGCCGCTACCGCTACTCCATACGTCGAAGGCAGCTTTGTGAAGCCGGCGGACTCGGTACTGCGCGCGACGCTCACCCCGGAAATGTACGATGTCACCCAACGAAACGGCACTGAAGCCCCGTTCCATAATGAATACTGGGACAATCACGAAGAAGGGATCTACGTCGATATCGTCTCCGGGGAGCCGCTCTTTTCTTCCAAGGATAAATATGATTCCGGCACCGGCTGGCCTTCTTTCACCAAGCCGCTGGTCGCCGCAAATATAAAGACCGTCGCCGATAATTCGCTCAGCGACGAGCGCACCGAAGTGCGCTCGGTACATGCTGATTCGCATCTTGGTCACGTATTCAACGACGGTCCCGCGCCGCTCGGGCTTCGCTATTGTATGAATTCCGCCGCAATGCGGTTCGTTCCGAAGAACGACCTTGTCGCACAAGGATACGGAGAATTTCTTTCCCTGTTCCAATAAGTGAATAACCCCCGTAGCGCGGCATGCCGCGTGCTATCGTGCAAGGTAATCACCCGATTATTTATAATTATTTCATATATGCTTCTCGCACAGATCCTCGGACTCTATTTTATGATCATCGGCGTCGTCGTGCTCTACCGCCGCCGCGCTGTCATGCCGGCAGTATCTCGACTCGTCGCGAATCGCCCGCTCTTGCTTGTGATCGGTCTCATGGAGATCCTCGGCGGTATCGCTATCGTCCTCACGTATCCCATGTTCACGCTCGACGCCAGCGGACTCATCTCGCTCATCGGCCTCGTGCTTTTGATCGAAGGCATCGTCTATTTCGCATTGCCGTCGCGCAAAGTACAGCGCTTCGTTCGACGCTTCAACACCCCGTCGTGGTATGGCGCAGGCGGGCTCCTTTCTCTGATCATGGGCGTCTATCTCGCCGGCTCCGGATTCGGTCTCTTCTAGTGCCGTCTCGTGTCGGTGCGCTACACTGGATGGATGTACTTCGTGTATCTGCTCGAGTGCGCCGACAAAAGTATCTATACCGGTATCGCCACCGACGTGGAGCGACGGTTCAAGGAGCATCAAAAGGGAACAGCCGCCGCCTATACGCGTTCGCGGAAGGCAGTTCGCGTCTTGTATACGGAGAAGGCGATCGATCGCAGTACCGCTCTCAAGCGCGAGGCTGCTATCAAGAAATTGACCCGTACGCAAAAGCTCGAACTGGCGGCCTCATGAATTCTTAATCGATCGCACGATAGCATGCATCGATGAACGGATATTACGCGAACATCGAAGAGATCACGCTGGCAAACGAGACCTTCCGAACGGTGCTGTACACCGCCAACAACACGCAGCTCGTCGTGATGAGCCTCAAGCCGGGAGAGGAGATCGGAGAAGAAGTGCACGGAGTGGACCAGTTCATCCGCATCGAGGCGGGGACCGGGAAGACCGTTCTCAACGGTGAGGAAAGGAAACTGAACGATGGCTCGGCGGTATTAGTTCCCGCCGGAACGAAGCACAATATAATTAATACCTCCGCGACCGCACCAATGAAACTCTACACGGTGTACGGGCCGCCGAATCATATCGACGGTACCGTCCATAAGACAAAGGCTGCTGCGGAAAAGGACGAAGACCGTGACCACTTCGACGGCAAAACTACCGAGTCGCAATAGCAGCGGCACTCGTGCCTGCCACATATCCGCTCGTCCAGCAGATCTGCAGAGAGTAGCCGCCCGACGGGCGATCGATATCGAGCATGTCGCCGACGAGATACAGATTCGGAAACTTTTTTGAAGCCATCGTTTTGAAATCGACTTCCGTAAGTGCGACACCGCCGGACGTGGTGATGGCCTTATCAAGGCCTAAAAGCCCTGCTACCTCAAGCCGCAGATGTTTGAGCGTGCGCATCAGCCGCACGCGCGCCTCGCGTGTGACGCTGTTGCATTGCGTGTCGGAGTCGATCGCCGCGTATTCTAGTACACTCGCCACGAGCGAAGGCTGCACCATAGTGCCCAACACATTTCGAATTTTCTTGTTGATACCGTCGCGGAAAAGTTGCTGTAGCTTGGCGTCGACGACATCGAAGCCCTGTTCGGGAAGCAGGTCGATCTCTATTTCGACCTCACCGTATTTCAAAAGTTCTCCGATCTCGCGCGAGAGGTTCAGTATCGCCGGTCCGCTGAGACCGACGTGAGTGAAAAGCATTTTGCCGATCCCTTGTGCCTGCTTCGCATTATTTTGATACACCGTTATTTTCACATCGCGCAGCGAGACCCCGGCGGCTCCCACGAGCGGCTTTTTGAGGGCGAGCGGGACGAGTGCGGCTTCGGTGTCATTCACCGTGTGGCCGATATCGCGCAGCATGCGGAAGCCGTCGCCGGTCGAACCGGTCTCCGGATGCGAGAGTCCGCCGGTGGCGAGTACGAACGCTTTCGCGCGGATAGCGTCGCCGTATTTCAGTTGTGCGGAAACGATACGACCGTCTTCGGAATTAAGCGATTCGACCCGCGAATTCGACAGAACGGTGACACCCGTCTCTTTGAGATATGCGACGAGCACATCCCAGACCGACTGTGCGGTGTCTGATACGGGGAACGCGCGATTCTCTGCCTGGACTTTCGTGGGCATGCCGCGCCCCTCAAAGAAGTCGATCGTCTCCCTCGCACTCCATTGAGAGAAAGGGGAGGCGAGAAATTTGCCGCCGTCGCGGAATTTGGCGAGTAGCTTTTTGGTATCGAATTCGGCATTGGTGACATTGCAGCGGCCACCCCCGGTGATAAGGAGCTTCTTCCCGAGAGAGTTATTGCGCTCAAGGAGTATGACCTTTGCCCCGGTTTCAGCGGCACGAGCCGCGGCCATCATGCCCGCCGGACCTCCGCCCACCACGCATACGTCCCATATTTCAGCCCCCAGAGTCTTCATGCAGGCATCCTAACACCAGTTGTATATTTGACTCCATGAAGCAAATCGTGTAAGATACTTACATATGTTCAAGTCCGACCAGATAGCAGAGATATTCCGGGGCATGATGGCGCTCAAACGGGCCCTCATGTTCAAGATGCCCGACGATTCCGCACCCACCATCACGCCCTCGCAATGGCTTGCGGTAAGTACGATCGGTGACGGTGCACATACGGTGAAGGCCGTGGCCAACGAGCTGAAGATATCCAGCAGCGCGGCTACTCAGCTGATAGACGGGCTGGTGAAATGCGGTTATGTGCTTCGTTCTCCCGGTAAAGATGATAAGCGAGAGACCGAGCTCACACTCTCGAAAGATAGTGTTGCGGGTATCAGGGAAGTGAAACGACAGAAGATGGAACGGTTCGAAAAAGTATTCTCGGTCCTCTCGGAAAAGGAACTCGATGAATTCGCCGAACTTATGAAAAAATTATCCGCATCAATAAATAAATAATAATTATGCAAAACGTAACAAACAGATTCGCCATCCTCGGAGCCGTCATGCTCGGCATGTTTCTCGCCGCGCTCGACCAGACGATCGTGGCCACGGCTATGCCGCGCATCGTGGAAGAGTTCAACGGACTCTCGCAGCTCTCGTGGGTGTTCACCGCGTACATGCTCGCATCCACCATTACGGTGCCCATCTACGGCAAGCTCTCCGACATCTTCGGACGCCGCGGACTCTATATTCTCGGTATCGGCATCTTCCTTGTGGGCTCGGCGCTTTCCGGATTCGCACATTCGATGATCCAGCTCATCATCTTCCGCTTCATCCAGGGTATCGGTGCAGGTGCGATCATGGTGAATTCGATCGCGATCATCTCCGATGTCTTTCCGCCGTCTGAGCGCGGTAAGTTCCAGGGCCTCATCGGTGCCGTCTTCGGCCTCGCATCAGTGATCGGCCCCTTCCTCGGCGGATTCATCACCGACAACTTCTCGTGGCGCTGGACCTTCTATATCAACATTCCGCTCGGCCTCATTGCGATGGTGGTGCTCGCAAGCGTGCTTCCGAAGATCGCCGTTAAGCTCGGTCGCTCGATCGACTATCTCGGAGCACTGCTCATGACCACGACCTTGGTGCCGTTCTTGCTCGCACTCGTGTGGGGCGGCAGCACCTATGCATGGAATTCGACCGAGATATTGCTTCTTCTCGGAGCCGCACTCGGATTCGGATTCCTCTTTATCGCGCGCGAAATGACGGCGCCGGAGCCGATCATCTCACTCGACCTCTTCAAGAATCGCGTCTTCCTTATCTCGGTGCTCTCGGTCTTCATCACGGCGATGGGCATGTTCGGAGCCATTCTCTACATTCCGCTCTTTGCGCAGGGAGTGATAGGAGTTTCGGCCACGCACTCCGGGCTTGCTCTCACACCGATGATGCTCGGGCTCGTCTTTGCTTCGACCATCGGCGGACAGATCATGTCGCGCACCGGAAAATATAAATGGCTCGCCGTCGGCGGCGTGGCGTTCGTCATGGTCGGCATGTATCTCTTCTCGACCATCACCGTGGATACGACCTCCATCGGATTGGCACTTCGCATGGTGGTCCTCGGTCTCGGTCTCGGAGCGACCATGCCTGTCTTCAATCTCGTCGTACAAAGCGCATTCACCCGCGAAAAGCTCGGTGAGGTCACGGCGAGCGTGCAGCTTGCGCGCTCGATCGGAGGCACGGTGGGGACCGCCATCCTCGGCGGCGTCATGAACGCCGGCCTCTCAAGCCGCCTCGGTAATCTCTCGTCGGACCCGTTCGTCTCCGCCATGCAGCAGATCGATCCGAACAGTGCCATCGGCACGGTGAATAGCGATACGATCCAGGGACTTCTCAATCCGCAGGTGCAGGACCAGATCCGTGCAGGCATTTCGCAGGCGCCGAATGCCGACCAGCTCCTCTCAGGATTCGACAACTTCCTTGCCACCATCAAGCTCGCATTCACGGCATCGGTGGATCATGTGTTCATCATCGGTGCCGCACTCATGGCGGTGGCATTCGTGATCGTCTGGTTCTTGCCGGTCATAGAGATCCACAAATCGACGAAGCCGAAGATCCAGCAGGCGGAAGACGACATCGAGGAAGAGCTCGCGTACGACGCCGGGGCGCTTGCGCACTAATTGACCGAAGCGTCTTCTGATTGTAAGGTCTCTCCAGATTCACAGGAGAGTACCGATGAAGCAAGACATTCTCAATAAAGAACTCGTGGCGCGTGCGTTCGAGTGCGCTCGCCCGATGATTCATGATTTGCTACGAAGGCTTCCGGTCAAGAACAAGGGACTGGTCGTCGTCGTCGCAGCCGCTGATCTGCATGAGACACCGCGCGACGCGACAGCTTTCAAGGAAAACTGCTTGTTGATCGAGCGTTTTGGCGACCCGACCATGTACACGGGTCCGTTTGAAGCCGTCGCTCTTTCCAAGACGCATCTCTCCGCTATGACAGGCAAGGGGACGGCTCAGCTTGATGCGTCGATGTTGCGAGTAGGCGACACCGTCAATGCCGGCAGCGTTGTCATCGGTCGCGTTGCGGCGGGGGCATCTGGCTCCAAAGGGTATTTCGACGAGTCGATCTCGTACATCCTTGCGGGCCTGATCCACGGCTTCTGTCGTCACGAATTCGCTCGTCTCAAGGATAACGACGCCGTGAATTTCGTCGGTGAATTCTGAAGCATTGCCAGCAATACCCAAAGGATAAGCCCCCGCATGGCTGCGGGGGCTTTGTATATAAAGATCGCCTTGACAGCGGGCGGCCGCGGTGATACTATAGATATACCAACGTTCTCTAGTTTCTGTCTTGAGGCATTCACTCAGGACCACCCCGCCAGTCGAAAGAAGGGGTGTATGAGTCTGAAGGCCGATGGATTAAATAGTAATGCTGCACTCGCAGCACACATACAGTATATGTATCACCGATCATTCGGGCCCCGTTCTGGCGGCTCATCCGGCTACGCTCCACGCGGAGGCCGACGCCCAGCAGGTGGAGGTTCTCGCTCAGGCGGCGGACGTCCACAGTCACGTTCAGGTGGCGGTCGCAATTTTGGCGGCCAGCGCATCGACACGGCGCGTTTTATCAATAAGGCAGTCGTCGTCGAAGAGCAGGCGGTATTCAATCCGATCCATGCATTCAACGATTTCCAGATCGAAGAGAGTCTCAAGAAGAACATCACCGCAAAGGGATATGTTCATCCGACTCCGATCCAGGACAGTGCGATCCCGCACGTGCTTCGCGGCGAAGACGTCGTCGGCATCGCGAACACCGGCACCGGCAAGACCGCTGCCTTCCTTATCCCGCTCATCAACAAGGTCCTCAAAGACCGCAACCAGCGCATCCTCATCATGGTCCCGACGCGCGAGCTCGCGCAGCAGATCGAAGAGGAGTTCTGGGGCTTTGCCAATTACATGCGCATCGGCGCGGTCACGTGTGTCGGCGGTGCCAACATCAATCCGCAGATCAACATGCTCCGCCGCAAGCCAAATTTCGTCATCGGTACACCGGGACGATTGAAGGACATCATGGAGCGCCGCGTCTTGGATCTTTCGGGATTCCAGACCGTCGTTCTCGACGAAGCGGATCGCATGCTCGACATGGGATTCATCGACGACATGAAATTCATCCTCGGCCAGATGGCTCGTGAGCGCCACACGCTTTTCTTCTCCGCGACACTCTCGCGCGATATTGAAATGCTCATCGGCAGCTTCCTCAACAATCCTATCCGTATCTCGGTCAAGACCGGCGACACGTCGAAGAATGTTGATCAGGACGTCGTTCGCGTTTCGGGCAAGAACAAGGTGGATGTGCTCCACGACTTGCTCACACAGCCGGGATTCTCCAAGGTGCTCGTCTTCGGACGCACCAAGCACGGCGTCGAGAAGCTTTCACAGCTTCTCAACGACCGCGGGGTCAAGGCCGAATCGATCCACGGCAACAAGACGCAGTCGAAGCGTGAGCGCGCACTCTCAGGATTCAAGGGCAACCGTGTCCAGGTGCTCGTCGCGACCGACGTCGCCGCACGCGGTATCGACGTGGACAACGTCTCGCATGTCATCAACTACGACATCCCGACGACCTACGAAGACTACGTGCACCGCATCGGCCGAACCGGGCGCGCTGGCAAGGGCGGCAAAGCGCTGACCTTCATCGACTAATACTCGAGAACAAAAAGCCCCGCATTTCGCGGGGCTTTTTGTTATGTATCAGTTTGTTATCTGCAGATACCACTGATGGATATGCTGCGGGATACTGTTCACGAACTCCTGGACCGACGGGTAGTGGATGTAGCAGAATCCGAAGGCGATCGCGATAAAGAGGATACCGATAGCATCGACGAGCGCGAACCACGGGTCGCTGTAGCCATGATGGCCGCGTCCCGACTGAAGCGGGCCGGTGACCGCGTGGAAAAGCACGAAGAGGATCACGATCGCGACCCACAAGGGGACCGTGGCCGGAAGCATGAGGCCGAATACAGTGCCGCTGGTGATAAGTCCCAAAAGCGCCACGATCCACACGACCGCCAGGATCACGCTCAAAAGTCCGAAAATATGTCGCGTACCTGAGGGCTCAGGGTGATTCTGGAATTTCTTCCACATGCGACGATCGTTCTTCCATGCATGGCGTTTCGCCTTCCAATTATTCCATTTCTCAGAGCGCCACGCGCCGCCTTCGGCGAAATTTTGGTATTGGGCGCGCGCTTTGTTCACCAGTTCCTGCGCGTTGAACGGAAGTCCGTGTGCTGCGGCCTTTTGTTCGGAGGTATACGCATAGGGGATAAGGATCATCGCGGCGATATACGCAAAAATAAATGCACCGCCCGTGATCACGGTGAGCCCGATGAATATGATGCGCACGATCGTCACATCCACATTCAGGTATGCCGCGATCCCGGCACACACTCCGCCGATGACGGCACCCTCATACATAAGGTAGAGCTTCTTGGGAGCATCGGTCTTTTCGCCGGAAGTCGCCCCGGGATCAGTCTTTGGCTGCTCTTCTCCGGAGACCGGTCCCATTTCTACCAATATCGTTTCCACCTCGGTGGTCGTGACCACGTCTTTGTGAGAGCTGAGGTATCGGGCACACTTTTCTCCGATCGCCTGCTCGAGATCCTTCACGATCTCCGCCTTGTCGGGATTTTCCGCGAGGTGGCGCTCGGCTTCAGAGAGGTAGGCGCGCAGCGCATCATACCCGGGCTCCTCGACCTGGTATGCCTTGCCGCCCAGATGAATTGAAATGACTTTGTTCATAATTCTTATTTAATCTTCTGTGCGAGCTTACTAAGAGTCGTTTCGATGCGGTTCAGATAATCTTTGATGTCTTCGAGGTGTTCAGTTCCTTTCTTGGTCAGGCTGTAATACTTACGCGGGGGCCCGGCGTCTGATTCACGCCACTCATAATCGACGAATTCTTCACGCCGTAGCTTCGAGAGGAGAGGGTAGAGGGTGCCTTCGAGGGTCGCGAATTCAGTGCCGGCGAGCTTCGCGAGAATATCCGCCGCGTACACATCGCCGCGCGAGATCACCGAGAGCACCGCACACTCCAAGAGCCCGCTGCGGATCGGCTGGAAACGTTCATCGATAGAAGTAGTCATATAGCTCTTTGGTACCTTGTATCAAAAAGGTAGCATACTGTAAAAAGGTGTCAAGCGCTCTGCGGCCCGTGCTACGATCGCGACATGACAGCCCGAAACCGACTGCTGGCGCAAAGCGGCCTCATCCTTGTCGTGCTCACCCTCCTGATCGTGATAGCGTGCATCTTTCAAAAGGTCGTACCGGTCCCGCAGCCCGTGCCTCCGGTATCGTCGGACACTCATTATCTGTATGCACCGGGCAACGTTCAATTCGACATCGCACCCGGGTGGGTACTCGCCACGGACACGGTCGCACTGCCAAAAGATATCAGCGGACTCCGTTTCGCATTTCTCAAACAAGGAACGCCCTGCGTCTTTGCATACGTGCGAATGACGAGCGCCGAGCGGGAAGCGTATGTGCAGACGTCGTTCGCCGAGCGCATATTCAGCGGACCAAATGATGCGAATCAATTCGATTCGTCGTGGTATATCCGCAAAACGGACACGCCGGCGGGATTTGCTTTTGATTGGGACGCACGCCAGCCGTTTCGCAATGAGGTCCGTATCATGCCGCCAGGATATCTCGGCAGATGGGAATACGGCGATCATATGCGCGCATTCCTTTTGTATGACGAGGACGGTACGACCGTGCCGGATGAGTGTAATGCGGATGTGAATAGCATGCTTCATACGCTCGTCGAATATTATCCGACGACAACCCTCTCTAGAGATGCCGTAGGCTCGCTGTATATAAAATATTCCAAAGTGCTGCTCTTGGGCGACGACGACATCGCGCGCCTCGTGTACGAACTTCCCGCCGGCGCGAGCGATTTCATGTTCGCGCGGAATCGCATCTACTATCGCGCGGGCAGTAGCGTGCGATTCTATGATCTGCTCCAGATGGCAGATGGTGTGACCGGCGTCCGGCCCTTAGCGACCGATGCCAACTACTCATATTTGGTCTCGGGCGCATCGATCTTCAGTATTTCCGACGGGAGCTGTGCGCCGGATGTGCCATGTAAACAAAAATTGTATGACATGGATATCGGAACCGGCCTCTCATCTTTTTTAGGCGACGTTTCAGCCAATTCGATCATGGGATTCAGTACGAAGGATCAGGCGGTGTATCTCGAGTGGGCGCACGGCGACGCGGGATGCGCGAGCAGCGCCGTGACAAGATACTCGATCATTCGCGGCGTGATGGAAGATGTAGGAAACTTCAGTAGTTGTCAGGAAGACACGGGTTATGCGGCGAAAATGGCGGCATATAAGGCGGTTCGCGATAGCCTCGATGGTGGCATGCGATCCGGCACCCACATTGATGTCGCACACGGCCTGTTCACGATCCCCTCGAACGATACATTCGCCGATCCGGGTGCCTTCCCGCTACGTTTTGAATAGAAAGTAAGAAAGTGCGGCCACGCTTGCGCTTTTACCCGGAAAAGTGCATAACTGTGATATTAGCCCAGAGACCATGGAATAGGTCAAGGGTGACGAAGCTTATAAACCGTTATTTAGAGCCAAGAAATGTATTATATGAACAAAGTTATCACCGCCGGTATCATCGCACTGAGCCTCCTTACTACGGGAGTCGCATCAGCCCAAAGCTATTCATACGGCTCACCGTACTCGTATTCGCAGACCTATTCCTACGGTACTTGCAACCAGATCTCGCGCGACCTTTCCCGCGGCATGCGCGGCAGCGATGTCTCGGCTCTCCAGTCCTTCCTCGTCGCTCAGAACTATTCCGGCTCCGGCTCGTGGATGGTGACCGGATTCTTCGGCACCGCAACAGCGGTCGCTGTTCAGAACTTCCAGCGCTCGCACAATCTTCCGGTTTCCGGCATCGCCGACAGCTGGACGCGCGCTGCGATCATGAGCTCATGCGGTAACACCTATCCGACGACTCCGACATATCCGTCGTACCCGACGTATCCTACATACCCAACCTACCCGACGTATCCTACATACCCGACCTATCCGACACAGAATGTCGTGAGCATCACTTCGCTCACACCGAACACCGCCACTTCCGGATCCGTCGTCACGATCTACGGATCGGGATTCGATCAGACGAACACCGTCTATGTCGGCTCCACTGCCGTTCCGTCGACCTCGTACGGAGGCACCACGATCACCTTCACCGTCCCTGCGTTCCTCTCCGGTACGCAGCAGGTGTACGTCGCGAATACCCGCGGCACGAGCAACAGCTTGCCGCTTACGATCAGCTCTAACAACTGCGCATACACCTCGAATTATTACGGAGGCAATTGCTACAATCCGTGCACCTATAATTGCAATACGGGAGCGCTCTCCGTCTCGTACCTCAATCCGTCATCCGGCGCCGTCGGTTCCAATGTCACTATCATCGGCTCCGGATTCTCAGCGACGGGCAACACCGTTCACTTCGGGCAGGGTATCATCGCGGGTGCTATCTCAAGCGACGGCAACTCCGTATCATTCACCGTTCCGACCACTCTTACGGGCTACGGCTCACAGCAGACACAGCTCGGTACCTATCCGGTCTCAGTGACCAACAGCTCAGGCGCGAGCTCGAACTCGGTGCAGTACACCGTGACCTCGCTCGGCACCACCAATGCGCCGGTCATCACAAGCGTGAACGGCCCATCGAATCTTCAGGCGGGCGTCAGCGGCACCTGGACCGTCAATGTGACGACCTACGGTAATCAGAACACCCTCGTGAATGCCGCATGGGGCGACACCGGCAATGGCTACGTCAATGCCGCAGCTCCGCAGAATCTCTACGGTTCAGGCGCGCAGACGGTCACGTTCACTCATGCATATGTGACACAAGGCACCTACACGGCGACCTTCACGGTCTCGAACAACAACGGTCAGTCGAACGTGTACACCATGACCGTGTACGTTTCCGGCAACGCGAACAATCAGGTCACACTCTCATACCTCTCGCCGACATCCGGCCGCATCGGCACACAAGTGATGCTTTCGGGCACCGGCTTCGCGCAGAACGACAACACGGTCCACTTCGGGACCGGCGGCACCATGCACGTGCCAAGCTATGGCAACACCATCTACTTCACCATCCCGTCGTACATCTCGGTGTGTGATGTGACGCCAGGAACTAACTGCTTCGCAGCGCAGGCTGTGACCCCGGGCACCTACCAGATCTACATCACCAACAGCAATGGCCAGACCAACCAGCTTACGTTCACCGTCACTCAGTAGATCTTCCTTCTGAGGTAATGCAAAGCGCGCCGTACGGCGCGCTTTGCATTTGAGCTCATTGAGCCTCCATGAAAGCGGCGTATATTCCTCAATATGTTCAAGCACGAATGGGACGTGTCCATCCCGGAAGCGACCCGTATCCAAAAAGAAATGCGCTCGCTGGTGCGGCTGGAACCTTTGCCGCACGCGCCGCATACCATCGCCGGCGCCGACATTTCATTCAATCGGTACTCGGACATCTTTCACGCAGGCATCGTCGTTCTTTCGCTGCCGGACCTCGTGATCATCGACCGAAGCTTCCATACGATGCAGGTGAAATTTCCGTATGTTCCCGGCTATCTCTCATTTCGCGAAGTGCCGGCCATCATGGAAGCGTATGCGCGACTCAAGATAAAACCCGATGTCCTCATGATGGACGGCAATGGCATCGCGCACCCGAGGCGGCTCGGGGTAGCGACGCACCTCGGGATATTGCTCGATATTCCGGTCATCGGTGTTGCCAAATCACTGCTCTATGGAGTGGGAGAAGAACCCGCTCAGGAGAAGGGAAGTATTTCGTATCTCACCGCACGGGACAACGGAGAAACGATCGGTGCCTACCTGCGCACCAAGGACCGCGTGAAGCCGGTCATCGTCTCTCCGGGGCATCGCATAACGCTGCCCGAATCGATCGCGCTCTCGCTCGCGTGCGTAAGAAATCACCGTATTCCCGAGCCTACGCGGCTTGCTCATAATACGGTCAATGAATTCAGGCGAGGCGAGATCGAGGGGTGATTTTTTAGTGCATACTATCGGTATGCCATTTGAGCGATATGTGCGCCTCGCACTCATTGCGATCTTGTCGGCCCTCGCGGTCGTCATCATGGTGCCCGTGTGCATGCGCCTCGCCATGCAGAACTACATGTATACCAACGTCGATGACGTGCCGGTCGCGCAGGTCGCACTCGTGCTCGGTGCCTCGGTAAGTCACGGCCAGCCGTCGCCTATCCTCGAGCGCCGCGCCGCCGCCGCGGTCGAGCTGTACCGTCGCGGCAAAGTCTCAAAGATACTCGTGACGGGGGACAACGGCGCGCTTTCTCACGATGAAGTGACCCCGGTGCGCAAATACCTGATCGATGCCGGTATCCCGGCGGGCGATATATTTCTCGATCATGCCGGCTTCGATACTTATTCGAGCATGTACCGCGCGCGCGATGTGTTCCAGGCGCAATCGATCACGATCGTGACCCAGGATTTCCATTTGCCGCGCGCACTCTTCATTGCGCGGCATCTCGGCATGACCGCCTACGGCTACACCGCGGCGGGAGGTGATGAGGAGCACGATTATATACGCGAGATACCGGCGTCCAACAAAGCACTGCTTGATCTCGTGATCCGCCGCGTGCCTAAGTATCTCGGAGATATCATTCCATTATCGGGAGACGGCAGCACGACTTGGTATTAGCGCGAAAAGAAATACGCTTCGGAAACCTTGAGTTTGCGCCGACCGGTCACGAAGTAAGGTTGCTCATGTTGCGCGATGTTTCTGCAGCATATTTCCTTTCGCACTCCTCGCTTTTTGTCGGAAAATTTGTTACATACAGAGAATGCAATTCAAAATTCCATTCAAAGGTTCGCGCGCAGACGGTATCGTACGTATCAAGCAGATGCTCACCGAGCACGCCGCACAGATCAAAGAGAATGCGCAGGGGGTCAAGACCGAGTGGAACGATCACGTCCTTTCTTTTGAGTTCACCGCGCAGGGCAAACACATCACGGGTACGGTCACGGTCAACGACAACGAATTCGATATCTACGCCAAGCTCCCGCTCACGCTCAGGCTTTTTGAGGGTACGATCGAGCGGATGGTAGAGGGTGAGATCAAGAAATTGGCTCTGTAGAGCCCCCAGAATTAGCTGTAACGAAGCGCGCGTTGATACGTCTCATACGTATGCATCTCTTCAATACACATATAGTAAGTTTTTTCCTCGCACCGTTCATATTCTTCGGGGCTATGTTCTCGCATAACGCGTATACGCCGCCCGCTGCTACCTCCATCGATCCGGTCGCATGCACTATGGAAGCCAAGCTCTGTCCCGACGGCTCATACGTCGGCCGCACCGGCCCTCAGTGCCAATTCACCGAATGTCCTACGGGAGTCGCAACGACGACTCCACATACCATCGTATCGGTCAGTTCGCTCTCACCGACCTCCGGTGTCGTCGGTTCAGTAGTGACGATCAAAGGTTCCGGATTCGCGGGTGATAACACGGTGCATTTTGGTTCGGGGGTCATCGTCCATGTCATATCAAAAAGCAATACATCACTGACCTTTACCGTACCGAACGGTCTCACTCCAGCATGTTTTTATTCAAATCCGCGCTGTATGGTCATGACTCGTCTGACTACTCCCGGCGTCTATCCTGTCTCCGTGCAAAATTCCCGCGGAACGAGCAATGTGGTGAATTTCACCGTGACGGATGGATCTACACCTGAGCCGACGACGATCTCGATCCAATCCATAATTCCGAAGTCGGGCACCGTTGGCACCGTGGTCACGCTCACCGGACGATTCATGAGCGATAGCAACATCATTCATTTCGGGAGCGGCGCGATCGGTCCGGTGGGAATTGATTCTTCCATCGCCGTTGCATGTACCACCGATCCGTCGTGCATTCCCGGCATCCGCCAGACGATCCATTTCACCGTGCCATCAAGCGTCGGTCCGTACTGCCAGCCCGGAATGATGTGTCCTATGTATCTGCAGCTCGTTACGCCGGGCACCTACAAAGTGTACGTAGAGAATGAGAACGGAACGACCAATACGGTAACGTTCACGGTCACCGGTCCGGTCGCTTCCGGCGGCCCGCTCTCGGTCACCGGTCTTGATGCTCCCGCATCACTCGCGCTCGGCACCACCGGCACGTGGACGATCCATGTCAATACCAATACGGACGCCGGCACGCTGCACTATTCAGTGGTATGGGGAGATGAAACGAATGCAGCTACTGCAAGCCAGATACGCGATCCGGGAACCGTTGATATTCAGTCATCCGCCACCTTCACGCATAGCTATCAGCGATCGGGCACATTCACCCCTACGTTCACCGTTGTTGACGATGCAGGGCACAGCGTAACGACCAGTTCCACTGTGGTCGTTACGCCGCTCTATTAAATTAAATCCGTTTGCTAAACTGCTTTTATGGCAGTACACAAAGAAGTGACGATCGGCCATGTGCATCTCACGGTCTCGGATCTTGAGCGATCGCTCAGCTTCTATCGCGACATCCTCGGCTTTGAAGTCACGGCCCGATTCGATTCCGCTGCATTTCTCTCCGCCGGCGGCTATCACCATCACATCGGTCTCAATACATGGGCCGGAGCGGGGGCGTCGCGCCCGCCGGCAGGACGCACCGGGCTGTATCATTTTGCGATCCTCTATCCCACCCGAAGAGAGCTCGCGCTCGCGCTGAGGTCGCTCGGCGCGGCAGAATATCCGCTCACGGGAAGCGCAGACCACGGCGTCTCAGAAGCGATCTATCTCGATGATCCCGACGGCAATGGGGTCGAGCTGTATGTGGATCGCCCGCGGTCTGAGTGGAAGGTATCGAATGACGGCAAAGTGGAGATGATCACGGCGCCACTCGATATCGAAGACCTGCTCAAAGCCGCGGACTCGTGATCCCACAGCCAAATTCATGCAAACTACACTGCAAGAATTGGTATACTCACACGTCTAGATCCTATGAGAAAATATTTCAGTTTTTTTGTCGTTGCAGCATTTCTTGCGCTCCCTGCCGTATCGTCAGCCGCTGCATCTCCCAACTTTGAAGTGACGGGGTGGATCCCATATTGGCGTACCGCCACCGGCACCGCCGATGTGTTGCCGCACCTGAACGAGCTCACCGAAGTGAATCCTTTTGTATATACGATCAAATCCGACGGTACCTTCGTGGACAACGGCCCTTTGAACACCGAGCCGTGGACGAGCTTTATCGCTGCCGCGCACGCGCAGAATGTCCGTGTCATCCCGAGCATCATGACGAGTAATTCCTCGCTCGTGCACACGCTGCTCAGCGACACCGTCCAGCGCAATGCGCTCCAAGACCGCATCGTCGCACTCGTCAACGCCAATAATTTCGACGGCATTGATATCGACTTCGAAGGGAAGAGCGCTGACGACAAGGATTATTTTTCCGCCTTCCTTCAGGGGCTGCATGATCGTCTCGGTAATAAATTCCTGATGTGTACGATCGAAGCGCGCACGCCGATCGACGCCCGTTATTACGGTACCGAAGTTCCGCCGGACGCGGATATCTTTGCCAATGACCTTCCGAAGATCAATCAGTTCTGTGACCGTGTGCGCATCATGACCTACGATCAACAAGGGATCGATCTCCAGCTTGCCGCTCAAGCGGAGTCGGGAGGGCAGCTCTATGCACCGGTCGCCGATCCGGCCTGGGTCACGAAAGTGGTCAATCTGATGGCAAAAGACATCGATCGTTCAAAGATGCTGATCGGCGTACCTACCTACGGGTATGAGTACGATGTGACCGCATATGCCAACAATCAATACACATACAACATTCTCTGGACCTTCAACCCGGGATATGCGACCCCGATCGCAGCGCAATACGGCATCATTCCGAGCAGAAATGCGGCTGGGGAGCTTTTCTTCAGCTACACGCCGACCTCGTCGAGTACAGCGCCTACTGCTTACAATAATTCCGCTTCCGTCGCGGCAGCAGCATCTCTCTACGCCACACAATACAATTCACACCTCAACTTCCGCTTGATGGACTGGCCCGATGCGCAGTCGGTGCAGACCAAGATCGATCTTGCCAGATCTCTCGGTGTCCGCGGCATCTCCATCTTCAAATTCGACGGCGGCGAAGATCAGAATATTTGGAACGTGCTCAATGGCGTGAAGGGCACCACTGAGTCGAAGGTGACTGTCACCACTCCGACACCAACAACTCCGACTCCGACTCCGACTCCGAGCACTCCGGTAGCAGGCACGCTCAGCCGCGGACTCGGCATTGGCACGGTAAACGCACAGGTACGAATTCTCCAGCAAATACTCAATAAAGATGCTGGCACCCGCGTATCTGCTTCGGGTGTCGGATCTTCGGGCCACGAGACCACATACTTCGGCCCCGCAACTCTGAAGGCCGTTCAGAAATTCCAGATCAAATACGGTATCGCCAAGCCGGGCAACGCGGGCTACGGCTACGTCGGCCCTGCGACTCGCGCGAAGATGAATAGTTTGAGCGCCTAAACGCTAGATTTTCACTGATATACTTCCGCTTATATGTCGGAAGGAATGCCGCAGCCCAACAAAAGAAAATTCGACAAAGAATTGGAGTTCAATGCCGACCGCTGGGAGCGACAGGCAGAGAATCGCGGTATTTTCAGCAAAGAAAAGACCGCCGATGATTTTATGCGCGCTGAGGCAAAGCGCGATGATATTGATTTTGAGAAGAAGTACATAAAGGAGAGTGCAAAAGAATACGAAGTGTGGGAAGCGCATGCGCAACCGGTCCGGGAAGCATTTCTTCTGCAAGCAGAGAGTCCGGAGGATGTCGATTTCGTTACGGTAAATATTTTTATGCAGGGCGGCATGCGCGCGGCGGGCATCGCCGGTGCAGCACTTGGTCAAGACATGGCGGGAGCAACATCCAAGACCGTCAATTACGCAGTGGGTATTTCAAGCGGGGCAACTGTTGCGGCGCGATTCGTCGGAGGCCGCGAAGAGCTTTTGCGTGGAACGGCGATGCTAACGGGACCACTCGCTAAAAAAGAATTCATTTCTCCCCGTTTGGGCAACACGATCAATCTCCCGTATTTGAAAGATCTTGAAGAGAATGGAGAATATGCTATCGATCAGCAGAAAGTAAAAGATGCGCATTGCAAACTCTGGACGATCGTGACCGAGCCCATGAAGGGGGCTGAAGGGCCAAGGGTCCGCATCATTGATAGTAAGACGGTGGAGGAAGGCATGACGACAGCGACCGTCTCGAGCATGTCGATCCCACAGGTGACCGGGAAGATCCCAACGCTCGGAGGCGAGACGTTTTACGATGGTGGATTCGCCGCACTTCCGATCAAAGAGATCATCGAGAAAGTGCGCTCTGAAAATCCGAATAAAAAAGTTAAGGTACTTATTTACACCCAAGCGAGTTTTGATGGCATGGAGGACATAAAGCCGGCGTCAGCGGAAACACTGGGGGCAAAAATAATGCACGGCATCGCAACTCCTCTAAAGGGGCTCGGTTCGCTTGATCCGGATACCGTACGACAATTAGCAAAAGGACTCGTTCTAAAAGAGAATCTCAGAAAGTCACTCGAAGCGATCGAGAAAGAGACCGATGCAGATATCGGGGTTATGTGGGCGCCTCCGACCAATTTGGGGATGACGAGTATCGATCCCGACGAATTGAAGATGGCGGTCAATGAATCTGCGCGCAATGCGATCAAGCTCTTTGGCGCAGAGCAGCCGGAGGAGCTGCCGGAATATGTGCCACAAAGAGATCAGCTCAAGAAAGCCATCGAGGAGTACAAACAGGCGAAAGCCGCGTAGGAATGCGGATTTGTGCACTTTAGAAATAGTGTAGAATAAGCGCATGACTGAAAACACCACCGCACCATTCGATTACTCAAAATTATTCGTTCCTGCCGCTATCGTTATCGCGGGTATTATCATCGGCATATTTGCCATGATCGGCCTCTCTAAATTCGCTCCTGCTACTGCCGGAGGGACCGGCACGCAGCCGACCGTCGCGGTGAATATCAACGATGTGAAGACCGACGGCGATCCGTTCATCGGCAATGCCAACGCTCCGGTCACGATAGCGTACTGGTCGGACTATCAGTGCCCGTTCTGTAAAGCAGTGGAAGTCGGCGGCGTGAACGGCATCAATATCGGCGCATCCATGCCGACTCTGATCAAGGACTACGTGAATACCGGCAAGCTCAAGATCGTCTTCAAGGACTATCCGTTCTTGGGCAATGATTCGACCACGGCAGCGCTCTATGAGCATGCGATCTGGAAATTGTATCCAAGCAAGTTCTACCAGTGGCGCGAAGCGATGTTCAAGGCGCAGGACGCTGAAGGCGACACCGGATTCGGCAATGCCTCCACGATCGATACGCTCATCAAAACCATCGCCGGACTCGACGATGCCAAGATCAAGGCCGATGTCGCGGCGAATACTGCCGAGTATCAGAAGCAGATCGACGCCGACCGCGCCGAGGGCACTGCATTCGGCATCACCGGCACCCCGGGCTTCATCACCGGCACGACGCTCATCCCCGGCGCTGCTGAGCTTGCGACCTTTACGGCGGCTATTGATGCTCAACTGAAGTAACGAGCGCGCTCGGTGGCAGTGTCTTTTGGAGATCAACTTTTTTCTGCTGAAAAAAGTACTATCCTCGCGCCAAGCGCTGCGGGGTCTCCAAAAGACACTGCCACACTCGCTTGGGCCGGGCATTTGCTGAGCGGAGACGAGTGGGAACGTAGAATTGACTTTTGAGCTGAAATAGCGCACAATTGAGCCACGAGGTGCCTCACGGGAGGCCTTTCTTTTTAGATAATATTCACCTATGGAAATTCGTAACATCGCTATCATCGCGCACGTCGACCACGGAAAGACGACCCTTACCGATGCCATTCTCAAGCAGACCGGCGTCGGCGAAGAGGGCGTATCTATGGACTCCAACGCCCTCGAACTCGAGCGCGGCATCACCATTTATTCCAAGAATGCCGCCATTTTCTATAAAGACACCAAGATCAACATCGTCGACACTCCCGGTCACGCCGACTTCGGTTCTGAGGTCGAGCGCGTGCTCCGCTCTATCGACTCGGTACTGCTCGTCGTCGACGCCCAGGAGGGCCCGATGCCGCAGACGCGATTCGTGCTCAAGAAGTCCCTCGAACTCGGCCTTCGTCCTATCGTCGTCATCAACAAGATCGACAAGCCGGCCGCCGACCCGAAGCGCGCAGAAGAGCAGGTGCTCGAACTCTTCCTTGAGCTCGGGGCCTCAGACCTTCAGGCGGAATTCCCGGTCGTCTACGCTATCGGCAAGCAGGGTATCGCCAAGCGCAAGCTCGATGATGAATCCACAGACCTCTTTCCGCTCCTCGATGTCGTGCTTGAGCATGTGAAGCCTGCTTCGGAAGGCCACTCGGCCACCGAGCCGCTTCGCGCGCAGCCGTTCAACCTCGGATACGACAACTTCCTCGGCCGTCTCGCTATCACCCGCATCTACGACGGTACGCTCAAGATGGGCGACACCGTATTTGTGAAGCAGCCTTCCGGCGAGACCCGCCCGGGCAAGATCACCAAGATGCACACCTTCCGCGGACTCAAGAAAGAGGAGGCGACCGAGGTGCAGGCAGGTGACATCGTGCTCATCGCCGGACTCTCGGACATTTTCATCGGAGAGACCATCACCAACGACCAGAACGTCGAACCGCTTCCTGCCATCGCTATCGATGAACCGACCATCACATTGAACTTCCTCGTCAACAGCTCGCCGTTCGGCGGACGCGAAGGCAAATTCGTCACGACCCGCCAGATACGCGACCGCCTCGAAAAAGAGCTCGAGATCAACGTGGGCCTCAAAGTAGATTTCTCCGGAGGCGACACCTTCAAGGTCTCAGGCCGCGGCGAACTCCACATCGCGATCCTCCTCGAGAACATGCGCCGCGAAGGATTCGAACTCCAGGTCTCGCAGCCGCAGGTCATCATCCGTGAAGAGAACGGTGTGAAGATGGAACCGTACGAGGAGGTCATCGTTGATACGCCGACCGAGTACCAGGGCCCGATCATCGAGCGCTTGGGTACCCGTAAATTCGTCATGAAAGACATGAAGGTCCACGACAACACGGTGCGCCTCATCTTCGAGGGCCCGACCCGCGGACTCTTGGGCTACAAAAATCAATTCGTGCTCGACACCAAGGGCGAGGGAATTCTCTCGAGCCGCGTCATCGGATTCAAGGAACACGCAGGCGAGATCAAGAAGAAGCAGGTAGGCTCGATGATCTCGATGGCCTCGGGCAAAGCGCTCGGCTTCTCGCTGTGGAATCTCCAGGATCGCGGCGTCTTGTACATCAAGCCTGCTACGGAAGTGTACGAAGGCATGGTCATCGGCAATACATCCAAGGGCGAAGAGATGATGGTGAACCCTACAAAAGGTAAACAGCTCACCAACATGCGCTCGAAGGGTACCGACGAAGCGCTCAACCTTGTCCCACCATTTGAGATCACGATCGAACGCGGCCTTGAGGTCATGGGCGAAGACGAATATCTCGAGATCACTCCGGTCTCCGTGCGTATGCGAAAGCAGTTCCTCACCGAGAACGACCGCATCAAGGCTCGCCGCAACTAACCCCGATCATTCAGTGTTTGATCCATGAGGCGCGACTTTGTCGCGCCTCATGATGTTGTAATCCACACTTGCTATACTTATTGCATGACAAACAAACCAATGCCCGAGACCGAGGAACAGTGGCAGCAGATGCTCACTCCCGAGCAGTATAAAATTCTGCGTGAACGGGGAACGGAAGCGCCATTTAGCGGCGAATACGTCCATGAGAAAGCCGACGGCACGTATGCGTGCGCCGCGTGCGGCAATCCGCTTTTCGATTCAAGCACCAAATTCGATTCAGGTTCGGGCTGGCCGTCTTTCGATAGCGCGCTCCCCGGAGCGGTCGAGACGCACCGCGACAGCGATCATGGGATGGAGCGCACCGAGATCACGTGCGCCCGCTGCGGTTCGCACCTCGGCCATGTCTTCGACGACGGCCCGAAAGAGACCACCGGCAAACGCTACTGTATCAATTCAGTCTGTTTAGATTTAGAGGAAAAGTAGCGTAGAGATAGTGCGACCGAGCAAGCGTGCGAGGAAGTGCCAAAGGCCAGTAGGCCGTGGCGTATAAACTCCGTGTGTCTCGATCTGGAAGAGAAGTAAAAAAGATACGGCGGCCTCGCGAGGCCGCCGTCAGTCTTTCATCCGATCATGTCGATCTCGCCCGCACGTCCTCGAAGTCGAGATTGTAGACCGCGCAGAGACGGCGTACATAGCGGGTCACCAGGCTCTTGTCGCTCCTGAGCGCGAGCGCACCGGTCTTCTCGAGGATGTCCGCGGTCGCGACGCCGCGTCCTATAGCTGCAGCGCGGGGCCCGGGGTTCACGGTGCGATATTTCATGACGAGCAGGAATGCCTGCCGAAGCGCAGTTGTATAGAGGCCGGACTCCGGTGCACGGAGCGTATCGACCGTGGTATTACCGAGAGCCGCCAGTGTATGCATTGCTGCGTGGAGATCCGGCGGAGGTGTCTTGCTGCGCTCCGGCGCAGCGGCCGTGGGAGCGCGCGAAACCATGGTATTACTCCTGCCACATGAGGGGGTCTTCCGCCATAGTACCCATCCGCCCGTTTTGTGCCAGCGGCATGCGCCAACATGAGCCGTGCTAGCATGGGCGTATACCAGTAGCACATCTCTATGAATACAAAAACTATCTCAGCGATCATCGTTGTAATCGTCCTTATTGCGCTGGCATACTTCTTCTTGGGAGTGAAGCGCACGGTGCCTGAAACCGCTACGACCGGTACTTCGACGGAAGCGACGACGACCATAAAGGGGAAAATGACCGCATCTGCACTCGCGGGCGCCCGCGACCCGAAGATGGCAGGCACGTGGCAAGCGACTGACGATGCCAAAGCGACGCGCACATTCTCAATGGACGGCACGGTGACCGACCGCTACGCGGGCGATGCATCAGCGACCGACACCGGCACGTGGGAGGTCGTCGATCCGACGAAAGAGGTGATCGGGGTCCCGGCGGAAAGCGTCGCGGGGATGACGGTCCTTCGCATGAATTTCGAGCACTCCGGTGCATTCTTCTACACGGTGCTTTCTCTCACCGACAACGGTCTGGAGCTGAGCTATCTCGGTCGCGGCAATACGCTCTCATACACCAAGGTGAAATAAAAAACGGTCCCGGCTTCTCGCCGGGACCGTTGCTTTCAGGTGCAGACCTTTTGCAGGTTCTTGAACGGGATGCGCAGTTCCTCACACAGCTCGGACGTGTAGTGATAGAGGCCGGATGAGGGATTGGAAAGTTCGAGGCGCGCATGATGGAGGGTCTCTTGCGCCCCCTCGTCGGTGCCTCCGAGGTGCTCGAGCACGTAGAACGAGGATACGTTCTGATACTCGAGCACGAGCAATATCGCGCCGATCACGCTTTCGTGCGGGAGGCCCTTGCGTGATCTAAACTGTTCCCGGTTGAGGTCGAACCGCTTGGCCGCGGCAGTGAGTGCGGTGTCGATCTTGAGGTCACGCGCCTCATTGTGACCCGCGGGGTTTACTGCGGTCGCTTGCCGGGGGCCGGTCGGCTTTGGTGCCGGCGTCTCAGACTTGAGCGCTTCGGCCACCCGCTTGTCCGAGCATTCGAGGTGCGTACCGATCTGAGCGGGCCGTATACCGAGTTCATGCAGAAGCCAGATGACCCGATTTTGGACCGCGCGCACGGTCGGATCGATCGACAAGAAATCACTGAATTCCGCCGTCCCGATGCCGGCGGCATTACATTCGCGGTTGCGGATCTCTTGCCACTTGCTTACGTAGACGCTCGCCGGTAGGTGTCGCGCCATGTCTTTCTCCGGATGGAGGGGGGGGCTGTGACCATAGTACTGATATCGGGCGTCGGCGCCAGTGCGGTCTTCTTCAAACAACTATAAAAAACTCCATCAGGCTTAAATAAAAAAATTTCACCCGCTTCCAGAGGGCATAGGAGCTAAACATCCTAAATCCGGAAGCGGGCGCGGGCCGATGTTAGGGGAGTACAGGACCCCTCATCGTCATAAGACACCAGACCGGGGGGAAAAGTGCCATTGGGAGGGAGGCTTCCACCCAACTGACGACCGTACACCGGTTGACCAGTATCCATTGTAGCATTAATTAATATATTGTCAATAGGTATAAAAAAAACAAAGAAAGAGGCCGCAGTGTGGCGGCCTCTTGGTCTTGGATCGATGGCGTCTTATCGACGGTTCGGACCCCGTGGCGGCGGGCTCCAGGGTTTGTGATACGGATCGAGAACGATCTTTTCGCCGCGCGTGAACAAGCCCTCGACGTCCGCGAGACTGCCTTCGTCGAGGCAGGTCATGCGGGCACCGGGAGTCTCGCCGAGGACCCGGTAGTGGAACGGACCCTGACGGTATTGCTCACTGAGCTGCTGTAACGATGTGACCGGCGTGTTGGCTTGCAGTCCCTGGGGAATGACAAAGTCATTCTCCGCGGCAGTGTCGAAGGCGAGCATGGCGTCCTCCTGCTGTTCAGCCACCAAAATAGCGCGGTTCTGCCAAAATGCAACAAAAAAGGCGGCCGCTCGTGGGGACGAGCGGCCGCAGTATCGATAGATCGGTCAGGTCAGCGGCGGATCGTGACAGCAGTACCTTTCTTCATCAGGTCGATGAGCGCTTCGAGCGTGCCCCGGTTGTCGCATGGCGCGACCACTGAGGGCGGTTTCGTAAGCGCTTGATACGAGAACGGACCGCGCCTTTCGAACTCATGACGCAGCATCTCCGCCGACACGATCTTGTCGCCCATAAGCAGGGCGGTCGACCGCGGCTTCGGCGCCGCTTTTGCCGGCTCCGTGACCTGCGCAGGCGGTTCCGGTGCTCGCCCGTTCTCGCGTATCGGTATCGTGATACGAGTCCGAGATGCCGAAGCGGACTTCGGACGCTTGATGACAAGCGGAGGGAACAACTCGTAGGGAAGACAGACGCGCACCTTTGCGCCGCTTTCGATCTTCCTCGCGAGGCCTGCGCGCTCTTTTTCGTTCTCGCACGCCAAGACGCGCGAATCGCCGGTGCTGTGGACGAACTGGTAATAAAAGAACGTACCGTTCTCCGCAGGCGGCAACAATGCCGCATCGGCGACCATGTGGCCGCTATACATTTGCGGCGGTCTTTTTTCGCGGGGCAGCTTCGCGGTTTGAGTAGCTATGGGCATCGGCGAGAGCATGAGCAGATCCTCCCTGACTAGCTTGACTGACATCAAGCTACCCCCGTTGCCCCCAAAAGGCAATAAAAGAAAGCGGCCGCTCGATCGCTCGAGCGGCCACTAAATGGATGCGAAGATCAGGGATCAGCCGCCGGCCGTCGAAACGGCTTCGTCGCGGATCTGATCGAGGTAGTTGGCAGCGTGCACGCCGGTCATGTGCTCGCTGTTCTCGTGACAGGCGCAGGCGATCGAATGCACCTGCCCCTGGTCGAGCTCCAGCGTCTTCATCACGGCGCCGACGGTGTTGTCGGTGGGGCAGTCGTTGGCGGTGAGCGCATTAGCGATCGGCTGGAAGACGGTGCCGGCGACCGGCAGTGCCATCACGACCTCGAGGGTCATATCTTCGATCTTGCGAATGGTCTTGTAGTCGATATCGCCGCGGCTGCGGATACCTTCGGCTGCGATCTCGAGTTTGCGAGCGCGGGTGAGCGGGGTCAGTGCCGTGGTCCCGGTCAATGCATTTTTCCCAGTGATTGCGTTCATGGTCGTCCCATCCTTGTTGTTGCAACAACGGAACACGCCTGGCTGCTTGCCTCTATGTTCCGCCGGTAACGCTACCATGG
>JAQBQU010000011.1 GCA_028286865.1 Candidatus Kaiserbacteria bacterium
TTCCGCTCATGCATCCCGATATGAACGGCTCCGACGAGGCAGCACGCGGTGAGAAAAAGGCATTTGAGGTATTCGGTCCTGGTGAATACGAGGTGAAAGAGATCGTTGCCTCCGGATTCCCGGCAGGCTCGATGTACGGAGGGGAGGGACGTATCAATACGGTGTACTCAGTGCATTTCGACGGCATGAGCGTTTTGTATCTCGGGGCACTTGGCGACTTGGACCTGCCTTCGGAAGTGCTCGAAATGGATTCTCCCGACGTGCTCATTATTCCGGTCGGCGGCGAAGGCACATTGAATGCCGCAGAAGCAGAGAAGCTCGGGGTGAAGCTCGGTGCGAAGATCGTCATCCCGATACTGTACGACGACAAGACCCTCAAGCTCTTCCTGAAAGAAGCAGGGGCCGACGGCACGAAGCCGGTCGACAAACTCACCATCAAGCCGCGAGACATCGTCGGCAAAGAATCAGAGGTCGTAGTGTTGTCCGCGTAGCTTGTAACGAATTTCTCGCGCGGGATAGTATAATTGCGCGGTGGTTGTACAGCGCACAATAAATAATCTTAAAGAGCGCTCGAAGGATGAGCGTAAAGCTGTGGCCAGTGCGATAGCGATAGGCATTATCGTCATTCTTTTTCTGGGATGGGTGATACTTTTCTTCCATCGCATCCGCGACGCGGCCCCGGTGGACAATACTCCCGTTACTGCATCATCGACCGATACGTTCGACTCGCATCTCCAAACGGAGCAGCCTATATAATGTATTCCAAGGGGACCCCTTGGAGTGAAAAAACAAAAGACCGCCACACCGTGACAGTCTAATGTCAGTCGGTGGCGGTCTTAATACAATGATCTAAATCTTAGTCGAAGCGCGAGTCATCGCCGTTCCAGTTCCACGAACCGTTTTCTGATTGATACAGTCTGGGGATCAGGCTGATCTGAACCCAGACGATATCTTCCTCGAGCTTATGCTGGAAGCGACGCGCTTTTTTCTTGAACCAGTTATCCACTGATTCTCTAGTTGCGCGGATGTCGTCCCTGTCCCTCAGTCCATCTGACCCCATTACGTGAGGCACATTGAATGTGGGCCCCGAATAGCGGTACACGAACCTGTCCATTGTTCCGACCGGGTCCTTTTCAAGACGGTCGGAAGTTAGCAATTTAGTATTGTCGTACAGATCGCCCCAGGTCATGACGCTGACCCGATACTGGACTGGGCCGTATTGTCCCAGGACGACGGCGGCTACCTTGTAGTAACGATACTTTATTTGGTTCATGAGACCCTCCTTGGTCTATGGCCTATCGACGCTGTGCAACGTCGCTATCTATAATTATACTATAAATATAGATAAAGTCAATGATTACTTTATGCTCACATAGAGCCTTTTTATGTGGATTATGAAGTGGAAAGCTGATATAATACTCACGCTATATGGCTGCTAAAAAGGAAGAGAAAGAGGCAGGCGAGCCAATTAAGCCCAACCACATCAATGTGATTTCGCGTTCTATCTCGACCGAAATGCGCGAGTCGTACCTCGACTACGCGATGTCGGTCATTACATCCCGCGCACTTCCTGATGTGCGCGACGGATTGAAGCCGGTGCACCGCCGAATCCTTTTTGCCATGCAAGACGCGGGACTCACCGTCTCGGCGAAAACTCGTAAGTCGGCGACGGTCGTCGGAGATGTGCTCGGTAAATATCACCCGCACGGCGATGCCTCGGTCTATGACGCCATGGTGAAAATGGCGCAGGACTTTTCTATGCGCTATCCGCTCATCATCGGCCAAGGCAACTTCGGTTCGATCGACGGCGATGGCGCTGCTGCATACCGATACACCGAGGCAAAAATGTCACGCCTTGCCGGAGAGATGATGGCGGACATCGACAAAGAGACCGTTAATTTCACTCCCAACTACGACAACACCCGCCAAGAGCCGTCGGTACTCCCGACCGGCATTCCGAATTTGCTGCTCAACGGCACACTCGGCATCGCCGTCGGTATGGCGACCAACATTCCGCCGCACAATCTGCGCGAAGTGATTGGGGCGACGACACATCTCATAGAAAATCCTGATGCAACGACCGAAGATCTGCTCGGATTCGTACAAGGCCCTGATTTCCCAACCGGCTGTATCGCTTTTAATCAGGCAGATATTAAACATGCATACACGACCGGCCGCGGAGGAGTCGTCGTGCGCGGCAACGCCGAGATCATGGAGGGCAAAAAGGGCGACTATCAGATCATCGTCACTTCGATCCCGTTCCGCGTGAACAAGTCCGACTTGCTCACCAAGATCGCCGATCTCGTACACGAGAAAAAACTCGAGGGCATCCGCGACATCCGCGATGAATCGACGAAAGATATTCGAGTCGTTATCGAGCTCAAAGGTAATGCGCATCCGCAGGCGGTCCTCAATTATCTGTACAAGCACACGCAGCTCGAAGAGACATTCCACTACAACGTCGTTGCACTCGTCGATGGCGTGCCACAGACCCTCTCGCTCAAAGCGATGCTCGAATACTTCATTGCACACCGCAAGGAAGTCGTCACGCGCCGCACTCAATATGATCTGAAGATCGCGCTGGCGCGCGAGCACATCTTGCTCGGCCTCAAAAAAGCACTCGATCACATCGACGAGATCATTGCGCTCATCAGAAAGTCCAAGACGGTGGAAGATGCGAAGAGCGGTCTCATAAAGACATTTAAATTTTCCGATATCCAGGCGCAGGCCATTCTCGATCTTCGCCTTCAGCGCCTCGCTGCACTTGAGCGTCTCAAGATCGAACAGGAGCTCAAAGAGATCCAGGCACTCATCGAAGAGCTCCAGGCGCTTCTCAAGAGCGAGAAGAAGCTTTTGGCACTCATCAAGAGCGAGCTTGCCGCTGTGGTGGAGAAGTACGGCGACGACCGCCGCACCAAGATCGTGAAGAAGGGCGCCACGACACTTACTGCAGAAGATCTCGTGCCCGACGAAGAGTCGGTGCTTGTGCTCACACAGGGCGGATACATCAAGCGCACCAATCCTTCTGAATACCGCAAGCAGAAGCGCGGCGGCGTGGGAGTGGTGGATCTCGATACGAAGGACGAAGACTTCGTGACGCAGTTCCTCACGGCATCGGCGCACAACGACATTCTCTTCTTCTCCGATCGCGGAAAGGCATATCAGCTCAAGATGTACGACGTACCGGAAGGTCGCCGCGCCACCAAGGGCAAATCGATCATGAACTTCATTTCGCTCGAGCAGGGCGAGCAGATCACATCGGTGCTCTCCATGCCAAAAGAAAAGAAGGCAGTCGAAGGCCTCTCGCTCATGATGGCGACGAAGAACGGCACGGTGAAGAAAGTCGCCGCTGACAAATTCTTTGAAGTACGTCGCTCAGGACTCATTTCTATATCACTAGAAAAAGGCGACTCACTTATCACCGCACAATTCACGCATGAAGGCGACGATGCGATGCTCGTGACCGCAAAAGGCCAGTCGATCCGCTTCTCTGCAAAAGATGTGCGCGAAATGGGCCGTCAGGCTGCTGGCGTGCGCGGCATGAAGCTCGCAGCGGGCGACTTCGTCGTGGGTGCCGGCGTCATTCCGAAGGGTGCCAAGGGAGAATTACTTGTCGTTTCTTCGACCGGCTACGGAAAAAAGACTCCACTATCTGAATACAAGGCTCAGGGCCGCGGAGGCTCGGGCATCAAGACGATGTCTATCACCGCAAAGACCAAGCAGCTCGTGGGCGGTGCCGTCATCTTGGGCCCCGGTGAACTCGTCGCAATGTCCAAAAAGAGCCAGACCATTCGCACCGGACTCGACGAAATTTCAACACTCTCACGCGCTACACAAGGCGTCCGCGTCATGAAAATGCGCGACGGCGACGAAGTCGCATCATTCGTGATCTTCGAAGGAGACGAAACGGAGGCGTAATTGACGCATAGGCGAACCGGGCGTATACCTCTCTTTAGCTGCTCTTGGGAGCAGACATGAAGGGCTCTGGGGCCCATGGAGGACGTAATGAAATTTAGCTTCGATGATCGCTATCGGCGCGGTGACAAAAATACTGGGGAGAGTCTGTCCGATCCCCACTGGGAAGACATGAAATCTGCGATGGAGTCTTTTCGCGCCCATTTTCAAAAAATCGGGATCGCGGATCACGTAGAGCTAATTCGCATTACGTCCCATGTCGACGTGCTCGATATGTTAAATCTCACTGCCGTCGCCGTGTTCAGTCTGAGTAAACTCGGAATGAATATGACTAAAGAGCACGAAGTGTGGATGAAATTCCATCACGGTGAATCTCGCAGGAGTGACGCATTCAGTCACTTCCAGAGCAAGATTCAGGAATTTCTTGCCAGTTTCTCGGGCGAACTTAAAGCGGCGCACAAAGCATTGCGTACCGCATCGCAACTCCAAGTTCAAACCGAGTAGAGATGCCCACAGAAACTTGTTGCGGCCGCACGGAAGTGCGGCCGCTTACTATATAATAGAGAGCAATGACTCCGCTTAATACGGCCGGTTTTGCGCATCCTGCGCGCAATGTGGAATTGCTTGGCATCGAGCCCGGGCACACGGTCGCGGATTTCGGATCGGGCTCCGGCGCGTACGTGCTCGCGATAGCGGAGAAGCTCCAGGGCTCGGGGCACGTGTATGCGGTGGATGTACAGCAAGACCTGTTGCTTCGTATCAAGAACGAGGCGCATAAGAAACATTTCAAGAATGTGGAGATCATCTGGGGCGACCTCGAGAAGATCGGCGGTTCAAAGATAGCCGATAAGCACGTCGATCTCGTCTTGATATCCAACCTTCTTTTTCAAGTCGACGAAAAGGAGGCACTCCTTGCCGAGGCGCGCCGTATTCTGCGGCCAAGCGGCAAGCTCGTTATCATCGACTGGAGCGAATCGTTCGGCGGACTGGGCCCGATCAAGCGCGCTGTCGTGTCACGCGAGCGCGCGCTCGACCTCGCGCACAATGCGGGATTTCAACAGCAGGAAGAATTCGACGCCGGAGCGCATCATTACGGGCTTATACTAAGACCTGATTCGATATGAAAGGCTTATCAGTTTTCCAAATAGTGCTCGTCGCCGTCTTCGGCGCGCTCGCGATCGCCGCGGTACTCATCTTCGCATTCGCGGTCGGCGGCAATACTTCGACGAGCGTGGGTGCGGTCAAGATCTGGGGAACGGTGAGTGACACCGCATTCAATTCGGTGATCCGCCAGGCAACGGAAACTAATGCCCAGCTTTCGCTCGTCACCTATATTCATAAGGACCCGGATACGTTCATTAGCGACCTCACCAATGCGCTCGCCAGCGGCACCGGACCCGACCTGGTGCTCTTGCCGCAGGATGCCGCCTATGCGCAGGCCAATAAGCTGATACCGATCCCGTATACGACGATCTCAAAATCGCAATTTCAAAATACGTTCGTCGAGGCGGCGAATCCGTTCCTCGCCACCAGCGGGGTATTGGGAGTCCCACTTTTGGTCGACCCGCTCGTGCTGTATTGGAATAAAGACATGCTGGCGACGGGTGGCATTGCACAGCCTCCGCAATACTGGGACCAGCTCTATGATATGGCGGCACAGATCACCAAGCGCGACCAATCATCGGGCAGCATCATCAAGAGCCTCATCGACTTCGGTGAATATTCCAATGTGCAGAACGCAAAAGACGTGATCAGCATGCTCATCCTGCAGGCGGGCGGCATGATCACCGGGCGCGAGAGCGACACCGGTGCCATCGTCTCGTCGCTCGCTCCGAAAACGGGCGACGCCACGCAGGCAACGCCCGCGGCGGTCCGCTTCTATACGGAATTCGCCGATCCTTCGAAGCCCGATTACTCGTGGAGCCGCTCGCTGGGGAATTCGCGACAGGAATTCGCGGCAGGCGACCTCGCGCTCTACGTCGGCTACGCAAGCGAGCTGCCGCTCATCAAGGCCATGAATCCGAACCTCAACTTCTCTCCGGCGCCGATCCCGCAGATCCGCAACGGCCCCCGCTCGACCAACTTTGGGCGTGTGTATGCATTTGTGATCCCCAAGACGAGTTCAAACCCTACGGGTGCTTCGATCGTAGAATCGGTCCTCACGGCCGCTGATCTTTCGACCCTGCTCTCGACCGGACTTGGTATTCCGTCGGCGCGACGCGACGTCCTCGCCGCCAAGGCCGTGGGGGATTTCGCGCTCTTCAATAAACAGGCGATCATTGCGCGCTCCTGGGTCGACCCCGATCCCACAAAGACAGCGCAGATATTCCGCGATATGATTGAGAACACCACGAGCGGCGCCTCCCTCCTCAGCGAGGCGGTGCAGCGCGCGGATCAGGAAATGCAGCAATTACTTTCACAATAATATGAAAATAACCCCGGGGAAGACCGTCGCGATCATCACAGGTGCAGTGTATTTTGCAGCCGCCGCTCTCGCATCCGCAGATGATAATACGCTCGGCAATCCGCTCAATCCGTCGTTCAGCTCTATCCCGAATTTTATCGCGGGCGCTTTGCGAGTCATGGTGCAGCTCGCACTTCCGATACTCACGCTCATGATCGTCTACTCGGGCTTTCTGTTCGTATTTGCGCGCGGCAATCAGGAAAAGCTATCGACGGCCAAGACCAATTTTATGTATGTCATCATCGGGAGCGTGCTCATCCTCGGGGCGTGGGTCATTGCGACACTGATCAGCGGTACCGTCTCTCAGCTCACCACCGGATGATATGAAGCGAATTCTCGTGCTTGTGGTCGTCCTTTTGCTGCCGTCCTTTGCATTCGCCGCCGCTCCGCGCACCTTCAGCGACCTCGCCGACCTCATCGTGTCGCTCTTTGATGCAGGCGTCGGGCTCCTCATCACGGCGGCACTCGTCATATATCTCTTTGGAATATCGCGCAGCATCTTCAAGGCCGGAGAAGAGGGGAAAGAAGCACTCCGCACGTATGTGCTCTGGGGCATTCTCACCATCTTCCTCATGGTATCCATCTGGGGCATTCTGCAGCTGCTTCAGAACACGCTCTTCGGCGGCACCACGTACGCCCCCGGGCAATCCTCCGGCAGCCAGACCTACTTTCAATAACGGCATATGAAGCGATATCTCGCGCCACTGGCATTGCTTCTGCTTCCCGGCATCGCCTCCGCACAGACCATGACGGCTGTTGTAGGTGTATTCAATATATTCGTCGGCCTCATGCTCGCAGCGGCGTTCCTGCTGTATTTCGGCGGACTGGTGGTGTGGTTCATTCGTCTCGGGACATGGCCGACGTATCGCGATGAAGCCATCGAGTACATGCAGTGGGCTGTCGCGGTCCTCTTCGTGCTCGTGGTCCTGCTCGCACTTGTGCAGTTCGTTCAGAATCACACCGCTACTGCAATGCTTGTGCTCGGGTTCATCATCGTGGGCCTGGTCGCGTGGGCGGTCTTTACCGTCGCCTCAGCGCCTGATGCAAGCGAAGAGGAGCACTAGCTATCCACAGCGCGTGAGGGAATTGCCTTGTGTTTTGGCCGCACGAAGATACCATGAAGCGCATAGAATAAATCTTTTAATGCTTATGCGCGTACGAGTCATCTCATCCATCATTGCAGTCGCCCTCTTCGCACCGGTGCTCGCTTCCGCAGCAAGCATCTTCGACACGGTCTCTCTGGCCAACACGCTCCTCAACTCGCTCATCGGTCTCTTTATCACCGCCGCGATCGTCGCGCTCTTCTGGGGCATCGTCAAATACCTCTTCTCGGGAGGCGGCGAAGACAAGACCGAAGGCCTCAAGATCGCCATGTACGGCGTTGTGGCCATCTTCCTCATGGTCTCTATCTGGGGCATCATCCGATTGCTGCAGAACACCTTCAAGGTGACCTCGACCGATCCGATCATTCCTCAGGGTATCCAAGTCAACACGGTCACCTCGTACTAATCAGCTGCCCGCTCTCGGGGTCATGAGAGGGGGCACTCCATATGAACGCTGCATCTAATCTCGTTGCAAAATTTACGGACTATATCGTCGATCCGGCGATATTGATCGTGTTCGCGGCAGGGTTCTTCTTCTTCGTATATGGGCTCGTTGAGTTCATGTGGAACCTCAACGAGGGAGCGCAATCAGACGGAAAGCAGCACATGGTATGGGGCATGGTCGGGATGTTCATCATGGTGTCGGTATACGGCATCGTGGCGCTTATCAGCAATACCTTCGGCCTCGGCATCGATCCGGCCAACGGTACGTACAATGTCGATACATCCCGTGCGAGCAGCATTCCCGCGAACGTGAATTTCAACGTGCAGTAAGCGGGCACATATTCGGATTGTTTGATACGATGCCACCGTTGGGCAGATGGCGGAATTGGTATACGCGCTAGGCTTAGGACCTAGTCCCGCAAGGGTTGGGGGTTCGAGTCCCCCTCTGCCCACATCCAAATAAAAAGATGTCCTTAACGGACATCTTTTTATTTGGGAGGACGGGGACTCGAAGGACGGAGCGGCTTGGCCGCGAGTCGGGGTCGCGCAACTTTTCAGCAGAAAAGTATGCGTGACCGAGGACCTCTGCCCACAAAGTTAGTTGGCGAACATGCCGACGTAGTTGAAAGCCGAGAGCCACATATCTGCGTGGGAGAAATGTTTCGCCACGGGGTCGAGATATTCCCGCGAGTCGGCGACGTTCACGAGGAGGACTCCTTTCTTCGAGAGGGTCTTCTTCAGAGTGTTCAAGAATTCTTCTTGCATCAAAAGGTCCGACGGCTTTCCTCCCTTGAATATATCGACAGCAATAATATCGAATTTCTCTTTGAGTGCCGGCACGGCCTCTCCTGCATCGGCACAGATGATCTCGGGGAGAGGGAACTCGCCGTAAAATTTCAGTTCATGCGTGATCGCGATCATCTCCGGGTCGTATTCGACTGCGGTTATCTTGGCACTCGGCCATATATCATATATCTCGCGCAGTATGCCGCCGCCGCCGAGACCGAGCACAAGCACTGAAGGTCTGTCGGTGACGAACGATTCGGCACGGTGGAAGGCGTCTCGCCAAATGGCGTTGAGTCCTTCGCTGGTCTGGCTGTAACCGCCCACGAGCACCTGCACGCCTCCCAGGCCTTGGTAGACGGTGATCTCACCGTTCTTATCGGAGTGGTACTTCTTGTCCCAGGGCATAGAAGAGTATTGTATACCTGAGCGTTGTGGCTCGCACATGTGGTCACCAGGCTCCGGTCACGAATAACTTTTGAATCGTAAGCAAAAGTTTTCTCGACCCCGGCTCGCTGCCGCATGAGCTCATGCGGACCGCTCCGGCTCGCACTTTGTGGTCACAGATAATTTCTTGCTAGAAATTTCCGCGACCCCGCCTCGCAGCCAAGCTGCTCCGGCCCGCACATAGCAGAAAATCCGCCCCCGGCGGATTTATCTGTCTATGTGCGCCCACCAGGATTCGAACCTGGGACCGTTCGCTTAAGAGGCGACTGCTCTACCAGCTGAGCTATGAGCGCATGTTCGTCAGTACCGTATCGCTACGATGGTGGCATTCTACAACATTTTTCGCATTTGAGAACCGCCTGGCGGCTTGTTACTATCCTTGTAGGTTTTGGGTAGATTTTTTGGGAAGGGGTATCGCCATGGCGATCGTTACAGAAGCACAGCGGCAAGCACGGATCATTGAGGAGAAAGTTCGGGAAGAACATTGCCTGGCGTTCGTTCGCGAAAGCGAACTCATATCAGGCGTCGGCGTACCGGATGACGCCGAACAGTGGAGGGGTGGCACGAAGCGCCACCTGGAACTGGCGCGCATTATTGCGAAGCCCGGCGGAAATCTCATCAACGTCTGCCTTCTGAACACGACACTTACCGACAGGAAGAAAGAGTGGTTCAGGACGGGAACCGAAGGGGCAATGAAAGGTGAACTCCCCGACGGCAACATTATTCCGGATCTCATTGAGCGGCTCAATCGATCGATCGATCGCAAGGTGAAGCAGCTGATGCAAGACGGCAACGAACAGGAGAAAGACGACTTTGCCTGGGAGATGCACGATCTGCTCATCAGTATCCATGCCTTCAAGTCCTGCAACGGACGGACCGCTCGCATGCTCATGAATCACATTCGTGTGCAGCTCGGACTTCCTCTTTTCGTGATCAAATACGAAAAGTCCGATGACTACTATGCGAAGCTGCACGAGTACAAGCGCGATAAGTTCCCGGCGGCACTTGCATTGCTCAGGACTGAAGAAGCAAAGATAGCCGCATAGCGGCTGAATGAAGTGGCAGAGCGCGGTCTCCGGACCGCGCTTTTTGTTTGCTATGTCGTATATGTGGCGATGACTTTTTCGTAGCAATTTTGGCACAGATGGAACTTCTTCACGGAATTGTCCGCATCGGGCGGGCTAAAGAGAAGTGCGCCGAAATCGGTCAGTTCCTCTTTACAGAAATCACAGACCGGTTTGATACTCATATTATATTTTGAGGCCACAGTGGGAGTTGCACCCACCCATAGCGGTTTTGCAGACCGCCGCGTTGCTACTTCGCCATATGGCCGACGCGTGTACTCTATCATAAATTAGGCTAAGATTATGCGCACGCCAGGATGATGGAATGGTAGACATAGGGGACTTAAAATCCCCAGACCGTAAAAGGTCGTGTGGGTTCGAGTCCCACTCCTGGTACCAGTTAATTACGTGTAAGTTCGTCGATACGCTGACGATTTAATTCGCCGAAGTCTATCTCGAAATCGAACGTCGGGAGGAATTTCATTGATGATTTGCCCTTAACGAAATCGCGGAAATCGGTGCGGCTGCGCTTGGCGAAGGCGAGTGCCTTATCCTGGAATTCCTGGGGAAGTACGGTGAAGTAGATCTTCGCGTTCTTGAGGTCGGGAGATACGTCGGCGCGGGTCACGGTGACGAGTGACTGGCCATTAGATTCCCGCGCGAAGAAATCCGCCGCGAGGTGCGCAAGATTTTCCGATACCTGTATCTGTCGCTTGCTTGCCATATCTATACGGTCTTCGAGACGATGTGTTCGATGATGTCTCCCGCAGCCGGCTCAAAATTGGATTCGATCTGCATGCCGAATTCTTTGCCCGACTCTACTTTATCGACATTCTGTTTGCCCGTCTGGATATTGATGACCTTGGCGGTACCGAGCACTACAAAGCGGCGCGTGAAGCGCAGCGTTCCTTTTTTGGCGAGGTACCCTTCGGTGACGGCTCCGCCGAGCACGTGGTCGTTCTTCTGCGAAGAGAAGCACTTGATGACCTTGGCTTTGCCCACGACCTCTTCGACGATGCGCTTTGGAGCCGAGGTCTTGAGGAGTTCCTCGAGGTGCTCGGTGAGCTTATAGATGACGGTGAATGTCTGTGTCGGGATCTTGTTGTGAAGCGCGAGCGTTTCGGCCTGGCGCTCCACGCTCACGTGGAATCCGATGACGGTCGCCGGAATGGTCGAGCCGATCGCATTTTTGATGTCATTTTCAGAGATATTGCCCACACCCGACTGTACGATCTGGACGGAGGTGAACTCGTCGCCGAGTTTTGCAACCTCGCCCTTGATCGCCTCAAGTGACCCGGTCGTGTCCGCCCGAATGATGACCGGCATCACAAAGCGACCTCCATGGTCAGTTGGAGCGCCCAAAGTGGCTGGCACGCGATCTGCGGCAGTGCGCTGCGCATCGCGAGCGGTCTCGGCATCGCGCTTGTTCTTGTAGGTGCTGAAATTCTCTCCCACATTCGGCAGCTCATCGAATCCGATAAGTGAGATCGGGGTGGAAAACGTCGCGGTCTTAAGCGATTTGCCAAGGTGATCTTCCATGATGCGCACCGGGGCGATCGCATCCCCGGCAAGCACGGCCTGGCCGCTCTCGAGCGTTCCCTCGGTAATGATAAGAGTCGCTGCGATGCCACGCTTCTGGTCGCGGTGTGCTTCGATCACGTATCCGGTCGCTGAGGCCGAAGGATCAGCTTTGAAGTCGTGAATTTCGGCCACAAGCAGGATGAGGTCGAGCAGGTCTTCAACGCCTGTGCCTGCCTTTGCAGAAACGGCTGCCCACGGCACATCGCCTCCGAGCTTTTCGAGGAAAACATTTTGTTCCAGAAGTGATGCGTGTGTGCGGTTGATATCGGCGTTCGGCTTGTCTATCTTATTGATGGCGACGATGAAGGGAATATTCGCCTCGCGTATCTGTGCGAGCGCTTCGAGCGTCTGTGCTTTGACTCCGTCGTCTGCGGCGACCACGAGTATCGCGATGTCAGCCACGTTGGCTCCGCGCGCGCGGATGGTAGAGAACGCGGCGTGTCCGGGCGTATCAATAAAGGTGATGCGCTTCTGCACGCCTGCTTTCTCCCGAACGACCTCATAGGCCGCCACGTGCTGCGTGATGCCTCCGGCTTCACCGGCGACGATATTAGACTTTCGTATGAAATCGAGAAGGGTCGACTTACCGTGGTCGACATGCCCCATCACTACGACGATGGGCGGACGTTCTATTGATTGAGGAATTTGTTTTGCCATAGGTGTATTTCATACGTATCCCGCCGCGTGGTGTCCGGATGAGTATACCGCAGGCGGCAGTTTTCGGCTACACTACACGGAATGTTCTTCGGCAAGCAACGTATCTATCTGGACCATGCGAGCGCCACGCCGCTTGATCCTATTGTGGCCGAAGCGGTATCCAATGCGTGGAAGCTCGTGGGAAATGCGGGCGCCATCCATCATGAAGGCGTGCTGGCATCGCGCGTACTTGAACGCTCGCGCGAGCGCGTCGCCGCACAGCTCGGTTGCAAGGCGCGCGAGGTCATATTCACGAGCGGTCTGACGGAAAGTAACAATCTCGCGATACTCGGCTTCGCACGAAATCTATCGATAAGGGGGACCTCATTGAACGGCACGCATTGGGTCGTGAGCGCGATCGAGCATCCGTCGGTCCTCGAAAGCTTTTCTGATATTGAGCGCATGGGAGGCACCGTATCGCATGTGATGCCGGATGCACGCGGCATCATAACCGCCGAAGCGGTGCGTAATACGCTAAAAAAAGAGACAGTGTTCGTATCGGTAGGATGGGCCAACAATGAGATCGGGGTTGTGCAGCCGCTCTCAGAGATATCGCGTGCGATCAAAGCACACGAAGTTGCGCATAAAACAGTCGTCGTATTCCATACCGACGCCGGGCAAGCACCGCTCTACCGGGCATCGACCGTGCATTCGCTCGGTGTCGACCTTTTCGCCCTCGGGGCGCACAAGCTCTACGGGCCGGAGGGCGTCGGCGCACTCTATATAGATGATCGCGTCGCACTCGCGGCACTATTGCTCGGTGGCGCACAAGAGCGCAAGTTGCGCGCGGGCACCGAGAGTGTCGCGCTTTCCGTCGGCTGTGCAGAAGTACTTGAGCGTGTCGCAGAGGTACGCGCAGAAGAAACGAAGCGCCTCAAGCAGCTTCGCGACGATTTTGCCGCGACCCTCGTCAAAGCGCTGCCCGATATCGTCATCAACGGCGCGCTCGACCATGCACTTGCGCACATGCTCAACATTTCTATCCCGGGGATACACAGTGAATACCTGACACTCGCGCTCGACCATGCGGGTATCGCCGTTTCGACCAAAAGCACCTGCCGTGAAGGAGAAGAACGCAGTTCTCATGTCGTGGAAGCGCTCGGCGGCGATCCGCCGGCTGGCGGATGGCGGGCACAGAACACACTGCGCTTCTCGCTCGGCAGGCACACGACGGCCGTGGAGATGAAAAGGGCAGCTGAAATACTCATTGGCCTTGTGCACAGTACGCGAGCAATAGGTGCTCAATAGCGCGGGTGATATATTTGAGGTCATGGACATCGAACAGCTCTCAAAATCTCAGATCGTCCTTCTCACGCTCCTGATCACGTTCGTTACTTCAATTGCGACGGGAATTGTTACCGTCTCGCTCATGGAGCAAGCTCCTCCCGTCGTCGAACAGACCGTCAATCGCGTCATAGAGCACACGGTACAGACCGTCGCTCCGGCCGCAAAAGGTCAGCCTGCGGCTGCGGCGACTACTATCGTGACGCAGGAAAAGACCGTTGTTGTAAATGATTCAGAGCGCATCTCCGCAGCGGTAGCCCGCATCACGCCGTCGGTCGTGCGAGTCATGGGAACGCAGAGCGGGGAATTCCTTGCACTCGGTCTCGTGATCGATGCGCAGGGGACCGTGATCACGGATTCTGCGGCGCTTGAAAG
Organism: Candidatus Kaiserbacteria bacterium; assembly: GCA_028286865.1. Classification (GTDB taxonomy): domain Bacteria; phylum Patescibacteriota; class Minisyncoccia; order Phycocordibacterales; family UBA2100; genus UBA10103. The sequence goes on from JAQBQU010000011.1 coordinate 14,157, forward strand.
CGGCGATGTGACGCTCACACTCGATACGGGAGCGCATGTGCGCGCGTTCGTCACCAAGCGCGACAAAGCGAGCGGCCTCGCCTATATGCAGCCCGCCACCTCGACCGAAAAAGCGCCCGTATGGCACCCGGCGTCGCTCGTCACCGATAGCGTACTCGGTACCTCGGTCGTCGCGATCTCGGGCAAGACCGTAACGCGCATCGATCCGGGAGTCGTGACCGCGCTTCCCGCGGATTCCGTCTTGGATACCAACATCAGCGCTTCATCGATCATTGCGGGGAGTCCGCTTCTGAACACGGACGGAAATATCATCGGTATCAGCACGTCAGTATCACGGGCCGTCACAGATTCCGGATTTATTTCGGCATCGGTACTCATCGCCCCCGCACCTCCCTTGAAAAAATAATTTCCGGTCGCGCGCATCTCGGCAACACGAGATTTTGTGTTTGTTTCGGAATCCTTTTGTGATATAAATTAAAGAGCTATGACACCATTCAATAACTACACGACCAAAGCAAAAGAGGCGATCCACCGCGCTCATCAGCTTGCCGTTGAGCGGGGCCATAATCAGGTATCCACCCTGCATCTTTTTGCTGCGCTTTTGACGCAGGAAGAGACGATGGTGATCCCGATGCTCGAACAGGTCGACATCGACGTGACGCACCTCACGGATTCCGTACTCGAAATGATAGAAGGAACGGCCGGATCGACCGCGGTCTCGCCCTCGTTCCAGCTCTACCTCACCCCCGAACTCGTTCGGGTCTTTGAGGCTGCGCCCCGAATTGCCGCATCTTTTAATGATCAGTTCGTCTCTCCGGAGCACCTCATCCTCGGCATTGCCGAGCATCCGGGACCGGCAGCGGAACTTTTCACACGATTCCGCATCGACCGCACCGCGCTCGCACGGGTGCTCACTGATATAAAAGAAGGGAAGATCCGCGACATCGAGGAGCCGAAGAAGCCGCGCGCACTCGCACGATTCGCCAAATCGCTCACCGACCGCGCCCGTGAGAACAAACTTGACCCGGTGATCGGCCGCGATCTTGAGATCACACGCGTGATCCAGATCCTTTCGCGTCGCACCAAGAACAATCCGGTCCTCATCGGCGAAGCCGGCGTGGGAAAGACCGCCGTTGCCGAAGGGCTCGCTTCGCGCATGGCATCCGGCGATGTACCGGAGTCCTTGCGCGGCAAGGAGCTCGTGCAGCTTGATCTCGGGCTTCTCATTGCGGGCACCAAATACCGCGGTGAATTCGAAGAGCGCCTCAAGGCGGTCATGAAAGAGGTCGAGCGCTCTGAAGGCCGTATCATTCTCTTTATCGATGAAATGCACACTATCGTGGGCGCCGGCGCCGCAGAAGGCTCGATGGACGCATCAAATATGCTCAAGCCCGCGCTCTCGCGCGGCGAGCTGCGCGTGATCGGGGCAACAACACTCAAGGAATATCAAAAACACATCGAGCACGACCCGGCGCTCACGCGTCGCTTCCAGCCGGTCTATGTGAATGAGCCGACCATCGAAGATACCATTGCGATATTGCGCGGTCTCAAGGAGCGCTACGAGCTCTATCACGGCGTACATATCACCGATGCTGCTATCATTGCCGCCGCTCAGCTTTCTTCACGATATATTACTGAGCGATTCCTTCCGGACAAGGCGATCGACCTTATCGACGAGGCAGCTTCGGCGCTTCGCCTTTCGCTCGAGAACATGCCACCGGTACTCGAAGAAGCGCATCGCAAGATCACGCGTCTCGAGATCGAGCGTGAGGCGCTCAAGAAAGAAGCTGAAGCAGGCGAGGGCAAGGCACGCAATCGCGTGACCCAGATCGAAAGCGAGGTCGCCGACCTCCGCGATTCCACACGCGAGCTTGAGACCAAGTGGAAGAACGAAAAAGATACTCTGACCGAGATCAAGCGCGCCAAGAGCGAGCTTGAGACAGCGCGCTTAGAAGCCGATGCTGCGGAAGGCATCGCAGATTTCACCAAGACCGCCGAATACCGATACGGGAAGATACCGCTTCTGGAAAAAGAGATCGAGGTCGCCACGAAGCGCCTGAAGAAGCTGCAGCAGACCCGTCGTGTCCTCAAAGAAGAGATCATGGAAGAGGACATCGCGGCGGTGGTATCCCGATGGACCGGGGTCCCGGTATCGCGCATGCTCGAAGAGGAAGCAGAGAAGCTCTCGCGCATGGAAGAAGTGCTCAAGGGTCGCATCGTGGGCCAGGATGAAGCGGTACAGAAAGTGTCCGATGCGATCAAGCGCTCACGCGCCGGCATTTCAGATCCGAACCGTCCGGTAGGATCTTTCCTCTTCCTCGGCCCAACGGGAGTCGGTAAGACGGAGCTCACACGTGCACTCTCGGATTTCCTTTTTGACTCCGACAAGTCACTCATTCGAGTCGATATGTCCGAGTACATGGAAAAACATTCGGTCTCACGCATGATCGGCTCACCACCCGGATACGTGGGTCACGACGAAGGGGGAGGCCTCACGGAACTCGTCCGTCATCGCCCGTACTCGGTCATTCTCTTCGATGAGATCGAAAAGGCGCATCCTGAAGTATTCAACATCCTGCTCCAGGTCCTCGACAACGGACGCCTCACCGACTCCAAGGGCCGTACGGTCAACTTCAAGAACACAGTCATCATCATGACCTCGAACATCGGTGCGGAATACATCGACCGCATGTCTGGTCTGGGCTTCGGTTCGGGCCTTTCCAACACGGAAGGTCAGCGCTATGACCAAGTGAAGGACAAGGTCATGTCGTCACTCAAAGAATTCTTCCGACCGGAGTTCCTCAATCGTCTTGATGAGATAATCCTCTTCGATATTCTCTCGCCGGAGTCGGTCCACAATATCGTCCGTATGCAGGTGGAGATCGTCGCTAAGCGCTTGGCCGACAAGCAGATCACCCTGACCCTCTCGGACGCGGCGATCGATCACCTCGCAAAAGAAGGCTACAACCCGCAGTACGGTGCGCGACCGCTCAAGCGGTTGATCCAGACCAAGCTTCTCACTTCGATCGCAAATATGATGGTCGCCCGCGGAGTCATGGAAGGCGGCAAGGTCGTGGTAGATGTAAAAGACGGACAATTCACATTCGATGTTCGCAAAGGTCCTGAGCGAGAACGAAGTGTCCGCTCACGAGCCAAGGTCGTCGTGTAAGTCTAAAACAGAAAACCGCCTCACGACGATTTTCCGTGAGGCGGCGTTTTAGATCAAAGCTTTCCTTCGTACTTCACATTGAAATCGATGACCGCTGGATAAATGAGGTCGACGAGATGGCCTCTGTCTTCGACGCAAACAGCAGCAATCGCTTTCCACCGCTTGTCGATATCATAATCGGTCCAGTTCGAGTTCCTAGACCGCATATTCAGCTCGATCTCGACTCCGCGCGTCGAGCTTACAGAATATTCCACGATTCTCGCGTCCTCAAGGAATACAGTCTCGGTCAAATAAATCGACACGTCAGACCCGACCGGCAGAATGGGAAAGTTTGTTACCGGTATGGCGAGGAATTCAGTTGCAGAATTCGGAATCAACAAGAGGGCATGATTAATCATGTGGTGCTCCACTGTTTTCTGCGGTGAGCAGCTAGAAATACGATAACACAAATTATCAACTAATCAAGTGTCGAGAGGTCTCTTGGATTCCTCGTTCGGTCAGGCCGCCGCGGAACAATTTTCACGACCCTATCTCACGGCGTGCAAAAGCTTCTGCATGATACGCTAGGCGAATGTTCTGGCTTCTATTTGCGGTCTTTCTCGTGCAAGACCCGATCACTTCGAGCGCGGTCGTACTTGAGGCGTATCGGCATGGATATAGCCCGTTGCTCATACACGCGATATTTCTCGCCGCGACGCTCATGGATATTGCGGCGGGATACGGGATCGGCTGGCTGCTTATGCGCCGCTATGCACAGTCGCGCCTCACGCTGAAAGCACGCGGGTACGCAGAAAGACTTTTGCATTCATTCGGAGCGCATGGGCATGCTGTCGCGCTCATACTCATTGCACCGGCATTCTTTCCGCTTTCCGCGATATTTCCGCCTTTTCTTGGTATATCGATGGCGCGATCGATCGCATATCTTTTGATCGGGGAGATCGTTTTCTGGTATGTCTTTATATGGGCGATCGTCTTCGGTCTTCATATTTTTGGATTCGATCTGCGGACATCGCTGTATGTACTGCTTGCGGGAGGGGTGTGCTTCGTACTGGTGAAGCGGTATGTGTGGAGGCGGGTGGTTAAGAGGAGGAGTGAAGTTGAGATCGAGTAGGATTCGGTCACGGCTTCTTTCTTAAGAAGTTAATTGTGGTCACGGATATTCTTCCTGCCGTCGCAGTCAGAATTCCGCGACCCCGACTCGCGGTTCGCTCTACTGAGCTCACATCGCTGCGTCTCGCACAAAAGCAGAAAACCTCCCGCAGGGGAGGTTATTCTGTCTTTTGTGCGCCGGGCAGGATTCGAACCTGCGAAGACCGGAGTCGCATGGTTTACAGCCATGTGCATTTGACCACTCTGCCACCGACGCAAGTATCTGGTTGGCCTGAAAGCGTTTGCCTTCGCTCGCTAGTATGCCGTATTTTCGGACATGCTACAATATTTGCATGGTTCGGACACGAACAACCGCACTACTCGCCGCACTGGCGGTATTTCTGGCTCCTACAATTTCATTTGCCGCCGGCCTGCCTTCTCAGATCGTGACCTGCACCGGGGTGAATTGCAGTGTCTGCGATCTGGCACAGCTGGCCCAAAACGTCCTTAATACCGGCATTTATATCGCGGTCTTCCTCTCGGCGGTACTCTTTGCCTATGCCGGCGGCATCATGGCCACCGCAGGGGGCAACACCGAGAAGGTCAGCAGCGCGAGAAGTATATTCACCAATGTCGCTATCGGCCTCGTGATCATCCTGGCTGGCTGGCTCGTGGTCGACACGCTCATGCGCACGCTCGTAGGCAGCAACTCCTCATTCGGCCCCTGGAACAGGGTCTGCAGTACGACTGCCGAGATACCGCTTGAGCATTTCTACGTCTAAAGGCTCAAAGATTGACGAATTACAGGCTATTGAGTATAGTTCCTCCACGTATGTCACAGGATCAATTGATACAGCTCAAACACGCAGCGACCGGCGAGGTCTATTGGACGCGTAAGAACCGCAAGCTCGTCACGCGCAAGATCGAGCTCAAAAAGTACAGCAAGAAACTGCGAAAGCACGTTATCTTCAAGGAAGCGAAGAAATAACAAAAAGTTAAAGTTTGGAGCCGGAGAAATCCGGCTCTATACTTACTCCGCCGACAGTCCGGCACGAGGGCGATTAGTTTAGTGGTAGAACAGCGGTCTCCAAAACCGCTAGTGTAGGTTCGATTCCTACATCGCCCGCCCGTTATGAAACCAACCGTCTATCTTCTGTGCGGATTGCCAGGTTCTGGTAAATCTACATACGCCAAAGAACAGGAGGCGAGAGGGTTGGTTCGGCTCATCCTCGACGAAGAACTTTTCAAACGGTTCGGTCGAGAGTTCCCGAGTGAAATGTATTCTGAATATGAAGCGAAAACCAAGGCGGAACTAAAATATGTCTTACAAGAAAACATTGCGGGTTCCAAGTCGGTGATATTGGACTATGGCTTTTGGAAGAAAGCTGAGCGTGAAGAGTACAAGCAGCTAATCGAGACATTAGGAGCACAGTGGAGGCTTCTCTATTTTAAAATTCCGACAACAATCTTGAAAGAGCGTCTTCAAGTGAGAAATCACACCGACCTTGTAAACAACCATCAAATTGATGATTCGTTGCTGGATACCTTTTCCTCAGAATTTGAAGCTCCTGTAGGGGAAGGGGCGGAGATTATTGAACAATACTAGTTGCAACGTCGTACCGTACCGTTCGCATGAAAATATACAACAAGTACATATTGCCAAGATTTCTTGATCGAGAAATGGGGTCGGCAGATTTTAATCAGACGAGAAAAGCCATCGCAGAGCAGGCAAAAGGAACTGTGCTGGAGATCGGGTTTGGATCCGGATACAATATCCCATTCTATAACAATGTAAGAAAATTATTCGCACTTGAGCCTTCCGGGGAACTGTATGCATATGCGAAAAATCGGATCAAATCCGCATCATTCCCCGTTGAATATGTTTCCGCTTCCGCGGAGGAAATACCTTTACCGACCGCATCTGTTGATACCGTTGTCTCTACGTGGACGCTATGTAGCATTCCTGATCTAAAGAGATCTCTTCGTGAGGTTATACGGGTACTTAAACCGGAGGGAGAATTTGTCTTCGTTGAACACGGTCGCTCTCCGAAGCGATTAAATTCGTTGGCGCAAAGCATTTTGACCCCGATATCGAAACATTTTACGGGCAACTGTCATCTGGATCGTCAGATAGATACCTATATTCGAGAGGCCGGATTCGATATCCAAGAACTTATTGCTATGCCCGAAGCGGGCCGCCCTTTGATGTTTTCGTATCGGGGCGTGGCTCGTAAACGCGTGGCAGACATACATAAGGCCATGGGTGTTTTAATCCGTGATCGAAAACTCCTCGTCACGCGCTCAAAAGATAAGATCCACTTCATTGGTCCCGGCGGAAAGCTGGAGGCAGGTGAGACAGCGCAGGAGGCCTTGATCCGCGAACTGCACGAAGAACTGCAGATAACGGTAAAGACAGAGGATCTTGAAGTGTTCGGATCTTTCTCAGCTGCCGCGGCAGGAAATAAAAGTAGGATCGTTACTGCGCAGGTATTCACCGTCGCACGGTGGGAGGGAGAGATCATCCCTGGGAATGAAATAGAAGAGATCCGCTGGATCGCTTCAGAAGATGCGAAGTCCATGACCCTGGGATCGATCTTTGCCGACGACGTGATCCCGCGCCTCAAAGAGCATGACCTGATCGACTGATCGGGACCTTTGATATACTCAACAAATGAAGGAGACGACGCTTGTGTTGCCCGTCCGGAAAGCTACAAACGAGATCTTGCTCGCTATGAAAAAGCGAGGTTTTGGCGTGGGCAAGCTCAACGGCATGGGCGGCAAGATAGAATTGGGCGAATCGATCCGCGAAGCAGCCGCACGCGAAGTGAAAGAAGAGATCGGCATCGATATCGATCCCGCGGCGCTTATTCCCGCGGTCGACATCACGTTCACGTTCGAGAACAAGCCCGACTGGGATAATCACTGCCTGACCTTTCTTGCATATGAGTGGAGCGGCGACCCTATTGAGACGGAAGAAATGTCACCGCAATTCTTTCAGTTGGATACGATACCGTTCGAGCGGATGTGGACGGACGACAAGGAGTGGCTGCCGCTTGCTCTTGCGGGGAAGAAGCTCCAAGCACGATTTCACTTTACCGAAGATGGGAGTACGATATTGAGACGTGACCTACAAGAAGTAAATACGTTGAATTTTTAATATGGAACTTCAGGTCGGCGCCAAAATACTGCTCAAGAATAAAGAGGGAAAATACCTTTTGATCAAGCGGTCAGCGGATGAAAAACACGGCGTCGGCAAATGGGATATTCCGGGCGGCCGTCTCGAGGCCGAAATGTCGCTGATGGATAATCTCGTGCGGGAGATCCGTGAGGAAACCGGATTCAGCCACGATACGAAGCCGGTATTTCTCACGGTACAGGACATGATGTGGCCCGACCGTCACGTGATCCGCCTTGTATACACAGGAATCGCGGAAGGCGATCCGGTCCTGAGTCACGAGCATACAGAATTTAAATGGATGACCGCTGAAGAGATCAAGAAAATGACCGATCTAGAATTCGACAGGTATCTCAGCCCGTTATTTGCCGACGGGACGCTCACGTAGCCCACATGGAAACCAACCGTTCGATCTTTGCTGATTCCTCCGCATCGAACCAAGTAATGTTCTTGTTGCGCTTCCAATAGGTGATCTGCTTGCGTGAGTAATGCCAGATATCGATCTGCAGCTCCTTCTGCATGCCTGCAACGTCAAGCTTCTTTTGCAGGACTTTTGCGAGCGAGCGATATTCCAATCCAAGTTCGCCCATACGCTTAAATGAAAGACCTGCTTTCTTTAGAGACTCCGCCTCTTTGACCATGCCTTTCTTGATACGATCCTTCAATCGCTTATCAATACGCTCGCGAAGTGCGGCGTCACGCCGATTCACCCCGATCCACATCGCATCGTATCCAAGGGGTCCCCTTGGAGTGGGAACGGTTCCGAGAGCGTGAACGATCTCAAGTGCGCGGATGAGACGCACTTTGTTGTTGCGTTCGCTCGGCGTCGAAAGTGCTTTTGCGCGTGCGGGATCCTTCTTCTCAAGCATTGTAAAAAGCTGCGCAAGCATTTTCTTATCGAGTATCGCGCGCAGTTTTCTGTTGGGTGGCACATCAGGGAGCGCAATGCGTCCGACAAGGCTGTCGATATAGAATCCGGTACCGCCGACAATGATCGGCAGCTTGCCCCGAGATGCGATCTCTTGGATAGCCCTTCTGGCATGCTTCACGAAATCATCCGCAGAAAATGCTTTTTTGGGATTCGCGACATCAAGCAAGTGATGCGGGACACCCTTCATTTCGCGCTTGGTGATCTTGCCGGTGCCGATATTGAGGCCTTTGTAAACCTGGCGGGAATCTGCCGAAATGATCTCGCCGTCGAACTTCTTGGCGAGCTCTACGCCCAATGCGCTCTTACCCGACGACGTCGGCCCGACGATAATAAGCAGCTTTTGCTTCATGCCGACACCTTACTTCAAAAGCCTCGATTAATGAAGTATTATGCGGGTGCAGTTGTTTGTAGGTAGTTTGCCGGAGTGGCGGAATGGTATACGCACACGACTCAAAATCGTGCGGGGCAACCCTTGAGAGTTCGAGTCTCTCCTCCGGCACAAGTTTACGCAGTAAACGAGCATGACTCGAAAGCCGCAGCAGCTCGGCTGCGAGGCGGGGTCGCGGGTCGAGCCAGTAGGCGAGAACCTGTGACCGAGTCTCTCCTCCGGCACAAATTTTAGTAAAAACACACATGATATAATCGGCGGCATGGCAGCTCCGTATTTGAATGATTCAATTTTTTGGGTAGAGGTCGAGCGCATCAAGCCGAACCCTTTCCAGCCGCGCAAGACGTTCGACGAGCCGGCGCTCGCATCGCTGGCGGAGTCGATCCGTCAGTACGGCATCCTCCAGCCGCTCACTGTGACCCGCAAAGAGATCGAACGCCCCGGGGAGGGGATATTCGTTGAATATGAACTTATCGCGGGAGAGCGACGATTGCGCGCGTCCAAGCTTGCCGGGCTCGTCCAGGTGCCGGTCGTGATACGAACATCAGAAGATTCGAGCCGCATGAAGCTCGAGCTTGCGATCATCGAGAATTTGCAGCGCGAGGACCTCAATGCGCTCGACCGCGCACGCGCATTCAAGCAGCTCGCCGATGAGTTCGGTCTCAAGCACGGCGAGATCGGCACACGCGTGGGTAAAAGCCGTGAATATGTATCCAACACGCTCCGCATCCTTCTTTTGCCGCAATATATTCAAGACGGTCTCGCGGAGGGCCAGATCAGCGAAGGCCATACGCGACCGCTGCTTATGCTCGCCGATAATGCACCCGCGCAGGAAGTGCTCTACAAAGAAGTTGTGGCGCGCCGCCTGAGCGTGCGCGACACCGAATCGCTCGCGCGCCGCTCTGCAGTGGATAAAGTGCGCCACAAGGCGCTCATGTCGCCTGACCTTCTCTCTCTTGAGAAGCAATTGTCGGAGCGTCTCGGCACGCGCGTGCGCATCGAAAAGAAAGATACCGGAGGTAAGCTCACGATAGATTTTTTCTCTCCCGAGGACCTCACGCAGCTTTGCTTGTCACTGACGAAACCGGAAGGGGCCGCAGCCGTCGTATCGGCCGCCACCGAATCCGCTGTCGCGGTAGAAGGTGTCAGCGAGGCGAGTGTACTGCCGGAAGCACAGCCGGAGCCGATGCCCGAGATCGTTCCCAAAGAAGAGCCGCAGGACCCGGAACTCTACTCCATCAACAACTTCTCTCTCTAGCGCGCTTTCTTGCTCGCTGCCGCGAGCGCCGCGCGGATATGCTTTTTTGCCATGTTGGTCTTGGCTATATCGTGCCACTTGCGCGACGGGTGTCCTGACGGCTTGGTGACGATCTCCACCATGTCACCGTTGCGTAGCGACGTGTCGAGTGCGACCATTTTGCCGTTGACGCGCGCTCCCGACATCGTGTTGCCCAAGTCGGAGTGGACCGCATACGCAAAATCGATCGGCGTTGCTTCCATCGGGAGATCGATGACATCGCCTTTTGGAGTGAACACGAATACACGATGTGAGAAGAAGTCGGTCTTGAGCGTATCGAGATATTCCTGCGATTCCGCATCGTGCGCGTGCGCCAGATCTTTGACCCAGGTCGGTACTCCGCCTTTGTCGGCAAGATCCGCGACGGGTGCTTTGGTGCCGCCCGGGAAGAACTGCCGTATCCACTCAAGGCTCGAGCGCGTACTTTTGGTCCCGAGCTGCCTCTCCTTATAGGTCAGGTGCGATGCGATGCCGTAGAGCGCTTCCTGATGCATGGCTTCGGTGCGCAGCTGCATTTCAAGTGCTCCGCCGTCGCCCGTGTAGACGGTCGTGTGGATCGACTGGTAGCCGTTGGGCTTCGGGAAGGCGATATAATCCTTGATCTTGCCCGGTACCGGTCGCCAGTGTGCGTGAATGACGCCGAGTGCGGAATAGCAATCCGCCACGGTAGGGAATATGACGCGCAGTGCCAGGATGTCGTAGATCTTGGTCATGTCCCAGTTCTTGCGTTCAAGCTTTCGGTACATGCTGTAGACGCCTTTCATGCGCGCCTCCGCGCGAAAATTGCGAATGCCGGCCTCGCCGAGTTCGCGCTTCATATCGTGCTCGGTCTTCTCCAGGCGCTTTTCGTTCTCGGTACGACGCTCCTTCAGGAGTTCGCGCGTCTTTTCGTATTCTTTCGGGAACGCATGGGGAAATGCGGCATCTTCGAGCTCTTGCTTGAGAACGCTCATACCGAGCCTGTCTGCGATCGGCGCATATATCTCGAGCGTCTCGAGCGCGATGCGGCTGCGCTTTTCTATCTTGGGCACGTGCTCAAGCGTACGTGCATTGTGAAGCCGGTCCATCAGCTTGATGATAAGTACGCGGATGTCTTTGGCGGTCGCCGCAAATAATTTGCGAAGTGACTCGGTGTGTCGCTCAAGCCCGCGGTAGCGCAGGGCGCCGAGCTTGGTCACCCCTTCGACGAGATGGAGCACTTCCAAACCGAAATCTTCCTCGATGCGTTTGGCGCTGATGCCTGCGTCTTCGATCGTATCGTGCAAAAGGCCCGCGGAGATCGCATGCGCATCCATGCCCGCTTCGGAAAGGTAAAAGGCGACCTCGGCGGGATGAATGAAATAACTGTCTCCGGAATATCTTTTTTGGTCCTTGTGCGCCTCTTCGGAGAGCGCGTAGGCTTTTGTGACGAGCGTCGCATCCTCGGCGGACTTGCTCGTCATAGCTGCGAGGATCTCCTTCAACGGGCGCGCTTGGAGTGATTGCATTAATTGATACTACTCCGCGCACCGGAATTGGCCAAGTGCATTACTTCTGCGTTTTTTCGGCAACTTTCTTTTTTGCGAATCCGCGCTTCTTTTTTTCTTCTTTCAATATTTCGAGCGCTCGCTCGAAGGTGACCTTGTACACATCGTCTGTCTTGAGCGAGCGGAAGTCCGCTTTCGGCTTCGTGTTGTGTGCGATGTACGGACCGAAACGGCCGACATTGGCAACGACGGATTCTCCGCTCTCCGGGTGTATGCCGAGCACGCGCGGAAGCGATAGATAGACCAGTGCCTGCGCGAGCGAGAGCGTCGCCGGATCGACTTCCTTCGGGATGCTCGCGCGGCGGGGCTTCGTCTTCGATCCTTTTTTTACTTCGCCTACTTGCACGTACGGACCGAATCGTCCGGTGAGGACATAGATATCTTCATCGGTCTCCGGGTATTTTCCGATCGCCGTAGGAGGTGCTATTTCGCCACCTTCTTCGGTGCGCGCTCCCAAGCACTCGGGGAAGCGTTTGCAGCTCATGAACCTGCCGCCGCGAGAGAGCTTGTATTCCATATCGCTTCCGCAGAGAGGACACTTAAATTCCTCGGGAGCATCTCCCATGCCGGTGATCTTGGGGATCTTGTTCTTAGATTTAACGGCCTTCGTGAACGGTCCATAGAAGTCCTTGAGCGTCTTTTCGTATTTGCGCTTGCCCTCAGCGATCTCGTCGAGTTCGTCTTCCATTTCGGCGGTGAATGTATCAGAAATATACTCACCGAAATTTTCTTCAATAAAGGATGAGACGACGTCGCCTGTCGCCGTCGGTAAAAGCGTGCGTCCCTGCTTCTCGACGTAACCGCGGGTCTCGAGCGTGCGCAGAATACTCGCGTAGGTCGAAGGTCGCCCGATGCCGCGCTTTTCAAGCTCCTTCACGAGGCCGGCCTCAGAATAGCGGGATGGGGGCTGCGTTTCTTTGCCTTCCATCTGCGCCTTCACCAGATCAAGTGGCTCTCCGGCTTTCACCTTCGGCAATTCCACGTCTTCTCCGCGCGCGTCCGGATCTGCCGCGAGCCATCCGTCGAAGACGACGCGGGAACCGTTGGCGGAGAAATCAGGAATGCTCGCACCGCTCACGTTGGCGACGACTTTGGTGCGCAATATTTTCGCTTCTGCCATCTGGCTCGCGAGCGCGCGGGCACGGATGAGCGCGTACAGCCGCTTCTGGTCCTCATTGGCGCCCGCGCTCGCCTTCGCGGGATTCGTCGGGCGAACTGCTTCGTGCGCCTCCTGGGCACTCTTTGATTTCGTTTTGTATACGCGCGCTTCGGCATAGTTCGGACCGAATTCTTTGGTCGCTACGGCAAGCAGCGCTTTCTGGGCATCCGCACCGAGATTCATCGAGTCCGTTCGCATGTAGGTGATGTGTCCCGCCTCGTAGAGCTTTTGTGCGACACCCATCGTGCGCGACGGAGAAAATCCGAGACGCGTCGATGCGACCTGCTGCAGGGTAGAAGTAGTGAACGGGCCGCGCGGTGAGCGAATGGCTTCGGTCTCGTCGACCGAGAGCACTGCCCAATCTTTTGTCTCTGCCGCTTTCAATATGCGGGACGCCTCTTCTTCGGTCTTCGGCTCCTCGGAGCAGATCACGGTGAACTGCTCTCCGCCAGCTGGCGGACTTACGGTGCGCACATCGGCGCTCACCACCCAGAATTTCTCAGGAATAAAAGCGCGGATCTCCCGCTCTCGCTCCATAATGATGCGAAGCGCAGGGGATTGCACGCGGCCCGCGGAGAGCCCGTAGCGGACCTTTTTCCAGACGAGCCCGGAAAGGTCGTATCCGAACAAGCGATCGAGTACGCGGCGAGCTTCTTGAGCGCGCACCAGCTCGAGGTCTACAGCGCGCGGATTCGCAAGCGCTTCTTGCACCGCCGCTTCGGTGATCTCATGGAAGACGATACGCTTCGGCTTCTTCAATCCTATCGCCTGGGCCAAATGCCACGCGATGGCCTCGCCTTCACGGTCGGGGTCGGTCGCGAGAATGGTCTCGGTCGCTTGTTCGGAAAGTTCGTGCAGCTCATCGATGACGTGCTGCTTGGCGGGAACTATCTGATACTTGGGCGCAAAGCCGTTCTCGATATCCACCGCATCTTTGTTGGACTTCGGGAGATCGCGGATGTGGCCCACCGATGCGCGCACCGTAAAACCCTTCCCGAGATATTTCTCGATCGTTTTTGCTTTTGACGGCGATTCTACAATGACGAGCTTCATATATATAGTATGTGCGGGAACCGCATTGATACTCCATTACACTAGCACATGTCAAATATGACCAGCGAAAAATTGAGATGCGCTCGTATTACTTTTGTCTCACGACACCGAGTTCTTCGACGATCAATCCTTTGATCTCCATCATCGAGAGCAACACATTTGCATCAGATATCGGAAGTTCGAGTGCGTCGATGAGCTGGTCGCGCGAGAGCGGGGACGCGATGATATCAAAGACGCGCCTCTCTTCCGGTGAGAGATCAGATCGCAGCGATGACAGAGATGTTGCGCCTTCGCGCTTCACGATACCGAGCGCCATCAAGAGGTCCTCCGGAGAGGTGACCGCGGTGGCACCGAGGCGCAGGAATTGGTGAGTGCCCTTACTCTCTTCGCTGAATATCGGACCGGGCACCACAAGCAGCTCGCGATTATATTCCGTCGTGAGCTTCGCGGTAATGAGGCTGCCGGATCTTTCTCGCGCCTCTATCATCAGTGTCGCGTGGCAAAGCCCTGCCATGACGCGATTGCGCTTGGGAAAGGTGTAGTCGGTCGCTTTCATGTCGGGCTTTTCTTCTGAGAGCAGTGCGCCACCTTTTTCTAATATCTCTTTGGCGAGGGCGACGTTGGCGCGCGGATACAATATATTCCAATCGAGTCCGGAGCCGGGAACGCCCACGGTCGGTAGTCCCGCATCGAGCGCATTTCTGTGTGCCTCCGCATCGATGCCGTATGCAAGACCGCTCACGATGACCACCGGGTAGCCGCGAAGCCCGTCGATCAGATATTTACAGACGCGGCGACCGTAATCGGTACAGGCGCGCGAGCCCACGACCGCGAGCCACTTATGCTCGTACGACGGCAGCGAGCCGCGTACATATAACTGCTTCGGACGGTCGGGGATCTCTTGCAGGAGCGGCGGGAAATCACTGGGGGCAAGTAGTTGGAGTGCGTCCGGCATGGTGCTAAAATCATACCACTATGTTGGATATCAAATTCATCCGCGAGAACAAAGATGTGGTCATTGCGGGCGCAAAAAAGAAACATATCGAGGTGAATATCGACCGGCTCATCGAACTCGACGACAAGCGCCGCGAACTTCAGCTCTCGATAGACGGCAAGCGCGCGGAGCAGAATGCGGTATCGGATAAAATTCCCGCCGCAACTCCCGAAGAGCGCCAGGCGCTCATCGCCGGGATGACGACGCTCAAAGAAGAGCTCAAGAAACAGGAAGAATCAATGCAAGAAGTGCTCAAAGAATGGCGATTGCTTATGCTCGCCGTCCCCAACGTGCCCGACATGTCGGTACCGGAGGGGGGATCGGATGCGGAGAATCAGGAAGTGAGGACCTGGGGCGAGTTACCGAAATTTGAATTTGAGCCAAAAGCGCATAGCGAACTCATGGTCGCCAATGATATGGTGGATTATGAGCGCGGCGCAAAAGTAGCCGGTTTCCGCGGGTACTTCCTCAAAAATGACGGCGCTCGCCTTTTTTGGGCACTCCAGAGATTCGTAGAAGACCGCTATATGAACAAGCACGGATTTACTCCTATGGTGGTGCCGAGTATGGTGCGCCGCGAGCCATTTATGGGTACGGGCTATCTGCCGCAATCGGAAGAGGATCTCTATAAGAATCAGGACGGTGAATATTTTGCAGGCACCGCCGAGGTCGCGACCATGGGATATTATCAGGAAGAAGTTCTGGACAAGAAAGACCTTCCGATAAAATTCTTTTCGTACTCACAATGTTTTCGCCGGGAGATAGGGAGTCACGGAAAAGACGTGAAGGGAATTTTCCGCGTGCATGAATTCTCCAAGTACGAGCAGGTGGTGCTCTGTGAAGCCTCGCACGAGGAATCGGTGCGCCTGCACGAAGAGATCACGGGTAACGCCGAAGCACTCCTTCAGGAGCTCAAGCTCCCGTACCACGTGGTCATAAATTGTGGAGGCGACTTAGGACTCGGCCAGGTAAAAAAATATGACATCGAAGCATGGATGCCGAGCGAGAAAACGTATCGCGAGACCCACTCATCGTCGTACTTCCACGATTTCCAATCGCGCCGCCTCAATATCCGCTACCGCGATGAGGGCGGCACGATGCGCTACGTCCATTCTCTCAACAACACCGCGCTCGCCATGCCGCGCATTCTCTGCCAGATCGTAGAGAATTATCAGCGCGCCGACGGATCGATCGCAGTCCCTGACGCGCTTCAGGGCTATATGGGTAAAGATGAGATCAGGAAAAGTAATTGATCTTCGCGCGGGCAAGCGCGCTTCTCCCGAGCCGCAGACTCGGCGTCTCGCCGCGCCTGCGCCGCACAACAGGGACCGAAGAGTATCTCCGATCCGCGTGCGTCGCCGCAAGGTGCGCGCATATATCGCGCTGGCAGCGGTCGTGCTCCTGGCACTCGTCGTATACGGCGTGCACTGGGTCTCGTATCTGCCGCGGCTCGCGGTGCGCGAGATCACTATCGAGGGCGCGAACCAGCTCGATCCGCAGCTCATCCGCTCGTATACGGAATCGGTCATCGATGACGGCTCGTTCCACTTCCTCTCGCGGAGCAATATTTTCTTGTATCCGAAAGCCATCGTCGAAAAGGGGATCGTGGATTCGTTCCCGCGTGTCCGCGCCGCGAGCGTGGCGCGCAACGGGCTCCTCGGCCAAACACTGACCGTCACGGTGGATGAGCGGGCCCCGTTCGCGCTCTGGTGCCGCGCGCTAGATCAGAATGACTGCTTCGCGATGGATGATCAGGGATTTATATTCACCGAGGCCGCGAGCTCGACAGATTCGGTGCGGTTCGAGCAGCCGTATATATTTTCCGGCGGCGTCGCCAGTGACACGGTCAGTGTCATCGGGCGCACCTTCGCACCCGGGCATGTCCCCGGCATTTTGGCTCTCTTGCGATTGCTCGGGCAGAGCGCGGATCTCACGCCTATGAGCGTCACGGTATCTGACGACCAGGATTTCTTCGTGACCTTCGCGCAGGGATTTATACTAAAAGCTTCATACGGAGAAAGTCCGAGCACGCTCTCGCGCAATATTCATCTCGTACTCGGCTCCGATGCGCTCGTCGGCAAAGAGAGCCAACTCGAGTACGTGGACCTGCGGTTCGGCAACCGCGTGTATTACAAATTGAAAGGTGAGGACCAAGCAAGCACACAATAAATAGAAAAGGGCGGCACAAGCGCCGCCCTCATCAAGGCTATAAAGATCGCGTCAGGTGTTCTGGAACAGCGGCTTAAAAGTGCCCGGCGCTCTTTCGCTGCCCGTAGCAACCTCACCGATCTGCGGACGTCCGCCGATCGATTGGCAGATAGGCGAGTCGAAGTCAGGCGTCCCGGTCCAATCGCTCGGGTATGCCGGCGGCTTGTAAGGCGCCTCTTCTCCATTAAGTGTCATGCCTTAGCTCCTTTTTTCGGCAGAAGCAGATGTTTATCGCAGACGAGGTCGGCCGCTAATTTGCGGATCCCATCAGGAAACGCAGGGTTACCGGCGACATCGGCTAACTCCTTTTGAACAATGTGCGACCTTAGATCCTCCTTGGTCAATTGGCGGACATTCTCGCAGAAGGTCTCAAAGCTCGGACTTTTTGCGTCTCGTTTGCTGGTCTTTGTATTCTGTTTGTCCGGCATTCCAACGTCCTCTAAATAGCCTGAAACATAAGGTGAACTTTTCACCTACTGTATTCATTATACATATTATTCCATAAATTGTCAAAGCATGATATGGTGCTTAAAACATGAGCTTTTGGCACACACTATCGAAACCCTTTTTCGCACTTGCTCCCATGGAGGATGTGACCGATGTCGCATTCCGCACGCTCATCGCGAAATATAGCGACCCTTCAATACCGCGTGTCTTTTATACAGAGTTCACATCCGCCGACGGTCTGGTACGTGCGGATGAGGACGGACGAAGAAAGCTGATAAAAAAATTGCAGTTCGCCGATGGTGAGCGGCCGATCGTGGCGCAGCTTTTCTCGGCGACTCCCGAATACATGGAGGCAGGTGCAAAGCTCTGCCGCGAGCTCGGATTCGACGGCGTGGACATCAATATGGGCTGTCCGGCGGACCAGGTCGTGCGACAGTCATGCGGCGCGGGCCTCATCCGCAATCCGCCGCTTGCGCGTGAACTCATACGCGCTGCAAAGCGCGGCGCCGGAGACATGCCGGTCTCGGTCAAGACGCGTATCGGATACAATGAGAACGAACTCGAGACCTGGCTCCCTGAACTTTTGGCGGAAGAGCCGGCGGCAATTGTGATACATGCGCGTACGCGCAAAGAGATGTCTGATGTCCCGGCGCGGTGGGAGCATGTAGCACGCGCGGTCGAGATCCGCGACGCGCTCGGATCAAAGACACTTATCGGCGGCAACGGCGATGTGGCCGATCTCAATGACGCGCGTGCGAAAGCTGTGGCGACTAAATGTGACATCGTGATGATCGGTCGCGGCATGTTCGGCAACCCGTGGCTTTTCAGCGAACGTGCACCCGCGACACCGGAAGATAAGGTGCGCGTTCTGATTGAACATATCGAACTTTTCCAAAAGCATATGAGCGGCTTCGTGAACGACGCGGTGATGAAGCGGCACTTCAAGGCGTACATCGGCGGATGGGACGGAGCGAAAGAATTGCGCGTACAGCTCATGGAAACGGAACATTTGGAAGACGCAAAAAGCATTCTCAGCGCGACTTTGCAGAACGGGTAAAAACAGCTATCGTTCGCAGCAGAGCTCTTTGACTCATAAAGAGCCACTCCAATGGATGGGAGCGAGCAATGGACGACCAGACCAGCATGTCTGCTACCGCGAATGCCGCGATGTGGAAAGGATCTGTTTTGCGTGATGGCGTACCGCACCGTTGCCCCTTCAATCCGGCCGGCATGAACGAGACGCAGTGCCTCGACACCGGTGGAGCCAATGTGGAGCGGAACAAGAACGGCTGCTGCGGAACGCAGCGCGGAAGTGTCGAGTTCGAACCGTGCAGTTTCAAAGCGCGCCGCTGTGTCGTTTGTCTCGAACAGGGACGGCGAGGACTTAAGGCTAACGCCGTCGTGAACGTCGAGCGAGGTACGTGCGAAGAGCACGAGATACCGGAAGGAAAGATCCCCGTTCGCATTCCGGCCACGCCGGGGCGCCGAGGGGCCACAGGCGGGGGTTTTGCTCAGTTTCGTGCAGAACAGCCGGCAAGTCGGCGTCCTCAAGAGCCCGCAAAACGGCCTGCACTGAATGTTCCGCCAGCAGGCAATGGCACCGCGAAAGTTGATGTTCCGGAACCGCTTCGCGCAAAAGATGTTCTTACCGATACCCCTAATTCGGTGCCGGTAAAGCAGCTTCTACAGACTACTGCACCTGCTCCTACAGATTCTATGCCCCCGTCTCCTTCAGTGCCCGGGGCCGCTGAGCAAGGTGCAGGTAGACCGCTCAAAATTCCTTTGAGCAAACTCTTGCGCTATGAAGGTCAGCCGCGCCGCTACTTCAACAAGGCGGAGATCGCTGAATTAGCGGATGACATCCAGCTCAATACCCAGGAAACTCCCAATCGGGTATTTCCGACTGTGGGGAGGCCCGGATTTTACACACTTATTGGCGGCGAGCGACGATGGCGCGCCTACCAACTGATCGCCGAAAGGACAAGGACCGACCCGTTGGTCGATTGCGTTCTGAGTGATATTGCGGACGCTAGAGACCACTTCCGCAAGGCGTTCCGGGATAACATCAAACGTAAGGACTATATCCCGCGAGACGAAGCAGACGCCTACAAGCACATGTACGACGATTGCCCGGCTGCGACTCATGAGGAGAAGGTGCTTGAACTCATGCGCGAGGCCGGTAAGCCAAAGAAACATATCGAGAACTATTTGCTCGTCGCAGGACTTCCGGAAGAAGTTAAGGACCTGATGAATCCGGACCTCTTGGACAAGCAGCTGGTCTATATCCTGGCTCTTGAGATCGCCCGAAGCACCACCGACCGGGACCTGCGGATCAAGCTTGCAAAAGAGATCTCTCAGGACTGCTTGGCACTTCCTCAGGCCCGGTTACACATCAGGAGGGAGACCGGACATTCCAACTTCGGGGGTTCCGGTCGTGACCGACGTGCTTCGGACGACTACAGTGCGTTCAAAGCCGTGCTCACCGGAGCACGAACCCGGCTCGATCGCATAAAGGAGACGTGGGACGTCGCTGGAGTCTACGAGACTCGTCCTCAGCCAGCCGCCGACCGCGAGAAGGATTCCGTACTCATCAACGAAATGATCACGGAACTCCAGGAACTGCTCAAGAAAGTGGAGGGACATTCGAAAGCAAAGAAGGTCTAAAGCTGAATTTTAAGAAGCACGACAATGCAATGCGGCCGGCGGAACATCTCCGCCGGCCGAACTTTTTTATAATTGTATTTTTTTCGCAATTCGATACAGTGGTTGCAGAAAGGACCTGAAATGGCAACCATAAAAAGCAATCGGATCGTAAGTAAAGACGATGCGATGGATGCTGCTATCCGCCGCGCAGCGTCGGTGCTTAAGGGATCGTCGATCCCACTCAACCGACATACGATCGCGGTGCAGGCGTCGCGATATGTGACGCAGGGCGTCGTTTCGATCAAGAATCGGATCGACGCGATGACATACGAACAGCACGAAGCGCTTGGCCTCAACACAAAACGGCCCGGTAGCAGGGGGCGAGATACGGCTCCCATACGGATCGGCAGATGGAACAGATAGCCCCCGCTCCTAAAAGAGCGGGGGACGACTTTTGTGTATACTGGCTGTATGAAAGGGGAAAAACATACGACTTTGTACCGAGCATACCGCCCTACCGATTGGGACGAGGTCAAAGGTCAGCCGCAGGTGACCGATGTGCTTGAAAAGGCGATCAAGAACAAAAAGATAGGGCACGCGTATCTTTTTGCCGGAGGCCGCGGGACAGGGAAGACGACGACCGCCCGCATCCTCGCGAAGAAGCTCGGCGTCTCCGACAAAGACCTTTATGAAATGGATGCGGCATCCAATCGCGGCATCGACGATATCCGTGAGCTACGTGAAGGAGTGTACGCGCGCCCATTCGAAGGCGAATACAAATTTTATATAATCGATGAGGCGCACATGCTTACCAAAGAAGCGTGGAACGCATTTCTCAAGACGCTTGAAGAGCCGCCGGCGCACGCCATATTCGTGCTTGCGACGACCGACCGCGACAAGGTCCCCGAGACCATTCAATCGCGCTGCGAGATCTACACTTTCAAACAACCGAATAGGGAAGTGCTCTCGAAGATCGTGACCGACGTTGCCAAGAAGGAGGGATTCACACTTGAGCGCTCAGCAGCCGAACTTATCGCACTTTTGGCCGAGGGCTCGTTCCGCGACGCGCTTTCAATTTTGCAGAAAATTCTCGTCGTTTCGGATGACAAGAAAGTGAGTGTGAAAGAAGTAGAGGAGGTGAGCGGAGCGCCGCGCGGAGAGATCGTACGCGCGATACTGAGCGGACTTGCCAAGAAAGACGCCGCTGCAGCTCTCACTGCCATGCAGGAAGCCACCGCCGATATGATGGATGCACGGACGCTCGCGAAACTGCTCATTCATCGCATGCGTGTGATATTACTCATGCGCTACGCGCCGGAGCTCGCGACAAAAATGTCGGGCGAATTGTCCGAAGCGGACGCCGCTCTCGCGACCGAACTCGCCAAAGAGCCCAATGTGAACTCTGAGACACTCAAGATCCTGCTCGAAGCCTACGGTCGCATGGCATATTCGGCAGTTCCACATTTACCGCTCGAATTAGCTATAATAGATATAACCGGGGGGTCAGCACTTCGGACATAATAGAAATATCTAGATAATAAGCCATTATATGTATTCACGAAGAAATACCTTTATCCTTATCGCTGCAGCGGCACTCGTTGCGTTCGTGGTGGGATATATCTCATACACCGTCCATAAAACTGCTCCTGCGACCTCATACGACACCGCAACATCGACCGTTGATCAGAATGTGGACACTCAGACCGGAATGGATGCCGATATCACCGCACTTACATACACCAGCTCCACGTACGGTATCACCTTCAACTATCCGTCGAACTACACGCTCTCTCAAAAGGATGTAAAGACCGACGCCTCGAACAAGGTATCGGCTCATCACGCGATCACACTCGTATCAAATTCCGCAAAAGCGGTGAATAACGGCGAAGGGCCGACGGCTATCACCATAGACATCTACCCGAATCCGAAGAAGCTTCTCGTTCAGGACTGGATCAAGAACACTGATGCATCGAATTACAAACTCGCCGTCGACCCGAAGATGCAGGATGCACTCGTCGGTAATATGGGCGGTACGAATGCATACGCGTACACGTGGAGCGGGCTCTACAACGGCAACTCGTTCGTATTCACGCACAAGAACAACATCGTGATGGCGTCCGTCACCTACCTGACGACCAAAGACGTGATCCTCAATGATTTCATACAGATCATGTCGACGCTTCGCTTGAAATAGCCCTCGCTTGCGCCACATAGGGTGCTCGGATAGAGTCTTGGCAGTGTTGTAACCAGCCAGGGAGTAATGGCAAATGCCCAAAAAATCCGTTCAGAAGGATGTACTCATCCTTATGGGGTCGGAGACAGATGCGGATACGGTGGACTTCGCGTGTGCCGTGTTGGACGTGCTCAAGATCACGTATGATCAGCGGATCACTTCAGCGCACCGCACGCCTTGGCGACTTGCATACGCTGCATCTCGCGCGAAGAAACAAGGCTTCAAGGTCATCCTCGGCTTTGCCGGCGGCTCCGCTCATTTGCCCGGTATGGCGGCTTCGTATACGCCACTCCCCGCTTTCGCCGTCGCTGTTCTTAGCAAGACAAGCGTCATCAACGACTTTTGCGCGGTCTTTTCGAGTATCGGCATGCCAAAAGGTGCGCCGCTCAACTTCTGCGGATATGGACAAGCCGGTGCTGAGAATGCCGCTCTTATGGCTGCCCTGGTTTTGGCACTATCGGACAAAGTGCTTGCGGCACGGGTCGATGCACACCGGCTCAAGCAGGCGCGATCGGTCCGAAGAAAGCCTAGACCCAAGGGCAAGCGATCTTGAGAACGATATCCGGGCGCCGCACGATGCGGCGCCCGCTTTTATATTCCTATAAATGCGTTATTCTCAGAGCGTTTGGCCCCAAACACTGCCGGATCGTCTAATGGTAGGACAGCAGCCTTTGAAGCTGTGAATCTTGGTTCGATTCCAAGTCCGGCAACAAATAACAATATGGAAGTAGCTTCAGCGAGCATAATTATCCCGACGCTAAACGAGGAGAAATATTTGCCGCTCCTCCTCAATTCGTTACAAAATATTTCATCACCATTAGATATAGTGGTGGTCGACGGAAATTCGGAGGATGACACCGTGCGAGTGGCTGAGAGCTATGCTTCTGTGTTCAGAGGCCGTTCATCGTTGAGAGTAATACGGTCCCCGGAGCGAGGAATATCACTGCAGCGGAATCTGGGTGTGACCATCGCGAAGCATGATCTGCTGATCTTTTGTGACGCCGACGTGGTAATGCCGTCGACCGAATCATATGAGAAGCTGATCTCTTCGTTCGTTGCCAGAAATTTCGTTGTTGCTGCCCCCGCTTTCGTTCCGACCGAAGACGGCATCGGACTTTGGCTGACCTCTAAGGTCGCATACACGATGCAGAAAATTTTACTTTTATTCAGCAAGCCGTATTTTGGGGGCGCATACTTAATGACCACACGATCCGTCTTTGTCAGAGTTGGCGGATTTGATACTACTCTGACGCTTGCGGAAGATGTCGATTATTCCTTAAAAGCCGCAAAGTTGGGTCTGCATGGTCTGATCAATGTCCGGGTGGGTGCATCAGCTCGCCGGCTCACTAAATACGGCTACGGATGGATATTGGGCGGACTGCCGGCAATATTCGGCTTCATTCGAACCGGTCGAGTCGCTCAGGGAAGTATTTATTACCCGTTCGGCGAATACGGGAAATAGGTGCAAAACGACCGGGCATACCGGACCCTCAAATATTTATTCACTCGATTGCTATACTGGCATCATGGACATACCGGAGAAATCTCTAAAAAGCGGATTTCATATGCCGTCATTCGGGATCGGTACCTGGCAAATGGGAGGAAGGCTGGAATACAATCCGGCGAACGATGATGAGGCCGATATAAGAGCGATCCAAGCTGCCATTGAACTTGGTGTAACTCACTTTGATACTGCAGAGCAGTATGCACAAGGATATACCGAGGAACTTTTGGGAAAGGCAATTCTCGGCCATGATAGGTCAAAACTTTTCATCATCTCAAAGGTAATGGACATCAACATGCGTTATGACGACGTATTGGCGGCATGCGAGAGAAGTTTAAAACGGGTCGGTACGGATCATTTCGATATGTATCTGTTACACAGATATGTTCCTGATGTTCCCATGGAGGAAACAATGCGGGCTATGGATAAGTTGATGGCAGAAGGACTCATACGAAACATTGGTGTTGCGAATTATGGCGTGGAAGCGTTCAAAAAAGCGCAGGCCGCAACAGCGAATAAAATTGTGTATGACCAAGTGCATTACAATCTCGAGGTTCGCGCACCCGAGAGAACCGGTCTTTTGGAATATTGTCAACACAACGATGTTCTGCTCGCTGCATGGCGTCCCGTGCAAAAAGGAGCACTGCTTGTGAACCCACCTGCGATCTTGCTTGAGATGGCAAAAAAATATGATAAGACACCCGCTCAGATAGCTATTAATTGGCTGCTCTCGCAGGAGAATGTCGTCACTCTCGCAAAGACTTCGAATCTCGAGCATTTGAAAGAGAACTTGGGAGCTATCGGGTGGCAGATGAGCACGGATGACATTGAACGCCTTAGGTCCGATTACCCGGGACAACAGGATTCGTCTGCGGCTGTTCCGCTCGGCTAACCCGTATGCAAGAGATCTCCCTCACTGTTGACGGCATTAAGCTAAACGGAAAGATCTTCCGTTATGCCGACAGCAATACTATGCAGCCAGGCGCCCTCATCATTCACGGATGGGAAAGTAAACAGGACCGAATGTTCATGCTTGCAGAAGCGTTGGCACAGAAAGGGTATTGTTGTCTGACTGTCGATATGCGCGGGCATGGAGCCAGTGAAGGAGATCATAAAACCTTCTCAAGAAAGGATTTTTTGAAAGACGTGGTTGCTGCCTATGACTTTCTCGTTGCACAGGAAAATATTGATACCGAGGATATTATTGCGATAGGGTCGAGCTTCGGCAGCTATTTAATCTCGTTGTTGAGCGCAGAGCGGAAACTTAAGGCAATTGTACTCAGGGTCCCCGCCGACTATCGCGACGAAGGTTTCGATAAGCCTCTCCACGAGCAAAGAGGGCAGGAGAGCCACTCAATGTGGAAAGAGCAGCCGCACACAAATACAGAAACGGCCGCATTGCGGGCAATCCATAATTTTGACGGAAGCTTATTGATCGTCGAATCTGAAAAGGACGAACTGGTCCCCGTGCCTACCCTCATGAGCTACGTTCAAGCGGCACCGAATCCAGCCAAGCTAAGGCACGTACTCATGGCAAATGCCCCGCACAGCATTTCTCATCACCCGGAGCTGCAGCGTCAGTTCGCCGATATTGTTTCAGATTGGCTCAATTCCTTGAAATAGTTCGAACTTCGTACAAGACCCAAAAAATACAGTAGGATATAGATATGGGATCCGGTGCATTCGTATCAAAAAGGACCGCTCTGATAATTTTGGGCATTACAGCTCTCGCATGCTCAAGAGCGATGTTCTCATTTTTCAATGACCCGGAAGGTCCGAATTTGCTGGTGGTTCTCGGGATGGCGGTAATACTATATTTCTTGTCTTCAGTAGCATTCTTTTTTGGCCGCTCAACTACAACTTTCAAGAAGGTTCTACTGGCTATCGCCCTTCAGATAATAATAGCCGTCGGTTTTTATTTGTTTCTAAAATAAGGTTCCAACTTCGCACCAACCACCAAAATAGTCACTTTCTACAAATATAATTCAGTTATGTCCTCAAAAAAGATTTATTTAACCATAATCTTAGTTGTTGTCCTTGCCCTCGTCTTATTCTGGATACAAAGAAATATTCCGAAACCAGAGAATATTCTTGCGAGCAATGAAAATCAAAATATTAAGCAGCTCGAAACTCTAAATTTCTGCGATCACGAATATCAATCTAACCCGGTAATCCTTTTTAATATTGACATGATGCGGCGAATTGCCATGCTCGCATCGCAGCAGCCTGAAACTCAAATATGCAAAAATATTATTGATTATCATTCTGGCCCTGTTCTTACTCCTGAACTTAAATATATTCCTGAAGATACCAGTGGGATTTACTATTACCTCAACATAGGGCAAGTATCTTTTAGTTTTAATCCAGAAACGGAAGAAATATACGTTCTCAGCGCTTATGACGGCTCGCCTTCACTGATAGGTAGCTTTAAATAGGGCTCTTGAGCCTTATCGGTGCCCCGCCTCAGTTGAAATTGTGTGCTTTTGGGAGTACGTTTGATACATATGTTGGAACAATACAGTGCATTTTTTATCGCAAGTTCCCAGGCATCGGCCGCTCTCGTAGGGCTCCTTTTCGTAGCGCTTTCTATTGACGCGGGTCTCGAGCGCGAGTTCCGCATCAAACAGTATGCGCTCTCCGAAACAGCGTACATCTCACTCGCCGGCATCTTCACCATCTCACTTTTGACACTTCTGCCCGCCGGACTCCCGCTTATGGCCGGTGCGAGCATTATTTTCTCGGTTATCGGCATCGGAGCGCTCCTTCGTTTGTATTTCAGTCTTGCTCAAGAGCGCGTACCGATGGATATGTGGCATATCTTTGTAACGATTGCGGTCTATACGATCCTTGCAGGCACGGGTGCGTGGATATTGGTAGCCAATGCCACCGTGGGATCACTCAATCTATTTTGCATTTTGCTCATATCACTTTTCGGACTCTCTCTTATACGCGCATGGCGTGCACTCAGAATAACTAAACACTCGCGCCACTAGAGCGTGATATCGTTGCCCCCGCCCTTGCCGCCGCTTCGCACCAGACTCCCACTAAATATGTTGCTATGAAAAAAGATCATCGGTCGGGAGGGAAATTCGGCGCGAGTCATACGACTGTTATTCCCGCAGCGGGGCACTTGTGCGATATCGCGCATCAGCAGGCGGAAGTCACCAAGATATCGCTTGGATTCATCAAGTCCGGACTTCGCTCGCTCGAAGGAAAGAAGCGCGCGAAGGTGACCGAACGGCCGGGAAATCTCCTGCTCTCGGTACGCGATAATTCTTCGAATCAAGAACTCACGATCTACACCGATGACACCAAGAAAACGAGACAGGCACTCTATAGGGGTGGCAAAGAACACGATATTGAAGTGCGCTTCACCTAAGACGTAGAGATATTTGATAGAATATATCGGTATGAAAGTCATCATTGCGTCGATGAGTCCGGTAAAGAAAGAGGCGGCGATCCGAGGTTTTAGCATTTTGTTCCCTAACGAGACATTTGAATACGAATGCGTACCCGCCAATTCCGGTATCACGGACCAACCGATGTCGGACGACGAAACCCGTTCAGGCGCGATCGGTCGCGTGGCGCATGCTAGAGAACTTGTTCCGGAGGCCGATTTCTATGTGGGTCTCGAGGGAGGGGTCGAGGAGAAATACGGCGATATGTACAACTTCGGTTGGGTCGCGGTGGAGTCGAGATCGGCCAAGAAAGGGTATGGAAGAACGTTTGCGTTCGTCATACCTCCTCAGATACGACACCTGATGCTTCACGAGGGTCTCGAGCAGAGCCATGCGACGGATAAAGTGCTTTCAAAGAACGGCACGAAGCATGGCACCGGAACGATCGGTCCCATGACGAATGATGCGATAACCTACACCGATTGGTATGTCCCGGCGGTCGTGAGTGCGCTCATCCCATTCCTGCAGGAAGCGCTCTATCCGCATCCGTAAGAGCATGTGAAGTAGAGCGTCAGTATCTATGAATGAAACAGTCTCGTATCGCGGCGCTTATCCTTGCGTCCTTCATGATGATGTCGCCGTTTTCCGTCTTTGCTCAGACGGCCACGTCTTCGCAATACGATAACTACCGATGGGGTCGGGGAACCGATGCCTCTTCTCAGGCCATCAGCGCTCTTGGCACCACTGCACCGACCTCTTTCCCGATACCGGTGCTTTTCGGCGTCACGCCGTCGAATCTGAGTCCGAACTTCGGTGACCCTCGCGACGGCGGTGCACGAACGCATCTTGGCGAAGACATCATGGCCGACAAAGATACGCCGATCGTTTCGCCCGTTGCAGGTGTCGTGCTCAAGAATGAGACCGGAGCGAGCGAAGGCAATGCAGTGTATGTCGCCATAGCCGGCGGCTTCACGTTGGTATATATGCATCTCGATAAATTCGCCGAAGGCGTCGCTGCAGGGACTGTTGTTCAGCCGGGGTCACTGCTCGGCTATGTAGGCAACACCGGAGATGCCGTGGGAGGCGCGACACATCTGCATTTTGAAGTGCATGACGCCTCGCGCGCAGCTATCGATCCGATGCCGTTCTTGAGCCAGGAGTTCTCCGCGCAGCAAAAGATCAGCTTCTTGAATACGATACTTTCGCAAACATCTGACCCGAACGGTCTCGCCCAATTGCTCGCAGCGAATTTTCGCTCCACGTTCACGGGCGACCAGAATGCCGGAATATCATTGCCTCCGCTTGTGATCTCGGCGCTTGCATCGGTCCCGTCCTCGTCGAACACGTCGCAGCTCCCGGCAGGGGATCTGACGATCGGATCCTCAGGGCCGGATGTCGTGGCATTGCAACGTTTTCTGATCGCTCAGCAAAGTAGCGCCGCATCGGATCTGGCTGAGGCAGGAGCTACGGGATATTTCGGAACTATAACCCGGACAGCGCTCAGTAACTATCAAAGCATGCACGGTCTTTTCCCGGCCACCGGCGTGTACACCGGTACCACTCGTGCGATGATCGCACCGCAATTGTCTTCTGTGTCGGTACCCGCACCGACGCCGGTCACGGCCCCGGTTCCTGTTCCGAACAATGCGATCGTGCCCGGCGATAGTTCACCCGTCACATCGCTCAATACGGCACTCACCTTGACCCGTGACCTCTCTGCGGGAATGACGAATAGTGATGTGTTGTTGCTTCAGCGGTTCCTCAATGCACGGGGGTACACTATCGCATCAAGCGGAGCGGGATCGCCCGGTCAGGAGACGACGTATTTCGGACCGGCCACGAAAGCCGCCGTCATCAGATTACAGTCCGCGCATGCTATCGCACCGGCCGTCGGCTTCGTCGGGACCATCACCAGGGGAGTCATCGCGGGCATCATTTAGCGCCGCAAAACCTGACAATTTAATAAAGTAGGTTATACTGCCGTCCATGGCAAAACGAGCGAATGTAGATATCGGTTATAGAAAGTCGCGATCCCGAAAGACGGCGAAGCGATTGGAGGCGAAGCGCGTCATGAAAGAGGCGCGTGCCAACAAACCGAAGTACTAAATATTTTCGGCTCGCGCCGACTTCATTAGGTATTAATGTACCGCGTGTTACGGTTTCTGCTTACCGTTTACTAAACGCTAACACATATCTAATATGACAGATGAAAATACTCCTGTGACCCCGGTAGAATCGGAAGTCACTGAGACACCTGAAGAGGTGCCAGCGGAAACACCCGCGACTGAAGAGGCTCCGGCTGCATAATCAAAAAAATACCGGCCATGTGCCGGTATTTTTTTACGCTTGAGATGGGTACACGCGATGCTATACTCGGGTCCATATGGGAATGCTCAGGGAGTTCAAGCAGTTCTTGCTGCGCGGTAATGTCGTAGACCTCGCGGTAGGCGTCGTCGTCGGTGCCGCCTTTGGTACGGTCGTCAACGCGCTTGTGAAGGACCTTCTCACTCCCTTTATCGCGGCGATCGCTAAAGTGCCGGATTTTTCCAGCCTGGTCTTCACCATTCATGGAAGCAAATTCATGTATGGAGATTTTCTCAATGCGTTCATCTCGTTCCTGCTTGTCGCGAGCGCTATTTTTTTCTTCGTTATCAAACCGATGAATGTCATTATTGCGCGCTCGCGCCGCGAACCGCCGGCTGATCCGACGACAAAAAAATGCCCCGAATGCCAGAGCGAGATACCGCTCAACGCATCGCGATGCGCCTTCTGCACGCAGCCGATCATCTAGCAGGAGCGTTTTGCTATAGTAACGGCATATGGATACGCGCTCGGAAGCCGGCACGGCACACCAAGTATTGCTTTTCTATCGCTACATAACGATAGATTCTCCGCAGGAACTTGCGGCGCATATCGAATCCCTCGCACGGGAAAATGCGCTCACCGGCCGCGTGATCATCGCGCAGGAGGGTGTGAATGCGACGCTCGAAGGGCTGCGGGCCGACACAGAGGCATTTCTCAGTGAATTCAAGATAGATGAGCGTTTTCGGGATATCGAGGTCAAGCGCAG
>JAQBQU010000007.1 GCA_028286865.1 Candidatus Kaiserbacteria bacterium
TCACGAGAGTGACGTTGGTGAGAAGGCCGGTGTTGGTACCAGATGAGGTCGCAACATGGAAGACCATGGTGTTGACGTTGAGAGCTTCACCACGGATGTCCGCGACGAAACCGCCCAAAGTCTGACCCTGAACGTTGACCGCGATGTTCGAAGCTGGAACTTCGGTAGCACGAGAGATCGTGGTTACTGAAGAGCCCTGAACACTGACGATAGCGCCCTGGAAGAATGGCTGACCGACTGTGAAGCCGGATACCGTGTGGCTCGAGCTGATAGCTACCGTAGAACCAGAGAAGGTTGGCGTGACGCCATAGCCGTATGTCTGGCCGACGATGTAGATGTCAGATGAGCGATCGATATCAAGCTCGATCGTGCGGCCAGCTGAATTGCTGCCCGTGATGTCTGCCTGTGCAACAACGTCAACGGAGTTGCCCTTGGTGATCAAGAGTCCGCCCGAGATGGTTGCTGTGTAGTAACGACCGTCAGCTGAGACAGCTGCCGGATACGATACGCCGTTGACCATGATGACAACGTTTGAGATGTCAGATGGTCCGGCAGAACCGTTGAGACGGAAGCGAACGGAGAAGAGCTTGACGTCTTCCGCAGAACCCGCAGTGATGCGGATACCGGAAAGCTTCACAGCGGTGTCCCCGATGTTCTTTGTCTGGTTGGACTGAGGATCAAGAGAGGAAACGGCAAGCGTTGCAGAACCAAGTGTGAGCGTCGAGTTGATCGTCTGCTGCGCGCCCGAGATAGGGAGCGAACCAGAGACCGTCGCCGTCGTGTTGATCCCGACAACTGAGAGACCAGCTACCTGACCAGCGTACTGTGCGAGGGTTGCAGCATTCTGCATGTTGCCCGCGACCGTAAGGGTCATTGACTGTCCTGCTCCGATGGTGAACGTGTCACCGATCGTTGC
This sequence comes from Candidatus Kaiserbacteria bacterium, assembly GCA_028286865.1. Lineage (GTDB taxonomy): Bacteria > Patescibacteriota > Minisyncoccia > Phycocordibacterales > UBA2100 > UBA10103. The sequence continues at coordinate 917 of JAQBQU010000007.1, forward strand.
CTGGTGGTTGGTGTCGAATGTGCGGGAAGTACCAAGCTGGAGGCCGTTGGAATCAACGAGCACTACGCCTGTGAAGACCGCATCATTAGCGAGACCTGTGCGCTGTACAGTCACACCGTTAACAGTTATGGCAGAGCCAGAAGTGTTGGTGAGTGTGAACGTTGTGAATGGAACGCGAGAAGCGCCTGCCGGAGCGAGCGAGTTCGCAGGCTGTGTCGAAGCGGAGACGACGAGGTTGCCCCCGGTCGTTGTTCCACCTGTCGTACCGCCCGTTGTTCCACCAGTTGTAGAACCAGGAACGCAAGTAGCAGTGATGCTATTTGCCTTAGCACGTGTAGAGGAGTACCAGTTACCGTTGCCGGCTGAAAGGCCGACTGGGGTAAGGATGTCCGCTGCGTACTTGTTCTGGAACTTCACTACAGCGGCAGCAGTTGCTGCGCCGAAGTAGCTGGTTTCATTTCCAACTGAACCTGCGCCTGAGACTGATACGCGAGTATCTGCCCACTGGTTGAGGAACTTCTGGATCTGCATGACCTCAGCTGACGACTTGCCCTTGTTGAGGTTCGTCGTGAACGTGAATTTCACGCAAGCGCTCGAGGAATTACCCTGAAGTGCCTGGATTTGTGCGAGCAATGCCTGGACCTGAGCCTGGAGATCAGAAGCCTGATCTGCCTTTGCCGGAGTGGCAAATGCAAATGCGAAACTGAAAGCCATCGTCAAAGCCAAGAGTACTGCTGCAACATTCTTTGTTGCTAATGCTTTACTCATATTTAGTATTTTTGACCTTTGTACCCGTCACACGAATAAATTTCGTGATGGGGCCGTACGCGTATTCTTTCGACAGGGATACGCCTACGTTGTGATTGTTCGCCAGAGTGACGAACAACTAATAATTTTTGCTAGCCCCTACTCCTTATTAAATTGTCGACGCGGAGCGAGGGATTAGCAGCAAGAAGGAAGGTGTCATGCGGAATTGCTTTCGTGACCGGAGATCCTGAATGCAGAAAGTCATTCATCTATATATAGATGAATGTGGGTCGAGTGTAAGACACTCGAAATATTGTTTCCTTATTCGTATGTCAAAGAACTGCACAGAGAACGAGCTTCGTTATCTGCGCCAATGCATACTTAAATGCATCTGCGCAATTATATACTGGAAGCTCTCGCTCACGGGTGACCGCAGCGCTCCGTTTTGTGGATAACTTGTGGGCAAAAAAGCGCCCAAACTGGGGCTTATCTGCATCACGAGTTACGCGTGCACAATACTCCACCCGATGGGTTGAGTCAATTATATTGACGCATGAAGCGCAGTAATATTTCAGGGTTTTTCATGCTCACTTCAGTAAGCTTTTGAGCCCTATAAAGCAACGAAATATGCTACTGCGCAAGGGTGTATTTACTCCAGCGTTTGAGCCCTACTTTATGAATTCTGCCCGAATTCGTCAGCTCCAGCAGTTCCCGCTGGATCATCTTTTCGCTGTATTCCGGAAGATTTGCCGCTATATCCTTAATGCCGAGGGATCCGCCTGCGGCAAGAATATCGAGGATGCTCTGCACTCTGACACTCGTATCTGCCACACCCCCCGTACTCATTTTCGTATCGGACAACGCGTTTTTTCCGCCCGTGCTCGAAGTGTCCTTTATAGCCGAAGCTGCCCGCACCCGCGGCCGCTGAACGGTCGTCGTATGGACATCGACGAGCTCATCGCGCGAGATGGTCACATTCTCCGAAAGGACAGATCGCTGCGACGCAGTGAGGAAATTACCGAGTTCATCGAGCGCATCGATCATGGTTGCCGCATTTTGGGAAGATATAAAGCCCGATACGCTCAGGATCCGAACAAGCGAAATGAGATGTCGAATGGTGCTCTGCAGCGCATGGACCGATCGCGACTCCGAGGCGCGCATCTCGTCGCGCATTCCCAGTATTGCCGCCAGGAGGCCTTGGGCCGCAGTGCGGATCGTCGAACGAATTGATTCAGTTTCCGGAATATGGTTCGTCAGGAGGAAGACTGCCGCGACTATGCGTTCAGCCCGGCGATACGCCCGGTCTGCCGCACGATTCTCCCCGAATGGGTTCGTACGAACGACCGAATCATCGAAAAAGCGTGATACGGAGTCTGTCTTTTGGATGTCCTTTATGTCGTCCATTGTATTATATATCCCTGTCTCTAACATGTCCGATACAGAAATGATACGGTGATTATATAAAGGACATGTCTTTAGCGCAACGAAAATGTATGTCCGAATACTATCGCGGCCGGGGTATGCAAATCACCAAAATAGCCTGCTAAATATGGAATAAATAGGCGTCCACCATGATATGATGTCGGCATGAAAGATAAGAAGGGGTCGAAGAAAAATAAAACAAAGGACAATGACAACGAGGCACGCGTTCGCAGCGTGAGCAGTGAAGCACTGCGGGGCGTCGTCGCGATCTTTTTGGTCGCCTTCGCCGGGTTTCTTATTCTGGCGGAAGCCGGGGTCGGAGGAAAAGTGGGGGCCGCGGTCTTTATGGGTCTCAGCTGGCTCTTGGGCATCGGATATCTCCTCTTGCCGCTCTCTTTGATATTGGTCGCGGTCCTGATCTTCAGGTCGTTCGAACGGGCGTTCGGCTGGGTGCAACTTGTCAGCATGTTGGTATTCCTGCTTTCGGCACTCGGATTGGTGAACGTCGCATTTCCGGGAAATGGCGGCGTCATCGGTGCCGGCGTGTCGGACTTTTTCATTTCTCAGATCGCAACGACCGCAACGGTCATTTTCTTGCTTGCGTTCATTATCGCGGCACTCATCGTGGCATTTAATATCCATCTTGGACTCGTTGTAAAAGCGATACGAGAATGGCTCACAACTTCACCTGAACCGGAAGAAGAGATCCAAAATATCGATGATGTCCCGGTCCGAGGCCTACCGGATGATATGCCTGAACACGAAGAGGAGCCTCAGGAGATCGCGGAGCCGGAAGAGCCGGTCAAGGCAGTGCCCGCTATTACCTCATTCAAAGACCGGGCGGATTCAGAAGGCGCAGGATTCCCCATCATTGCTGCGACCGGGAGCGCATATATTGCACCCCCTGCATCACTACTCGCAAAGAATAAAGGTAAGCCGGAGGTGGGCGACGTGAAGGCCAACATGAACATCATCAAGCGCACACTCCAGAACTTCGGTATCCAAGTAGAAATGGATGAGGCGTCGATCGGCCCGACCGTGACACGCTATGCAATGAAACCCGCCGAAGGGGTACGCCTCTCGAAGATCGTGGCACTGCAGTCGAATCTTGAGCTCGCGCTCGCCGCTTCCCCGGTGCGCATCGAAGCCCCTATCCCCGGAAAGGCGCTCGTGGGTATCGAGGTACCGAACCTTTCCCGCACAACGCTCGGCATGTCGCCGCTCGTTTCTGACGATACCTTTACTGCATCGAATAAAGCACTCTTGATGGCACTCGGCAGATCGATCAACGGGCAGCCGCATTATGCGGACCTCGCTCGCATGCCGCACATGCTTATCGCCGGGACCACCGGTGCCGGTAAATCGGCGACCATCAATGACCTCATCGTGTCACTCTTGTATCGCGTCGGGCCGGAGCGCCTGAGATTCATCATGGTGGACCCGAAGCGCGTCGAGCTTACGCTTTACAATTCGATCCCCCATCTTTTGACCCCGGTCATCACTGATGCGAAGAAGGCGATCCTGGCACTCAAGTGGCTCGCCAAGGAAATGGAACGACGCTACAACATCCTCGAGACCGAAAAGGTCCGCGATATCGGCTCGTATCACGACAACATTCTCAAACCCGCCCTTGAGCGCGGCGCCAAAGAGGGCAAGCCGCTTCCTGAGGCAATGCCGTATATCGTACTTATCATCGACGAACTCGCCGACATCATGACCGCGTACCCGCGCGAACTCGAAAGCGGCATCGTGCGCTTGGCCCAGATGAGCCGCGCCGTGGGCATCCACCTCATACTTTCTACCCAGCGCCCGTCGGTGAAGGTCATCACCGGGCTCATCAAAGCCAACATTCCCGCCCGGTTGGCACTCCAAGTATCCTCACAGATCGATTCTCGTACTATTTTGGACATGGGAGGTGCTGAAAACCTCCTCGGCGCCGGAGATATGCTCTTCCTTTCGGGCGAAATGTCGAAACCGATACGCATCCAGGCACCGTACATCAGCGAGGCTGAAGTAAAGAAGGTTGTGGAATTCATTGCGCGCTCCAACGAGGGCATCCTCTCGGGCGAGATCGACCTCAATGACAATGCCAAGAATCAAAACGGCGGGACCGACGCGATCTTCGCTTCCATGGAAAATGACGAGTCGGATGACGACGATGAACTCTACCCGGATGCCAAGCGCACGGTGATCGAAGCGGGCAAGGCTTCGACCTCGTATCTGCAGCGAAAGCTCGGCGTGGGATATGCCCGCGCAGCACGGCTCATGGACCTGCTTGAGGACCGCGGGGTCATCGGCCCGGCCGACGGGGCCAAGCCGCGCGATGTGATAGGCGCCGGCAATGCCGATGAGCTAGCCAAGGAGCCTGCTGAAGCGGACGCAGAATAGTATGCTTCCCTATCGCGACAGTCGTATCACCCGGGTCGCGATCGGCATCTTTTTTCTCGTGGTCGTGGGCTACGCGTACTTCGAACTTCGTGGCATCCTTTTCGGGCCTTCGGTCACCGTTGCCGGGACCGCAAGCAGCACCAATGATCCGTCGGTCTCGATCGCGGGTTCCGCACAACGTATCTCGAGCCTTTCACTCAACGGCAAGGCGGTCACTGTGACACAGACCGGTGCCTTTGATGAGCCGTACCTGCTTGCTCCCGGCCTCAACCGGATCGTGCTTGAGGCAAAAGATAAGTACGGGCGCGACACGAAGCAGATCATTTCGATCGTCTATATCCCCGCCCCGGCGGCTTCTTCGAAGCCCGGTACCATGAGTGCGACATCGACCGCAACGAGCACGGTAGCGCAGTAGGATGGGCTTAGTATACTGAATACATATCACTAACAGCGCACCATTTCATAATTAGTATGGCATTCGGAAAAAAAGAAAAAGCAGCTCCCAAGACCGTCGGCGGCGGAAGCGATAAGGATATCGAACGCGCGCTCTCCGACATCAAGACAAAATTCGGCGACGACTCCATCATGATGCTGGGTGCGCAGCCGAAAGTGGATGTGAATGCCATTCCGACCGGTTCGATCGGCATCGATTGGGCGCTCGGCATCGGCGGACTCCCCCGCGGACGCATCATCGAAATATACGGACCGGAATCATCCGGAAAAACGACGCTCTGCTTGCATGCGATCGCTGAAGCCCAGAAGAAAGGCGGTATCTGCGCCTTTATCGACGCTGAACACGCGCTCGACCCGGAATACGCCAAGAAGCTCGGAGTGGACACCGCGACACTGCTTGTCTCACAACCGGATACCGGAGAGCAGGCGCTTGAGATCGTGGAATCGCTCGTACGAAGCGGTAAGATCGACGTCATCGTCATCGACTCCGTCGCGGCACTGACCCCCAAAGACGAGATCGAAGGAGATATGGGTGCTCAACACGTCGGCAAACAGGCACGCCTTATGTCGCAAGCGCTGCGCAAACTCACCGCGATCGTAAGCAAGACGAAGACCACGGTGATCTTCATCAACCAGATCCGCATGCAGATCGGCGTCATGTTCGGCAATCCCGAGACGACCCCGGGCGGCAAGGCGCTCAAATTCTATACATCGGTCCGCATCGACATTCGTCGCATCGCCCAGATCAAGAAGGGCGACGAAGTGATGGGCGGCCGCCATCGCGTAAAGATCGTAAAGAATAAAGTGGCAGCTCCCTTCCGTGCGGTCGAGTTCGACATGCTCTACGGCGAAGGCATTTCAAAAGAAGGTGAAGCGCTCGCGCTCGGCGAAAAGCTCGGCTTCGTCGATAAATCGTCCGGTGGTTCATATTCTCTCGCAGCGGCTGTCGCCGGTGTCCCTGCAAAGGGCAAAAAGGGCGAGGAGGGAGTGAAGCTCGGACGCGGCTACGATGCGGCGCGCACATTCCTCCGCGAGAATAAGCCCATCCTCAATCAGCTCCTCAAAGACATCAAAAAGAGTCTCAATGACAATGGCATGAGCCCGAAAAGCTCAGGCGGCAGCGCAGATGAATAGCAGCTCATGATACGCAAAGCAACGGCGGCAGACTTCCCCGCCATACAAAGCATCATTGCCCGTTTTCCCGATACGTTGATCCAGGTGCATCTTCCCGAGCCAGAAGAGTTCTTTGTCGCCGAAGAAGAGGGCACGGTCATCGCCTGCTGTGCGCTTGAAGTATATTCGAAGCGTCTCGCCGAAGTACGTAGCCTCGCGGTCTTGCCCGAGCACCAAGGCAAAGGTATCGCCACCGCGCTCGTTGCACGATGCCTTGAGGAAGCGAAGGCGCTCAACGTATATGAAGTGCTTACCATTACGGGCGCAACATCACTCTTCGAAAAGCAGGGCTTCGGGGCATTCAATAAAGAAAAGTTCGCTCTGATACAAATATTGGGCTAATTGGACAATCTGCATTTTTTGGCTAGAATGCTCTCACATATGGCAATGCTTGCATACAACGAGGTCCTCCCGAAGCGGCTTATCATCATCGACGGCGAGCCGTACGAAGTGCTTTCCGCATGGGTATTCCGCAAACAACAGCGCAAACCGGTCAACCAGGTCAAGCTCCGTAATCTCAAGACCGGCTCGATGGCCGAACACACGTATCACGTATCCGACAAGATCGAAGAGGCGGAAGTAGAATCTCGGCCGGCGGTCTTCATCTACGAGCGCAACGGCGAGTGGTTCTTCCACGAGGTCACCGACAAATCAAAACGCTTTACCATCGACCAGGAACGCATCGGCGATGCTTCGAAGTACCTCAAGAGCAATGTCGAGGTGGAGGTCCGCTGGTTCGACAACGAGCCGATGCAGGTGAAGATCCCGATCAAAATGGACCTCAAAGTGACCGAGGCGCCGCCAAACACCCGCGGCAACACTGCCCAGGGCGGCAACAAGGTCGTCACCCTCGAGACCGGTGCCACTCTCAACGTGCCTATGTTCGTCGAGGCCGGCGACACCGTGCGCATCAATACCGAGACTGGCGATTACGTAGAGCGCGTCTAGCTTCTCTTGAACAAAAAGACCCTTCGTACGAAGGGTCTTTTTGTTTTGAGGTCGACTATTTTTGGATGTAAGGCAGAAGGGCCACAACTCTCGGTTCGCCGTCGCTCACCTCGGTCGCAGCCCCCGCCTCGCGGTCGCACGAGCTCGTGCGACATCGCTCCGGCCGACTCCTGTCCTTTCGAACGCTATGCGTTCTCGAAATAAACAAAAGCCCGACGAAAGTCGGGCTTTTGTTTATTTCTGAATGTAAGGCAGGAGTCCCATAAAGCGGGCGCGCTTGACCGCAGCCTCTACAGCTCGCTGCTGCTTGGCCGTAAGATCGGTTCGCTTGCGCGACATGACACGACCGTGCGGATTGACGAACTGCTTGAGCAGGTCGACATCCTTGTAGTCGATGTGCTGGATATCATTCTGTGTGAGTATATTTGCCATAAAATTTAGAATGGAATGTCGTCTGGGTTAATGTCGTCTTTCGGATAATCGATACCTGCTCCACCGCCTGAAGACATCTCTTCCGGAGCCTGCTGTCCTTCGTCGCTTCTCGAAACCCCACCGCCTCCTCCACCTCCCGAACCGCGTGGACCGAATTGAACGGAGTCAGCGATGACTTCGGTGCGGTACTTCTTCTCGCCGCTGGCCTTGTCATCCCAACTGCGCGTCTGCATGCGGCCTTCGATGTATGCTGTGCTTCCCTTCTTCAAATACTGCTGAACGGTGTCAGCCTGACGACCGAAGACGACGATATTGTGGAAATCGCTCTGTTCCTGCTTCTTGCCGTCGCGGTCTTTGAAGGTGCGATTCGTTGCGATGGAGAAGTTGCAGACGTTCATCCCTGACGGGAGCGCACGCAACTCAGGGTCGCGCGTAAGGTTGCCGAAGAGGATCGCCTTGTTGATGTACATATCAAAAGTCTAGCACTACTCCGTGATGTCCAAAAGTGCCTTGTCGAGGTCGACTTCAGAGAGCGGTGCGCTGGTCTCCTCAGGACGGCGGGGGGTCGATTTGATGGTATCGGTGCGCTTTACCTCGCGAAGCGTCGGAGCCTTGATCTTGGCGCGGGTCTCCTCGCGCACGGTCACAAAGATGATGTGTCGAAGGATAGAAGTATTAGCCTTGAGGAATTCCTCGAGAGCGGCGACGGAAGCGACCGGAGCCTCATATTTGATCCAGCCGAAGTATGCCTTGTCGAAGTATGAGCGCTTATCGCCCACCTGGGACTCCATCTCATAGGCGAGACGGGTCATCGCAGGAGCGCCTTCAGCGATGAAGGAACCTCCGGCCTTTTCAATAGCGCTGCGGATATCACCGACGGCCTTCTCGACGTTCTCTTCAACTACCGTAGGAACGATGTGGTAGCCCACCTCGTATATGCGCAAAACAACCTCGTTGTCGGAGGTGTTAGCGACTGCATTCATTTCCTCTGCCATATGTAGGGGCTACTCTACCACGGGGCCCCTGCCCCTGCAAGAAAGACCCCGTAAAATAAGGCTCTATTGACCTCTGCTCATGCAGCTTGTGAAATCCACCGAGTTACTGAAGATTGATATTAAAGACACGCTCCGCATTGCGAAGCAATTGAGCTGAGACGACCGCCTCAGGCTCTCCTTTGATGCCTGCGATCGATTCCACCACCTTGGTGACATGCGCCGGCTCATTGCGCTGCCCACGGAACGGGACCGGTGTGATGTAGGGCGCATCGGTCTCCGAAAGGAGCATGTCGAGCGGCGTATTCTTTACGACCTCGTCGTAATCGTGGGTAAACGTGAGTACCCCGGTGAAACTCAGCGTAAACCCCATATCGAGGAACTGTTTTGCGATCTGCCAGTCCCCCGCAAAGAAGTGCACATCGCCGCGAACCTTGGCGTGCGCCTTCAGGATCTCGATAGAATCTTCATACGCATTGCGGATGTGGAGCATGAGCGGCTTGTTCAATCGATTGGCGAGTTCGATCTGCTCGATAAATGCCTTGCTCTGGATATCCTTGGTGCTTTCGTCTATACGATAGTAATCGAGACCGCACTCTCCCACTGCTATTACGTTCGGATCCTTCCCGAGCGCTTCGTATGCGGCCGTGTCAAAGACCTCGCCACGGGAAGTGAATTCCTTCCCGCCCTCTCCAAGCTCCTTTGTGTCGTGATATGACTTGGCAGTATGTACGGGATGCAGTCCGATCGTGGCATAAACACCGTCGTATTGCTGCGCCAGGGCCACTGCAGACTTAGAGGTGTCCAACTGGGTGCCCACGATATTCATTCCGACACCGCTATCGAGCGAGCGCCTTATGACCGCATCACGATCCCCATCGTATGCGACGAAATTCGTATGTGTATGTGCATCAAAATATTTCATACCTTTCGTGCCCAAATTCGGATCCATTGTATATCACGGCCCAGCGTGTCTGGAACGATCTCTGACGAGATCAGCACAAAGCCCGCAATTCTCACCAGTTCCTCAAGCTCGCTCTGCCCAAATAATGTGAATCCCCGCTTTATCTCGCCGGAAGCTGCCAGGTCGTCGGACAATTCCTGATATCCCTCGCCTTCTTTTACCTGTATGTGTAGTTTTCCATCCTGTCTGAGGACGCGATAGAACTCCTTGAGCACATACGGGACCTGCTCCCTATTGATATGGAGCAGCACCGCCTGCGCCCAGATCGCACCGAACGTACCGTCCGGAAAGTCCATTTTCTGAACATCCATCTTGTAGAACGGCACGCTCGGCAGTCGCCTCTTTGCTTCCGCAAGAAATACCGCTGACAGATCGATACCTATCGGGCGTAGTCCGTATTTCAAAAATTGCTCCGTATCGCGGCCACCAGCGCACCCGACATCCAATATCGAGGAATGTGCAGGAAGTGAGCGCACAAACGCCCCTATCTCAGGCGGAAGGGCTTTCTCTATGTCCGAAAGGTACGCAGCGCCGAGCGCGTCGTACATAGCACCAATATCAGGATGATCAGATCTCATATGGCAGTTCCTATAATATATCCCTTGCAGCTTGGTGTGCCACAATGACATTCCATTTTTTCTCCATCCTTCAATTCAGATCTATAGTCCGATGTTATTTCTTCACCAGAAGCAATACCTGTAATCACTACGTCCGCTCCATCTATTGGATTCGTATTCGCCTCACACGAATGATTGATATAGCGTGCCGGCGGCATCATATACAACCAACCTCCGTTGTAGCGCGCAACATACATTCGTTGATCCAAGGGAAGCCGTTCATATTCTTCGTCCGTAAGCGGACTCGACACATCTTTCCAGCTAAAAACAACTTCGCCCGGCTCAAAACTGCGCAAAGCAAAAATACCGAGACCGGCGATGCGTGATTTCCTAACCTCTATGTCCGAATCTGGGATCATTCTTTTCTCGGAAAAAGATTCTCCGGTTTTTTGTTGGCGAGGATGGCGGCTTTTATCTTTTCATTTGTCTGCGGCATAAAGGGATTGAGGAGGCGCACTATCTTATATAGCTCGGTCGCAAGTTCTGCGATAAGCGCTCTTCCCTGCGCCACATCAGTTTTGATGAGCTTAAAGGGCTCGGTCGTCGTGATCTTTTGGTCGAGTTTTTGGATCTCGCCCCACACGAAGTCGAGCACCTTGTTGTAATCGTATTTTTCTAATGCCTCGGTGTATTCCTGCGGAAATCCTACGGCTTCAGGGCGAGCGATCGGAGATTCCAAATGGGTTTCAGCCAATTTCATAATACGCGCGGTCACATTGCCGAGACCATTGGCAAGGTCTGCATTGTAGGATTCCTTGAATTTCTCCATCGTCACATCCGAGTCGTCGAATGGATGTACATGTCGCGCGAGGAAATAGCGCAGTGCATCAGCCCCGTACTCGTTCACGATCGCATACGGCTCGATCACGTTGCCGAGGGATTTCGACATCTTTTGGCCGCCCGAAGTAATGAAGCCGTGATATATCACCTTATCGGTCGCCTTGATCCCGGCAGACATGAGCATCCCCTGCCACATGATCGATTGGAAGCGCACCTGGTCCTTCCCGGCAAGCTGTAATGTCTCCCCTTCGGTCCAGAATGTCTTGAAATTTCCTTCGGTACCCGGCCAGCCGAGAGTAGAGATGTAATTGGTGAGCGCATCGAACCAGACGTACATCACCTGATGCTCGTCGCCCGGCACCGGCACCCCCCAGCTCATGCGCTTGGTCTCACGCGAGATGCTGAAATCCTCAAGACCCTGTTCCACGAACTTGACCGCTTCTTCGCGGCGCCATTCCGGGACGATGACCCCCGGCTGCTTCAAGTATTCCAGGATGCGGTCCTGATAATTGCTGAGCATGAAGAAGTAATTTTCTTCTTCCACCTCGACGGGCTCCATGGTCGGATGGTTCGGGCATTTTCCGTTGACCAGATCGCTCTCCTTGATGAAGGCTTCGTCGCCGACACAGTAGAGTCCTTTGTATTTTTTCTTATAGATATCGCCTTTGGCGGCACAGATGCGCCATAGTTCCTGCGCGGCGCGCACATGGTCGTCGTCGGTCGTGCGAATGAACGCATCGTTTGAAAGGTCGAGTGCCTCTTTCAATTTCCGGAACTCCGCCGCATAGTGATCCACATATTCTTTTACGTCGCGGCCTTCTGAGGCGGCCTTCTGAGCGATCTTCTGGCCATGCTCGTCGGTGCCGGTATTGAAGAAGACCTTCCCCCCCATGAGGCGACGATAACGCGCAATGATATCGGCGTGCACGATCTCAAGCGCGAATCCGATATGGGGATCGGAGTTTACGTACGGGAGCGTGGTGGTGATATACAGCGGCTTCATACATCCACACTTTGCCATGGAAGCTTCCCGCCCTGCAAATCCTTCACAAGTTCCTGCAGAGTCGCCGCTGCCGGGACCGAGAGGATGATCCCGAGGAAGCCGGCAAGCTCAGCGCCGACGATGAGGGCCAATATCACCAAAAGCGGCGGCACGCCCACGACACGCGTCACCACCTGCGGATAGATGAGGTGATTTTCGAACTGCTGCGCGATCACATAGATAACAACCACAATGATGCCGAGTTTCGGCCCCCCTGCCGCAAATGCGATAGCCACTGCGGGGACCGCTGCGAGGATCGGACCGAATACCGGAATGATCTCAAAACATCCTGCAATGACCGCGAGCACGAGGGCGTGCGGTACCTGGAAGATGGTGAGGAGGAGAAATACGAGCACCCCCATGATGACGCCGAGCAGGAGCTGCCCTTGCATCCACAAGCCGATCTTGTGCTGCGAGCGGCGCCAGAGCCCTGCAACATACGCCTGATGTGATTTGGGCGTGATGATGTTGAGGAAGTCATCCACCCCGGTCTCAATGACAGCAAAATAGAACGAGAACACAATGATCAGTACGAATGAGAATACTCCGCCGAAGATATGACTGACGGCGCTGAATGCATTGCCGAAGGCACCCCCGATATTCAGAGACTCACGTATGCTTGCCATGATATCGGCCGAGGAGATCGTAGAGACCGACGGAAGTCCAAGAATGCTCGTGTATGAGTCGAATGCGCCGCTGCGGGTCACCGACTCGAGATATGCCGGGATATTGGACGCGAACGTCGCAAAATCTTCGAGCACCGACGGAAGGAAGAAGTAAAAGATGACGAAGAAAGTACCGAAAAGCAGTGCGTACACGCTGATGACCCCGAGTATGCGCGGCAGGCCCCGGCGCGTGAGCGCACGCACACCGGGCTCGACCGCCGAGGCGATCACAATGGCAGTGAGGACGATCAAAACGACACTTCGGAGATAGTAGAGGAGAGCCGCGAGCACCAGAATGATCACCGTTTTAAGCACCGTTCCCGACGTGATGGAAATAGTGAGGTGCTTATCGGACATGTCCGAATCGTATCACACCACGCGTGCGACCACGAAAACTAAGAAATTATTGAAACAAGGTCGACTATCGCGACCCGGCGCTGCTCCCCTGTATCGCGGTCCCGCACGGTCACCGTATCGAGAAGCTCCGGGTTCTCACCCAGCGTATCGAAGTCGATGGTGATGCAGGAAGGAGTGCCGATCTCATCCTGACGGCGGTAGCGCTTGCCGATGTTACCGTTGTCGTCCCACATGATCTGCGGCACCTGCTTCTTGAGCATGGAATATACCTCGCGCGCCTTAGCGACGAGCTCGGGCTTATTCTTGAGAAGAGGAAATACAGCGGCCTTGATGGGTGCCACCGCCTTATTGAACTTAAGATAGGTGCGAGTTTCTCCACCAAGCTCATCTTCGGTATACACGGAGGCAAGAATCGCAAGAATGGTGCGGTCGACTCCGAAGGACGGTTCGATCACGTGCGGCACAAACCGTTTCCCTCCCCCCTCTACCGAATCGTCCAAGAATGAGAGATCTGCGCCCGATGCGCCAGCGTGAGCAGAAAGATCGAAATCGGTTCGGTATGCGAGTCCGTAGAGTTCTTTGTGGCCGAACGGGAATTCAAATTCGAAATCGATCGTGCGCTTTGAGTAATGTGCGCGATCGCCGTCGGCTACTTCCAGCTCCGTCGTCTTTGACGCGTCGATGCCGACGGCAGCAAGCCATCGATGCACTTCGTTGCGCCAATCCTCGAACGCTTCCTCCCAATTGCCTGGACGGACAAAGTATTCGATCTCCATCTGCTCGAATTCACGCGAACGGAACACGAAATCCCGCGGTGCAATTTCGTTGCGGAATGCTTTACCGATCTGTGCAATACCAAACGGCAGTTTCGGGTGGAATGAGTCGACGACATTCTTGAAATTCACGAAAATGCCTCCGGCAGTTTCCGGCCGAAGATACGAAACCGATTCGGCATCTTCAGTAGCACCGATCTGCGTCTTAAACATCATATTGAACTGGCGGACCTCACCAAATGAACCGCCGCATTCGGGGCATTTCTCTCCCACTTGATCGGCGCGGAAACGGCGCTTACACTTTTTGCACTCTACGAGCGGGTCCGAAAACCCGCTTACATGGCCAGATGCTTCCCAGGCTTTCGGGTTCATCAAAATAGCAGCGTCGAGGCCGCACATATCATCGCGTTCCTGCACGAACATCCTCCACCACAATTGCTTAACGTTATTTTTAAGTTCAACGCCGAGTGGTCCGTAGTCCCACGTACCCGCGAGGCCGCCGTAGATCTCGGAGCCCTGGTAGACGAAGCCTCTGCGCTTGCAGAGAGAGATGATCTTTTCCATGCTTGAGTCCGACATGAGCCGAAGTTTACCCCGCAAGATTGAACGCGTCGAGTTGAATGCGAACAAGTAAGGGATATCTTGTGGGGTGTATCACGCAGGCCTTGTGGCCTCTACCGTGCGGCCGGAACGACCGTCGCCTTGTCCGACGTGAAGCCCGGGTCGGTGCCCACGAGCGCATCGGAGGAGGTCTTGGAGACCTGGGAAAGGTTGGTGTTCACTTCGGGGGTGGTCGTCTTTTTGATGACCTTTCCGGTCGCCGCGTCGGTACCGGTAAGCGTTATGTTCTTGACCAGGCTCGGCTGCTCGCCGATCTGGCTCGTAGACGGGGTGAATCCGATAGAGATCGCCATCTGGCGCGGAGCAAGACCGTTGGTCCCGACACCGGGGGCGATGTCACCCACGTTCCAGGTGAAGGTACCGTCGGCCTGATTGAATATGAGACTCTCCGTCGAAGGAGCGTGTGACCCGATCCAGCGCACATACGGCGGAAGCGTTGCGGTGACCTTCGCTCCGGTGAGCGCGTTGGTGGTGTTGGTGATCGTAAAGACGAGCGCATACGTGGTCTCGGTACCCGCAGTCGGAGGAAGCGGTCCTGTGGAGACGAACGGATTGGCATAATAGAGCGCCTGCGCATTGAGTTCGAGATCGGTCGCAAGTTTGAGGCGCTGCTGCGCGACCGATTGAAGATTCTGCGGCACTCCCGTGTCCGAGAGGCGCTTGCCTGCAGCATTCACACTAATATCAAGATGCGGATTCGAAACATTCTTCAGGTCCGCCGAAGACGGCACCTTGAAGGTGAACGATACGGTGCCTTTAGCTCCCGGCGCGAGTGTTTTCAAGACACCATTAGTGGTCGTTTTGTCCCATAAGACCGTATTGTCGGTCGACCGATAGAAACCGTCGGCAGTCCCGACCGTCGAGCCGTCGATCTGAAGGCCCGAGAGGCGCGCCACGATGATGGCGTCGTTTATTTCGGTGGCCAGATGATTTGTATATTCGACCGAGATCGAGACCGTATCCCCCGGCGAAATGACGGAACTCGTCCCGAGCGAGGCCACCGCGGCGGCACTGTTGGGACCACCGTCAAAGCCGGATTGACCCGGTGTCGTGGTCGAAGTCGTATTCTTGTTCACCGAGATAGTGAGTCCCAAGAACGGCTGCGAGATCGCAAGCGGATAGGAATTATTCGAAAGCGGCGTATCGATCGCGAGCGCGGTGCTCACGGCGCGGGTCCCTGTCGTGATGTGGAATACACGACTGTCCCCCGGTTCACCGGAAAGTATGCCGCGTACCGCGATCTCTTTGTGCTGCCCCGGCGAGAGATCCCCCACGCTCCACAATCCGGTGGCGATCGGTGCCGGATCAGACGATTTGAATGTGAAGCCGAAGGGATAGTCGATGTGCACGAGCATGTCCTTGATCGGGGCCGATGCATTGGAGCCGACGTCGACAGTGAAAAACATCTCTTGGCCCGAAACGGTCTCGGTATTGCCGTCGACCGCGACCGTGACCGGAGAAGAGCCGAACGCGACATCATAATCGGAATCCGCCAGGAAGACCGCGTTGGATCCGGTGATGTGATATTCAAGCTCGACTTTCACCGTGGCATGAGTTCCCTGGGCCCCCGCGAAGACCGCCGAGATCGTTCCTTGTCGTGTGCCGCCGGGCTCGATCGTACCGAGCGGAATGCGTTGCGACGGAAAATCGGTCTTGAAGTCAGAGGGTGATCGGGTACCCGGCGGGTACGTAATGACGAGTTCCGCGAGCTCGAGTGCCACGCTGTTGTGATTGGTCACGACCAGCTGAAGCTTGGTCGCTTCCCCGCCGGCAATTTCCGACGGACCCGAAACGGCAATATCGATGTTCGACGCTGAGGCGTGAGAGCTCCCTGCGCCGAAGAGGAAGTAGTATGCGAAAAAGAGAAGTGCGCAGACGAAGAATGTGACCGCGGCGGCAAGGAACCACCAGAGCAGTTTGCGCGTATACCCGATCATGCGCGGCGCGACCATCATACCCGATGCTTCCGGCTCGGGTTGCGCCCAATCCTCGCCGACCGCCTGTCGCGTGAGGTCGAGCGCATGCCGCGGCTTCTCGTGCAGCTTGTCGGAGAGCGAGCGCGAGTACATTGCGCGGCGCAGGCGTTCTATTTTCTCCTTCTCATGATCCGAAGGGTCCATTCACGCAATATTACCACGCAGTGACTACTCCGCGTCGCGATCTTCGTCTCGTTCGAACAAAAGCTCATCAGGGAGGCGGAAAAGCCCTTCATCGTTCTTCTTTTGCTCCATGAAGTGCGCAATGAAGCCGACCGAGCGCGGAATTATGAAGAGCGCATTGAAAAATTCCGTATCCACAAGCTCGCGCAATGCCGCCGTATCCATCTCCTCCTTCTCAGCAAGAATATCGAGTAAGACCGCCGCCATAACGCCGTCGACATTGAGGATGAGGTTACCGTTCTTGCCCGTCGTCACCCCTTCGATGGCGCGAGCGAAATCGTAATGAGGGTGTGCACTGAGCAGTTTCGTGAATTCAGCAAGGGCGGCCACGCGTGGATCGGGGATACCGACCCGATATTTGCGATGCCCGATCCCGGCGAGGAGCTTCCCTTCTTTCGTCTTGTTCTCGACGAATTCCTTTGCCGATACTTTGGAGGCGGCCCCTTCGTACCAGGCACGGGCCGCTTCGTTGACCGCGCCGCCAAATCGCGGACCGATCGTAAGAAGCCCTGCGGCAAGCGACGATACCATGTCCTTTCCGGCTCGCGCCGTGATCATCGTATTGACCGCGCCCGAGACGTGCCCGCCATGATCCATGAGCAGTTCGAAGATATTCTCGACGAATGCGGCAGTGACGTCGCTCACGTCGCGACCGATGAGTGCCTTGAGGGTCGCGGCCGCAAAGCCGTTCTGTTCCTGCGGCACGAGTGCGCCGTTTTTGACGAACTCGGGGACCGCATCGAGGTCTACGATGTGCCGGGTCGAAAGTATACTCGATGCGCGTTGCATATAGACGTTTATATCCGACACTGTATCACCCCGAGGACTCTCCGGAAGCCCGCGCATTGCGGCAAGGAACTGCGGGAATGTCTCGGGAGCGATGGCTCCGGCAGATGCCAGTGCCTCGCGCTTTTCGCGCGCGCTTTCGCCCAGGTGTGCAACGAGCGCCTTCGCGTGCCCGAATTGCATATGTTCATCGAACGCTTCATCGATGACGCCCGCGATATAGCAGAGGATCGGCTTGGTGAGTTTTCCTTGTTTCAAAAGCTCAACGATCTCGTATTCGTCCACCCCGCCGAGTTCACCGAAATAGACTATTCCCTCTGTATTCGCATCGTTCTGCGCCATGAGGAGCACGTCGGAGAGTGACGTCACCGGGAAGCGGTCGCCGCCGATGCAGAGCGAAAATGAGACCCGCTTTCCGGCACCTGCGACCGCCGTGATGAGCTCATTGGTCATGCCGCCGGAAGTCGAAACTACCGCGATATTCCCCGGCGTTGTAAGTTTTCCCTGCACGAGCTGCGCGGCGCCGATCCCGCCGATGGCGCCCAACTTCATATGACCGGGCACCAAAAGCCCCACTCCGGAAGGTCCGGCGATCACATATTTTTGTCCGTGCGTTTTAACGAGTTCGGTGGCATGGATCTCGGGGATATTCTCCGCAAAAAGGTGTCCGCCGAGCGCCTCGGGGAATCGCTGAAAGAATACAACGGTCGATTCGTACACGCGGCGCCCCGACTGCATATTGAGCATCCATTTGACGCGCGATGTATCTTTTTGCGGCACATCGGCGACACTTCGATAGCATGGAATGAGTATTTCTTTCGGGCCGAAGAAGAATTTTTGCGCTTTTCGCGTTGAAGCAATGATGCACACGATAGATGCCGGCTTTCCCGCGAGATGATCGAAATCGAGTATCGATTGCACGATACCGGGATGATTCCCGATCACAAGAATTCCTGTTTCTCCATTTCTGATGCGTTCGAGTGTTGTCATACATTGATATACGCGATGGCCTCTTCGACGGCGGTCGTGATCACAGCGTCTGATCCGTGGACCGAGCCGAGCAGTTGCTCTTTCTCTAGGAACGCTTGCATGAGAGTCAGGCCCTGCGCTTCGTTGGGCCCGCCGCGGCGTACGAATACTTTTACCGAGGCGCTGCGCAGCGCATCCGCAGATTCCTGTAGAGCATCAATGATGCCCAGGAATGTTTTCTTCACGTCAGTGAAGTTCGCGACACCCCCGGCGATCACTAGCGCTTTCTTTTGAGACTTTGATGCCTGCATGAGCGAAATGATCTCCTTTGCATACAAATACGTCTCTTCCCGTGTCGGCCCTCCGCTGTATTCGCCATAATTCGCCATGCGCTTCCCCGCTCCTTCGAGCTCGGCCTCGTCCGCAATGACGATAGAACCACCTCCGCCGGAGAGCAGAAAGAAAAGTGCTCCATTGGGGTCAATGACGGAGAGCTTGAGCGAGGCCGGCGTCGTCGCAGCGAGTGCCTCGACCCGCTCTTCGGCAGCATGTTTTGCCTTTGCTTTAATGAAGTCGTCTTCGCCCCATGAATGCACAAAGAATGAGCCGGCACTATCCACCAAGACCGCAGCATCAAGTAGGTGCACTTCACCGTCCTTGATGACGAGCGGATTTATCTCCAGAAATGCGAGAAAATTATTGTTGAAAGAATCGACGACAGTGCGGAGGAACGTTTCTGGCAGCCCCGACTGTGCGGCGATAGAAGTGATATCAGCATCACTTTTGATCACATACGTCTGCACTGCTTCGGGATGCGCTTCGATATCAACACCACCGTCTTTGGTGTGCAGCATCCGTATCCCCTCGCGCACGCGCTCAAGCGCAAAATACTGCTCTTCGCTTGCATCATGTACCAAGAAAGGTTCGAGTAGGAACTGTGAGAACCCCCGCTCCTCCCACGATCTGATGGCTACAAGCATTTCATCGGCGGGCTTGTTGACCGACACCAACCCCTGCTTAAATCGTTTTTTTACTCCCTGATCTACCTTCGCGACCCATTCGCCTTTTGGTATCTGCATACCACTGCCCGATCGAAGCTGAATACCTTTATACGCATCACCGACGAGGATCTTCTTCGCGCGATATTCGCTGATCTTTACGCGAGACATACATTTAGAATGCTAACTTGAAGACCTCGGTTTCCCGCTTCTTAAAGCCGAGGCGCATGTAAAGCTTCTGTGCCGCAACGCGGTCGGGCCCGCTTGTCAGATAGAGCTGTGTTGCCCCTGCATTTTTTGCCTCCTGTATCAGCACTTCCATTATCTTCTGACCGAGACCCTGGCCGCGATACGCTTCATCAACAACAACATCTTCAACAAAGCCTGTTTTTTTACCAAACTTTTGCGCGAGGTAGGCGGTCGCCATTCCGACGATCTTGCCCTCATCTCGCACAGCGATAAAGATAATGTTCTTGTCCGAAATGATCGCACTGAGATGCTGCTCTGTTCCAAGTGGCTCACTCGGATCGCGACGCAACTGAAGAAGCAGGTTGTTTATTTCCTTGAGCGCATTATCCGATGATGATGTCATTCGTTCGACGGCGATCATACGAAGAGCCTAGCGTTAGAGGTGGGTTTCGGCAAGGGCGTTATTGATCGACCGAAGCAGCTCCGGCTTAAGCTCTTCGGCCTCTGTAAGGTGCACGGCCTGATATGCGGTGTGTGAAAAAAGCGTTGATCTGAGCGCTTCGGCGGATATGTAGCCAAGTGAGTATAGGATACGTGCCACACACATGATCTCGATCGTCGGATACGCGTCCGGCGTCGTGATGAGTGCTTCGTGCGCTTCCATGAGTGTCTGGAAAATGTATTCGTTATTCTCATCCACCCCGACGAATCGCATCGCAAGCTCTGCGATGCGGGCGAATGTCGCGAGCACCTGCGGAGAGCCCTGGGCGGTAAGGATCGCGGTCGCTCCGGCGGCACGCCAGCCGTTCTTGCCGCGCACCAGCGACACATGGGCATACGTGTAATTCTGGAGCGCGTAGCGCATCTTCGACTTTTCGCTGCGGATCGCAGAAGCGCGTGCGCGAACGAGCCCAAAGTCGCGGGTAAAGAGCGTGATGGTACGGTCAGACTCGCCCGTTTCGCGGCTTCCGAGTACGAGTGCCTCTGTGTGATACTTTTGGTACACGTTTTTATTTATCGAGCTCGATGGATCGTTTTTCTCCTACAACCCACTTCGTGATTGTTGTATTGGTCGCCTTCTGAAGTTCTTGTGTGCGCGTTTTAAGAATGTCGATTTCAGCCTGTGGAGCACTTAATATCGACGACACATGTGCCCCCGGCTTTAGGTCCTGTTCTTTACGGAATGCTTGGATTTCCCGCACCACATCACGCAGCATCCCATCTTCTCTGAGCGCCTCCGTAAGGGTGACATCAAGCACAACGCCTTCCCCATGCGGCACCACGATCTTCACGTTCACCTCGTCGGCAATGATCGAGCGGAGCGCTTCAGAGAGCCGCGAGGTGCCCGGGATGGAAAGTGAGGCCAGTGGCTGGCGCACCTTGATCCCGGCCTTGTCGCGCGCTTCGAGCGCTTGCGTCACGATATCGCGGGCGGATTCCATCATTTCGAGCACTGATCTGCCGTCATCTCCTCCGAAGAGCTTTGCCCACATGCCGGCCTTTCTTGATACTTCCGGCCACATCGCGAGGTGCACACTTTCCTCGTCCTCTCCTTCCTTTACTGCTTGGAAGAGGTATTCGGCGAAGAACGGTGCCGATGGCGCCATGACGAGTGCGAGGCGATGGAGCACGAACCGTATCGTCGCGAGTGCGGCTTTCTTGTCGACCCCGTCTTCCTTGAAGCGATCACGCGAACGTCGCAGATACCATACCGACAGATCATCGATGAATCCCGATATCGGACGCGTTGCGCTATCGAGCTGGTACTTTTCAAATGCATCAGTCACTTCTTTGATGACGCTATCGAGGCGTGCCACGATCCACACATCGAGCACGTGCTCGCTTTGCCAGTCGCGCGGCGTCGAGTCTTCGTAGAGCTTGTAGAACGAGAGCACATTGTTGAGTCGTCCGAGATTCTTCTTTGCCATTTCATCCACTCCCCGCTCCGAAAAACTCAGATTCTCAGCCTGCATGACCGGAGAGGAAAGCAGATACATACGCAGCGCATCCGCCCCGTGCCGCTCGACGACCTCCATCGGGTCGGGATAGTTCTGGAGCCGCTTCGACATTTTCTTCCCATCTTCGGCAAGCACGATGCCGTTGACGATCACATTCTGGAACGCATTTTTGTTGAACAAAGCTCCCCCGAGCACATGCAGGTAGTAGAACCATGCACGCGTCTGGTCCTGGCCCTCGGCGATGAACTGGGCCGGGAACGCCGCGTCGAACTTCTCCTTGTTCTCAAACGGATAATGCTGCGAGCCGTACGGCATCGAGCCCGAATCGAACCAGGTGTCGAGCACGTCAGGAACGCGCTTCATCGTGCCGCCGCATGCGCACGGGACAGTCACGAGATCGATCACGTGCTTGTGCAGGTCGTCGATCTTCTTGCCGCTTGCCTCTTCGAGTTCCGATGCCGAGCCGAATACCTTCTTCTCTTTGCATTTCTCACACACCCAGATCGGGATCACGCTCGCCCAGAATCGCTGGCGCGATATTCCCCAATCGCGCGCTCCCTCGAGCCACTTGCCGAATCGTCCTTCTTTGATGTGTTCGGGCGACCAATTGATAGATTTCGCGTGCGAAAGCAGATCCGTTTTCAGTTTAGTTACAGAAACAAACCACGACGAGGTCGCGTAATTCAAAAGCGGCGTATCGCAGCGCCAGCAGTGCGGATATGAGTGCGTGATGTTCTCCTTGGAAAAGAAAGTGCTGTGATCCTGCAGATATTTCAATACCGCGATGTCGGTACCGAGGCGCACCTTATCGTCATCGGATTTCGGCTTGGCTTCGAGGCCCGCAAAGTCGGTGACCTCCGGCTTCATCGTGCCGTCCATATTCACGTGCTGTACAAAAGGCAGATTCACCTGTTTCAAAAGCTCCCAGTCATCTGCACCGAATGCAGGGGCCTCGTGTGCGATACCCGTACCGCTCTCGGCAGTGACGAAATCCGCGGCATACACCTTCCATCCATTCTCGCGATTCTTGAGCGTTGTGTCGTTGATGTAGTAATCGAACGGCGGCGTGTACTTCTTTCCGACCAGCTCTGATCCTTTCTGAGTTGCGACGATCGTAAACGGCTGCCCATCGAACACGTGTTCGACACGATCCTTTGCCACGATATACCGAACCCCTTCCCGTTCAGCGGTCACATATTCAACATCCGCGCCTACTGCAATCGCGACATTACCTGGAAGAGTCCACGGAGTGGTGGTCCAAGCCAACAGATACGTTCCCGGCTCATCGACGAGTTCAAACTTCACCGTGACCGAAATATCTTTTACATCCTTATACCCTTCCGATACTTCGGTCTGCGAAAGCGTGGTCTCGCAGCGCGGGCAGATGTGCATCGAGCGGTAGTCTTCGTACACGAGGCCCTTGTCGTAGATCTGCTTGAACACCCACCACACACTCTCCATGAATGGCTTGTCCATCGTGCGGTACGCGTTCTTCATGTCCGCCCAGCGGCCGATACGCGGAATGATCTTCTCCCACTCGTGCGCATATGTCAGCACCTGCTCGCGGCAGCGCTCGTTGAACTTCGCGATGCCGTATTCTTTGATGTCTTTCTTGTGCTTGAAGCCGAGTTCTTTCTCGACGATGTTCTCTATCGGGAGGCCGTGGCAGTCCCAACCCCACACCCGTGGTACGCGGTATCCGCGCATCGTCCAATAGCGCGGAACGACGTCTTTGATGACAGAGGCGACGATGTGCCCGTAGTGCGGGAGTCCGGTCGCGAACGGCGGGCCGTCATAGAACACATAGTCGCCTTTTGGAGCATCGCGATCCACTGATTTATTGAAAATATCGTTCTCGTTCCAGAACGCGAGCATCGCCTCTTCGCGCTTATTTGTCTCACTTTTTGGCGCTTCACTCATTCCCGATATGGTAACAAAAAACCGAGACCGACGCGACGAATGCCGCTTCGGTCGAACCGGAAAAAATTACATCTTTTTGGGTGCCGGAATGCCCAAAAGCCAGAGTCCGTTCTTGAGTGTCTGGCGGACAATATCTACAATTGCGACTTTATGAGCTGCGGCCGGAGTGCCATCAAGGATCTGCTCCTGTGCGTACCAGCTATTGAAGGCAGCGGCGAGATTGATGAGATAGGTAGCCACCAAATGCGGCTCAAGGTCTTCCTGCGCACGGAGCACGATGTCTTGGAATCGAGCGGTCAGCCGCGCGAGATCACTTACTGCGGCAGTGGTATCAATACTCACCACCACGTTCGAGGCGACAGCTTTCTCAATGATGGCGCACGTGCGGGCATGCGTGTATTGCAGGTAAGGACCCGAATCCCCCTCGAGTGCGAGTGCCCGTTCTCGGTCGAAGATAATATCCTTTCCTGTTCCGCCTTTGAGGATCTGAAATTTCACCGCCGCAACAGCCACATCACGCGCGAGCTGTTCGATATCATCCGCACGACTCAGTGCCGCGCGCTCTTTTGCAGCGATCACGAGGTCATTGAGGAGTGACTCTCCGGTTACCACGTTGCCGGTGCGGGACGACATCTTCCCCTCCGGAAGACGCATCATGCCGTGTGAGACATGTTTTGTTTTCGCTGCAAGTTCGGGGAAGATCTCCCCCATCGCCGCGAGCAGCACTTTGAAATACTCATTCACCTCGTTGGCGGTGATGATGATCGATGTGTCGTATGCGTATTTCTCGTGCTTGAGCTTTGAAAGTCCGAGCTCTTTCGCTTCATACGTCGGTAACCCTTCGGAATTGAGGAAAACGCGGGTATGCAGGCCGTGCTTCTCTCCTTCGTACACCACTGCTCCGTCGCTCTTTTTAAAGATGCCGTCGTCGATGTGCATCTCTACGATCTGTTTGCCGACAGGCCCCGTCTCGCTCTCGAAGAAATAGAAATCGAACTTCGTACCAAGCAACGCATACAATTCTTCGAAGTGATCAAGGGACGCTTTTCTTCCCTCGTCATAGAGCTCGTTTATCTTTGTATCGCTTCGGTCGTACACTTTTTTATTAATATCCGTGATCTCTTTCTTCGCCGGAGAGTCATCGATGTCCGCCGCTGCCCCTGCCGCATATGCGCGACCGAGCGCTTTCACATCTCCCGCCGATCCGCCGGCCTGCATGAGTCCCCAGATAGCACGAGCAACATGACGCCCCACATCGCCCTGATAATTGGCACGTCGCACTTCCGCCCCGGAAAACGTCACGAGCCGCGACAATGATTCCCCTATCGAGTTCGTTACGAGATGGCCGATATGGAACTCTTTGAACGGATTGGGATCGGTATATTCAACAACGATCTTCTTTCCAATGAGTGAAGGATTTCCTCCCCACATATCGGGCTCGCTTCGTCCGCTTTCAAGATTCGCCCAAATGATCTTCGGGTCGACGGAGAAATTGATGAATCCGGGACCCGCGATATCGATCGAGGTCACGCCGGCGATCTCCCCCATCATTTCAACAAGCTTCTCCGCGAGCACTCGCGGCGCCATATTGAATTCTTTGGCATATGCGAGCGCCGCGCTCGTCGCATAGTCGCCATGCGAGAGGTCGCCGGTGAGATCGAGCGACACCTTGGGAGTTTCAACGCCCAAGCGCGTAAGTGCGGCAGAAATACTTTTCTCTATCGTTGCCCTGACGTTCATGCGGGCATTGTACCTTGTGAGGCACAAAAGAAAACGACCCCTTGCGGGGCCGTTTTCTTTTGAAGAATTATTTAAGGTCGGTCGTGATGCCCATTGAGCGAGCAGTTCCGGCGATGATCTTCTTTGCGTGTTCGAGGTCGTTGGCGTTGAGGTCCTCCATTTTCTCCTTGGCGATGTCCTCTACCTGCTGATTCGAGAGCTTCGCTACCTTATCAGCATGAGGACGCTGAGAACCCTTTTCGATGCCTGCAGCTTTGAGGATGAGGCGAGAAGCCGGCGGCTTCTTGACGATAAAGGTGAATGATCGGTCCTTGTAGACGGTCATGAGGACCGGTACGACGGAGCCCATCATCGGACGCGTGAGGGTGTTGAACTGGTTGACGAAATCGCCGATGTTCACGCCGGCCGGACCGAGCGCAGTACCCACCGGTGGAGCTGGGGTAGCCTTACCGGCCTCGATCTGGAGCTTAATGATTTTTGTTATTTCTTTTGCCATAAATATTGATTAGACACGCTGCACCTGGTCCGCCTCGAGCTCCACCGGAGTCTCTCGACCGAACATCGGTACGAGCACTTTAACTTTTCCGCGCTCTTCGTCAATCTCTCCGACTTTTCCTTCGAGATCCTTGAAAGGCCCGTCGATAATAATAACTGCATCCCCTGCTGCAAGATCGATCGCGTGGCGCACGGTGTCTCCCTCTGATCGCTTGAGAATTTTGTCCACCTCTTCCTGAGAGAGCGGTACGGCCTGGTTCGCGGTGCCCACGAATCCGGTGACCTGCGGAGTGTTGCGGACAACGCTCCATGCATCATCGGTCGCGACCATGTCCACGAGCACATAGCCGGGGAAGATCTTCTCTTTGGTCTCGGTGCGGCGACCGTTCTTGATCTTGATCTTCTTTTCGATCGGAACGACGACATTGAATATCTGTTCTCCCATACCGAAACTGTCGATACGCTGCTTCAAATTGCGCGCGACCGCATCCTCGTAGCCGGAGTAAGTGTGGACCGCGTACCACTTTCTTTCTGTCCCGTGAGTTTGTTTGGCCATATTATTGATTTGTTGTAGGAGCAAGCGGATTGGTGTTGACCGGGGTGGTGTTCACCTGTGTCACCTGGATCGGGCTCGTCGTTGCAGTGGTCGGTGTCGGGGTGCGGTCGATCACCTGCTTGATACCGCTCGTGAAAAGGTAGTCGAAGACACCGAGGTACAGCGCGATACCGACAGAGATCGCGGCGACGAGTATCGTGTACACGATCGTCTGCAGCTGCGTCGGCCAGGCCACGTGCCTGAGCTCGCCCTGTGTCTCTTTCAAGTATTGTCCGAATCCGGCCATATATCGAAGTGTTTAAGCGCTCCTAATCAAAAACCCCTTGCGGGGCCTTTGAAATACAGTATACCGCCGTCCGGCCGAAAGTCAATCCTTAGCCGAGGAGCGTGGTGAGGAAGCGCGACAGCGCCTTGGCCTCCGTGGAGGGAGCGACAGAATAATGAGTGTTTCTGCCGTCTTTTGCCGCCTTGACGATCTTGGCCCGTGAGAGCAGCGCGAGCTGGTGACTGACAGCGGAATGCGTCATATCGATCTCGGAAGCGAGCTCCTGCACGGAGCATGTCTTGCGTGAAGTGAGGGTCGAGAGGATGAGGGCGCGCGTCGGACTTGCGACCAATCTAAAGAGCTTCGCGGCGCGTGTTACGCGCTGGCGGTATATCTTGGAGACCATGAACACGCTTATCGGATCTCGTACGTCACGCTCACCTCTGAGGTGATCTTATTCTGTCCGACCGCTACTTCCGGAGCCGGAGCGGCAGCGACCGAGTCCATGGCCATGCCGGCGCTCGCCTTGGTGGCGTAGTAGTACGGCTGATTGTTGTTCTCATTGAACCCGACGACACGAACGACGGAGACGCCGAGCGACTTCGCGAGCGCGTCGGCCTTTCCCTTTGCTTCGGTGATCGCCTTATCGCGCGCCTGAGCTTCGAGTCCCTTCTGGTCGTCGATCGTGAATGAAAGCGATGAGACCGATGACGCGCCCTTGGAGCCTACGCCGGAGAGCAATGCTCCCGCCTTCTGCGTGTCGCGGACCTTCACGGTAAGGGTGTCGGATACCTGGAAACCGACGAGCGTCTGCTTGCCCGGACCGCAGTACGTTCCTGAAGGACACACTGTGTTGGAATAATCATATTGCGGATTCACACTGTAGTCGGTCGTCTGAATGTCTTTTGCATCAATGCCCTGTGATTTGAGGTACGCGATGATCGCATTGCCTTTGGTATTAGCGGCGGTCTGGGCCGTCGTCACATCCTTACCGGTCTCGATGACCGACACGGTGAATGTCGCGGTGTCGGGTACTGCGAATACTTGGCCTTCCCCGGTGACAGTAATGGTATTGGTCGCGGCGACCCCCGAGCCGATATAGTGATACCCCTTGAGCTCGGCAAATGATGCAATAAGAAGGAACAGTGCCAACATCGCGAGCGCGATCGAGGCGAACATGCGCGGATAATGAGTCGCTACGATGATCTCTTGAGCTGTTCGTTCTTCCATAGTATGAAAATTATGTATTAAATAACCCCTGGTACGTTTGTATGACGTTGGGATGAAGACATCCTTACCGGATATATTCGCACCCGTCTTTATATTATATCAGTTGCCGGCGACTTCGATCGGATGACGGGCCTCATCTTTGAGAAACGCGGCGTGCTCCTGCGGGAACAGCCACAGTGCGATGTGATAGATCGTGAACGTTATGAAGAATGCAGATGCGACGTCGATGGAATAATGGATGTGACCCAGCAGCACGACGCCCGCAAGGAATACTGACCATGCCAGAAATATGTACCGCAGCCAGTGCTCCCTCCAGTATACGAGCGCCATCAGGAAGGGTGCCCCGGTGTGTCCCGAAAAGAAGAGGTCATCACCGAAGAATACTTTGCTCAAAAAGATCCCGATGCTCGACGTGAACTGGATCGCGGTATGGACCGGATACGGACCGATGTGGGTCAGTGTGATGAATCCCGCGCGGATGAAGAAGAACAGTGCGAGGCTGTGAAGTGTAAAGGTGATCCGCTTGGGGCGAAGCAGGAGAAGCAGGAGAATGAACGCAATGAGCGCGACCGCACCGTATACGAAATACCCGTCGACATCAAAGACCGCGGTGTGATCGAGAATGAGATCGGTGACCGAGTTACTTGCCGCCACGGTGGCATATGCGCTCGCCATGTAATTGGCATAGATGCTCGCGGCAAAGACAAGGATCGCCGCGGCCGCGGAGAACCAGTGGTCAGTGAGCCCGAAGAACTCAGCGTAGCGACGCGAGACAATATCAAGCTTCCAGGGCCTTTGTGACGGCTTTGCCATAAGTTCGTATAGAGCGAGTATACTATGGGCATGGATATTGCCCATGCGACAGCGCTGCTGTTGGAATATAAGTACCTGATCATGCTCCCGCTTGCCGTGATCGAAGGCCCCATCCTCAGCATGGTCGCGGGATTCTTTATCCGCGCCGGAGAGCTCTCGCTCATCCCTGTCTTCATAACGCTTGCGGCGGGAGACCTCATCGGAGACACCCTGTGGTACTGGCTCGGCAGGTCATACGGTCACCGCTTTGTATCGCGTTTCGGTAAGTATGTTTCGATAAGCGAGGATAACATCGCAACGCTCCAGCGGGTGTTCCAGCGGTATCACACGCCGATACTCCTCTTCTCGAAGCTCACCATGGGACTCGGCTTCCCGGGAGCGACCCTCTTCACCGCCGGACTCTCGCGCGTCCCCTTCTGGAGATACATGGCGCTCAACACCATCGGCCAGGTGATATGGACCGCGTTTCTGATCGCTATCGGCTACTACCTCGGTCAGCTCTATCAGCAATTCAATAATATTCTCGGCATTCTCTCGGCCATGGGTATTATGCTTGTCATATTCGCGCTTCTGGTCGGATTCGGTAAATACGTCCGTTCCCGACTCACCGAAATAGTATGATCTCGATCGTTATACCCACCCGCGAAGAAGAGCGCTCGATCGAAAAGACCATCCGGCAATTCGAGTCACTCTCTATCCCCCACGAAGTGATCGTCTCCGACGGCAAGAGTGCGGACCGGACCGTCGGGATCGCCCGCGCTACCGGGGCGCGCGTTGTCGTGAACGAATCCGGCGTGCGCTCGCCGTCGAAGCAGCGCAACGACGGCGCACACGTGGCGGAGGGAGAATTTATTCTCTTTATAGACGCGACCGTCATCATGCCGGATATACAGATGTACCTCACCAAAGCGCTCAAGCATTTCGAAGACCCGAAGGTTGTCGCCCTTGCGGTCCCGCAATGGATCTATCCGGAGAGCGCCACACGGACCGACCGCATCATGCTTACCATCACCAACTGGATGCTTAAAGTGCAGAAAATGGGCTCGGGTAAATTCGTTCTCACCCGCAGAAGTGCATTTGAGAAGCTCGGAGGCTACCGCGAGGATCTTATGACACGCGAGGACGGAGACTTTTTCATCAGATCGAAGACCATCGGCACGGTCGTGTTCGATACCGATCTCCCCATTTATTATGCCGGGCGCCGCGAACACGCCTGGGGGTGGCCGAAACTACTCTATGTATGGGTCCGGGATACGATATCCGTCATTCTTTTTGATAAATCGGCGTCCGAAGATTGGGCTCCGGTACGGTGATATGGGTATTGAGGGCAAGAAAATAAATCGCCGCGACCTGCTCAAGGGCGCCAGCGCACTTGCCATTACCGCCTCACTCGGCGGCGATACTCTTACCGGCATGAATGAGGGCCTCGCGAATGACGCCGAAAAAAGAAGCAAGACGCCGCTCGAGAGAGCATTCGGCGATGAGCTCGTTATCGGCGGCGAGACAACCGAGGTGATAGACATTCAACCCGAGAGCCCCTCGACAAGACCTCTGACGCTTGTTGCCCCCGGGTTCAACGCATCGATCCATACCAATTCGCCCATGCTTGAGATGCTCGCAGATAATGATCGGCGCGTTCTTTCGCTTAATCAGCCGCGTGAAGCAAGCGAGATAGGCAACCTCTCACTCAACGAGTGGGAGAAGATCGCATCCTTCCCGAGGTCAGAGCTGCAGAAGGCATCAAATCTTCTTGAGTTGCTGGACAAGAAAGATGTCTCTGAAAAAGTAAACGTACTTGCCTTTTCTGAAGGCGCATTGAACACACTTCTTGCCGCCTACCTGAGGCCCGAAAAATTCAACAGCATCGTGCTCTCCGCTCCTGCAGGGCTCATAGGTTCAGACAATTTGATCAGTCTTGCATTGCGCTATCGATCGCAAGCGCAGACTGATAATTCGATCGGCATTCCGTCACGAAAAGATTTTGTGTCTCAATTTCCTGAGCTTGCAGCTCAGGAGCAGGCGATGATCGATCATATTGCAGCCGCTTGGAAAGACGATGAGGTAGAAGCGGGCAAACATAAGCTGGCCAGCATAAAAGACCTCCTCGCGCTTTCCACTATGCAGATAGATGATCTCGTCGCATTCGCCCGAACAGCCGGTATCAAAGTCGCTGTTATCGCGGGGGTGGACGATCAGGCATTCCCTGCTGAAACGATGGCAAAGCGACTTCCGAAAGATTCGCTGGACGGATTCCTCTCAGTAAGAGCAGCGCACGGTCCGCAATACTCCGCCCGGATCGTGAATTATCTGTTTGACCTGCTGAATGCAAAGCGCGAGAAAGAAGCACGTGCCAACACGTCCCATTAACTACGCACATCCATGTACGTGCTATGCGCGCTGATCGGTGTAGGTCTTGGTGAATGATCGCTTGAAAAATACGTGCCAGAGCAAATTGACCGTATAGCGCGTATAGGTGCGCATGATCCCCTCTTTCAGGAGTCGGCGTGCTGATGTCTCGATCGGAAAATCCATTCTCAGTAGGGTCGGTCCGCTCTTCGATAGTCGTCGCGCAATGTCGGCATCCTCTCCGTAAAATACGATGCCGCGATCAAAGCCGCCGATCTCTTGCAATGCGCTACGGCGAGCAATGAAATTGCCCCCGATGATAAGAAATCCCGCCGTGAAATACGGTATCGGTAACGTGATCCACTGGAGCGGAATGACGAGCGCCTTGAGATACGCAGGTCCATCGTAATACCGGACGGGGCCCGTGAGCGATACCGCCTCGGGATGTTTCGTGAGATGTCGCTCGGCCGTCTCGAACCAGTTCGGCGTGAGGCGGCAATCGGCATCCATATAGGCGACGTACTCTCCGCTTGTCTGTTCAAAGCCGCTCTGGCGCGCATGAGTGAGCCCCTTGCGGTCCTCGCGGACCACGCGAGCACCTTTTGCTCGCGCGACCTCTGCCGTCTTGTCGGTCGATGCATTATCAACAACGACGACCTCCTTGAACTTCCCGGGCGCGTATCGATTGATCGAATCCAAGCATCCTCCGAGATATGCCTCTTCGTTGTACGCAGGTATGATCAGTGTGATTTCCATATTGGGGCGATCGCAGGGAATCGAACCCTGATTGAGAGCTCCACAAGCTCCAGTGTTAACCGTTACACCACGACCGCCATCTCGGTGCCCCTACTATATACCAAAATAACTGCTCCGACGCGAGACGTGGTCAGTGCGTGATCGTAACGGTCGGCTCCGCCGCGGGCACTTCGACCGCGACAAAGGTGATGCGGCCGATGATCTGCCCGTACTGCGTTTTCACATTCACGCGCCACTTGCCCGGCGTGATGCCGCTTTTGATCGAATATCCGCGATACCCGCCGTCGCGGCCTCCGTTGATCTGAAAGCGAAGTGTATCGGTCGTGATCCAGTTCTTGCTCGCGATGTCGTAGCGCTGCCACTCGTGGATGAGTGCCGTCGAGAGACCGGTGGGCGCGAAGACGGCGCTGTATATCCACGCGCTCTCTCCCTTTGTGTAATGAAATTCGATGCTCCGGAACAGAAACGGTTGATACCACGCTTGCTGCTCGGCTGCGAGCTGATACTCGGTCCCGATGCGGGTCACTTTGTGATACACGCCGGATTCTTTCAGAGCAAGCGGGAGCGGCGGTATCGCATTAGAGAAATAGAGAATATTGAACACCACGTAGATGATAGCGATGGCGCGCATGATGCGCAGGCGTTGCGGCCGCGCCAATTCCGGCACCAGGTATTCAATACAAAAGAAGAGCGCTGTGATGACAAGGAGTGCGGATATTCCGCTGACTACGAACATCCATGGCCCGATCGCGCGGAAGATGACCGGCAAGAAAAAGGCGAAAAAGGCGAAGAGCACGGTGAAGTACAGCGGCATCTGGAACGAGAGACGTACATAGAGCTTACGAAAACGCTCGTTGCCCAGGAGCAGGAATGCAAGCACCACCACAAATATCCAACTGAGCGCAAAGGATGCGCTTCTGCTGTAGAGGCTCAAGAATCCGCTGAAGAGGCCTCCGAAGGCGAATTGGATCACGATTGGAATGAAGGGGGCAACGGCGAGTACCCATCGGCGCTTCCACTTCCCCGCCTCGATGAGATTGATCAAGATGATGCCCGTCATTGAGAGAACGAGATAGAAGATGAGGAGCAGGTTGCTCCGAAGCAGGTCGACGCGGCGGAGCAAAACAAGATTGTCCGCGAAGAATCCGGCGATGAGGGAAAGCGGCGAAATGTACCGCTCATACCAATGGATCAATTCCTCAGTGCTTTTCGGGAGGTACCGGCGGATCATGCGGTCATGATAGCAAAAGGTCCGACAATTGTCGGACCTTTTGCGCTTCTGTCTTTTGTGCCCAGGGGGGGACTCGAACCCCCATGCCTTTCGGCGCTACCACCTCAAGGTAGTAAGTCTACCAATTTCTCCACCTGGGCTTCGCGGGCCATTCTAACAGAGAGAGGGAAAATCGCGAGCACTTCAACAAAAAAGACCCGTGATCGGGTCTTTTTTTGTTTTGATTCTTGAGAGTTATTCGGTGGCTGCAGCTTCGGCTGCCGGCTCTTCTGCCTCGACTTCCGCCTTCGCGACATTCGCTGCGGTCATGAGCTTGGTGCGGCGGAGCTGGCGGCGAGCTTCACGGGCGACCTTGTCGCGGATGAAGTAGAGTTTCGCGCGGCGGACGCGGGCACGCTTGAGGAGTTCGATCTTGTCGATCATAGGAGAGTAGAGCGGGAAGATCTTCTCGACTCCCACGCCTGATGCGACGCGGCGGACCGTAAAGGTGCCTCCCGCCTCAGTACCGTGCTTGCGGGCGAGAACGAGCCCTTCGAAGGCCTGGAGGCGGGTCTTGCCCTTTTCCTCGATCTTCTGGAATACACGCACTGTGTCCCCGGGACGGAGGTCCAGGTTCTTGCGCTCTTCCATGTTTACCGGCGATATTGTGATGGCCATATGTCGCGGCACTATACCACCCCTCCCCTTCCGGGGCAAATATTGGTCTTTGTGGTCACGAATATTTGATTCGCCGCCGCTCATCAAATTTCTCGACCCCGCCTCGCGGTCGCTCAAGCTTGAGCGACATCGCTCCGACTTGCTCACGTAAAGAAAAGCAGCACTCAAGTGCTGCTTTTCTATCGTGTGCACCCTGCAGGACTCGAACCTGCGACCTTTTCAGTGTAAATGAATTGCTCTACCAACTGAGCTAAGGGTGCGTATGTGCCGACGGGTCTTCTTCGCGCTCAGAAATTCAACAATGAATCTTTGCATTTCTCTCGCTGGTGCTCTCGGTAGGAATCGAACCTACATCAAGACCTTAGAAGAGTCCTGTTCTATCCATTGAACTACGAGAGCGAGTGAGCGGGCAAAGTAAGAATATACGATATTCTTACTTTCTCCGAACGATGCTCTCGAAAGCTTGCTTACGAGCGAATTGGCTGCCCCGAGAACTTCACTAGCGTACCTTTGCGAGAGCCAACGGTCAATTATCTCGATGGATCGGATACGGCGGCGCTTGGCGCAGCGTCAAATCGCGCACGGCGTGCGTCCAATACCTCAAGCGTATTCTGCAGACTGTTGCGATCGAGCGTCGCAGCGTGGGTCGCACTCGAGCCGTCCGCCGAACTGAGATTGTTGATGACCCCGAAGAATTCCCCTGTCCCGTACGCGAGGACGCCGAATACCATCAGAAAACCGATCATGAGCAGCATCCGCCAGTACACTTCGGCGAGCGGCCGCATGCTCTCCGGCTCGTGTCGAGCCGCGTAATAGGCCTGCAGATCTTTGAACATTGAAGTGAACATATAAATATTATGAGGACGCCGAGGTGAACGCACTGAGGCGGATATTGAGGTGCCATCCGTGATCCGCTCCGCCTGCGCCGCCGTTCTGCATGATCTCGATCTGATCGACCGTAGAAGGCAGCGGGAGCGATTCGAGCTCCTGCAGGGTACGGATGATCTGGGCGAAGCTTCCGTCTGCTTCTGCAACGACCGCGAAATCGTTCAGCGTACCGGCGGCGGCGGAACTCCCTTGCGACTGCGCGCTGTCCACCTTCACGACGATACCCGTCTTTGTGCCGACGCTCTCGATCAAGGTCGCGATCGACACGATGCTCATACCGGATGCTCCCTCGAGTGCGGCGCGGTCATTCGTAGTGTCTGCGACGAGGGCTCCGATGCGCTTTGTATACGCGACGCGGTCACTCTGGGCCTGTGCCGAAGATGCAGTGCTTGCTCGCGCGAGCGCTTGATCGAGCAGATCATTGCCGATGTACCAGATCCCGTACCACGCGAAGCAGGCGATGAGTACACATGCTGCTGCGATAATGTGAATATTGATCTTCATATCAGAAATTGCCCTTCAGGGAGACCGTGAAGCTTTCACTGTTGCCGATAAGCGCATCCACCGGGATCGAAACGTTCGTGAAATGCACATCGTGCGCGAGCGCATCTCGGTATGCATTGATAGTCGTGCGCGAGGCAGCCCCGCCGAGGGTGATGAGCGAAGGCTTCGCCGTATAGGTGATGTGCGTCACGGTGACCCCTTGCGGGCGCAGACCGAGTGCCACGAGAATGCTCTCCGACGGAGTGGTCGTTGCCGATATTATCGGGGTGAGCGCGGTGATAAGCGCCTGCGTGCGTGTGACCGTCGCGATATCATCGGGAACATTACCGGCGGAGTGCGCGACGGCTTCAGCTGCCGGCGGAGCCGCCAACTGAAGGGCCAAATAGCTCGGCACCAGTGCCAGCCCGGCAAGCGCGGAAAGCGTGAGCGACACGAGACTTGCCGCGATCAGAAAGCGGGCACGGTACATGCCCCAGATCTTTTTTTGCGTTTCAAACGGAAGAATATTCGCCATACGTTACATGCTCGGTTCCTCTGCAAGACCCCGGAGTGCGAGGCCGACGGCGGTGGCATATTGCAGCGAATGCCGTTTGTCGACCGGGGGGATGTATTCGTCATAATTCGTTACGTGCTGCCAGACGTCCCCGACCGAAGTACGGGCCTGGATGCGCCCCGCAATGAACTCGTCGAGTCCCTTGAGATTTGAACTGCCGCCGACGAGCAGCACTCGTCCGACCGGGGTCATACGGTCGCCGTGTTCATTGCGTCGCGTATCCCAATAATGATAGTGCTTCGCTACTTCATCCGCGATCGCTGCGGCAGTGCTGCTCACCGCCTCCAGCTCGGGAGAGGCGCCTGCTGCGGTGAGGCCGATCTCGTTCTTAAAATCCTCCGCCTGCTGAGGCGTCATGCCCATCTTTTCGATCAGGGACCGCGTCATCTGCTCGCCTCCCACCTGAACGGTCGACGTAAATATCGGAAAGCCGTGCTTGAGGACGGCAAAGCCGGTACGCTCGCGACCGAAATCCACCAGAAGCGTGATCGGCTCATTGAGCGAGTCCGACGAGACAGCGCGCGCGATAGAACGCGCCTCTATCTCAAGGGAGAGGAGCGTGATGCCTCCCATATCGAATGCTTTCACGTAGGCCTCGGCAATATCGCGCGGAAATACTACGACACTGATCTCTTCGCTCGACCCCGCGATACGATTGAAATCATAGACGGCGGCGTCGGGCGGTATCGGCACACGATCTTCGAATCCGAATTCGATCATGCGTAAGACCTGGATACGCGGCGTCTCATTCGGGACCTGCATGCTAAAGACATACGCCGCCTCTTCGGGAAGCGCTGCGTGTGCGCATGAAATGCCGTGGAGTTCACGCCTAACGCTCTTAAGCACTTCGCCGAGTGCCACAACATCGCGGATGATGCCGTTCTCCACGATCCCGGGAGCAAGCGGCATTTCCCCGTATGTGTGTACGCGAAAAATGTCTCCATGTTGCTCCAAAGAGAGCCACTTGACGGAGCCGTCAGAAATATCGATGCCGGCGGCCGGCGGCATAAGAAGTTTCGGCGTCGGAAATGCGCGTGCGAGCGCGTGAGAAATAGTTTGCGAGCGCGAAACGTGCGCGTGGGAGCCTGGTACTGACGGCCTCATGTGCTCAGTATATCAAACAGTTGCGAGCAATCGGTCGCGCCCGTGTACTTATTTTGCGCGCGTTCCTTTTTCTACGAGCCTTTCCGGTGCAAGCAGCGCAAGTCCGTCGGCGTCGCTGAGTGCGAGCAACATTCCCTGACTCTCGACACCGCGTATCACGCGAGGAGCTAAGTTCACAATGTACGGAAGCTGTCGCCCCACGAGCTCTTCTGGCTTTTTCCACTGTGCAACGCCGGAAACGATCGTGCGTGTTCCGAATTCACCAAAATCCACGGTGCATTTAATGAGCTTGTCGGTATCGGGGACGAGTTCGGCCGCCGTTACGAGCCCGATGCGGATATCGAGCTTTGCAAAATCGTCGTAGGTTATCTCGGGATTCATACGTATGAGTCTACATTAAATTCGTCTCTTCAGAACTCCGGGGATGTGACGGATGCATATCCATATATCGCTGCAAGATGATCGCTGCCGCAGCACCGTCTTCATGAGCATCGTCGGGCGAGTATCGTGATGCTTCGACTGAGGAACCCGCTTCCCACGCGGAAACGACCGAGACCAGCGCGCTCATGCGCAGCTTTTCCATGAAACTCTCCGCTTCGCGTGTTACCGGATTCTCGAACCCGGAAAATGCGCGGGTGTCCCCCACGACAACGGCCGCGATCTTTTCATCCTTGACCATTTGTATGAGGCGCTCGAAGAGCTTGGCGTCGTTGTGCACTGTCGGACGCGGGAATGCGATCGTCCCTGCCGCGTCCGAAACCGCGAGTCCTACGCGCTTTACACCGTAATCGATCCCGAGATATCGCATAGTGTGGGCAGTATATCAAATAACGCTCCGCCGCCTGCATCGGGGTCATGATGCAGGCGGCGGACCGGGAAACGAATGTTTCCGTTGACGTGCCTGCTCCTATTACAACGAGCACGCCGGATCTATTTCATCGGCCGTGTCCGGACAGATCATCTTCTCCTTCAGGCTCGACCGAGCGTATGCCAAAAGCGCGGATCGTGTCGGTGGACACGAAATCTCCTATCACGATGACGAGATTGCCGGCCGTGAATTCGTTCCCGTACGGGAGACGTGTGTGCGTATCTATAAAGACCGTCGTCGTACTCTCGCCATTGGAGACGACTATATGATCCGGCGCGATCGCCACGATCATGCCACGATAGAGGTCCGATGTCTGGAAATGCGGCGGCTGCCGGTAGAGGCCGTTCAGCGGCGGCGGAAGCATGCCGTCGTGGTCGAAGTGCGCCATGCTTTTGTGCAAAGGGGTAAGCGTCACCAGAAACCCGCCGGCCACGATCACCGCCACGATACCAAGGACCGAGGTCAGAAGCGGCTTTTTGTATACGAAGGTGTAGCGTCGGACGAGTATCTCGAGGATGACGACGAAGACAAGGAGCAAAAGGAGCAGCAGCCACGGCAATGAATACAAGAAAGCGAACCAGCCGCGCAGACCGAATGAGGGCGCGAACCACGCCCCGCTTGAGTGCAAGAGATATACCACGAGGCTCACGGCGTAGATCAGCGTGAGACACACCACGAGCGCCCCCACCAACATGAGTGCCGAGAGCAGCATGAAATGCCAACGCGGGCGCATCTGCACCTTCCCGTCGTGGATGCCCTTCATTATGATGTCTTTGAGTGATTCCTGGTTCATATAATAGTATCTCCCGCGATCTTCTTGAGCTGTGCCCTTGCTCTGCCGAGGCGCACCCCTACCGTCGAGACCGGTATCTGTAGAATGTCAGAAATTTCTTTGTAGTCCATGCTCTCAAGGTAATACAAGATGAGGGGCTCCCGGTATTTCGCATCGAGCTTGTCGAGGTGCGTCTCGAGCGACGCCCGCAGGTCGCGCTCCATCGCCGCACTGTCCGCCGTCTCATTTGCCGAGAGATGCGGGAGTATCGTATCGATATCAAACGTAAAGATCGTCCGCTGGGAAGCGCGCTTCTTCAGCGCATTCACGAATTCATTGTGGGCGATCCGATAGATCCACGGAGAGAATTTCCGCGCCGGATCGAAGCTCTGGATGTTCTGATACGTCTTGATGAAGATATCCTGCACGATATCCTTCGAGTCATCGGAGTCCGAAAGGAACTTGCGCGCATAGCGCATGAGCTTGTTCTGATAGCGCTCGACAAGTTCGCCGAACAGCTCGCTCTCCCCTTTTTGAATGCGCTGTGCTATCTGCTCGTCGGTCGGCTCCATTACTAGCCATCATACCCGATGCCGGTAGTGCGCGGTATCACTGCCGCAATTTTGATGTTTTGAACGTTTCCGGCTTGTACGCTTCGAGGCGGACGATCTTGGGAGAGAGTCCCGCCGAAAGCAGGTCTTTTTCGAGGCGTGACACGTACTCACCCTCCTGGTCGTAGCCAAGCGCAATGATATCGGGATGCGCCTCCACGATGTGCTCTATGTATCCCTCTTCCTGACCGAGCACGACCTCGTCGACGAGCGTGTTGCGCTTTAGAAGCGATGTTCGCTCGGCTTCAGTGCGCTGCGGTGCAGCCCCCTTCAGACGAGCAACGATATTCTTTCGTGCGAGCGACACGATGAGGTACGGCTCGGGTGCCAATGCGCGTGCCTGACGGAAAAGATCGGCATGGCCCTCGTGGACCATATCGAACGTACCGAAGATCATGATCCGGGTCATATTATTCAAATTCTATATACATCGCCGAATGATCCGATACCTCATCCGGCAGGACCTTAAAATCGAGCACCTTGATCCCGGGAGACACGAATGTGTAATCGGCAAACCGCTCTGACTTGGTATAGAAAGACGTTCGAGTACCGGTGATACCGTTTTCTTTTATTAAATTGCGAAGGCCCGCCCCTTCTTCGAGGATGCGCAGACTTTCAGTATTCGGCGAGAGATTAAAATCGCCGGCAAGAACATACTCTCCATTGATACTCTGGAGAAGCTCGAGTATTTTTCTCGATTGCTCAAGTCGCGCCGCGGTGTCGTTCTTATCGATCCCCGTCCACAGACCGTGAAAGTTAAGAAGTGAATAGGATCTCTCTGCTGCCTTGACCCGCAGCCACTGAATGCTTCGTCCGAGAGTAGCGGCATCTCTGCCGATCATTGAGTCCTTGTGCAAGTGAACATAGACCTCTCCGCTCTCTTCGATACTGACCGATCGCTTGATGAATGCGGCATTCCCCCACTCACCGGCATGGACGGGGGCGAGCACGCCCACATGGTCGGGTAAAAAATCGCTGATATCCTCGAACAGGTGCGGATTTTCCGCTTCCTCAAAGCGGGTCTGATCCGATGCATCGCGAAACACCTCTTGAAATAGGAATGCATCAATGTCCGCGTGCGCGGTAATGAAATTCTTGAGCGGCTCTGCCACTCGCCCTCCCCAAGTGTTGAGACTTATCAACTTCATGCGACCGAGCCTATTGTTTCTTCGACATTCACCCGACTGAGCATATACATCGCCGCGAGGAGCAGAAGAGTGCCGATCCACTGACCCGCATAGAGTCCGAAGTACGCACCGGCGGCCTGATTGCCGGGGATGAAATATGCGTTTACGAAGACCGCCGCGAGTGGAAAGCCGAGCTCCGCGATGGTCGCGATCGAGGCGCGAGTGAATTGCAGGCCGTAGTAATACAAAAAGAGCGAGAAGACACCGGAAGCGAGCGCGATGATAATAATGAACAGAATGTCGGTCGTCGTCACGTCCGCGCGCGCCGGGAAGGTCCCCTGTACCGTATTGAGAAGTGTGAGGAAGATAAGTCCAACGACGAAGCGGAGCGAGGTCAGCGTCTGGAATGCCGCAGTGCGTAGGACGTATTTGCCGAATACCGTTGATGCGCCCCACAAGACCGCCGCAAGAAGTGCAAGGCTCGCTCCGATCAGATTCGGATTGAAGGTCTCCCCCGCGTAGGAGTGCGGCACAAGCCCGGGAAAGCTCACGAGGTACGCTCCGAATATCGCTATCATCGCCCATACCCAGAAGTTGCGGTGCATCGTCTCTCTGAGGAGCCATGCCGCCAAAAGGATCGCTATCAATGGCTGGACCTTTTGCAGTACGATCGAGACCGACGGATTTACGTAGTGAAAGCTCTCGGTGAAGGCGACGGCGGCGAGTGCCGAGCCGCAGACGCCGATGAAAACGATCGCAACCCACTCACGACGTGAGATGTTCTTGAGCTGTCCCCAATTGAAGAGGAGTATCGGTACCGCGATAAGGCACGACATAAGGTGCTCGCCGAACACGATGAAATTCGATGAAAGACCTTGCGTCAAATGGGTGCGGAACGGCGCATCGGTCGCCCACAACATGGCCGCAAAGAAGACGAGTAACGGCCCCCAGATGATCATGCGTCGGGTATTCATACGTGGAAGTATTCTCGCACAGCGAGGACATCAGCGCGAATCGCCTCCTTCAGGAGCTCATCTCTCTCATACCGGACAGAATCTCGTATCTTTTGCTTAAGCTCGATCGACACTGTGCGTCCGTAGACCTCTTCAGTCAGCCCGAACACGTTCGCCTCAAGAAGTGAACGCGACGGATCCGCGAAAGCGGCGCCGTGATAGATCGTTTTATCGATGCGCACGATCGCCGCATAGACGCCGCTGATCCCCGCTTCTTTGAGTACGATATTCACCGTCGGATACCCGAGCGCGCGTGCCCGCTTGGAACCTTCGATGACGATGCCGCTGAAAGTTCCCATACTAATTGATCTCAATATCGATATATCGCACATGCGGAAAGTGTGCCTTGAGCCGTGCTTCTATCTCATCGATGCGGCGCCCCATCATCCGCGGAATGCGATCCGAGAAATCGACGCAGAATTTCTTGAACTCCTCGAAATCATCTTTCACATTGTCATATTCATCGCGCAGATTCTCCTGCTGATACGCGTCGTTCATGAGTGCCGGTCCGTTGAACTCGATCTCGCATTTGATGCGGTACACGCCGATATCAAGAATAGTCGACTTGAAGTCGATAACGCGCTCGATAGCAGGATCCGCCTGAAGCAGCTCTATGATCTCGTCGCGCTCATCAAGCGGTATCGAGCGACCGATGAGGTAGCTTCGATTCTTCGTGATCAGCACGATGGCGGCCATCGCGAGCATGACACCGATCACGATCGAGCCGATACCGTCCCATACGAAATTGCCGGTCAAATAGGAGAGCGCGATCGCGATCGCTGCGACGATGACGCCCAAGACCGCGATCCCGTCTTCGATGCACACTGCCAAGGTCGAAGGGTCGGCCTCATGGTAGCGCTCAAGCCAGGTGGAATCCGGATGCGTTCTCACGAGATTCCGTGCCGCTACCCAAAAGGTCGCAAACTCGATAACGAACGAGATCCCCAGGACCACAAATGCTCCGCCGGTAATATGCGCTCCGGTCCCCTCGGCGAGCGAGGTCACACCGTGATAGATCGTGACGCCGGCGCCGATAAAGAAGATCCCGCATGCGGATATGAGCGCCCAGAAGAAGCGTTCGTTGCCGTATCCGTACACAAATTCACCGCTCGGCTTCTTGCGCGAGCGCACGACCCCGACAAGTAGGAGCAGCTGATTGAGCGTGTCTGCCACCGAGTGCACGGCCTCGGAGAACATCGCACTCGAGCCCGAGGAGAGTGCCACGACCGTCTTGATCGTCGTTACCAGTATGTTGCCGATGAGAGCCAAAAGCACCGGAACGAATCCGTGTGCCCCTTTGGAGCCCCCAGGGCCCCCGCTACCTGAGTTCATGCGAGAACTGTAGCACATGGCCACTTAGTTGCCCTTTTGTGGGCTTTTCTATACTGTGGCCGTAGCTTTGTTCCCCCAACGACGAAGGAT
Organism: Candidatus Kaiserbacteria bacterium; assembly: GCA_028286865.1. Lineage (GTDB taxonomy): Bacteria > Patescibacteriota > Minisyncoccia > Phycocordibacterales > UBA2100 > UBA10103. The sequence continues at coordinate 43,221 of JAQBQU010000007.1, forward strand.
GTCTGTCATGAAAGATACTGACCTGAGGGTACTGACGGTCGACGGCGGTGCCCGTGGACATGGGCTCCACTGTTCGATCCGGAAGAGTCCACGTGTTTCGCGCGCATTCTGCACTCCCGGCAACGGCGGCATTCCGGACCCTGATCGTCGCTCAGTGAAAGACACCGATATCGACGGCATTGTCCGGCTTGCACAAGACCTGCAGATCGACCTCGTCGTCGTAGGTCCTGAGGCTCCGCTGGTGGCAGGGATCGTCAATCGGCTGCGGGCCGTCGGCATAGCGGCGTTCGGGCCCACGGCAGACGCTGCGGTACTTGAAGGCAGCAAGATCTTCACGAAGGCCTTCTGTCGGCGGCATAAGATCCCGACTGCTGCGTTCCGCATCATCCGGAACTTCGAGCAGGCCGAAACGGCCATCAAGGAAAGCGGATTCCTCGTCGTCAAAGCCGACGGACTCTGCGCTGGCAAGGGCGTCACTGTCGCAAAAACCGAGGCGGGAGCGATCGAGGCGGCGCGCGCACTGCTCGTCGATAACATTCACGGCCCCGCCGGCTCGAGCATTCTCATCGAAGAGTGTCTTACGGGTCGCGAATGTTCGATCATGGCATTCTGTGACGGACACAATGCGGTCCTCCTGCCGCCGGCCCGTGATTTCAAGCGTGCCGAGGAAGGCGACCGTGGACCGAATACCGGCGGTATGGGCTGCTATGCGCCCTTGCCGGACGTCGACGATGCACTGCTCGCTCGCATCAAGGACGAGATCATCATGCCGACACTGCGCGGCATGGCTGAAGCAGGAACTCCGTATCATGGACTTCTGTACGCCGGCATCATGCTGACCAAGCAGGGGCCCATGCTCATCGAGTACAACGCACGGTTCGGCGACCCGGAAACACAGACAGTCTTGCCGCTGATCGAATCCGACATAGTCGAATACATGCTCGGCACTTTGGAACTGTCGGGGCTTACGAAGCTGCCGCCGCTGAAGCTGAAGCCGCTCGTGGCGGTCTGCACGGTACTGGCGTCAAACGGTTATCCCGGGAAGTACGAGACCGGGTTCCCCATCACCGGCATCGAAGAGACGTCGTCGATGAAGTTCTTTCATGCGGGGACGGTTCGTTCACCGGCCCTCGTGACCTCCGGCGGGCGCGTACTGAGTTGTGTCGGACTCGGCGAGAACTTCTCGATTGCCCGTGAACGGTCCCAACGTGGCGCCGACTTCGCCACCTTCTCGAACAAGTTCTATCGCAGCGACATCGCCGCGAACGCGTAATAGAAGATGTTCTCGTACGACTTAGTCCCGGCTCTTCTCGGCCGGGACTTTCTTTTTTGGCGGAGGGGGTGAGATTCGGTCAGGAATATCTCTTCGGCCGTCGCCGAAGAGATTTCACGACCCTGGCTCGCGAATCGCTTCTACTGAAGCGATGACGCTCCGCCTTTCGAATCTCACACGAAGCATGCACCGCATACTTCTCCCCTCCGCCTATGAAAAAGGCGCCTTACGGCGCTTTTTCTATCGGCGGAGGGGGTGAGATTCGAACTCACGGTCCCGTTTCCGAGACGACAGTTTTCAAGACTGTTCCATTAGACCACTCTGGCACCCCTCCCTATGTACTTCTGTACCACTGTTGTACCACGGCGCGCATTCTTTCGCATGTCTCGATTTATCTCGGTGATACAATGTGTGAAAAGATATGCCCGAAAAAAATATCTCTTTGCGCTGGACCGCATACGAGCACGAGCATATCGAGCGCGGCTCGGATTGGTTCTGGGCGCTCGGCATCGTCGCGGTATCACTTGCGATCGTGAGCATTCTCTTCCACGATACGCTCTTTGCGCTCGTGGTCCTCGTGGGCGCATTCGCCCTCGGACTTCTCGCCAACACGCCGCCGGACATCGCACACTTCGAGCTCTCGGATAAGGGCATCCGCGTCAACGACCAGCTCCATCGCTACAGCGAGATCATCTCGTTCTGGGTGGAAGACGAGCACAACGAACATCGACCGCTCCTGCTCGTCGATACCACCAAGGTGATGGCTCCAAATCTCATCATTCCGATCGAGCACATCGACCCGGCGGTAGTGCGCGCATACCTGCAGGAGCGAAGCGAAGAGGTCCATATGAAAGAACCCTTCGCCCACAAGATCCTCGAATTCTTCGGCCTCTAAAAATTACTGAGTGATGGTGAACACATCGGGAGTGTACGCCTGCCCGTTATATACCGGACTCGACAGACTGCCCGTATACAGATCCGCTTCAATGCCATACGTCCTGCCCGGAACGAGGTCGGTACCGCATACAGTGTCGGAAGTCACATCGCAGGTGTCGGTAGCGCCGGGCAATGTCCATGCATACGAGCCGCTTGCGGCCAGTTCAGCACTGATCAATCCGGTGACAGAGCCCAGGTGTACGTCATAAAGCCAGAGTGACATTTTTGAGCCGCTCGGAGTGCCGGTGGCGGTCCACTGGATCGTGTTGACTGCCCCACGCGCGATCGACTTACCGTCAGACGATGAGGTCACGGTCAGGCCCCCGCCGGTGCCGGCCCCCGCACCGCCGACAGTGATCGTCGTCGTCGCATCACGAGTCCCGCCCCCGAGCGTGACGCAGTGGAGCAGGATGTCGGTCGTTTGTGTGACCGGCGAGGTCGTCGCCATACCGTTGACGCTCTTGTTCGCGGCATTCGCTGCCGTGAAGTCCGCTTGCTGCGGGCTCGATACCACGCAGGAGCTCATGCCGCTCGTTACCCAGCCCACGGTCGAGAGTGTACTGGTCGCAACTACTTTCGGATTGGCAAGAAGCACGATCGAGGGTTTCGATATCTGTACCGAGCATGATGCTTGGCCGGTGAGGTTCTGATTCGTGCACGTGAGGCCGAACGTCGCGGTATTCGAACCGGCCGGAGGTGCCGCGATCACGGTCGTCGTCGAGCCGGAGGTGGCACCGAGTGTTGCAAATCCGCTGCCCGAGCTTCCGGTCGCATTCGTGCATCCGTACGAAAGTGAGACCGACATGCCCACATCAGCCACCTGCGGCTGGCACGAGAGCTGTGCGGTCGGAGTGACCGCGGTCGTTCCATCCGGTGCGCACTGCCATCCGGTGGTACACGCAGCGCCATTGGATTGATTCGTAGTGACGGGCTTGATCGTATAGCCGGCACCGCATCCCGTCGCAGGCTGCGGAGGTGCGGCGGCGCAGGTGTTGGACGTCGCACCCGGAGTACACGCCACCGGAGCGATAGGAGGCGTCGGCTGTGAGACCGGAACATAGCCGTTCACTTGGTACTGATACTGCATCTGCTGCTGTTGATACTGGTACTGCTGCATCTGGTATTGATACTGCTGCAACTGCGACTGATATTGCTGCTGCTGCGCGGCGTAGGCGCTCGGATCCGAAGGGCACGCGGCGCCGGTTGCAGGAGTTCCCGCCCCCGTGAGGCCCTTGGCTAGCCCGCCAAGAAACCCTTGGAGCGCTTTTCCAATGTCACCAAGTCCGCCCCCGGTATTTGGTTTTTCCGGAGTTTGAGGTGCCGGAGTTCCGCCGCTCGGTGGCGTGAAGGTGGATTTCGGTATCTCTTTCCCGTTGGGATCTACGCAGGTTCCGCTCTTAGCGCACACGGATGCGACACCCGGCTGATCTCCTCCCGGATCAATGCCGCCTGGGTTTTGTGAAATGTCCTGTTTAATATTCGCGGCAAAATCTGTCTTTTGTTTTTCGAGCGCAGCAAGTTGTTGTTGTTGTTTTTCAAGATCCTGCTGAGCCGCCCGCGTTTCATTGATGCGACTGGAATCGTCCGATGCTTGCAGTTCGTTCAACTTCGCTTGAGCAGAGTCCACCTGAGCCTTCTGCGCTGCTATTTGCGGATCAATCTGGCTGGCAAACGCCTCATTAAGAGAAGCCTGGGTTTGAGCATCAGCCGCGCCGAGACTCACAGTGCCCTTTAGCAGGTCTGGACTGAGCGTTGATACGGTCTGAGATTCAGTGGCCCACGTCTGAATGCTTTGGCCTCCAGTTTTATTTTGTACCGGACCGCACTTCCCTGCCGAATCACAGAACGTGGTCTTACAAACTCCCTCCTCTGAGTTGGTATCTCCCGGCGTAGACTGAATGTCACCCTGACCCTTGGCATTCATTGTCACTTTTGTCACCTCTCCGACACATTTATAAGATTCAGGGGCTGTGCGCGGATCAGTATTAGGACTTTTAGCTTTCACTGCATTGCCTAATGCCTCATCGTAGATCGCTGCGATACATTTATTATTTTCTGTCACGTTCGCCGTGAATGGCTGATTGAGTGCCGGCGGCTGACCATATGCAGCGGCAGCATCTTTCTTTGCTTTTGTACATTGAGCGGTCACCTCATTTGCACTGGATCCGGCAGCTGCAGGGCGTGCGGTTGGTAGTGGTGTTGATGCTTGAGCAGATTGCGAACTCGGATTCGTATTCGGCAGAAGGATCTGGGTGAAAACGAGAAGGATACTGAGAATGCCCACTAATGTGAGTGCGGCCACTATAGAAGAGCCGCGACTGAGTGAGCGCTTGAACATGCCTGAATCATGCGCCCCAATAGAGACATGCGCAATGCATAAATGGCGCCACATGTGGAAAAAAGCGAAATAAATGCTACATTTCTGGCAACGGTCCGATTGCCATGCTTTCGAGAACGTGAACGCTCCCGTAAGCAAAGCTTTCGGAAACGTCATTCGGGTGGAATGAAAGTAAACTTTCATCCCTCCCTCAATAGCTCCCGTCGTTCAACGGATAGGATGCATCCTTGCGGAGGATGTGATGTAGGTTCGATTCCTGCCGGGAGCACCAAAGGCACAAACACCCACCCTTCGGTGGGTTTTGTGTTTTGGTGCTGGGCGCAGCGATGTTTTGCGAGTACGCAAAACCGCGAGCCGGGGTCGCGAGGCATTTGCGCGACGGCGCAAATGAACTTGTGACCGCAAAAGCTCCCCCGTATTCGTGACCGCAAAAAGCCCCGATACGGGGCTTTTTGCATGAGCAAGCTTATTTCGTCAGCGCTATTACTGCGTTTCTACTTCGCAGATGGCCATTTGCAAGGGCGCCAACGTCTTGGTGGTACCGATCCATATATTGTTTGCACCTTTGGTCATCGTACATGAATTCGATACTGTCCCTGATTCGTCGTACGAGGTAAAAGTATACGAAGCACCAGCACTGGGCTTGATCCACAAACCCAACTCCGATTTAAAGGTTACGGATCGTGCGACAGTGTCATTATTGAGGACGAATATAAGCAGTTTCTTCACGCTCCCCGTCTGGAGTTGATAGGCCTTGATGAATACCTTTTGATATTCAAATGGTCCGAGATCGAAGATTGATCCTCCTATCCAGCTTGTCTTGGATGTCCTTATGAAAGGAGTGACCGGCTCAGAGAGCACCGATTCGCCGATAAATGTGCCGTTACTGAAGTAGTCATCAAACTCCTTGTGCAGCGATGAGAGTTGTTTAAGCGTCTTCGACATAACCGGATTTTCAGACACCAAGGCAGACCCGTTTGACTTATTGGGTTTTGACAGCATGACATTCATGTACAAGCCGTCGATGAAAGCCATTTTCGCGACGCGCGGGGAGCTCACGTCGGCGTTGATCCGGGGGTAGCGGACCGCGTTTAGGAATGGGCCGGCTTCGATGTAGTCATTCCACGCCCATGTGTAATCGAGCACGGCCGCGGCCCGTTCGAGATTCATGACCGGCTCTCCGGAGATGGTCGCTTGAGCGTAGTTCGGTACGGGTTTCTTATTTCGCAGTTGTTGCATGGTCGATACAAGGCCGCCGCTCATGAAGCCTGCGTCTTGGAATTCATCCATGGTAAATGAAGGAGCGCCTTTGTTAGCCCACGTGAGCATCGAGTTGATGATGGCGGTCCTGTTGGGAAATTGGTCCTCAAAGAGCACCGGTGACTGAGAGGTCGGGTACGTTTCGGAAATGATCAGCGGCGACCCCATGGCGGGTAGCAGCTCCGAGTGGTAGGTCCAGAATGTGGAAGCAGAAGTCGGATCATACGCATAGGGCGCAGCTGCTGATACGGGCGGCCTGGCTCCAGGAACCGGCGGAGGTGTCGCCGGCACGCAGGCCGACTCCGTGCACGGGGTACCAATGTCCAGGGAGAAGCTTGCAAAAGCTGAGACGTTGACGCCTATGCTGCGAGCTTTTTGTACTCCGGCAAGAAACTGGGCTTCCGTCCCGGCGCGTGGATCGAGCACGATCGGCAGGTGACCAACGATGTTCGAGCCAAACAGTACGAGCTCATCGAGCCCGTTGGCTTTTGCGTCCTGGGCGATACGGCCAATATCGGAAAAAGTAAAATTAGGTTTGGGCGCCCATGATGATTCAAGGCCTTCCACCATCCAGACGGTTTGAAATCCGAGGCCATGTACCACATGCGAAGGCACCGGCGTCTGACGTCCTAATGCGCCCACCTGCATCTTGCGGACAAACTGCGCAAATGGCTCGATACCCTTTGCCCAGCCGCCACGATGGAAGGTGAAAACAAAGTCATCGCTCTGCCACTTTTCTCCCGGCTTCAGTGTGATGTTGTTCTGCCATGCTATCCGTACTACATTTTGTCCGGCTGCGCGCGATACCACGAGCGGCGCATGCAGTATCGGCGAGCCATTGAACATATCTTCGTCTCCCCATTTCTTTTGATAGATACTGATGCCGCCCTGGTATCCCCCGAAGTCGATCCACCGGAGGGCATACCGTTCGTAAATGTCGGTGCCGCCATACACTTGCGAAAACGGCGCCCCTGCAAACGGATTGATGACACCGAGTGCCGTACGAAGCTCTGTTTGATCACCTGAGATCGGTTGCATGCCCTGCAAGTCGGGAAAGTAGACCGGCCCGATGTCGGATCCGCTCACGTTTTCCACCGATGCGTTAAGACACACAGACTTTCTATCAGCAGTGTCTGTAACACCAGTGTCGCAGGTCGACCAGGTGACCTTGAGTCCGTTGGGTTGTGAGTTCGAGTTTATTAGAAAGGACGAGTCCGGAGTGACCAACGAGTGTCCGAGCTCCTCGATCTGGCCGGTTGCATCGTCGGCCTTGAAATAGAGGCCGTTGATATTTTCGGTAGCGGCCGAGGCGATCATCGGCACCGCGAGCTGAAGTATGGCCGCCAATAACAAGAGCCGATACTGCGCTGCTGGTTTGCTGAGAAGAGTAGTGGGATTCATAAGAATTAATTACATGAGTTTGAGTTAATTGAGGCCGACAGTACGACACCCGGGATAACCGTTTCAACTCCTACGGGTATGGGCGTCGTGCGGCGGAAGGCGAGGCGCAGCGCATCGCCTGTTTCCTGATCCAGCTGCAGCATCAGCTCCGATGCGGAGAAATTGCTGCCTTCTCCTGCGGCTTCAGTCAGATGCAACTGTTTTCCGGGGCACGTCTCGAAGTAAGCCCACTGCTTGGTCGCGTCTGGCGATCCATACGTGTTTCTAAGCGATATGCGCGTCCAGAGCGTTGACGCATAAAACGGCGTGCGATCCTCCTGCAGGGACGATACACGGAAGGGATATGAGACTGCTTGCGGTGTATGCAGCGATACTTCAGGCGACCATGTGCGAGACGAACTCGTAAATGTAAACTGTCGAATACCGGAAAGGTCGGGGAAGAGCATCTGATATAACGGGCCACCTGCGTTATTGATAACCCATGCCTTAAATAAAATCCCGTAGGGGTTCCCCGGAGCCTCCGTTATCTCTACTACGACTTTGATGTCAGCGCTTTTGAGGGACAGGTCATCACGATTGGGCTTGAGGCTATTCCACACCAATTTGAAACCGGGCAAACCATTGCTTGTCTCCTCCTGAATAAGCGTCAATGTGCTGAACTGTGGCTCGAACTGTAGAGGAATAAATTCTTTGATGGGATATGAGAGCGTGAAGAGGCCTGCTTTATCTTTCGTGGAGTCGAGTATGACACCAAAATTCGGGTGTGTGATCCGAAGCAAGGCGCCTGTTTCGGTATCGACTGAGATCGTAAAGTTATTCAGCGTACGGGTATAGGTGGTGGTCGGGGTGACTGTGAGTGTCGCCGCGCACGTCGCCGTGCCGCCGGGACCTGTCACGGTATCAGTGCGGGTGTACGTGTCGGGTTGAAGATCCGTGAATGCGGGGTTTTGGATCAAGCCGCTCGTTGTGGTGCTGTACGGGCCAAATATCTGCTTGCCGGCAGAATTCGTCATGACAGAGGAAAGAGAGGTTGCGTTGGTTGATTGCCAACTTACCTTGAGCGGTTGGCCGTATTTGAGCGTAGTGGGAGCGTATTGCAAAGAACATGCCGGAGCAGTTTGATCAGTTTTCTGAACCGTAATCGTTGCTGCGCACGTCGCCGTGCCGCCGGGACCAGTCACGGTGTTGGTGCGGGTGTAGGTACCGGGTTGAAGATCCGTGAATGCGGGGTTTTGGATCAAGCCGCTTGTTGTCGTGCTATAGGGACCAAATATCTGCTTGCCGGCAGAATTCGTGATGACATAGGAAAGAGAGGTTGCGTTGGTTGATTGCCAGCTTGCGGTGAGTGGTTGACCGTATTTGAGCGTGGGCGTAGCGTACTGCAAAGAACATGCAGGAGTATTCTGGTCGGCTTGCTGCACCGTAATAGTCGCCGCGCACGTCGCCGTGCCGCCGGGACCTGTCACGGTATCAGTGCGGGTGTACGTGTCGGGCGGAAGGTCAGTGAATGCGGGATATTGGATCAGGCCGCTCGTTGTGGTGCTGTACGGGCCAAATATCTGCTTGCCGGCAGAATTCGTGATGACATAGGAAAGAGAGGTTGCGTTAGTTGATTGCCAGCTTGACGTTATCGATTGGCCATATTTGAGCGTGGAGGGAACGAAGGTGATAGAGCAGGCGGGAGTTCCTGATTCACCCACCGCAGCGGTGGCTGCATGTGGATCGATATGCGCTCCCGCACCGGATAGGAATAGAACTATGCTGGCGAGTATTGCTACGGTCGTTGCGCCAATCGCATGCAAAATATCTCCCATAACCTATATTGAGTAACCATACCTCAGCACCGGGACTATTCATTGATGCCCTGTGGATAAAATAATTGAGGGTACCGTAATCACCATATGAATATGGCACACAAGCAGGGCACCAAAAACAAAAAGTCCCGTAAGGGGCCTTTTGATTTAATCGATCTTTACTTAGTGAGCGCGTCTATCTGCTTGGAGATGCGGGACTTCATGCGAGCGGCAGTGTTCTTCTTGATGGTGCCGTTCTTCGCAGCCTTATCGATCGCCTGGAAGACACCCGGGAGAGCCGCCGATGCCTCTTTCGCAGACTTGCCCTTCACGAGCTTGCTCGTTTCCTTGACCGAATCTTTCATCGCCTTCTTGCGGCGCGCGTTGAAAACGCGGCGTCGAAGTGACACTCGATGAGCTTTCTTGGCGGAACTCGTATTTGCCATATCGGCCGATGCTACACGATTATGGCCTTAAGTGCAAGAAATCAGGGCTATTTCGCCAAGTGGTATGATTCGCGCATGATCGGCTATATAGAAGGAACAGTAAAAGCTGCCCGCGAGGCACACCTCATCGTACAGGCCGGGGCGATCGGGTACAAAGTAGGGGTACTCAAAGAAACGGTCCTTCGCACTCAGGTCGGCTCCCCTGTCTCGTTCTGGATATACACCGCGGTGCGCGAAGACGCGCTCGACCTCTATGGATTCGCCGACGAAGCGGAGCTTCGTTTCTTTGAACTCCTCCTCACCGTCTCCGGCATCGGACCGAAATCCGCACTCGGCATTCTTGATATTGCATCGGTCGAGACGCTCCGTAGCGCCATCTCGACGGCCAATGCGAGCTACCTCACCAACGTCTCCGGCATCGGAAAGAAGACCGCGGAAAAGATCGTGCTCGAACTCAAAGACAAGATGAAAGCCGGCGACAAGATGCAATCGGGGGTCCTGCGCGGCGACCAGGAAGCGCTCGAAGCGATGCGTGCACTCGGCTACACCGCGGCCGAAGCGCGCGATGCACTACGCGAGATCCCCCATGATATCGAATCCGGCAGCGACCGGCTGCGTGCCGCACTCAAGCTTGTCGGCAAAAAATAATATGAGCGGTATCAAAAAAGCTATCCGCGCGATCGTCCCGGCTCCCCTTCTCTCCGCCTATCACTTCTTGCTCGCGTATATCGGCTCGGCGCTCTACGGTTTTCCGTCGAGAAAAATGATCGTCATCGGCGTCACCGGTACCGACGGCAAATCGTCGACCACGGAATATATCAATGCGATCTTCGAAGCGGCCGGTCACCACACCGCTGTCTCGAATTCCATACGGATCAAAGTGAATAACGAAACGGGAGTCGCGACCGGACGTTCAATGCCCGGGCGCTTCTTTATCCAGCGGTTCATGCGCCGAGCACTGCGCGCCGGCTGCACGGTCGCCATTATCGAGATGACATCCGAGGGCGTGCGCCAGCATCGGCACCGGGCGATAGCGCTCGACGCACTCGTGTTCACCAATCTCTCTCCGGAGCACATCGAATCCCACGGTTCGTTCGAGGCCTATGCCGACGCCAAATATCAGATCGGGCAGGTACTCGCCCGCTCGCCCAAGCGCCCGCGTGCCATCATCGCGAATGCCGACGATGCACAAGGACCGCGCTATCTGGCACTTCCGGTCGAAAAGAAATACGGCTTTTCACTTTCGAACAATGCTCCGTATTCCACCGACACTCACGGCGGATACTTCACCTATGGCGAGCGGATAGACGTTGCGCTTCCGGGCGAGTTCTCGCTCAAGAACGCGCTCGCCGCTGCATGTGTCGCCTCTGCGTTTAATATCGATCGGGCAGCGATACGGGCAGGAGTCGCTGCCGTAAAGCATATTCCCGGCCGTCTCCAGGAGATCAAGGCGGGACAAGATTTCGCGGTCGTCGTCGACTACGCACTCACGCCGGACGCGCTTGAGGCACTCTATACAACATACGGCACGCAAAAGAAGATCTGCGTCTTCGGCTCCGCCGGCGGCGGTCGCGACATATGGAAACGCCCCGTCCTCGGCAAAATTGCTGAGAAATACTGCGACTCCGTCATTCTCACCAATGACATCGCATACGATGAGGACCCCGCGAAGATCATCAACGATATCGCAGGCGGCATGAGCACCACCCCCGAGATCATCCCCGACCGTCGCGCGGCCATCCGACGCTCTCTTGAAATTGCGCGCACGAACAACGATCCGAACACCGTGGTGCTTATCTCGGGTATGGGCATCGACTCCGAGATCACTTCGGCAGAGGGAGCAAAAATATCCTGGAGCGATGTGGATGTGACACAGGAAGAACTCTCACGGCTCCTGAAGCGGGTATAATACGCGCATGATAAAAACGATACTCACGTATGTGATAGCCGGGATGATCATCGTGCTCGTATGCATGTGGCTCTGGACCGGTGGGTGGGCGCTCATCAAGCAGAGCGTGAGGAATATGCCGAATCCCATCGACATCATCTGGGGCAACAGCAGCTCGACCTACGCGATCGTGCTCCCCGGCCAGCCTCCGATCCCCCAGGGTCCGGACATCTCGAATCTGACCGATCAGTATGCCGATTCCGGCACATCAAATACGCAGGATATTTCGCCCGAAGAGCGTCAGGCGCAACAGCAGGCACAAAACAACGCGATCCGCGCTCAAGCCCAGGCCGCGCAGCATGTGAACGACTCACCGTATGCGGGAGTCGTGTCGCTCTCGAGCGGTACCGCCTCTGACAAGACGCAGACCGAATACCTCACCCTCGACGCCAACCAGCAGATACCCGTCGGCGGATGGTCGCTCGTAAGCACGATGACCGGCATGCGTGCGACGATCCCGGCATATTCAAAAGGCCCGCAGGGGTCGCTCGTGCCGACCGTGATGCGATCCGGCGATACCGCCATCGTCGTCTCTGCGACCTCCCCTGCGGCATCGGCCATCTCGGCGAGCTGGCATGTGTACCTCAATGCGGGGACTAATATCTGGAGCGATTCGCACGACACCATCCAATTGCTTGATGCATCCGGACGTATCGTAGACACGATCTCCTACTAGTCGCGTGCAGCGAAGAGAATGATCCCGGCAGCGACCGACACGTTGAGTGATTCTTTCGTGCCGTGCATCGGAATCTCAAGCAGCACATCACACTGATCCCGCAAAGACTTCGAAATGCCCTTCACCTCATTGCCCAAGACAAAAAGCGTCGGACCTTTCACGGCGAACGTACGATAGTCTTGCGCTCGTTCGTCCTGCTCGACGCCGACCACGGTCCATCCGGCGTCTTTCAACCTTTTTATAAGACCCGCAGGAGTCGCCTGATATTCCCACGCGACCGAATGCTCGGCGCCAAGTGCTGTTTTTGCTATATCTTTCTGCGGTCGACCGAACCGATCAACGGGGATCGGCGTGTAGCCCGAGAGATATATGCGCGCGACACCTGCGGCATCCGCGGTGCGAAATATCGAACCCACATTATGGGCACTGCGGATATTATGCAGAAGTACCGCCGCTTGATTCATGGAAAGAGCCTAGCATAGGTGTATAATTCCGGCATGCTTTCACTTTTTCCCCAGATACTTTTCTTGGCTCCATTCTCCGCATTCTTGATACGCCTCGCACTCTTCTCTTTGCTCGGGTACGCCTCGTGGCAGCATCTTGCGCGACCGGCCCTGCTTCCCCGTACGTTCGGTACCCTCGAAGCGATCGCGGCTATTCTTTTGCTTGCGGGCGCTTGGACACAGGCCGTCGCGCTGCTTGTTTTTGTTGGGGTGGCCTGCGGATTCTTCATCACCTGGATGCGCATCTACCCGAAGAGCACTATGCTGCTTGCGCTCGTTATGTGCGCATCCTTGGTCGTCACCGGAGCAGGTGCCATCGCCTTTGATCTGCCGCTCTAAGTAAGACAGCTTAGTGGTCACACATACTTTTCTGCTGAAAAGTTGCGCGACTCCGCCGGTTCGCACAAGTGGTCAGGAATAATTATTGAGCCGTCGCTCAATAATTTTCACGACCCTGGCTCGCGGTTCGGCGAGCTCGCCTCACATCGCTCCGCCTCGCGCCTTGTGGCTACACATAATTCTCTGCTGAGAATTTGCGCAGCCCCGCCTCGACCCCGCCCGGGTCTGCGGCCCGCACACGAATGAAAAACAGCACCACAGTGCTGTTTTTCATTCGTGTGCGCCCACCAGGATTCGAACCTGGGACCGTCTCCTTAAAAGGGAGCTGCTCTACCAACTGAGCTATGAGCGCAATGAAAGGAATATACCACTCACTTTGAACGAGGGCGAATCTATCGACACAAGAAGAATCGGCAACGTGCTACAGTACATTTATGGACCTCCTCATCATCTTCGCCGCAAAATATCTTATTATTCTTCCCGTTCTCGTCGCACTCTATCTCATATACAAATTGCCCGCCGAAGACCGGTTGAGCTACGGCATTCATGTTATCGCCACCGGAATACTCGCCTATGTCCTGGCAAAAGTCCTCGGCCATTTTTATTTTGACGCACGCCCGTTCGTCAGCGACGGCATCGTTCCCTTGATCCCCCACGCCGCAGACAACGGCTTCCCATCCGACCATACGCTCCTTGCAAGTGTGCTTGCGGCGGTCGTCTTTATATTCAACAAAAACATCGGTGTCGCACTCTGGATCATCGCACTCTTAATAGGTGCTGCGCGCGTAGCCGCCGGCATTCATCACCCGCTCGATATCGCGGGGAGTATCGTCATCTCGATCATCGCCGCGATCATTGTCGCGCTCTCGCTCAAGAAAAAGACGACCTTCTAGAGATCAGATCGCTATCTGGACCGTCACATCTTTGGTGGCATGCGCTCCGTCCACGCTGACGCACGAGATCGTAAAGACCGTCGCGCTCGTGATAGCGACCGTGGAAGCTCCGCCGGTGAGGGTGTGCTGAGAGAAACTGCCGTCGGGAGAAGTCACGGCGCAGCTTTGAGCGCCGGATGACGTCCAGAAGATGGAGGTGCGTGCGCCGAGGGAGACCGTTTTCGGCGATGCCCAGATATCTACCGTCGGTGGAACGCTGCCGACCGCTGCAGATGAGGAGGCGATCGTCGTGTTCGCCTTCACCGGCTGAGTCGGGCTCTGCGTGATAGTGACCGTGGTCTGACCACCGGTCGCGGGAGCAGAGACCGCTGTGTCGCCCACCTTGTAACCACGGAGCGTGCAGAGCCCGTCGAAGAATGACGGAGTGATTATCTTTGAAAGGAAGTTCGTAGACCACGGACGCGACTGGCACCACGACGCTACAAGGCCGGTCGGCTGCGCGCCGAGCGTGGTATCGCCTCCGTAGAATCCCGCGACCTCGGTATTGTTCGCCTGATCGCGATTGCCGATGACGAAGGTTGCACCGCTGCTGAGGACCGCAATGTCGCCGCGAACGCCCGGAGCGATATTGGCGGACTGGGCGAACACATTGTTCCCTACCGGATTGATGGTCGAAGAGCTCGACTGGCCGGTGACGACCGCGGTACCGGTGTTGTTCGAATACTGATTCAGGATGTCCGTGGAAGAACTGCCGGTCACGGTCGTGTCGTTTCCGAGACCAGTTGTTACAGACGTGCCGCCGTTGAGCGCGTTAAGAAGATCGCTGGTGACATTATTAGAATTCGTGAGTCCTGATGTATCACCGGAGAGTGCCGTGGGCACGTAAATGGCGCACGGGTCGCTCGATACCACATGGACGATGTAAGTTGATGTACACGAGCCGGATCCGGTCGCGGCGGGTGTCGCTGCCGTCGGAGCGGGTGCGCTCGACCCCTGCATAAGCTGACCCATCAATTGCCCGAGAATTCCCGCGATCTTATCGAGGCCGAGCCCGGAGCTGGCTCCCCCGCCTGCACCTGAGGTCGAGACACCTTTGCACTTATTTTGCGCGGTGCAGGTACCCAGCGTCTTGCTTCCGTTCGTCGTATCGAAACAAACGCCGGGCTGGCAGTTTGCAGTATTCTTTCCGCCGACACATCCCTTTGGACCCGGCACCATATTGCACGGACACTGCTGAAAGTACGGAGTACACATGAGGTCCGCGGCGGTGGTCATACTGCTCGTAAGCGAATTGATGATCGTCGGCGCAGCAAGACCGAGCCCGAGACCAAGTCCGAGCGATTGGGCGTTGATCTGTGCGGAAGCGGAAAGCGGGACGATGGAGGCGATGATAAACGCGAGCGTGACCAGTTTTGATCTCATGCCAAATATGATATCACGCCACACTGAGCACAAAGTGTTCAAGTGCATATTCGAATTCAAATCCCCGGCGGCGCGCCTCGTGAGGCAGCTCAGCTAAGGCGGCTACGAGTCCGCGGGCGCGTGCCGAATTCTCGCGTAAGAGCATCTGTTTCGCCCCCCAGAAGAGCGCTCCGTGTATGGCTTCCGGAGCCTTTCCCGCTGCTATCTCGCGCTGATACCCGACCCACAGGTCCTTCTTTTTGCCGCGCTGGAGTGCCGCGGCGAGTTCGAAGATACTATTGTCCTTTTTGACGGTCTTCGCGACTTCGAACTTCTCGCTCTTTTCGGCATATTTCTCCACCTGCTTGCGGGTCGCCGCATCAAGCGCGGATTCATATACATAGAAGGTGTCGACGCTGTCTCGCATGGCCTTCACCTGATCGAGCGCGTATTCGCGCATCTCGACATTGAGCATCACATTGTCGAGCATGATAGTCCGCGCACCTCCGAAGAGTCCGCCGCCGGAGAGCGCGGCGATAAGGTCGTTGCGCGTGTGCGCATCGGTGATGCGGAGCACCTCCGTCTTCTGCGCCGCTTTCTCAAGGATCGCGGAGAGTTTCCCGCGGATCGTTTCAGTATCGGTACCGGTATAGAAGTACAGCATGTTATCGTGCGATCTTTTTCAATTCCCCCCAATTATCCCCTATCGACGCTTCCGCCGCGATCGGGACCCCGCTGAGCCGCGCCGTGTCTACCACTCCTTCCATGACCGAACGAAGTTCCCGCGCGATCTCTTCGGCATTCGCCGCCTTCACTTCGAAGACGAGTTCGTCGTGCACCTGCATGAGCAGCCGCACATCCCCTCTCCATCCCTTTTCTTCGACGAGCGCATCCGCTGCGATCATCGCGAGCTTGATGATGTCGGCCTGCGTGCCCTGGATCGGCGCATTCACCGCCATGCGCTCCGCTTGTGCGCGAAGCCCGGGCAGCGACGACTGGAAGCCGGGGAAATAGCGGCGGCGTCCGAAGAGTGTTTCGGTGAAGCCTTGCCGCGCCGCATCGGCCTTCGTTTTTTCTACAAAGCGGGAGACGCCGGAGAAGTTCTTAAAATATTCCTCGATGTATGTCCCCGCTTCGTCGCGAGAAACGGAATCACCCAAGTTCGCCCGCAACGCGTTTACTCCCATGCCGTAGAGAATACCGAAGTTGATGATCTTGGCGCGGCGGCGCATCTCGCGGTCCACTGCCTCCGGCGGCACATTGAACACCTGCGCCGCGACCTCGGTATGGACATCGCGTCCGTCGCGGAAGACCTGGACGAGCTTCTCGTCGCCCGAGAGTCCGGCGGCGATGCGCAGCTCGATCTGGGAATAATCGATAGCGACGATGGCATTGCCCTTCTCTGCGGAGAAGGCATTGCGGATGCGGCGGCCGTAATCGGTACGTATCGGGATGTTCTGGAGATTCGGATTGGCACTTGCCATGCGTCCGGTCGTCGTCCCCGCCGAGAGGAAGTTGGCATGGAGCCTCCCGTCTTTTGCTACCAGCTCCGGGATCTTGTCGATGTAGGTCCCGAGGAGCTTCTGCAGTTCGCGGTATGCGAGCACGTCGTCGATGATCGGATGCAGGTGCGACATCTTCGCGAGCTCTTCCTCGCGAGTGGTGCGCGCGCCGGTGGCGGTCTTCTTTTGTTTTGCCGGGGTGATCTTCAGCTCGTCGTAGAGCACAACGCCGAGCTGTTTGGGAGAACTGATGTTGAACTCATGGCCCGCATGGCCGTAGATACGCGCCGCGATCTTCGCCAGCTCTTCGGTGTATTCCTTCGAGAGCTTCTGCATGTACTTCACATCGACGCGCACGCCGTCGACGTTCATGCGCCGGATGATCGGGATGAGCGGACGCTCGATCGTTTCGTATACTTTCATCAGCTCCCCCGTCTCGCGCAGCTTCGTGAAGATGAATTCACGCGCGCGTTCAAAATCCTCGGTATGTGCGTACTGCAAAATATCGTCTATCGAGGGAGTGGTGGTGTCGCTGCGCAAAAGCCAGAGTGCGACCGCTGTTTCTTCGAGTGAATTCGGGTCGACCTCCTGCACCTTTTGTATGAGCGTTTCTTCATCCTTCGTTTCCGAGTGAAGTGTCGGGCGCAAGCGCTCTTTGAGCGCGCGGAACTCGAGATCATCAAGGAGTGCCTCGATCGTGGTCGTATATTCTTCCATGTGCCAGTAGCGCTTCGGGAGTTCGAATTTGATCGGCACATCGCAGTGGATCGTCGCGAGTGTTTTCGAGAACTGGGCATTCGATTTGCCGTCGAGAAGCAGCTGTATCACGCGTGGCTTTACGCCTTTCTTTTCGAGCGCCTCGGGGCCTTTCGCGAGCTCCTTATATATATTCTCTATCGAACCGAACAACTTTATGAGCTCCGTTGCGGTCTTTTCTCCAATGCCCTTCACTCCGGGAATGTTGTCCGACGGATCGCCGCGGAGTGCTTTGTAATCCACTACGTGCTCCGGGCCGAACTCGTATCGCGCGCGCACCGCATCCGGATCATAGATGACGGTGTCTGATATGCCTTTGCGCATGGTGAAAACGCGCACGCGGTCATTCACGAGCTGGAGCGTATCCATATCTCCCGACGCGATGATCGTCTCGATATCGCTGCGCCCGCCGAGATTCTTGACGATGGTACCGAGCACATCATCGGCTTCGTACCCGGCGAGCGAATACTGCGGAATACCGAATGCGTCGAACACTTTTGGCGCGCTCTTGAGCTGCGCTATCAGCGCATCATCGGCCTGCACGCGGTGCGCTTTATACGCCTCGAATATCTCGTGGCGATGCGTGGCCCCCGGCAGGTCGCGCGCCGAGATTATGTAATCAGGCTTGAGCTCGTCTTTGATCTTCAGCAGCATGAGGATCAGTCCGTACAGTGCCCCCGTAGGCTCGCCGTCGCCTTTCGTGAAATCGGGCAACGCGTGATACGCGCGGTGGAGTATCGCGTGGGAATCAAGAAGCACGAGCCGCGCCGGTTTACCCGGAACATCGTGGGGCTTCTCCTTCGCCTCTTTCTTACTGTCGGTTTTCTTGGCCATTTATGGTGATGATACGCTCTTCATTTTCGATGTCGAACCGGAGCGCATGAGCGCCCGGCGGGATGATATCCGCGACCCGTTCGGGCCACTCGAGCACGATCAGGTTCTGCTCATCCGCCAGAAGCTCCTTCCAGCCCAAGACCTCTAGCTCATGTGAGGAATTGAGCCGATATGCATCGATATGTACGAGTCGCTCCCATCCGCCAGCCGGCGGACTGTCCCGCAAATCGTATACCTTTTCAATGACGAACGTCGGGCTCGTGACCGTTTCGGTCACGCCGAGCACCCGGGCGATTCCCTGCGCGAAGGTCGTTTTTCCCGCGCCGAGTTCGCCGGAAAGGGTGATGAGTGTCGCCTGAGTCCCGGGCATGAGCGATGCGATAAAACTGCCGGCGAGCGACTGAAGTTCCTCACCGGTTTGAGAGCGCATCTGCATGGCTTCAGTGTACAATATATGTGTATGACGACGCAGTTCAATGAGAAAAAGCAGGATGAGCGCCTGCACGAGCTGCGCGCTCGCGAAGAAGAGGCGCTCGCCGAAATGCTCTCACGGAAATACGGCGTCGAGTACGTCGATCTCACCAATAAATCCATCGATACCGATGCGCTTCGCTTAGTTACCGAGGTCGAAGCACGCGCCACTGAGATTGCGCCCTTTCATAAAGTGAACAAGGCGCTCTTCGTCGGTATGCGCTCCCCCGAGCGGCCCGATGCGCTCGTCGCACTGAAAAAACTCGAAACCCTTGGCTACACGGTGCGTCGCTTCATCGTCTCCTCGGCGTCGCTCGCACACGCATGGGATCGCTATCACGACATCTCATACGCGACCGAGACCGAAGCGGGCATTCTCACGCTCTCCAGTGAGACCATTCAGCAGATGCTCGCCAAAGTGAAAACATTGGCAGACGTAAAGAACGAGATCATGGGATACGCGGGCAGCAAAGATGCGCACCGCATCTCTCGCGTGCTTGAGATCATCATGGCCGGAGCGTTAGCACTCGGAGCTTCCGACGTGCACCTCGAGCCGGAAGACCAGGGCGTGCGTATGCGATACCGACTCGACGGCGTCTTGGTGGAAGTGCTGATATTCGACGCGCCCACCTACGCGCTCGTGTCGTCGCGCTTGAAACTGCTCTCGGGACTCAAGCTCAACGTAAAGAACGCCGCACAAGACGGCCGCTTCTCCATCGTGATCGGCGGTAAAGAAGTGGAGATCCGCGCGAGCGTGCTCCCGGGCTCATATGCGGAGACGATCGTGATGCGTCTTCTCGATCCTTCCACCATCGCGCTGCCCATCGAAGCCCTCGGCTTCGACAAATACCTCATGGACATCTTCGACCGCGAGATCGAAAAGCCCAACGGCATGATCCTCAACACAGGTCCGACCGGATCCGGTAAGACCACTACACTCTACGCATTCTTGCGACGCGTGCAAAAGCCGGAGATCAAGATCGTCACGATCGAAGACCCAGTGGAATATCACCTTCCCGGTCTCGTGCAAACACAGGTATCAAAAGACTATTCATTCGCACAAGGATTGCGTAGCACACTGCGCCAAGACCCCGACGTGATCATGGTCGGTGAAATCCGAGACGCTGAAGTGGCCGCGACCGCGGTGCAGGCGTCGCTCACGGGTCACTTGGTATTTTCTACTCTCCACACCAACGACGCTGCCGGTACCTTCCCCCGCCTTATCGACATGGGCGTCGCTCCCGATGTGCTCGGTGCTGCGGTCACCACCGCGATGGCACAGCGCCTCGTGCGCAAGCTCTGCTCGGCGTGCCGCGTGCCCGCGCCTATCGAAGGAGCCGTGCTCGAGAAGATGAATTTCATATTGAAAAATGTTCCGCATTCCGAAGAACTTCCGCCGGATCGCACGCACATGTTCTTGCCAAAAGGCTGCGAGAAGTGCGGTGGCCTCGGATACAAGGGCCGCGTCGCGGTGGTGGAGGTGATTCTCATGGACCGCGAGATCGAAGACTGCGTGCGCCACACCTCATCGGAACGCGACATCTGGCAGGCCGCAAAGCATCAGAACATCCGCCGTATGGCACAGGATGGCGCGGTGAAGATCCTCCAGGGAGTCACCTCATACGAAGAACTCGCCCGTGTCGTCGACCTCAACGACGAGGTCATGCTCGAAACGATCGCCTAGGTATGGAGAGGATCCCTGATCGAACGCCCTTCAAACAACCCCTTTACCCTCATGAAAATATAACGCCGGATGCGGCGAACCTTTTGCAGAGCGAAACCAAGTTTTCCCAAATAGGTTCCGATACAGAGACGGTTGTCCGCGCACTCTCCCAAGGAGAACTCACCTGGCTCTATGACGTCGGAGTTTCTCTTCAGGAAAGAGCTGCCATCGCCAAGAGACTTTTTGAAGACCTCAGACTACGCGGCGTCCGCGCATCCGTGCAGATGCTCATCGGCGAAAAAGATGGAGAGCCCGTGCTCTTTTCAATAACCCCGAGCGTTCGGCGCGCCGAAGAGGCCGAGAAAACGGCGCGCGCGATCGACGAGAAGATCGAACAGTACAATATCCTTTTTGACTACTTCGAAGACAAGTTCAGGTCAAAGGACTATTACCTGTATGACATCCTGGGAGAACATCAATATGTTTACGGGAACACGAAAGATGAGTCAGAGGATCACTGGCATCTTGTGGATGTGGATCCGTATATAAAGAAAGATCTGGACATCGAAGGGCTTCGGGGACAGCTCAGCGGGATCAAGACCGACATCGAAGCGTATGCAAAGTATCCCGCCGCTGCCGCTCTCATTGCGAAGGTGGATGCGCGGCTGGCCGAACTCGAGGCAATCGCTTAATTGACTTCTATTGCCTGCGGCAGTATCACTCTGGAAGCAGAGAGGTACTGAAATGGCACAAGAGCAGAAGAAGTCCAGTCGTCCGAGTAATCGACGGCGCGTGTATTTGTATGGAGCGCGATTCGCGGAACAGCATTTCGATCAGGATTGGTTGGAGTCGATCGATGTGGCAAAGCTGCACGCCGCGGACAAAGACTTCTGCCTGATGGCGCAAGCGGGCGGGAAAAGTTTTGCCGATATGTGCACCGGCAAATTCGCAGATATACCGAGCGGCGAACTCAAGCGGGCAGGCATGATGCTGTATCACCCCGGGAAGATCACGTTCGCTTCGGTCCGCGAGAAGAAATTGCACGAACACGAAGCGGCGTCACTCACCGCGCACTGGAAAGCATTCCTCATCGGCAAAAAACTCGAGTCGGGCAACATCACGGCCAAGATCGAGGTGGACGGCGCACATGCAGCCGCGGTCGCGCTTTTCGATAAGAAACGCGGGGCATCGCGATGGCGTCAGCGGATCGGCGACCTGGAGACGTTCGATGTGAATTCCTTCTCGAACGGTCCGCTCGGGCGCCTTCTCAAGCACGGCTTCGTTGAACTGGAAACACTCGGTGTGCTCCCGGATCAATTGCCGGGATTGAATCTCTTGCCGCATCCCCTGCCCCTCGCGCGCGAATATCAGAACGCGTTGTGGGTCGCCGAATCTCGGTTCTTCGTGTGATCACTCGGGCGTCGGCATTTTGTGCCGACGCCCGAAACTTTTTACAACACAAAACCCGATTGCGCGGACGCAATCGGGTGTTATGTTTCGGGGAGGAAGAGATGCACAAGTTCGGGCAATGCATTCGGGAGAATGTTGCAACTGGGATCTAAGGATGATGGCAGCGGCGCCGCCACGTCCTCGATAATGTCACTCATTGCCCGAAGCTGCGCGTCTCTTCAGGATAGGCATGGAAAAAGCGGATGTTTTCCGCTTCTGAAATACAGTATAGCATATTAGAAGCGTTTGTCAAGCAGCCTGCACCCTCCCCTTTTAGGGCTTGGTACAGCCTCATTTTATGACCACTGATCCCGCACATATCGAAAAAGCACCGCGGAGCCTCGACCAGGCGCTCCGCCCCGAGTCGTGGAAGGAATACGTAGGTCAGGAGGCCATCAAGGAGAACCTCCGCATCCTCCTTACGGCCGCCCAGGGCCGTAATCATCAGCCTGAGCACGTCCTTTTATATGGTCCGCCGGGCTTAGGCAAGACGACGCTGGCACATCTCATGGCCAAGGAGATCGGGGCCAACATGCGCACCACCTCGGGCCCGGCCATCGAGCGCGTCGGCGACCTCGCATCCATCCTCACCAATCTTTCGCCCGGTGATGTGCTTTTCATCGACGAGATACACCGCCTGAATCATTCGATAGAGGAGGTGCTCTACCCTGCCATGGAAGCGGGAGTGCTTGATATCGTGATCGGTAAAGGTCCCGCGGCGCGCACGGTACAGCTCGAGCTTCCCGCATTCACACTCATCGCCGCGACGACGCGCATCTCAATGCTTTCCGCTCCGCTGCGCTCACGATTCTCCGGCGGCACATTCAGATTGCAGTACTACACCGACCACGAGATCGCCGAGATATTGCGTCGTTCCGCGAAGATCCTCGGTATCGAGGCCGATGCAGAATCATTTATGGAGATCGCCAAGCGTTCACGCGCCACACCGCGTACGGCGAATTACCTGCTTAAGCGCGCCCGCGACTTCGCCGCCGTCAACGAACAAGCCCTTGATATCAAAACAGTGAAAAAATCCCTCTCCCTTCTGGAGATCGATGAGGGCGGCCTCAACCAGACCGACCGCGACATCCTCAATCTGGTTATCGAAAAATTCCAAGGCGGCCCGGTGGGACTCAAGACCATCGCCGCTGCGCTCTCCGAAGAGGAAGCGACCATCGAAGAAGTGAACGAGCCGTACCTTATGCAGTGCGGTCTCATCGAGCGCACCCCGCGCGGACGCATCGTCACTGACAAGGGCTATCAGCACGTGGGCCACAACAAACCGGGCCAGCCGAAGCTACTTTGATTGACTCGCTCACTTGAGGTAGGCACAATGCCGCGAGCATGTGTTCACCCATAGACATGAAGGAGGCCGGCCCATGACCGACTTACTCCCGCTCGAACAACGACCCGTGGCAAAATTTGCCAGGAAAGTCGACGGCGGTCAGCTCTTAGCCGCCATGGGTACCCTGAAGCTGAAGTACGCCATCCCCCAAACCGGTCTGGATGTGCGAGGTCTTCCTACCCACGACGTGAGCTCGGAAGCACTGTTCAACAGTACGACCAAGATGCTTATGTGCGGAGGAACGCATCCGAACAGAACGTTCACATTGTTCGAACCGGGCCTGCACGCACGAGCACGGCGCGGATTCAGTCTGAGACTTTCGGTCCTCGAGACGACGCTGCACGAGACCTTTCACACCGCCAACGGCGAGAAGCATTACCCCGGGACATACACTGACGAGATGTCGACCGAAGAGTGCGGCCGGACCATTGGAGGTTTCCGTGAAGTGTTCTACATGGACGGCGAAGCGACCAAGGTTCACAACAACCTCTTCAACGAGGGCGTGACGCAGCTCCTTACGCTCGAGCTGATGCGCGAATATCTGATACTCGGACCGTATCTGAATGTGACGCCACGTGAATGGAAAAAACACTTTTTCCGCATCCATACGCGCAAGCGCGGTAGTTTTTATCCGGATGCCACATCATTCGTACAGGCGTTCGTATCGAGAGTCGCCGTGGTTATCGGAAGTGAGAAAGTCGTATGGGACAAGCTCTACCAAGACTATTTTCTCGGCACCTCACTGCTCAACGATACGTTCTGGGCAGCGCTTATCCGGGAAGCAGGCATCGAGCGGATCATGCGTGCAACACGGACGGCGCATTACAATAGCCTGCCGACCTATGAAGCCCAGATCCGCAAGAACCGCGGCGCCTGGGAAAAGCTCGAGGCTGTCCCTGCTCTTCGTCCGGCATATGAATAAGCCTTGCCTGCGGCCGCTCCCCCTGGGAGCGGCCGCGATTCTTTTGAAAGTTGCGGGTAAGAGCGTAGAGGCATAGGATGCCGGAAGAATATCCCTGCCATGTGTACGGAGTCGCTCCATGGATACCGCTCTCAAGGGTACCTACGGGAAAAAAGTAGCCCAGGCAAAAGGCATCATCGACGCCTGGTGTCGGGTCCAGAAATGCACCGCCGACGATATTCCGGTCCTCGCCGAAGATACGACCTGCGGGATCAGTGTCGGTGTTCTGGCATTCACTATCGCAACACATGTCGACATGGGCGTCATGCCGACCGCGGATCTCCTCGGTATCAACGCGGGACACATGACGGAATTGCGAAACCTCGCTTACGACCGGATCAAAAAAAGGGTCGGACACGCCCGCAAGATACAGAGAGGCCTTTTGGGCGAAGCGCGCCGTGCATCTCGTGCCAAAGCGTTGGCACGAGCAAAGCAACGTGCAGACAGTCTTTCACGTCTTGAGCTCGAGAGCGACGCGATCATCACCGCGACCCTCATGTTGTTGGATGACGCTCCTCACCATATGGTCATGGGCGGCAGCTTGCTCATCGAGCATGTGGAGATGCGACAGATCGTCGTCGCCGTTCTCTTCCATCATGTCGCCAACCGTCACAACAAGTCGATCCTCGCGCGCCACCTGAGGTGCAGCGTACACATGATCACGTATGCGCTCGATGCGGTGAGCTACGCGCTCCGCTCCGACCGCAGGCCCGTGATGAAGCGGAAGGCGCTGGCGGTCTGTGACGGACTGCGTATCGATCCCGAAAAGTTGAAGCTGTAGACATTGAAGCGGCCGCTCCTCCTGGGGGCGGCCGCGATTCTTGTATAGGTTGCGGTCGACGGCGCAGAGGAATAGGATGCAAAAAGGATCGAAACAAACCATGAGGGAGTTGCCGCATGGACATCGCTATCGATAAAAAGCTCGAAGCTGCGAGACTTGCGATCGCACGAGATATCATCTCGGCATGGTGTCGCCTGCGCCAAAAGACGGTCGAAGATATCGCCGCCATGGCGGACGATACGGCGACCGAAGTGGATGTCGCGCTCTTGGCCCACGTGGTCAGGACATATGCCGAGGTCGATGTGGTCGTGACCGGTCGTGAAATGGGTATCAGCGGCAGACTCGTGCTGAGCCTGCGCAAGCATACTCACAACAAGGTCACGGGGCAGACAGCACTCGGTAAGAAGCTGCACAACATCCTGGTCGAAGCCGGCTTGCGTACTGCCCCGCCAAAGCCCGTTCCCGATTCGGATCTAACTCCGAAGTCTCCCAAGCTCCCGAGGAAAAAACGGGAGGACCACGCCAAGCGTCGTGCGGAGCACGATGCTCTTCTCAAGACCGAGGGTGAAGAGCTCATCAAAAAGATCTTGGCGCAGTTCCAGAACGCGGAACGTGACCGGGTGTTCAGCACGATGCAGCTACCGCATCTGCGGGATATCAGGTACATATCCTACGCAGTTCTCTATCACCGAGTGTTGGGGAAAAGCGACTACGTCGCGATCGCGCGCTATTTCGACAAACAGAATACCTCGGTCAGTCACGGCATCGAACTGGTGAGCGACGCCATCGCTGACGGGCGCCCCTCACCGCTTATGGATAAGATCGTGCGCGTGTGCAACGCTCTACAGATCACACCCGAACAGCTCAAGTACTGATGCGAAGCGGTCGCTCCTCCTGGGAGCGACCGCAATTCTTTATCCACACCGCTCCCGTTTGACCAATACCGCTCACAGGCGTCTACTTCTAGAGGACACGTTCTCGTCCTGCTGGAATGGGGGTTTCAATGACTGTCTCGGCAGACTTTCGAAAACAAGTTGAAGGCTTCGGGCTCACGACGGCACAGATCTGGTACACAAAGCCCGGATATCCGTGGCTGATCAATTCCAACTGGCTTCTGTGGCAGCAATATGATCTGGCACCGAAGTTTCCAAAACTCCTCGACTACCTGAACTTCTGGCAGACCAACCTCGACGGCAAGCCCGTCATCGTCCGCGTGATGCACTCACATCTCATCAAGGCGACCGAGATCAAGACTATCGATGGCGAGTTCCGGCTCAACTGATCCTCCGCTCATTCAAGCAAAAGAAATGGCGGCTCATGGCCGCCATTTTCTATGCAACGTCCTGCTGCTGCAACTTCACTTCGGCCTCGGTGCGGGAAACCGGTTTGCCCATGACGAACAAGCGTACTATCCCCCAGGCGACTACCCAATACACGAGCATTGCGAGGAGTGTCGTCCATTCAAAGACACTGCCGGACACCTGCGTGGAACGTACGACGTACAAGAACGGTGCGGCGAACGGATAGCTTGCGCCGTAAATGATCTCGGTAAAAACAGCGCCGGTATTCGCCCCGATGAGTTTCAATAAGAAGCGGAAGAGAAGTATCGTTTCGATGACATAAAAAATGTACCAGACTATCTGGGTTCCCCGATAAAGCGGACGGACCTTGCTGCGGTCTTCGGGCGCGACATATATTGTTTCCATGGCGACAAGCGTACTCCCC
>JAQBQU010000014.1 GCA_028286865.1 Candidatus Kaiserbacteria bacterium
TTGTGGATCTTCGACCACCCGTGCATGAAGAAGACCAAGCCCACGGCGACACGTATTAAAAGTAGTCCGATAGCGCGGTTGCGTCCGCGCGAGTGCATTCCAATGAGTGAATCCATAAAAATACTTACTTAATAACCAACGCCAAAAGTATAGCCCACAAAAGTGGCACCGAGCGGCCTCTGCGGGTAGTATGTAGATATGTCAGGTCATAACAAATGGTCACAGATCAAGCGCCAGAAAGGTGCCGCCGATGCCGCGAAGTCCAACGCCTGGGGCAAACTCGCCAAGCGCATCGCGGTCGAGAGTAAGCTCGCCGACGGCAATACATCGTCGCCGACGCTGCGCACCCTTATAGAGACGGCGCGCGCTCAGAACATGCCGAAGGATTCGATCGAACGTGCTGTTGCCAAAGGCATTTCCAAAGATGCCGGCGAGCTCGAATCCATCACCTATGAAACGTACGGTCCGGGCGGAAGCGCCATCA
Organism: Candidatus Kaiserbacteria bacterium; assembly: GCA_028286865.1. GTDB lineage: Bacteria > Patescibacteriota > Minisyncoccia > Phycocordibacterales > UBA2100 > UBA10103. The sequence goes on from JAQBQU010000014.1 coordinate 485, forward strand.
TCATCACGACACTCACTGATAGTCGCAATCGCACCGCTCAGGAAATGAAACACTTACTATCCGAACTGGGCTTGGCCCTGGCCGCGCCGGGAAGTGCTGCGTGGGCATTTGAGAAAAAGCCCGACGGCTCATATGAAGCATCAACCACAGTTGAGCTGACGGAAGAAGACAACGAAAAACTGATGCAGATCCTCACTAAGATCGACGACTACCAGGATACACAGGACGTGTTCACCAACGCCGCCTAACAATTGCCCTCGACATCCGTAGATGGTAGTGTCGCGGTAGGTTAGTCGTTCATGAAAGGAGTACGTTCCATGCCCAGCTTAGCAACAGCGGGCATCGAGAGTGCCCGCTTTCAACCGTTCGGCCCGCCGATCGAGGCCCTCTTTCCGAAGATGAATATCCCGGAAGCACTTCGTCCTGAGTTCTCTTTTCTGCTAAAGAGTGAGGGCTGCGAAGGTATACTTGCGCTTGTTGCGACAAAGTATTCCCTCGACAGCGCAGAGTACAAACTGATCGAAAAGGCATGCGCCATCTGCACCGTCTGGCACGGTCCGCGAAAGCGGGCCAGTGGAGAATCGGAACGCGATCACTGTATGCGGTGCGCCATCATGCTCTGGGTGTACCGGGGCGTGCGCAACGTAAATCGGATCGCGGCAATGATACTCCATGACCTCGCGGAAACCTTCCGCGCAGCATGGCCCATTGAACGGATCGCCCGGGAGTTCAACAAGCTGGTCGCGCGGCATGTTCGCCGTCTCACCAAGCCAGTGCGCTTACCGGACGAAACCAAGCCAGAGAACGAACGGCGGTTCTTCCGTTCGCTGCAAAGCGCTCCGTGCGAGACCATCGAGGAGAAAGCGATGGACTTCCTCGACAATCTGATGACGTATTGGGGGCGGAGCGTGGAGCGGATGCGAGAAAAGATCCGCTTCGTGACGAAGTATTTTCTCCCGCTGATGCGTAAGTTCGTGAGCTTACGAAAGCTCGCCAAGACGATCCGGCTCTTTCTTGAGTTCATTGGCCATAAACTGGACAACGGGGTCGCATTTGCGTACTGAAATGCCCGCGGGCCGCCCTTCGAAGGGCGGCCCGCATTCTTTTTGCTGATACTATATATATATGAAAGTGCTCGCCATCGATCCGGGGTATGGCCGCTGCGGTATGGCTATCGTCGAGCGCGAGGCTTCGGGCAAAGACATTTTGATCCATTCCGACTGCATCGAGACCTCCTCGACGATGGAATTCACCGAGCGCCTCAATGTCGTGGCGAGCGCCTGCGCTTCACTCATTTCACAGCATGCGCCTGATAGTGTTGCGATGGAAAAGCTCTATTTCAGCAACAACCAGAAGACAGCGATGCGGGTGGCAGAGGTCCGCGGAGCAATTCTTGCGGTCGCGGGCGCTGCCGGGATAGCCGTCACCGAATATACGCCGGGTGAGATCAAGAGTGCGACCACCGGTTACGGAAGCGCCGACAAGAAAGCGGTCGCGCAGATGGTGCGCATGCTTGTAAAAATAGACAAGGTCATTCGTCTGGACGATGAGTATGACGCGATCGCTATCGGGATCACACACCTCGCATCTGCACGCACTCACGCAGCACGCGTACTTCGCGCAGAGCGTTAAATCGAGCTAAAATAACTCCACATGAATACTCCGAAGCGTTGGCGCCGCACACGCCGCCTGATCAACCGTATTCCCGAGTGGCTCCGTCTCACGATCGTGGGCATCTTCGCATTACTCCTCTTCGGGCTCGGCGGCATCATCGCATGGGCGGCATTCATGCCGATCCCGTCGATCGACAATTTCGAGAACCGCGCGGTCGCACAATCGACCAAGATATACGACCGCACCGGCAACGTCGTCCTCTACGACGTGCACGGTAACGTCCGCCGCACCGCGGTCCCGCTCGACCAGATCTCCCCGTATATCCAGAAAGCCGCCATCGCCATTGAAGATGCGACGTTCTATCAGAATCATGGCGTGCGACCGCTCGCCATCCTGCGCTCTGTCATTACCGACGTCATGACCGGTTCCTATGCCGAAGGCGGTTCCACCATCACCCAGCAGGTCGTCAAAAATGCCCTCCTGACCCAGGACAAGAGCATCCCCCGCAAGATCAAAGAAATGATCCTGGCGGTACGCCTTGAGCGCGTCTATTCGAAAGACCAGATCCTCCAGACCTATCTCAATGAAAACCCGTACGGCGGTACGATCTACGGCATCCAGGAAGCGTCGCAGTATTTCTTCGGAGTCGATGCAAAAGATGTAGACCTCGCCCAGGCGGCGTATCTTGCGGCACTTCCCCAGGCACCGACCTACTTCTCTCCGTATGGCAACCACCGCGCGGCACTCGACAACCGCAAGAACCTCGTGCTGACACGCATGAATATAAACGGCTACATCACCAAAGACGAAATGACCGAGGCAATGAACGAGCAGGTGCAGTTCAAGGATGAAGCGGAAGCCGGGATCAAAGCACCGCACTTCGTCTTCTTTATACGCGAATACCTCGAAGAGAAGTACGGCGTCGATGCGGTCAATCAGACCGGACTGCGCGTGATCACGACACTTGATTACGACCTGCAACAGCATGCGGAAGACAGTGTCTCGAAATATGCCGCCGGCATGCAGAAGAATTTCAACGCATCCAATGAAGGCGTTGTCGCGATCGATCCGACGACCGGGCAGATCCTGGCAATGGTGGGATCGCGCGGATATTTCGACGACACTATCGACGGCAAGGTCAACGTGACCACGTCACTGCGACAGCCGGGTTCGTCGTTCAAACCGTTCGTGTATGCGACCGCGTTTGAGAAGGGCTATACCCCGGACACGGTAGTATTCGACCTCCAGACGCAGTTCTCGACCGCGTGCTCACCGTCGGATTACGCCAACGACACGCCGCCGTGCTACTCACCATCCAATTACGACGGCACCTTTAAAGGGCCGCTCAAGCTTCGCAACGCGCTCGCGATCTCCGAGAACGTGCCCGCGATCAAGGTGCTCTATCTCGCCGGGATCACAGCCTCCATCGCCACCGCGCAGGACCTCGGCATTACGACGCTCGCCGACGCCGCGCACTACGGCCTCACGCTGGTCCTCGGCGGCGGTGAAGTGAAGCTGCTCGAGATGACGGGAGCGTACGGCGTATTCGCCAATGATGGCGTGAAGAATCCGCCGACCGGGATCCTGCGTGTCGAAGACATGAAAGGCAACGTACTCGAGAGCTACACGCCGGCGAGCGTGCGCGTCCTCGATCCGCAGATCGCGCGCCAGATCAACGACGTCCTCTCAGACAACGTCGCACGTACTCCGGAATTCGGTGCGGACTCCCCGCTGTACTTTGCCGGCAAGGACGTCGCCGACAAGACCGGTACCACCAACGACTTCAAGGATGTGTGGGTGATCGGCTACACACCGTCGATCGTGGTCGGCGCGTGGGCGGGCAACAACAACGCGACCCCGATGGCCAAGAAGATCGCCGCATTCATCATTGCGCCGATGTGGCATGATTTCATGTCGTATGCGACCGATAAATATCCCGCTTCAGCGTTCGCTCCGCCGGCACCGGATCCGGCGCACGATACGCTTCCGCCGGTGCTCAACGGCAACTGGAACACCGACTCATCGCAGGGCATTCACGACATTCTCTACTGGGTCAACAAAGATAATCCGCGCAGCGGAGCTGCGGGCAGCCATGGCGACTCGCAGTATCCGTATTGGGAATATCCGGTCCAGCTCTGGGCCGCCGGGCAAGGCATGGGAGGCACCGCGCCCACGGCTTCAACCACGGATCCCAACGCGCCGATAGGATTCCGCATACTTTCTCCGCAGTCCGGCAGCTTCGTGGCTTCAGATAATGCGATGACAATATCGTCGTACTATCCGGTCCCGCAGAACATCGTCGTCATCAATTACTTCTTCAACGAATCCCCGATCGGGGCCTCGACACAGCCTCCATACGCGATCACGTACGTGCCGACCGCTAAGGGGCCGGCGGTCATAAAAGCCGTTGCCCAGACCACTTCGGGTGCGACCGAAACACAGATGGTCTCCATCACGGTGCAGTAATTATTTCAGCATGCCGAGCAGCTCGACCGGATACCGGAAGCTCCCCTCTCCCGCGATCACCACATCGAACGCTTTTTTAAAGTCCTCGGTCTTTTCTGTTTCTCCTTTGAGAATTCCCATCGAGAGAATGGTCTTATGCTTCTCTCCGTCTGCCATATGGATATCGTGGGTGAAGTCTCCCATAAGCAGAATATTGGGACGCTCCTGCGCAAGCGCGTGCATGTTGTACGACGGATGTCCCTCGTTCTTGTTGAGCGAATGCACGATCGGGTTCATATACCCGACGACGGCTCCCTGCCCGTCAAATCGGTAGAAGTTTGAGATCACGTGAACAGTATCAGAAAGTACGTCGTGATAGCGAAGGAATGACTCTATGAAGTCTCCCTGGCCGGCGGAGAAGACGATCACCGGTATCTTGAGTTCCCGCGCAATATGAAAAAGATCTTTCATTCCGTCGCGCGGAAGCACAATGTTCGCTTTCGCCGCTTTCGTAAAATCCTCGAGCCGCATATCGCCCCGTTGCGCCAGATCGAGGGTGTCCATATACCACTGGTCCATCTGTTTGTTCCGCTCTTCCATGGGAGCCGTTTCGGCCCAGAGCATGGGACTGTATTTGGTGAACATTCCCAAGTACTCTTCAGCGAACCATTTCGGGCGAAGCTGCGTACTTTCAAACACTCCCCAGCTTGAGTTGCGAATATGCTCTTCATTGGACGTATTCGCCGTGAGCGTTTGGTCAAAATCGACAACGATATGAAGCGTATGTGCGCCGTCTGCTTGTATATCGAGCCACTTCTTTTTAAAGGATGTGGGGTCAGAAATTATGACCTCGTCCGAGGGCATATCAGCGATTGAGCGGCATCACGAGGTACATGAACGACTGGTCGGAAACACCGTGGATGACGAGCGGACGTCCCGCACCGGAAAATGAGAGGAGGATACTGTCGGATTCTATCGCACCGACACAATCAGATAAGTAGCCGATATGAAAATTAATATCAAGGTCTTCACCCGAGAGTGCCGCATCTATCGAATCCGACATCTCTCCCACATCAGCACTGCGCGCGGTCGCTGAAAATATCTTCTTGCTCGGATAGACATGGACACCCACGTGCAAGTCGTTGCCCGAGAACACCCGCGCCTTGCGAAGCATTTCATTGAAATCGCTTTTGAGTACGGTCGCTTCGGTCGTCGATTTCTTCGGGATGATCTCTTTATAGTTCGGAAATGTCGCATCCACGACCCGGGAGACATAGCGGATACCCCCTCCCACGACCACGAGCTGCGCGTCATCGGTCGAAAGTGTCACCGACTCGTCTTCGATGCGCTCAAGTACATGTAAGAGCTCCAGCGCGTGTTTAAGCGGTATCAAGAGGTCGCCGTTCATCTTCGCCCCCGTCCCCGTCACTGTTTTTTCGGCAAGACGGAATGAATCGGTCGCGACGCAGGTCATTGTGTCGTTCTTTATAGAAATATAGATGCTCCCGAGATCAGGCCGGATCATTGAGGGAGACGCGGCATATGAGACCGCTTGTATCCCCTTTATAAGTCGGTCGCGAAGAATGGTGATGGTATTTTTAACAACATTTTTTGGGAGTGCGGGAAATTCCTCATGAGGGACCGATTTGATAAGTGTCTTTGTTCCGCGGGATTCGATCAGGAGATTCTGATCCTCCGTAATGAACGTCACCTTATCGCTCCCGATCGAGCGTATTGTCTGAGAGAGGATATTGGCGGGAACCGCTATCGATCCTTCCCCCTCCACCTCTCCCGGTATACGGGCTTCTATCCCTGCTTCAAGGTTTGTTGCCTTCAGTGTTATTTCACCATCAATTATCTCTATGAGAATGCATGAGAGTACCGGGAGAGATTCTTTCTTTCCGGTGACCTTCTCGGCCATCAGGATCGCATTCAGTATTTTCTCTTTCGTAGTTGTTATCCTCATAGGACCATTTTTATAAATAATTGTCGGTGTTGTTGGGGGTGTGGATACTGTGGAGAAGTGAATTTAACCCAGTGTTTAAAGCATGCAAACCCGTACACTCCCCTGTTGAAAACTTCCGTGTAACCTGTGCCTGAAATGAGGATAACTCACCGGTCGCTGTTATGCCCACTGTTCTCCCCGTCTTGTTCGAGTGCCGAGCAGTCGTTGTCCCTTCTTCTGAGCAGTAGTTATACATACGTTATCCTCGGTAGTTATCCCCAATTATGCGTGAATGAGGGTCCGAATGTGATCGATCTCGGCCTCAAGCGCATTATTGGTCTTGAGCTCTTCTTTGATCTTCTCGCACGAGTGGATGACCGTCGTGTGGTCGCGTCCGCCGAGCTTCTCTCCTATTGAGGGATACGATACCGAAAATTCTTCGCGCAGGATGTACATAATGATCTGGCGCGGCTTCACCACCTCCTTCTTGCGGGTCTTCTCATAGATGCTCTTCTCGGCCACATCGTAGTAAGTCGCAATGCGGCGCACCACCTCATCGATCGAAACACCCTTGTTCGGCTTCACATTGTGTTTGATGAGCGCGCGCACGTCCGCATGAGAGATCGCTTTGCCCTTCAGCTGCGACTTGCAGACGATCATATTGAGCACACCTTCGAGTTCGCGGATGTTGCCGCGCACATTTTCGGCGATGTACTGAATGATGTCATCAGGAATAGAAAAGCCGTGCTGCTCTATCTTGGCTCTAATTATGGCTATTCTGGACTCTACATCGGGCTCCGGTATCTCCGCGATCATTCCCGCCGAGAAGCGTCCCTTGAGACGGTCTTCAAGTCCCGGGAGGAGTGCCGGATGTTTATCGCTCGAAAAGATCACCTGCTTATTGTCGTCGTAGAGACGATTGAACACATGAAAGAGTTCTTCCTGTGTCTTTTCGGTGTTCGCAATGAGCTGTACGTCATCCATGATCAGCACGTCGTATTGCTGATACTGATTCTTAAAATCACTTGAGCGTCCGGTGCGCACCGCATTGAGGAAATCCGTCGTGAAGCGCTCGGAGGTCACATACATGACCTTCTTATTGGCGTGGGATTTCTTAAAGTAGTTCCCTATCGACTGAATGAGGTGTGTTTTACCGTGGCCGGTCTGTCCGTAGATGAAAAGCGGGTTGTATGCGAGTCCCGGACGCTCGAGCACTGCCTTTGAAGCCGCGTGTGCGAGCTGATTGAAGGGGCCCACGACGAAGGTCTCGAAAGTGTAGCGCGGATTGAGGTTGTCGCGCTTGTCGATATACATCGGCTGGAGGTCCATGGAGGTGTTGTCGGTCGGCTGCACCCGCGGTTGCTTCCGCTCGGCCGAAGGGGCGGTGCGATGAACGACATATTCGACGGTCCGGACCGAGGTGTCGAGGCTTCGGAGGGCTTTCATGATGAGCTTATGGTGTTTTTCCATGAGCCATTCCTTCACGATCTTAGAAGGCACTGCCACCTGCACTACCCCACTATCGTGACTTGCCACGTCGGTATTGCGGAACCAGGTGCGGAATGACGCTTGCGTAGTGCCGAGCTCTATTTGCACCAGGGCGTTTTGCCACAATTCTCTGTTCGTCATCATATATTCATCAGGAGAGACACGTGGGTACAGTATACGTCGGTGCTTTGTCCTCGTAAGCTTGCGCAGGGTCTATACACATGTTCATAACCTGTGGATAACTCTTCGCTTCGCAAAACATCTCCCCTGCCGTCGCTGTCTGGCACTGGTGTGCCAGCGCTGACGCTCGGCCCGTCGGCCTGCGCGACACGGCAGGAAAGATGTTTCGACTTCGCTCCGTTAGACAAAGAAGAGCGAAAAAGCTTGAAATATAGGGAATACAAGGTATAGTGGCGCTCATGAGCACGAAACGAACGTATCAACCAAAGAAGCGAAAGCGAGCGACCGCACACGGCTTCCTCGGCCGTACCCGCACCCCGGGTGGACGCAAGATGCTCCAGCGCCGACGCGCCAAGGGTCGCGCCAAGCTCGCGGTCTAATTTTCCGCTTAAAGCGGTTCCATATGCCTAAGCAAAACCGCATTTCCGGGGCTCAAATACGAGCTATTTCAGGCGCGCGCCGTATTTCGGGCGACCTCTTCTCCCTATCGTTGTCCCCGAGCAGTGCACACATCCAGTGTGCCTGCGTGGTATCTAAAAAGGTCTCTAAGCTCGCGGTGAAGCGTAACTTAATACGCCGTCGCTGCCGGGAAGCACTTCGCGCTCATATCCCCCTGCTTCGACCGGGTGTCTATATATTCCATGCAAAGCGCGAGGCTGCGCAGGCGGACTTGGCCGACATTCGCGCTGATATCGAGAAGATCGCCGCAAAGATACGCTAAAGCGCCCGCATATACACCCATCGCGTTACGCGATACAATCGTCACACTATGATCTCACTACTTTTCCACGCCGTTATATACAACCCGATCTACAACGCGCTCATTTTCTTCATCGACCTCTTCCCTTCGCATGATGCCGGTATTGCGGTCATTATCGTGACGATCATCGTGCGCGTGATCCTCTTTCCCCTTTCAAAGCGTGCGATCCAGGCACAGATGGCAATGAAGAAAGTCGCTCCGGAGATCGAAGCGATCAAGGCGCGCCTCAAAGAAAAGCCGGCAGAGCAGAGCGCTGCGATATTTGCACTCTACAAAGAGCGCAACATACGACCCTTCGCCGGACTTCTGCTCATGCTCATCCAGCTTCCGATACTTCTCGGGCTCTACTGGGCCTTCACACGCGCCGGGCTTCCCGTCATCAACGGTGCGATCCTCTACTCATTCGTGCATGTGCCGGATGTGGTGAACATGCATTTTCTCGGACTCATCGATATGAGCAAGCGAAACATCGTACTCGCATTTCTCGCGATGATCATGCAGTTCATCTATACGCGCCTTTCTATGGGACCCCGCGGGGAAAAGACCGCAGCGGAAGCCTCGTTCTCCAATGATATGGCGAAGAGCTTTGACCTTCAGGCGCGGTACGTCTTGCCGCTCATTGTCGGCGTGATCGGAGTCACGATCGCCGCCGCCGCAACGCTCTACTGGGTGACGAGCAGCGCATTTATGATCTGCCAGGAACTCGTGACGGGACGCCGATTCCACGGCTCAAAATAGGGGGCTTTTGAGGATACCGCCGTACGGTGGTATAGTGCCAAGCATGAACGAGGGAATCGAACTCATCCTCAAGGAATTTCTCGATGCGCTCGGGTTCCCCTATAAAGGGGTTCAACGCTCAGAGGTCGCCGGCCAGACGATATTCGCGATCGAGGCCGAAGACCCGCGGCCATTTCTCGGTAGTCATGGCGATACGATCCAGGCTATCGATATGCTCGTAAAAAAGATCGCCGAGAAGCGCATCGTACCCCAGGAGGGTGAGGCAAAAATGTTCCTCATCGACATCAACGAGCATCGAACGAAGCAGATCAAAGATATCGAAACGAAAGCGCTCATGATGGCGGAGCGCGCGCGCTCGTTTCAATACGATGTCGAGCTGACTCCGATGAGCGCATACGAGCGACTCATCGTGCACACAACGCTTCAGAATGCTCCGAACGTAAAGACCGAATCTCTCGGAGAGGGTCGCACGCGTCGCGTTGTCATCAAATACACTGCCGACGCGATATAGTCCTCAGTTGATAGGATTCCCCATTTGGTCGACCGGCACACCATTTACATTCTGAGTAGCCGCAGGAATACCGCCGTATGTGCTCACCGGCGCTTGGGCTGCACTCGATGCGGGTGCCGCTTGTGACTGCTGTACGCTGTTGAGAATATTCAAATTCAAAAGCTGCGGATTGATCTGGCCCAAAATGAGATAGATAGAAAGCAAGAGGAGGATCCCGAGCGTCACATCGCCGAGGACCTCTTTTGCTTTCTGCTTGTTCCCCCACATATCGCTGCCCATATACAGATAGCCCGCATATGCGATGCGCATCACCGCCAAGATCGCGCCGACGGAGAGCGATATTTTGAAAAGCGTGTTCACATACTGCCCGAGATTTCCCGATTGATAGGCGGAATTCAGCATCGGCGATTGAGACGAATCGGCAAGCGGAAAGAAACCCGGCGTCGCCGCGTGAGCGGTGCCGGCCGAGAGACCGGTCAGCACAAGTACATAGAGAAAGAGTCTGAAAAAGCGCATATTATTTGTCTATTTTGAGCATCCAGAGCGAACGGTCAAGGTTATTGATGAACGCGATGTATGCTCCGCCGAGGTCAATGACCGGATCCTGCACATCGAGTGCGTATTTCGGATCCGTCGCGTACAACTGCTCGGCGGTACCCGCCGTAACGTCCACTTTCCACCACGAGTCCTGCGTGTGCACTGCTCCCGCATACCAGTCTTGCAGAAAGGTGTTCGTGCCGACCGATGCGGGCACGGCGCAGTATGCGACAAGCTCCGTCCACGGCGACCAGACGCACTTATCCGCCACCGTATGTATCGGAAGTGCGACCGCATTCTCCGAAGCGCTCGCTTTAGCAAAGAGGGTGAGCGTGCCGTTGTCCGAGGTGCTGTACAAAAGTGCGGATGACCCCGATCGCGGGAGGACGGTAAGGCCCGGAAGTGTGGTCAAGAGCGGCGTGAGAGTGCCCGTGGCACCAAGCTGGAACGCGGAGCCGTTCACATTGTCGGTGGCGTTCTGCACAAGATATATTTTTCCGTCATTGAGCCATCGCGCCTGCCAGCCCACGAGCGCAGAGGAGAATATTTTCTTCTGCACCACTCCTTTCCAATCGGTCGTGATACCGCTCGCTCCCCCGCTGAGCGGGGAGATGAAGAAGAGCTGCGCGGATGAGTCACGGACGGCAACAGTGCGGATATTCTGTGCAAGATAGATACCGGTAAGAGCGACCGGTACATTGATCTGGTCCGACGAGCTCGTCGCCATCGTTCCTAAGAACGTGGTCACCGCCCCGCCTTCGGTCACCGCGCGCAAAAGCACTTGTCCCGACTGGGTAAAGCGCGCCTCATAGATCTTTGCAAAAAGTGTATTCGTGAGACGCGTCACTTTCGTTTGTGAGGCGTCCGCTTCCAGAACATTTCCGGTGGCCCGCTCGACGAAATTGAGGCGCGTTGTTGAAGCGATGAAGCCCATCCCTGCCACCGGAGAGGATGTCACTTGCCACAGTCGCGGCGCTTGTGTGCCGGTCGCCCCGGTCGCAACAGTGCTTGAGCTGCTCTGGAAACCTGCCGCCGTATTCTGGAAGGTGCTCCCGTTGCTCGCTCCGAACGAGCTTGTCTGCCCGAAGCCGCGGGCGGCATCGGTCGCATCGGTCGCGGCCACCTGGCGGTGTACAAAGACGTACCAGCCGATGAGCCCGCCGATAAGGGCTACGATGATGGCGGCGGCAAGATATCTGACGATGTGATTTGCAGTGTTCATAGTATCTATTGATGGAATGGATCGGCCGCTCCCCCGCTCCCTCCCCGTGCGGCGCTGTTGGAGAAGGTGATCCCCCACGAGCCCTGCGCATCAAGGAAATAATTGGTCGAATGAGTCAGCTCGAGCCCGATATTCGCGATGCCGGTGGATTTTTCCGCATTGATCGTGATCTCGTACGGCTTTGCGGGATCCGGAGTGACCGAGGTGCCGTTGACGGTCCATGCGTATTCAAGACGAGGATCCGTAGCACTTACTGTCGGGCCAAAGAACGGCACGACAGTGAACGACATTTCGGTCTCGGGAATATAGGTGGTGTTTACGAGGGCCTTATTATAGAGAATACCGAAGAGCGGCGTATCTTCATAGAGCATGAGCCGGGGTGCTGTGTCCGGGATACGGAGGATGCCATTTGCCGCGAGCGTGCCGTCGGAAGATGCCGCGGTGACCGATATTGCGCTCGTCCCATAGAGCATCGGGCCGTCGAAGACCGCGGTCGACTTCCCGCGTCCGGATGCGGAGGAAACGACAGCCCCGTCTTTTTTCCAGGTGTACGTGAGCGTCTCCGGTGGGATGGCGCTTCCGGAGCGTACGAGATGCGGGATCGCCACGACCGTGACTGAGCTGCCCGCCGAGGAAAGTGCTCGCCCCCGGTAGAAGGGCGGCGTATAGGAGTCAGATTCCCACAAGAGGTCGATCGATGCCGGTGTGATGGTGATGGCGCGCGACGCGGTGCCGTTATCCCCCGACACCGTCACCTGCACCTGGGTCGCGCTTCCGATAGGTCCCGTCACAATGTGCGCCTCGGTCGCACCGACGCCCTGCGCGATGACCCTCCCTCCCGCGGTCCATGTGATGGTCCCGTTCCCGACATCATAGAGGGCACTTTGTACGGTCAGAGTGACGGATGCATTCGGGCCCGGATATGCCGGAGCCGTAGAAATAGAGACCGCGGAATCAGCGCCCGGTATCGAGAATTGTGCGTATGCGGGCACGGCCACGAAGAGTATCAGCGCGAAGAGTAGGGCGTTCCTCATACTTCCCGCAAGGCGCCGCTGTTAAGGGAGCTACCGACGGTAGCGGTATCGGAACCCGGCGCGTGTGCGGCCGGTGCGGCTTGCGGAGTGTACGGAGTTGGCTCGATCGACTCGAGGTCCTGTTTCGCTTTTTTGATCGCAAGTATCTGCGACGGGTCAGAAGTAATGATCTGGTCTTCGGTATATGACGCGATGATCTTGAGCGCCACGTGCTTGAGTCCCGCGAAAAATATCCCCTCCCCCACATCGGATTCGAGGAGCAGGTATTTTTCTTCATCGGAGAGCTTGAAGGTAGATTGCACCAGGTCGACCGATGTCGGCGACTGTCGCAGTAAGAGCTGGATCGATGAGTTGGTGATCATCGGAATGCCGTACGGAGAGTTCAAGAAGTCCGAGACGTCTTGGGTGATCGTGGAGATACCGAGATAGTATTTGCGTCCGCGCTTGGCGATAGAGAAAAGGAACGATGCGGTGTCTTCGGAGCGCATCATCCACCATGCCTCGTCGATGACCAGCAGTCGCTTGCGGAGCTCTTTACGCACCTGATTCCAGATGTGGTGCGTAATGATGTACATAGCCACCGGCTTGAGGTCGTCTTCCATGTCGCGCACGGAGAATACAACGAGCTTTTTATTCATATCGACGTTCGTCGGACGATTCATAAAGCCCGACCATGTCCCCTTCGTGTATTTGCTCAAACGCTGTACGAGAGACTCCGATCCTTCCATACCCGAGAGCACGAGCTCAAAGTCGGAAAGAAGCGGGGGCTCCACCGCGGCAAAATTCGCATCGGCGGTGATGTCTTTGAGCGCGTATGTCTCGGTGATCGCCTTGTCGATGATCGCATCCTCTTCCGGAGTGAGGCCGCCTAACATAATGCGAAAGAGTCCGACGAGCGTGATGATGTTGTTGCGCAAAATATCTGCGGGCGCCTCATCTTCGCGCGGTACTGCAAGATCGAACGGATTGATGTGGTGCTCTGACGAGAGCGAAATATTAAAATAGCGGCCGCCGACGGTCTCCGCGAGGTACTCGTATTCGCGTTCAGGGTCGATAACGATCACTTCCGTATCGAACATAAGGCTTCGCAATATCTCGAGCTTGGTCGTATAGGATTTTCCGGCGCCGGATTTCGCGAAGGTCACGGAGTTGTAGTTCTCGAGCGAGAAGCGGTCGAAGAGAATGAGAGATGAATTATGGCGATTGATGCCGTAGAGAATACCGCGATCCGATGTGAGGTCGAATGAAATGAACGGAAATATCGAGGAAAGCGGCGCTGAATTGAGCTTGGTGTGCACGTTGAGCTCATCGGTCGCGAGTGGCAATACCGAGCGGAAGCCCTGTTCCTGCTGGAAGAGCGCCGGGCGGATATACACCAGACGCGATTCAAGTATCGAGCGAACTTCGCTTTCGGTCTTATCTATTTCTTCGCGGGTATTGCCGTAGATCGTGAGGTAGAGGCCGACATCGAAGATGCGCTCCTGTGCCTGCTGGAGGCTGTCGCGGAGTTGTTCGAGGTCGGAATACGCGGTGTCGAGCATCGGATCGCGCACGATCCCCTTCTGTTCGCGTGTCGCGATCTGGCTTTGTACCTCGGCGACCTTCTTCTGGAATTTGCGGAGCATCTCATTGGTATCCATCGGGTGGATGAATACGGAAATATCGATCACTTTGTCCATGTTGATGATCGGCGCGAACCATCCGGTCGTAAGAAAGCGCGGATACGAGATCACGAAGAAGGTGCGCGCGATCTTTTCACCCAGATCGAGCTCGCGGGAATTGACCTTGAGCGCGTGGGGCGCTATCACATCCTGCAGATTCAATACCCCTGTCTGATAGATCTCGTCCGGCAAGACCGGCAGGATATCCGCCATTGCTGTTTTGTTCTTGTTGCCGAACGGCAGTAGATCTGAAAATGCCATATTATTGTGCGCCGGGGACCGGCATCGGTTTGCCGTCCTCGCCCGGGTTGAACATCTTGTAGAGCAATTCTATCGCCTCTTCGGTGCCGAGTTGTACGGTTCTTACACCGGTGCGGATAAGTCCCTGCTGCACGATCCCGATACGCTGCTCAAGCTGGGAGACCTGTTCCTCGAACGACTTATTCTCCTCCTCGGAAGACTGCTTCTTCCCGAACGGGAGCATGCTGGTGAGCCCGCTACCCTTTTTCGAGATAGTGGGTGCGTACGGCACGACAACGAAGAAGTTCTTGGTCATGATATTCGCCGCCTCGGTGAAGCTCTTCACGAACTCGATGTATTCACGTATCTGGATGCGCATCAGGTCGTCGAGCTGTTCTTTGTATGCGGCTTCGAGCGTTGCTACGTACGGACGGATGTCGAGCATGCGCGATTGCACGAAGATCTGTACCGAAAAATCGAGTGAGTTGAGGAAATTCTGGAACTGGACGATGAACGCGGTCTGTTCGTCTTCGGATTTCAATGCGAAGTTGATCGACGATGCGAGGAGTATCGCGCGCAGTCCCCCGTCTTTGAGCATGACGACACCGTCGCGCACCTCAGAGATCGGCACGAAATCCTGTGTCGATTTAGAATTGGTGCGCGGTGATGTATCGGTCGGCATATTATTGAATTGTACGCTCTCGAATGGACGATAGAACATCTTGTGCGGTGCGCATCGGGGCTACGTTGCCGCGCTGCGTGTCCTCGCGCTCTTCTTCGGCGGCGGTGCCGGCCGCGACGCGCTCCTTGATGTCGAGGCTCCACGCGAGCTCATGAAGACGGCTGTCGGTGAGCTTCGGAATATAGACTTCAGCCGTTTTTGTCACCGCCTCCTGACGAACGACAGCCTTTTTCTTGGTCACATTGTTCCAGAGATAGAGCTTCGGATGCAAAAAGTAGTAAAAACCGTTCTCCAGAGCCAAAATAAAGGGCCTGCCGTTGACCTGGAAGAACGCGAGCGCAGCAGCGAGCGCGATGACACCGACGATCAGCGGGATCGCTAGGAAAAAAGGCAAGAGTCGCCACAAAACATAGGTCATACCGAGGCCGCCTGCCATGAATACGAACTGTTTGAACGTGAACGGACCGATGATCTTGTCCTCCACTTCAATAAATTGAGGAACCTGGAACTGCATACATATATAGTATAGCAGTCCGCGCATGCGCGCCGACGAAAAAACGAATGAAGTGGGGGCTATTTCAGTTGTTCGCGATACGGATCGCCTTCTATCGTCTTTCGCTCGTGGCTTGGAGTGGCGGGTACGTATGTCGGAGAGATCGGTGCACGCTCAACGGTCGCCGTCGGAGCGGGGGCAGGCGGAGTCCCGGGAACTATTGAAGGAGCGGATGTTACGCTCGGAGTGATTGGAGTGGTCGTCGCTGTCGGGACCGGCTGATTCTCAGCTTTTGCGAGTTCCTGCCTCTGCATGTCCTCTACCCCGGTCGTCTTCACTGCCACGGCATCCGGATGATCAAGCTCGCGTTCCAGTTCTTTACGCACCGGGTCGAAAACAACGCGTGAAATGTCAGTCGCAAGGGCTTCTGCTGCCGTCTGGTCTATTCCAACTGTTTTTTCAATATTTTTTACCAGATCCCCGCCCGAATGAATACCCAGAAGCGTAAGCTGCACTTCGTTTTCGAGAGATTCCCACTGATCCAGGTGGAGCTTATGCGCATCGGCAAGTTCCCGCATTTGTTTCGCAACATCAGCAGATGTGATCGCACGTTGTACGACTTTAGGCAGGCTCAGGAACCGTTGCTTTATCGCTTCTTTGAATTCGTTGGTTTCATCCATATATTTTTTTAATGAGCGGCGGGACCATGATTATCGGCTGCAGGGGGGTGATCAGCTGCGGCTGCGGGCGCAGCTGCATGATTGTCTGCCTGCGCGGGCTCGGCTGCAGGAGCAGGGGCAGGGGTTGTTCCCCCGGCCTCTTGGATCGCTTCAGCGAAATCCTTAAACTTCTTTTTCTTATCCTGATGCCCGACCTCGTGATCCGCGAGGTGCGCAAGATGTTCATTTTCTCTTTCCGTGTAAAAGACACTCGTGAACCTATTTCGAGCCAGATCTCCTGCAAGTGCACTCGCCGTGCGAGTGTTCTCATTGATGGTTCCTCTCGCTTTAGCCAGCACTTTTCCAAAGTCCTCAATTCTTTCGACTTCGCCTCGCGTGCCCGTAACCGCCGCACTTGCTTCCTTGATCTTTGCTGTCTGCTCCGAGATCGCTTGCGCATGTCGATTTCTCGCATTGATTATATTTTGTTGTGCTGTGTCCGCATCAGCTTGTGTGCCGGTTCCCGTATCAGCCGCGTGCCGAGCTCGTTCGAGCTCCGTATGAAGAGCCTTCATTTCTTGAGCGTGATTGTCCTGAGTGGTTGCGAGACTGTTTTTAGCCGCCTGCTCCTCATTCTTGGCGCCTTCGTGTATCTCTGTCGCGCGGTTGTGTTGCGTGCTCAGGTCAACATTCTTTCGGATCTCCTCAGCAATTGCCTTACCGTCTGCTGCTTCTTTCTCGTGCTTGTCCGGTGTGATCCTTCTTGCCTGCTCTGCGATCGCGTGAGCCTTCTTTTCTTGCTCACCGAGGAATCCTCCCAGCTTACTGCCGGCAAGCGCATCAACCTTTAGGCCGGTGCCGGCGGCAACGGCATTACCAAGCGGAGAGCGCATCGCATTGAAATCGCTCTTCGCAACGCCCTTAAATCGTTGTGAGCCGAAATCGAATAATTGTCTTGAGAAGTCTGAACGCTTGCCGTCCTTCGAGGCCTCGGCCATGCGGTTACTTATAGCCATTGCAGGTCGGCCAAGAAGCTGCCTGCCACCAAACGCTGCTACGCGAGCGCCCATCGCGAGACCGAGTCCTGGTATCATTGCGGCGAAGTTGAATCCGCCGATGCCGCTTGAGAATTTGCTCGAAAGTTTAAAGGATGCAAAGAGAAGGCCGAGGATGATCACAAAGTTGAGCAGCGCCGTAATGTTTCCTGAGGCAGTCGGGTTCTGGGCAAGCCCGCCGATCGTGCCGGCATGTCCTATGGTGGCGCTGATCCCGGCGGACACCGTAAGCGTCACCCACAACATCATCATCAGTATCGGGGCCAAGATCGCATTTTTCAGCAGTGCGCTCCACCACTTGCTCCAGCCATAGTTATCGGAAAGTTTGGGGATCAAATATGTAGCGAAAGCGAGAGAGGATGTAACGAGGAGGACAATAAATAGGATCGCTCGAGCTAAAAGAATGAATGAACCGTAAAGGAAAACAAGCGCTGTGGCGATGAGGAATACGAATGAGAGCACGCCGATCACGAGCCCGGTCGACGCATCATCATTGGCCTCCTGGGCCGCACGAACCGCATTATATGAATCGGCAAATCCGGTCACACCAAGATACTGGATGAACGTGCCGGCGATACCGGGGGCGGTTAGCTGCGTAGTACTGTTAGCCCCGCTCCCCGCCAATATGTCTTTGTCGGACTTAACCCCTGCTGATTTATCCGCGTTTGAGATCGAGGCACTGTAGAACTGGAAGGCGGTGAAGTTCGATCCGTCTATAACGAGCTTCGTGAAGAGAAGGCTGAAGTTGATCAGAACGGCGACGATAAGGACGCGGGAAAGTAATTTTTTTGCGCCATATTCAGTGATCCCAAGAATTGTCGAGATCGCAATAAATGTGAAGAATCCGATGATGAGAATATTCGAGATGTCCCGGAAAACGGTCCATGCGTTATTTACGGCCGTCGCTATGCTCGCATACATCGGCGTTTGAAAGCTCACGACCGTGTAGTTGAGGACACTTTCAAAAAGAAGACCGCTCGCCGTCAGGCATTCGACCCCGATGAAGATCAGGAAAGACGCAATGCCGGCGAAAAGCGCACGAGTGATACAAACTCCGGGGTTGAGAATCGATGTGAGTATGCCGGAGCAGGAAGTCGGGCTCTTATCTGTTCGTTTGCCTGCTGCGTCATATGATTGTGTACCGGCAACGTTATCGACCGTTGTCCCTGTCCCGTCGGCATTATTTATAATATTGCCATTCTGATCGAGATTTGTTCTTTGTGTTTGCCCGTCAGCATCCACGGTACATGTATATGTGCCGTCTGCATTCGATGTCAGTTGCGATCGGATGCCGAGCGCGGTGCTCCCCTGACTATCACAATAGCTCTGTGCAGTTGCTGCCATAGTTTGATGCGGCAGGAACATAATTGATACACAGAACAAGGCCGCCATCCCCACGTTCCATACTCTTTTTTTAAACTCACGCCGCATATTATTTCTTCCACTTCTGGATCCACGCCTGGATCGTGGTTTGGTTGCTCACATTGCACCAGCCGACCGCCGGATAGGTCGTACCGTCCCATGCCGCATTCGCGGTGCCGTCGCTCCCCGCTCCTGTCCAGTTGGCAACCGTGTCGCTCAAAAGCTGCGTCATGGATCCCGTGATCGTGGTCTTCGACTGCTCTGCCGCCTGCTGATCGTATTGCGTGTGCAGCTTGTGCTGAGAGACGAGCGTATCGAGCTGCTGGAGTGCGATGCGTTGCGCATCGAGCGAGGTTGTATTGGTCACTCCGGTGAGCAGCTGATTGATGAGGGTAAGCGCAGTATTGGAGCTATTGATATTGGCCACGGTCGCGTTCGCGAGCGGCGTGATCTGTCCGTCGACGATCGCTTGAGAAAAGACGGTGGAGGTGGCGATCTTGAGGGTGATCGCCGAAGGGCAGGTCCGCACTCCCTCGGCGTCGGTGGTGCACCCTTGTGCGACAGCGGTGCAGGTGTTGTCGGATTTCAGTGTTCCCGATGTGCACACATTTTGGATGATCGCGTTCCAGCAGATATTTTCTTTGCTGCGAAGCGAATTGATCGTGTTGGTGAGTACGGTGCCGATCGCCTGCATTGCGGCGAGGTAGCCCTGCTCGATCGTGCGGTTGGCGCCGAGTATCGTGATGGCGGCATTGAGAGCGCTGTTGCGGATACCGGCGGCGGATTCGCTCGCGACCTGATCGAGATACGATGCCTGCGAGCCGGTCCGCTGAGTGAGTCCGATGAGTCCCCTGTTGTCTCCGGTCACCTGCGAAGTGATGCCCGCAAAAAGCGCGCCCACCATCTGATCGATGTCGTTGGCATTCTCGAGCTGGCGGAAGCCGGTCTGGAGCGCCTGCTGAATGTTGGAACTCACGATCGCTCCCGGTGTCACGGTGATGATGTTGCCGTTCTCATCCACGGTCTGTACCGGATATGTGCCGTTGCCCCACCCGACCTGTGTCATCTGGTCGTTCCACCCCGAAGCAGCATCGCCCATCACAACGCCATTTGCCCGAATTGCGGCGAAATACGGCAAGCAGTTCGGATTCATCAAGGATGCGAGGCCCGCCCAACTGAATGATTGCGTCGGATTGGTCTCGAGCGCCTTGAGGTCTCCGGTATACGGGCACGCGAGCGACTGCGCGCGGGCGTTGATGCTCGCGGAGTATCCCTGTGCAATGGCTCGCTGTATGGATGCTTTGAAAGCCGGGTTCACGGCGCTGAGCGTACTGCCCTGCAAGCTGTTCACCACGGATTTCGTCCAGAACGCGGTGCTCTCCTGAGGAATACTTTGTAAAAACTGCGCCTGGCCGTTGCGTCCTGAGGTATAGACCACGGTCATCTGCTTGGTGAGCGCCGATGTCACGCCTTCGCGCTGACGATCGACGATGCCGCGCAATACACACTCCTTATACACAAGATATCCCGTGTTGAGGGTCACCGCCGCGTCGTTGACCGGCACGTACGCGCCGCCGGTGGCGGAGAGAGAGCCGACGCTCATCGAATACGCTCCGTTGAGGTTGCAGCCGAAGACGCCGTCTTTTTGGAACGCATACGTGCTCGAATAATCAGCGGTCGCAGTGACCGTGTTCGTCGTATCGGTCTGTGCGGATGCAAGAAAAGGCAGGGCGAGTATCGCCGCGGCCGACAGTATTATGCGCGAATATCTCATGGTGTTTTTTGGGAGTAGTACGAGCCGAGCGCGTTGAATGAATTGTACATGTCCGCTTCTGCCTTATTATACGTGCGCAAAAGCGCAGCGCTCGCGAGCGCATCTTCACCGTGGACCGACATCGCTTCGATAGTCGCAGAGAATTCGCTCATCGCATTGAGCACACTCAGGTGATAGTTGACCGCATCGCGCGGGACCACCACGTGTGCGGTGAGTGCGATCGCCTCATCGTAATTGACCGCAGCTGCGCGCAGCTGGGTGAGGTACGTGGGATCGCTCGTCTCTTCGTATTTTGCAAAAAGGTCGAGCTCGGAGAGAGTGTTCTTCAAAAGAGGCGCAAATGCGGTGCGCAGATCCGCGCGATACGTGAGCATGCGCTGGTATGAGGTGTCGGTGTCGGTCTTGAGGTCGGCGAGGGCGTACGTCTTATACGATACGACGGCGCGCATATTGGCGGCTACATTTCCGGCCGCGAGCGCGGCGGTACTCGAGGAGTATGTTCCCTGATCCTGAAGTCCCGCGTACTGGCCCACGAGCTGGGCAGTTACCATCGGCCCGATCATAGCGATCGGATCAGTGTTCGAAGTGTTCGATGCGTCGACCCCGACGACCGTGCTCTGCCCCAAAAGAAGTTTTTCCTGTTGTTGCGTCGCGGCGTCTCCTGCGGAGACATCCGTATCACTCGATGCCACCTCCGCTACCGCGACCGAAGGTTCGGGTTGCATGGATCCGGTAATGCGCCACGCGGAAACGCTCAGGAGTGCAATCACAGAGAGCATGGCAGCTACTGACATGGGAGTGAGAGTGATGTGTTGCAATACGCGCACACTAGAAGTATATCACCGCACGCAGCGTGAATGGCTCAGTTGCTCCCCTTTTTTCAGATACCGCCGCCTCCCGAGAATGTAAATACGCTTCCCGGATCTCCCGGAGCGAACACAACGCCCGAGAGCGAAAGATATTGCGCGAGCGCGACGTATTTCTTGGTGAATGTCTCGACGGAAGTGTCATATGCCTTGATCGCCGCGATGAACGTGTCATCGCCGGGAGCGTCGGGGACGGCGCTGAGCTTCTCGCCGATGTCGATATAGCCGGCAGCGAGCGCCTGATTGAGGGTTTTGGCCGCATCGGGCACCCCGTCCATGGTCTGAAGTGATACACCGACCGCTTTGAGCGCATCGCCGATATCCTTTACGGCCCGTCCTTTTTGGGTATTTTGGCGGTCGACTGCCTGATCTTTTAAGATAGAAGATGTATTTTGGCGACCGCTTTCGTATGTTTGTATATACCCTCCCGCGTTGTTGCCGTATTCATACAGTGCCTGTTGCGCCGCGCTGCGCGTTCGGCCAGGTGAAGTCGTACTGATAAGCCCCTGAGGGATGAACTGATATGAGGCATGTATCGAAGTATCTGCTGTTGTGGTACCTGAAACCGAAGCATTTGGCTGAGTTCCGACACCCATCGAAGTAGCCCATGCCTGCACGTCGAATGAATCACCAGTATTTTGGCTCACTGCGACGGTATGTACCGGGATCGGAGTGAGAGAAATGGCAGTGTTGCCGCCGGAGCCTCCGGAGGAAAGATTCGTCAGTACCGGGTTTTGTTCCCCGTACGAAGATGAGTTGACCAGTGTACCGTCACCGCCGCCCCATACCTGCAGCGTATTGGTAGCGGATGCCGGCACGTGGCTCTTCACGACAATGGCGCCAAGCACGAGAAGTATTCCCGCGCCCACGCACGCGCTCGTGTATATATGAGTACTGAGCCATTCCGCCGCCCCCATTCCCTGCGGCGCCGCTGTTCGGGGAGTGTACCCGCTCTTATCGATGAAGGGCTCCATGAGAGAAAGTATACCGTATTGATATCGTATACTGTCCGTATGCGTGCACTGATCGCTTCCGCTCTCCTGACATTTCTTTTCCCGCTGAGCGCCTTTGCATTCCCGTTCGGCGGGCAGGCCGCACTCGTCATCCCCTGCTACAACGGTGCTATCTATGCGTTCATCGGGCCTCCTATCGGCGGCCCGTATATATGGACCCCGTCGACGCAAACCTATCGCAACGGTCCGCCGACGCACTCCGGTCAGTGGCTCTTGGGTCTTGCGGGCGCTCCCTACTATTGCATCGTCTCCATCGAACCGATCAACGTATTTCCTGGAACCGCAATTATGATGCTTGGGACCTCTCAGCAATAAAAACAGCACCTTCGTGCTGTTTTTATGCGAGAGGTCAGGCGGAGCGTTACCGAGCCAGTAGGCGAGGTCGCGAGCCGTGGTCAGAAAAATTTCTGAGCGACGGCGAAGAAATTATTTGTGACCTTCGCAACAGTAGGCTAGTACAATTTCTCCGTAAGAAGCTTCCACTCCCCGATCTTAATATCCTCCGCCCGCGCTTTCTCAGGTATCCCGCACTCGCTCATCGCAGCGATCACCTTTTCTTTCTCGAACACGACCGCAAGATTGTTCGCGACGAACTTTCGCTTTGATGCGAATCCGGCGCGAACGACCGTGAAGAATTGCTCTTCGGTGATAGTGTCAAAAAAAGTTCCCGAAATATCGGTAATAGCGAGTATCGCAGAATCTACCGACGGTGGCGGCGAGAAATGCGTCTTCGAGACCTTGGCGATGATCTTGGGCACGCCGAAGGCCTTCACTGAGAGCGACAAAATACTTTCCTTTACTCCCGTGATGCGCTGCGCGACCTCTTTTTGAATAAGCAGTGCCATTGCCCGCGGCTTATCTTTTGCGGTGAGGAACTGACGGATGATCTCGCCGGTGATGTAATACGGAATATTTGCGGCAACAATGTATCGAGAGATGCCGAGTGATGCGGGCGTCACGTTGCGGATATCGTCTGAAACGATCGTGAGCTTTCCGCTCGATATCTCCGCGGCGAATGTCTCATTGAGAAGTGTCACGAGTGCCTCGTCTTTTTCGATCGCGATCACGGGGCCCAAAGTAAGAAGTTCTCGTGTGAGTACGCCTTTGCCGGGGCCCACTTCCACGATCACTTCCCCTTCCAGCGGTTCTACCGCATGCGCGAGCGTACGCGCTGCCCACGAATGTATGAGGAAATGCTGACCGAGTCGTGCGCCCTTCATATAATGTATGTCTCATCGTCGTCGAGCAGTGATCGCTTGCGAACCGAGGGAGCAATGGTGTTCATAAGACGCGCATCGATATCTTCGAGGAATTCCGATGGCAGCGTGTATTCGCGGGAGCCGTATTTCATACGCTCCGCAGCATAGCTGAGATACAGTCGTTTGCGCGCGCGCGTGAGGGCGACATAAAAGAGCCGGCGGTCCTCTTCGGGGTCGCGTTTCTCGTCTTCACGCGTCGACGGAAAAAGCCCCTGTTCAAGCCCTGTAATGAATACCGCGTCGAATTCAAGGCCTTTTGAAGCATGCACCGTCATGAGCGATACCGCGCTCACTTCGTCTTTGATCTGGTCCTGGTCGCTCTGGAGCGCAGCCTCTTCGAGCAGTTTTTCCATTCCCTCCGGACACGTGTCCGAATCGAATTTGGTCGCGAGGTTCACGAGTTCGCGGATGTTGCCGAGGCGCTCCTCGCCGTCGTCCGCATTTTTGTACATGTTCTCGATGCCGCTTGCCTCGACCGCGTAGCGTACCGCTTCGGATGCGGGCAGTGTATTGATCGCATGCTTGATGCGCACTAAGATGTCGCGAAAGTTGGCGACCTTGGCGCGCGCGGCGGCCGGGAGCGCGGCATCATCTCCGGCGAGTACTTTATCGAGCGTCACTTTGCCTATCCCGCGCGGCGGCACGGATATGATGCGTCCGATATCGATCTTATTCTTGTCGTTCATTGCGGCGCGCAGGTACGAGAGCGTGTCTTTTACCTCCTTGCGTTCAAAGAATCGCGTGCCGAGCACACGGTACGGGACATTGTGATGGAGCAGTGCCTCTTCGAGTGCGCGTGATTGGAAGTTCTCGCGATATAAGACCGCGATATTCGAGGGCGAGGTGCCGGTCTCCACAAGTTTCAGTGCCGATTGCGCCACGAACCACGCCTCATCGATCTCGTTGCGCGCACCGTAGAGCGTGATCGCTTCGCCCACGATATTCTCAGTGAAGAGTCGCTTCGGGCGGCGGCGAACGTTCTTCTCGATGACCGAATTCGCCGCAGTCAAAATGGTCGAAGTCGAGCGATAGTTCTGCTCGAGAAGCACCACCTGTGCTCCGGGGAAATTATCTTCGAATCCGAGCAGGTGTTCGATGTCGGCACCGCGCCAGCTGTAGATGTTCTGGTCGGTGTCACCCACGACGCATATATTGCACGTCGCACCCGCGAGGATGCGCGCGATCTCGTACTGCGAGCGGTTGGTATCCTGATATTCGTCGATCGTGATGTACTTCCAGCGATTCTGCAGTAGTGAGCGCGTGTGTTCCGACGAGCGGAGCATGTGCAGCGTTCTGTATAAAAGGTCATCGAAGTCGAGCGCCTCCTCTTCTTTGAGAAGCTTCTCGTAGATCTCCCATGCCTGGGCTACGGCCCGCTCGCGGAAGGTCCGCGCCTTTGCCTGATACTCCGATACCGAGGTCCCGTCCCCTTTTTCACGCGAGATGCCGCTGAGGATCGCCCGCGGCGTCCAGTTCTCGATGCCGAGCTTCTCGAGTGCCTGCTTCACCGCGCGCACGCTGTCGTCGCGGTCCCAAATACTGAATCCGCGCGGCAGCCCCGCTTCTGCGTGGAACTCCCGGAGCAATCGCACGCCGAGCGCATGGAAGGTCGACACGATCGGCATGCCCGAGGTCTCCGGGACGAGCTTCCGTACCCGTTCGCGCATCTCTCCGGCCGCCTTATTGGTAAAAGTAACCGCCAGTATCTGCCGCGCCGGTATCCCTTTGTCGATCAAATGGGCGATGCGATGGGTGATGGTCTTGGTCTTTCCGGCTCCGGCACCCGCCACGATCAAAAGCGGTCCTTCGGTATGTAACACTGCCTGTTTTTGTTGTATATTGAGTCCTTCGAGGTGGTCCATTGCATGACTATAACATGCAAAATGTGGCCGTAAGCCAAGGTTTTATACGCTTTTTGTCACTTTTTGACAAAATAGTTATCCCCTCCTGCAATATAGTATGAATTGACGATGAATCCTCCCCTGGTAGGGTGAATAGAACGGTAGCACAAACCGATTCCTGAAAAGGCGATCTCCCAAATAAGTGAGGTTTAAAGCCAAATTCCAGCCTAACTGCCCGTGCTATCGATAGAATAAGGCTTATTGTCTAGCTCAATGAGCGAAGAGAGAAAGTTCACTTTCACTCTTGCGAATGAGCGACGACAAAAGGTCTTCCAATCTGACCTATTTTAGGGAATAAAAAGAACTCTTCGGAGAAGCGTAGCGGCGCTCCCAAGACGAAATACGGTAAGGGTCGATTCGTGCACGCGACGATCTCCCTCATTTCCTTGATGCTTATCCTCGGAACATTCGTTCCGGCAGTCGCTCGGGCGTCGGTCTTAAGCGTTATTTTGGCTTCTATCAAGAGCAATACCGCTTCCGCCGATACTATTCCCGCTACCACCTCGGGCAACGTCCAGACCATGGATCTCCTCAAGCCTGCCACCAATATCGATCCCTCGCCGACACGCGGTAGCGCTGCCATCGCCATCGTCGATGATTCCGCGCTTCTGCCTCAGGAAGGTCCCTCGGGGACCATCGCCGACATCGAAAAGCCGAAGAACGGCACGATCAGTACGTACGCGGTACAAGCGGGAGACACCATTGCAAGCGTTGCGGATCACTTCAATGTGTCCCCCAACACGATCATTTGGGCCAACGACCTCACGAAGTCCTCGAAGCTTAAGACCGGCCAGATCCTCACCATTCTCCCGATCACAAGCGTGAAATACACCGTCAAAAAGGGCGACACCATCGCCGCTATCGCCAAGCGTTACAGTGCAGACGCCGCCGACATCGCCAATTACAACGGTATCGACGAGACAACCCTCGCCGTCGGTGCGAACATCCTCATCCCGGACGGCGAAGTCCCCGCCTCTGCGGCAGTGAAGACCTCCACGACCAGGGTCCTCAAGGGTACGACCGCCTCGGGCCGCATCGTGGCGGACGCGAACAATCCGGCGGAGCCGTCGCACAATGTGGGCCCCGTAGGAACGGCAGCTGAGGTGAGCTACTACATTTCACCGCTCCAGGCCGGGACCTACGTGCAGACCCAGGGCATTCACGGCTACAACGCGGTCGACCTCGCTCCGTACGGCGGCAGAGCACTTCCGGTCATGGCATCTGCCGACGGCTCGGTCGTCGTCGCAAAGTCCGGCGGATACAACGGCGGCTACGGCAGCTACGTCGTTATCTCGCACAGCAACGGCTCGCAGACGCTCTACTCGCACCTCTCCAAGGTCACGGTATCGGTCGGCCAGCGCGTGGTACAAGGCCAGGTCGTCGGCAACGTCGGCGAGACGGGCGAAGCCACCGGGCCTCACGTCCACTTCGAGATCCGCAACGGCATCCGCAATCCGTTCTAATGCGACTTCTCTGCCCCGGAAAAGCGCCCAACAGGGCGCTTTTTCACTGATTGCTTTTTATCTATTATATGGTATAATTGAGTCTGAATATAAACGCCAAGGAGGCTGCTCATGTTGGACTTTCCCAATCGTCGCATGGAGGACATGCTGACCGATCGCGTTCACTATCTGCTTTTGCGCCCGCAGCAAGAGATCGGGGCCGGCAAAGGTCTTGCCCGCGCGCTGCATGTCGCGGCATTCACCGAACGCGCGTTCGTCGCCTACTTCGGCAACGACAAGCACGATGGATCGCCCGGCTTTTTCACTGCAGCGATGCGGAACAATATCGCCGACCGCCTTCGCAACGCACACCTGCAGCCCGAGGAAAGCCGCTTCCGCGATATTCTCGACTGGAAGCACTGCAACAAGCCGCAGCTTCACGATGAGCTCCGTATCAATCTGCTGCGGCTCTTGAAAGAGAATCCACAGCCGTATGGAGTCATCGGACTTGAGCTGCATCTTTTGCTCGACATGCGAATGATGTACAACGCGACCGGATACCGGTCGGCGTTCGAGGAGTCGGACCACATCGCGTATCCGCAGCTTCGCGCGATGCGGCTCGCGCTTGAGGCTCAGACATCGAAAGCCGCCAGCTGATCCTCTCGCTCTTTCTGCAGATCAAAACGGCCGGGAATCCCCGGCCGTTTTTTTATTTTAGGACCCCTTCCGGGAATGTCTTCGCTGTTGGTGAAACAATCTTTTCTCCCCTGCCTCAGTGCGACCGTATACCTGAATACCTAGAGCTCGCGTTGGCGATATTGGAGCGCTTCGAGCATGTGTGCAGGCTCGATCGAGTCGGAGCCGCCGAGGTCCGCTATGGTGCGAGCGAGTTTGATGGTGCGGTGATAGCCGCGCGCGGAAAGTTTCATCTGCTTCGCCGCGCTCACGAGTGTGCGTTCGGCTTCAGCGGAAAGTTTGGAAAGTGATTCGATCTCTTTGGGACCCATATCAGCATTGGTCGACATGTGTTTGGAGGTAGTGAAGCGCGCTTCTTGCCGCTCGCGTGCAGTACGAATTCGATCGCGTGCTTTTTGTGTCTGCCCATCCTCCCCCTTCAGTTTGATGGCGAGCGTTTCCGGCGGCATATCGCCTACCTGCACCCACATGTCGATGCGGTCCGCGACGGGACCGGAGATCTTCCGACGATAGCGGTCGATCGCATTGGGCATGCAGCGGCAATCGCGCGTGCCGTATTTGCCGCACGGACACGGATTGAGCGCCGCGACGAGCATGAAATTCGCCGGGAAGGTCGCTGAGCCGCGCGCACGTGCAACCGATACCTGCGAATCTTCGAGCGGTTCACGAAGAGCATTCACCACATCGCGGTGAAATTCAGGAAACTCGTCGAGAAACAGAACTCCTCTGTGAGCGAGCGTGACTTCTCCCGGCCGAGGGATCGTGCCGCCGCCGATAAGTGACGCATATGATGAGGTGTGATGCGGAGAGCGGAAGGGAGGACGGCGTACTGCGCCTTCCGCTATGCCCGCGAGAGAATGGATGGCGGTGACCTCGATCATCTCGTTCTCCGAAAGATCAGGCAGAAGTGCTCGCGCGGCACGCGCGAGCATGGTCTTGCCGGTGCCGGGCGGGCCATAGAGCGCGATGTTGTGACGCCCCGCTGCGGCGATCTCGAGTCCTCGCTTGGCGCTCTCCTGCCCGCGTATATCAGAAAGTGAAACAGGGTCCTCGTGCTCCGACGCTTCGTATACCGGTGCCGTGTGTGAGGGGATCGCGTATTCTACTTTTTCATCGAGATGCGCGAGGATGTCCGAAAGGGTGCGCACGGGAAAGACCGAGATACCCGAAACAAGTGCCGCTTCATCGGCATTTTCCGCCGGAATGAAGAGCTGTGTGAGTTGTTTCTCGCGCGCAAGGAGTGCTATGGAGAGCGTGCCGCGGATCGGACGAAGTGTGCCGTCGAGTGCGAGCTCTCCGGCGAATAATTTGCCGGCGGGATCGAATTTGAATTCCTCGGCCGCCAGCAAGTACGAAAGCGCGACCGGCAGATCGAATGCGGCACCCTCCTTTTTGAGTTCCGCAGGAGCGAGGGATATCACGATCTTCTTATTGGTGGATTTCGGCGAAGTGAGTCCGCTGTTCTTGATGGCGGAGGCCACGCGGTCACGCGCCTCTTCGACCGCCTTGTCGGGAAGTCCGACGACATTGAATGCATGGAGTCCTCGTCCGATGTCGGCTTCCACGGAAACGAGATGAGCCGCGGGCAAGGACGGCTGCGCACCGAATACCCGGGCGAAGTTCATGAAAATATAATACCAAGAGACGCCCCAGAAGGGCGCCTCAACTAAAGGAAACTGGGGATTCTACAGATCGTCCGCGTACTCAAGGAGCGTACGAGCAGACGGATTGGCCTTCAGGCGGTCGAGCGGGATCGGTTCTCCGGATGCTTCGCAGATACCGTAGAGGCCGTTATCCATTTTTTCGAGCGCCTCGACGACATCGAGGTGTTTTGATTCGAGTTCTTCAACGAGCGGAACGTTGGTCGCTAATTCCTCGATCTGATCGGCGACATCGTTGGGATCCGATTCCTCTCCCTCGAATCCGACCGATGCCCCCTGCCAATCACCCGTCTCACTTTGTACTCGGCCATGACTCGCCAGCTCCTCTTCTAGATCTGCCTTTTGTATCTCGAGCGCCTCACGGAGTTCCTCCATGTCGCCTTGTGGAATATTTCTCATGCGCCGAGTATACCTTACCGATAGATTAAATTCACGTGTAGATACCTGCGCTAGAGACGCTTCCCCGCCTGCAGGCGGCTCAGTATTTCGGTGAAGGTATACGGACTCTCCGCAATGACGAGAATGCCGCGGGTCGGGAACGAGTAGTAGAGTTCGACCGCTCCGGAATTATCTTTGAGCTCGCGTACATCGTAATTGTGCGTCACATCGTCGACGAACGTGCGTGTCGCCGGAAGTCCTGCCGCATCAACGGTTGTCATCGGGACAGCGGTGAATATAGGCGAGAGGTCGGCGTTCATGTGCGCCTCCCACGAGAGCATGCCCGCGAATGCGCGATCATACGAGGTTACCGGTATCACCAGGACCGGCGCGTTCTTATCGACCGTATGGATGCCAAAAAAGAAATCGCTTCCGAGCGCGCGCAAGAGATCCGCCGGAGGATTCGCGCCGATGGCGGTAAAGAATTCGGCGAGCGTGATCGGGCGCACGACGGGCTTCCCTTGCGCATCAAGGGACCCGGTCTGGATCGTCGGAACGATCTGCTTGATCGAGCCGAGCGATGATGAGCCGCCGTTGCGCGCGAGCGCGAGCTCAGTCCTGATCGAATTCGCGGATTTTCCGTCGACCGGATATGAAAGTGTCTGCTCCGCAAAGACGAGCGAGTTCGATGTCTGGACCGAGACGGGGGACGCGCTTTGGCCCATCACATACAAGACACCGAAGATCGCCGCGACACCGAGGACCAAAAGTACGATCGCGGTCACGATGACGCCCGCGTATGAGCGGTGCTTCTGAGGTGCAAAATTACTCTCGATCGGTCCGGGGCGCATCTTCTGCTGCTCGAGCGATGCCGCGCGTACGACCGATATCTTGTTATCGCGCACTACGTGCTGCAGATCCTGTTTAAACGTGTGGAGCGCTTTGACCGATCCGTCGTCTTCCGGGTCCTTGGGATTCACCGGCGCCGCCGGTATCACCGGAGGCACTGTCTCAGCGGCGCTTTTCTTTTGAGCGATGTCGGCGCGCACGTCGCCGCCGAGCACCGTGTCGAATGATTTCACTTCGATCACGCGCTTCTTGTCCTGCGAGAGTCCTCCCTCACGCCTCTCCGGAAGCTTCACGTTCTGCAATATTTTCGCGATGTCGTTCTTGATATCTCCCGCGGCAGGGGTAGGTACGGAAGAAGCCGGCGCGCCCGCTCCCGGTGTGGGAAGAGGCGCGCCGGCTGGGCTTCCGGAGGCGGGAGTATTAGCGTCGGGGTGTGAATGATTTTCGGGCTCCATGATCGTCTCCACCGGCTGACGGCTTGAGTCCTTTACGTGAGGCCCAGTCCGGATCAGCAGCTTTGATAGAGAGATTATAGCGTCCTTTCTCATCTATTTCCTTGAGTACGACCGGGACCATGTCGCCGATATGGAGCGCCTCGGAAATATTGTTGATCCGGAACGGCGCCACCTCGGATACGTGCACCAAGCCGTCGGCGTTCGCTCCGATCTTCACGAAGGCGCCGAAGTCCATCATGCGCACCACTTCACCTTCAAATTTGTCGCCCACCATGAATTCGCGGGTGAGGTCCTGGATCTCCTTGAGCGCGGCTTCTGCAGCGCCACCCCGTCCGGTGATGAATATCGTTCCGTCGTCTTCGATCGTGATGTCGTCAGCGAGCGTGCGCTCGCGGATGCCATTGATCATCTTGCCGCCCGGGCCGATCACGAGGCCGATCTGGTCGACCTTCACGTGCATGGTAAGGATCTTCGGAGCGCGCGGAGATATGTCGGCACGTGGAGCGGGAATTTCTGTGGTGATGACCTCAAGGATCTGCATGCGCGCCTTTTTGGCCTGCACGAATGCTTCTTCGAGGACCTTCAAGGGCACCCCTTCCACTTTCACATCCATCTGGACTGCAGTGACCCCTTCAGTAGTACCGGCGACCTTGAAGTCCATATCTCCATGATGATCTTCCGGACCCTGGATATCCGTGAGCACCTTATATGCACCCGTTGCATCGCTCATCATGCCCATCGCGATACCGGCGACCGGACGCTTGATAGGAACTCCGGCGTCCATCATCGCGAGCGTACCTGCACACACAGAGGCCATCGAAGTGGAACCATTGGAAGCAAGAGATTCGGCGACGATACGGATGGTGTACGGAAAGACTTCCTTTGCAGGAAGGACCGCACGAAGTGCCTTTTCAGCAAGTGCGCCGTGGCCGATCATGCGGCGGTTCGTTCCACCCATACGACCGGTTTCTCCGACCGAGAACGGCGGAAAGTTGTAATGGAGCATGAAGTTCTTCTTCGCTTCCTGGTACTCGATGGTGTCCACGAGCTGGGAGTCGCCCGGCCCCCCGAGTGTAAGTACGCCGAGTACGTGAGTCGCACCGCGATAAAAGACGCCGGAGCCGTGTACGACCGGAGAAAGTCCGCCGGCCTGAGCGAACAGCGGTCGGATCTCATCCATCTTTCTGCCGTCGGCACGACGGTCATTCTTGATCGCTTCTTCGTGAATGTAATTGTTCACATGCTCTTCGTAGTGATTGTCGAGAAGGCCCGCCTTCACCTCAGGGAAGCGCTCGAGCGCGGCTTTGATCCATTCGCTTTTGAGCGCGCCCATCTTCTTTTTGCCGATATTCCCATCAGTCGATCCGAATATCGCTTCTTCGAGCTTTGGAACGATGAGTTCGGTGAATGCGGCCTCTACTTCGGGAGTGACCGCCGGAGCCGTGAATACCTGCTTTACCTTGCCGCGTTCAGCGACGATCATTTTCTGCCATGCCTGGATCTTTTCGATCTCTTCAGAGACCTGAGCGAATCCTTTTGCGAGCAGCTCCTCCGAGACTTCGTTCGCGCCCACTTCGATCATGTTGATGAGACCGTCTTTGCCGCAGGCAAGAAGATCCATGCGAGAGCCTTCCGCTTCGCGCTCCTTATAGGTCGGATTGACGATGAATGTTCCTGCTTCTTCTCCCTGTTCAAGACGCACTGCAGATACCGGGCCATTCCACGGAATGTCGGATGTCGCCAGCGCGAGCGATGCCGCGTTTACCGCGAGAAGGTCGGTATCATAATCCTCGATCGAAAGTACCGAGATGATCACCTGAACGTCGCGCTTGAGTCCCGCAGGAAACAGCGGGCGGATGGTGCGGTCGACGATGCGTCCCGAGAGCACCGCCTCTTCTGAAGGGCGACCTTCGCGGCGCATAAAGCGCGAGCCCAAGATGGCGCCCGCTGCATAGAATTTTTCCTCGTATTCGACGGAGAGCGGGAAATAATCGAGAGAACTTTCCTTGCTTCCCATCACCGCGGTCGCGAGGACCGCGCTGTTGCCGTAGCGGAGCAAGACCGATCCGTTGGCCTGATCCGCCCACGTGTTGAACTCTGCGGACATGGTCTGACCTCCTATCTGGAGCTCATATACTTTCTTTTCCATTGTATTGGGTGATGCCAGGATTTCAGTAGCGAGCCATTATTTGGCTGCACTGCCTATCCGGGCACCACGGCTATTTACTAATAAATTGACTATACCATATCGTGTTATTGTTTCGACATGAACAAACATTCACGCGAATCCTTTATTTATCGCATCACCATGGCCTCGACGATCTTCTCCGCCGTACTGTTCTTCGTTATCGTCCTGCTCGAGCTGTGGATCCGCTGGAAGATCAATCAGAACTTCACGATGCTCGGCAATTTTGAACTTCCGAGCCTCGCACTTTTGCTTCTCGGGCAGCTCGCCGTACTCTCCTTCGTTCATCGCGACCGATAGGGCGCGTGCTAGGATGCCCGCATGTGGAAACTATTCGTATTTCCGAGCGCAGTCGCGCTTGTCGCCGCAGCGGGTATCTGGCTGTGGGGCGGAGTGCAGGCGCTCATCCTCGTTGCGCTTTTGGCGGTCCTTGAGACCACGCTCTCTTTTGATAACGCGGTCGTGAATGCAAAGGTGCTTTCCCGCATGAATCCCTTGTGGCAGAGCCGCTTTATGTTGTGGGGCATACCGGTCGCGGTGTTTGGTACGCGACTCATCCTCCCGCTTTTTATCGTGGCCGCAGCTGCAGCCCTGTCCCCGATCGCCGTCGCGAAGCTCGCGCTCTTTGACAGTCGCGCGTACGGAGCCGCACTGCAGCATGCACATGCGGCCATCGCTGCCTTCGGCGCGACCTTTCTCATGCTCGTATCCTTAAAATATTTCTTTGACCGGAAAAAGACAGTCCACTGGATCAAAAGTATCGAGCGGCATTTCTCACGCTGGGGCGGCATCGAGGCGATCGAAATAGGCCTTGTTCTCTCGATATTATTGACGAGCGCGTTCTTTGCCTCGTACGAAGCGGCAACCATCCTGAGCGCCGGAGTCATCGGTATGATCCTCTTTATTATTATGGAAGGCTTCACGCAGTCATTCGAGCTCGACGCCAATGCCACACGGGCGGGCCTTTCGCTCTTTATATATCTCAACGTTCTCGACTCGGCATTCTCTCTCGATGGTGTGGTGGGAGCCTTCGCTATCACCTCGCTCTTGCCGGTCATTATCGCGGGCCTCGGCATCGGAGCGCTCTATGTACGCGCCTTCACTGTCTCGCTCGTGCGCGCCAAAACACTCGAGACCCTCCCCTATCTTGAACACGGAGCGCACTACGCGATATTCGCACTCGCGCTCACGATGCTCGCGAGCCTGTATGTCGACGTGCCCGAAGTCATAACGGGGCTCATCGGCTTCGTGTTCATAGCACTCGCCTATTGGTCGTCACGCGAGGAAAGAATTACTCAACGCCGGTGATCTTCGAGATCTCGGCGATCTCTTTTTCAGCCTGATTTTCGGTCGTGGGCGCGTCGTCGGCGAATTTGGTACCTGCTCCGCGGCGCGCTCCCCCGCGATAGTTCATGAGGTAGCGGCGCGGGTCGGCATCGAGGTCCAGAAAGTGATCGGTCGCCTCTTTGAGCTTGCCCGATGTCGAGCGGCCGAATGAAACGACCTCCACTTGGCAGCCGCCGTGTGTTCGCAAGTATTCGACGAGTGGAATGAAGTCCCCGTCTCCGGTGAAAAGTATCACCGTGTCGAGTTTTGGTGCCATCGTGATGGCGTCGACCGCCATTCCGACGTCCCAGTCGGCCTTTTTAGCGCCGCCAAAGAATATCTGGAGGTCTTTGGTGCGTGTTTCGATGCCTATTTTGCCCAAAGCTTCAAAAAAGCCTTGTTCTTCGCCGCTTTCTGTCGTTACCACGTATGCCCGGGCGCGGATAAGGCGTCTGCCGGCCACGGAATCCTTCAGAAGGTTGCCGAAGTTAACGCGCGCATGATAGAGGTTCTTCGCGCTGTGGTAGAGGTTCTGTGTGTCGATGAAAACGCCGACACGCTGTTCAGGATGTTTGATGATTGCCATATAAATTAAGAGCTATGCCGAGCAGACAATAAAAGCGTCTACCCTCTTTATAAAGTATGCCCGTGAAGTCAAGATGATCGAAAAAGTTGAGCAAAAAGAAAATAGAAGCCGTTGGCTTCTATTTCTTGAGACCGAGTTTCTTGACGAGCGTGCCGTATGCGCGCTTGTTGGTGCCTTCAAGATACTTCAAATGCTTTCTTCGGTCAGCCACAAGGCCCAAAAGACCGCGGCGGGAGTGCTTGTCCTTGTTGTTTTTGTTCAAATGAGCGGACAATTCCTCGATCCGGCGCGTCAAAATGGCCACCTGCACCTCGGGAGACCCCGTATCGGTGTCATGGCGCTGTGTCTTCGTGATCTCGTTTGCCTTCTTTCGCTTCGTGAGCATGCCAGAATATTAGCATATTACCTCGCTTTTTGCAAGATTTGGCCCGTGCGGGCCCTCTGAGGGGTAATTAAAAAGCGCCTCTTCTCAGAGGCGCTTTTCGGGGCTTAAAATAAGCCTATTTTGCTGGTGTAGAGGTCGCAGGCTGTACTTTGACGAGCTTGACGTCGAAGACGATGGTCGCATTGGCCGGGATGATCTCCTTGCCGGATGCATCCTTGACCGAGGTAGTGCCGTAACCGAGGGCCGGTGGGATGGCGAGCAAGCGCTCTCCGCCCTCCTTCATACCGTTAACACCGATCTGGAAGCCCGGGATCAAGCCCTGAGCGCCGAGAACGAAGGTAAGGGGCTGGTTGTTGTGAGCAGCTGAGCTGTCGAAGACGGTGCCGTCCTGCAATTGACCGACGTAGAGGACCGATACCGTGTCTCCAGGCTTTGCCTGAGCGCCGGTGCCGGCAGTCACTTCCTGTGCCTGGACCTGGTTGGGGTCTACTGTGGTTGCGGTCGTGGTGGTCGCCGCAGCAGTGGTCGTGGCAGGAGCTGCTGAAGTGGACTTATAAATAAAGTATCCGCCGATAATAACTACGAGTACGACAACTGCCCAAATGACAGTATTTTTTGTGTTGGTATTCATAGCTATAGAATAGCGTCTCCCTCGATTCGCGCAAGGTGTGAATAGTCGGGGAATGGGATAACTGTCATGGATTAGCGCGCCAGAAACATCAATTTGATACAGTGGATATATGGAACCGCTGGCATCACGTATCAGGCCGAAAATATTGAGCGAATTCGTGGGCCAAGAGCATCTCACCGGCGAGGGCAAGCCCTTGCGCGTTGCGATAGAAAAGAAGGAGTTGTTCTCATTCATACTTTGGGGGCCGCCCGGAAGCGGCAAGACCACCCTTGCGCGCATCTATGCCAATGCGCTCGATGCTGATTTCTTTGAACTCTCCGCGGTCGAGGCCGGCAAAGACGATATCCGCAAAGTGCTCGGCACCCGTGCATCTCGCACGCCGACCTTAGGAATGGACAAGCCGAAGATATTATTCGTCGATGAGATACATCGCTTCAATAAAGCGCAGCAGGATTTCCTGCTCCCCTTCGTCGAGCGCGGTGACATCACCCTCATCGGCGCCACGACTGAGAATCCGTCATTTGAAATAATTTCTCCGCTGCTCTCGCGATGTCGTGTCTTCGTGCTCAATGAGCACAATGAAAATGAGATGGAGAAAATTCTCAAGCGCACCAAAATAAAAATGCCGAAGGATGCGCGCGACTGGCTCATCCGTCTCGCATCCGGCGACGCGCGCCAAGCCATCACCGCGCTCGAGACCGCAGAAGCGCTCTACGGAAAAGTGACGCTCGACACCCTCAAAGAAGCGGTGCAATCCAAACATCTTCGCTACGATAAAAAAGGCGACGAGCACTACAATACGATCTCGGCATTCATAAAATCGATGCGTGCATCACAACCCGATGCCGCGCTCTATTATCTGGCGCGCATGGTGGACGCCGGAGAGGATCCGAAATTCATCGCACGCAGGATGGTGATCTTCGCGAGCGAAGACATCGGGCTCGCACAGCCGACCGCGCTCGTCGTCGCCAACGCGGTCTTCGAGGCGGTGAATAAGATCGGATACCCGGAAGCGACCATCAATCTCGCGCACGGCGTTGCGTACCTGGCTCAGAGTAAAAAAGATCGCCGCTCATACGATGCGATATTCGAAGCGCTCGATGATGTGAAGAAATTCGGCAATCTCCCGATACCGATGAATGTGCGCAATGCGCCGACGAAGCTGATGAAAGACCTCGGCTACCATAAGGGATACAAGATGTACGACACTGAATCGTATCTCCCTGAAAAGCTCAAAAAGAAGAAATATCTAAAGGATGAGTGATGCGTCGCACAATATCGTATACTTATATTAATGGCTGCTGACCTCAAGGAACTCAAGTCTCAGTTCCTCGAATATCTCGAGATCGAAAAGGGGCGCGGAGTGAAGACGGTCGAAAATTACGACCGCTATCTCACCCGCTTTTTTACACAGGCAAAGGTCACGAAGCCGGGAGATATCACCGAGACCATGGTGCGCGAATTTCGCATCAATTTGAATCGCTCGGCCGGGGTCGCGGGGACGATGAAAAAGAACACGCAGAACTATCATCTCATCGCACTGCGCGCATTCCTCAAATTCCTGCGCAAGCGTGATGTCGAAAGTCTCAATCCGGAACGCATTGAACTCGCGAAAGTCGGCGGGCGCGATCTCGACCTCATCACCGTCGACGAGCTCAACCGTATTATGAAAGCACCGCAAGGTGAAACGCTCCCCGCGCTGCGCGATCGCGCAATTCTTGAACTACTTTTTTCTACCGGCCTTCGCGTATCCGAACTCTGCAATCTCAATCAGGATCTCGATCTCACGCGCGATGAATTCTCGGTGCGCGGCAAAGGAGAAAAAGTGCGCGTGGTCTTTCTCTCTCCCGAAGCGAAGAAAGCGGTCGCTGCATATATAAAGAAGCGCGGCGATATGTCAGATGCGCTCTTCGTGAGCTACGGAGCGAAGTTCGCGAAGAAATCCGATAAGAAAGGCGCAGACAAGGATCTGCATCGTCTCACTCCCCGCTCGGTCGAGCGCTTGGTGAAACAATATGCGATCAAAGCAGGTATCACCCGCAAGGTCACTCCCCACGTGATCCGTCACTCATTCGCGACCGATCTCTTAAGCAATGGCGCCGACCTCCGCTCGGTCCAAGCGCTCCTCGGCCACGCAAATATTTCTACGACCCAGGTCTACACTCACGTGACCGACAGGCACCTGAGCGAAGTGCATAAGCAGTTTCACGGCAAGCGCCGCGGTTAGATCCTGCGAACGATACCGCTGAACGCATCCACTTCCACAACGTCGCCGTCTTTGAATACCTGAGTGGCGATCTTGGTCCCGATGATGCAGGGCTTCTTGAGTTCGCGGCTCACGATCGCCGCATGCGATGTGATCCCGCCTTCATTGGTGACGATCGCGCCTGCGAGTTTCATCAGCGGCACGAATTCCGGCCGCGTCATCGAAGTGATAAGAATGTCCCCCGCTTGCATCGCTTTCGCACTTTCGTGATGCGCTTCGAGCACGACGCGAACGGTGCCCGTCGCCTTCCCCTTTGAGGCGATCATTCCTTTCAGTTCGCTGACGTCAGTGCTCTCCGCTGCTGTCAAAGAATCCCAGAGAAGTTTCGCTTCGTTTCCGTACGTGAATTCGAAACGTCCGTCGGCGGTCACGTGCAGCAGAACACTGTCTTCGCATTGCGAACGGACCGCTTCATTCGAGAGTTCCCCGGCGAAGAGCGCATCGATCTGGTCGATACGAACTCCGTTCACGAGAACCGGGTCGATCGAGTGTCTGAGCATCACTTCGCGCAGAATGCGCACGAGCCCGTAGATGCCGGTGTAGTTGAGTCGCTTGCGCGTATCGCGCCATGTCGTGAGCGAGCGGAAGAACGCCAGCGGATTCTCATTGAGCCCGTGTGCGGCAAGAGTGGTCCGCTCCTCTTCCTCGGGCGAAACGAATATGTCGTCTTCTGTATGCCCTACCGAGTTCTCAATGAGCACGTCAGTGAGTTCCGAAAAGCTGGAGTAGTTGGTCGCGAACCAAAAGAACCGGTCGTGCAGGTCGCTGCGCAAGAGTGTGCCCGCACGCAGTTGCGTGAGCGCGTGTCCCCATTCGGAGAGGTACGACGGTTCACGCGGCGTGAGCAAGACCTGCAGCTCATGATCGGTGAACCCGTACATCTGTTGTATGCGCTCGATCTCTGCCCGGTCGAAGCCGGGATCAAAGGTGTCGATAAAGATCGAGATCGCCCACATCTCCTGATCAAGCGCGAACATGCGATCGTAGGCCGCACGCAATTCGGCGAGAGACATTGCAGAGAGATCGAGCTGTGCGATCGCGTGCGCCTCATGCGTGAGCATTGCATCAATGCGGGTCCAAGCCGCATCCCACTCCGGCGGAATGCCGTGCTCCGAGAGTCGGATGACCTTGCGCGCTACTCGCTCCATCCCGCTCTCGTCCCACAGGACACCCATGAAATTCTTTTTGAAGTACGTATAAAATTCTCCCCAGCTTTCGCCGACGTAACCGCTCCGTGATCCAACGACCGCAAGGCACCACAAGAGGCTCTGGTACATACCCGTTGTCCCTTCTTGCCGGTACGGCTTTTCGAATGTCATATTTTTCGCGCCGTGCCTTTCGACGTGTCGACTTCAATGGTGTCACCGTCTTTGAA
>JAQBQU010000001.1 GCA_028286865.1 Candidatus Kaiserbacteria bacterium
ACCGCCTTGGCGTGATCCGCGACTGGAAGTCGCGCTGGTTCGCAAAGTCGCCGGCTGAATACCGTCAGAATGTGATGGTTGATGCCACGATCCGCCGCTTCCTCAAGAAGCGCCTGCGCGGCATGTATGTCACTTCCGTCGAGATCGAGCGCACACAGAACACCATCCGTGTCCTCGTGAAGACCTCACGCCCGGGCCTCGTCATCGGCCGCGGTGGGGAAGGCTCTACCAAGCTCGCAAAGGAGATCGAACAGAAGCTCTATGTCGTGAAGGGTGCTCCGAAGATGAAGGTCCGACTGGACATCGAAGAGGTCCGTTCTCCTGAATCACAGTCTCCGGTCGTTGCATACATGGTCGCTGAAGGTCTCGAGAAGCGCCAGACCTTCCGCCGCGTACTCAAGCAGACCGTAGAAAAGGTCATGGCAAACCGCGATGTCTTGGGTGTGCGCATCGGAATCTCCGGACGTCTCGGCGGCGCTGAAATGTCACGCACCGAAGAGATCAAGCGCGGTCGTGTGCCGCTTCAGACCATCCGTGCGGACATCGACTTCGCCCGTGAACAGGCATACCTCCCGTACGGCGTCATCGGTATCAAGGTCTGGATCTATCGCGGCGACATCTTCGATGAGAAGGGTACTCGCGCTCAGAATAAATAATATATGTTGGCTCCTAAAAAAGTTAAATACCGCAAGTGGCAGTCCGCTCGCCGCCAGGGCAAGCGTCGTGTTGCTCCGGACACCCGTGGTATCTCCATGGCATTCGGTGCATTCGGATTGAAGGCGATGACGCAATCGCGCGTCACCTCGAATCAGATCGAAGCAGCTCGCCGCGCACTTTCTCGTGCTGCAGGTAAGAGCGCCAAGATCTGGATCCGCATCTTCCCTGATCGTCCGTTCACTCGTAAGCCTGCAGAAGTACGCATGGGTTCGGGAAAGGGAGATCCGGCAGGCTACATCTTTGATGTGCGTCCGGGACGAATCATCTTCGAAGTCGACGGTGCAACGGAGGCGGTCGCTCGTGAGGCGCTCCGCAAGGCAGGAACCAAGCTTCCGGTGAAGGTCCGCGTAATCGTTCGATAATATATATGTCTGATTTTAAGAAACAGGATGGAGCAGAACTCTCAAAGGCGCTTACCGACAAGCGTGAAGCACTTCGCGTGTTCCGCTTCACCGGTGCCGGATCCCGCACACGTAATGTGCGCGAAGGTCGCGGGCTTCGCCGAGAGATCGCACAGATCATGACCGAGCTGAACGCCCGAAAAATTGCATCTGAGGAGAAAACAGCGTAGAGTATCGATTCTTGAATCTATTTATGGAAAACACAACTAACACAGGAAAAACATTCGAAGGCGTCGTCGTTAAGTCGGCGATGAAGGACACTGTTACTGTGTCAGTCGAGCGCTACGTAAAGCACCCGAAGTACAAGAAGTTCATGCGCCTCTCCAAGAAGTTCTTGGTACACGATGAGGGCAATACGGCACAGGTCGGCGAAAAGGTCACGATCCGTGAGACCCGCCCTATTTCAAAGCGAAAGCACTTCATCATCGTAAAGTCAGCCGAAGGAGCTAATAAATAGATATGTTGCAAGATCGATCACTCGTAAAAATTGCTGATAACTCCGGCGGACAGATCGGACGTGTCTTCAAAATTCTCGGCGGCTCAAAGAAGCGCTATGCGGAGATCGGGGATGAGATCGTCATCTCTATCCAATCCGCTCAGCCTCGTAAGGCCGTGAAGAAGAAGGACGTGCACCGCGCAGTCGTCGTCCGTCAGGTCAAGGCATTCCGCCGCAAAGACGGTTCCTACATCCGCTTCGACGAGAACGCAGTCGTACTCGTAGAAAAGGAGAAGAAGGAGCCGAAGGCAAACCGCGTGTTCGGTCCGATCCCGCGCGAAGTCATCGAGCGCGGCTACAAAACCATCGGTACGCTCGCACCGGAAGTTGTATAAATATATGAAACTCAAGAAAGGAGACAAAGTAATAGTGATCGCCGGTAAGGCACGCGGAGAGACCGGTACCATCAGCCGTGCCATCCCAAAGGAGAACCGCGTCATGATCGAAGGTGTCAACATGGTCAAGCGCCATCGCAAGCCTTCTATGACCAACCGCACGGGCCAGATCGTGGACAAGCCGATGACCATGCACGCTTCCAATGTCATGCTCATCGACCCGAAGACCGGCAAGGGCTCACGCATCAAGATCACCCGTGATTCTGACGGCAAGCGCACACGTGTCGCGGTGAAGAGCGGAGAGACAGTTAAGTAATATTATATGGCAACAGCAACACAAACTAAGGTATTCGAGGCGCTCAAGGGTGAGTTGGGTTACACCAACATCATGCAGACGCCGAAGGTGAGCAAGATCATCGTCTCGACCGGTGTCGGATCGATCAAAGACAAGAAGAAGATCGAATTCATGGTCGGCCGCCTCTCTCAGATCACCGGTCAGGCTCCTGCAAAGCGCGTCACCAACAAGTCGATCGCGAACTTCAAGACCCGTATCGGCGACGTTGCCGGCTATCAGGTGACACTCCGCGGCAAGCACATGGAGTCGTTCCTCTCGAAGCTCATCAATATCGTACTTCCGCGCGTGAAGGACTTCCGCGGTATCCGCCCGACATCTATCGATGCGATGGGTAACATCTCGATCGGATTCAAGGAGCACACCGTCTTCCCGGAAACTTCCGACGAAGACGCAAAGGACATCTTCGGTCTCGCGATCACGATCGTGACTACCGCGAAGTCCAAGAAGGAGGCAGAGGCTTATCTCAAGCACATCGGCATTCCTTTCAAGGCATAAAACGACTTACCGCGCCGAAAGGCGCGGTAAGCATTTATAGACATATGGAACACAAAGACTTTTGGAATAAGGAATATAAAACGAGCGAACACCTCGCGCTTTCGACTGAGCCTTCTGAGGACCTCGAGAAATTCACCCGATTCCTCGAGCGCGAGACGAAGCGTCAGTATCTGAATTCTCAGGCACGCGTGCTTGATATCGGCTGCGGCAACGGTCGCAACCTCATCTACCTCGCACAAAGCTATGGCATGCGAGGCCTTGGCATCGATATCTCCGATGTGGCCATTGAGAAGGCCCAGGTGCTCAGCACGGATCTTCCCATCGAATACCTCGTCGGCTCCATTGCCGACCCGCTACCGGTCCCTGACGGCACGCAGACGCTTGTGCTGGATATGATGTCGTCGCACTTTCTGAAGAAAGCTGAGCGCGAGGCGCTGCTCGAAGAAGTCGTGCGCGTGCTCCGCACCGGCGGTTGGCTCTTTTTCAAATCATTTCTTGCTGATGAAGACCTCCACACCAAGCGATTGCTCAAAGATCATCCGGCGGATGAAGAGGGGGCATACATCCACCCAGTACTCGGCGTGTATGAATACGTATGGACCGAAGAGAAGGCCCGCGAATTCTTTGAGCCATACTTCGAGATCCACAAATTCGCGAAGTCGCATAAACACATCAATAGAGGGAAAATAGGGGAGGACAGAGCCTGGAAACGCCGCACCTTCTCGGCCTACCTGCAGAAGATGTAAATTATGGAAGATGAATTCTCGTCAATTGCAAAAGATCTTGAGATTCGCTCGGTTCGTTTAAGGATGGAAAACGATCCACGACACATTGGCAATGACGAAATTGTATTTGCGATTGCTAAATTGGTTCACATAACCGGCATTTCTAATCGTCAGAACGAGCGCCTTGAAAGGTCGAATTTTCGTTTACAAATGGTCATGATGGCATTAACTGCCATCACCACACTCATAGCCCTCTATCCAGCCTTCAAGATAATTTTTACCTGGTTAGCTCCACTGATTACAAATGCGTTACAGATCGCAACGATTTCATCCGATTACTTGAACCTACTTTCTGGCCTAGTGTCTGTAATGGCAATATACGGATCTTACAAGTATTTTGAATACAAAGTAAAACTCGAGGAAACAATCACCCTGACTGATGCCATGTCTGCCGTTCTAAAAGATAAAGACGGCAACGTAAAGACTAGCCGCTAGCCTTTGTTTGACTTTGAGGACCACTTCGCGTATATTTCTGAGGCCTCGCAGGGGGCCTTGTTTTTTAGCGGTCCGGCAACGGATACCCTCGAAAACTAAGGTCACGCAGGGAAGTATCCATAACTCAGGCCGTAAGGCTCGGGTGCAGGTCCTTCCAAGCTACTCCTTTTTGGCACAATCTACATGGCAAAGAAATCAATGATCATCAAGGCGAATCGCGCCCCGAAGTTCAAATCTCGGGTCGTTCGTCGTTGCTTCACCTGCGGTCGCCCTCGCGGCTTCATGCGTGATTTCAGCCTTTGCCGTATCTGCTTCCGTGAACAGGCCCTCGAGGGAAACATCCCGGGCGTTAAGAAATCTTCTTGGTAATTTTATGGTATCCGATCCAGTAGGAGATTTCATCATTCGTCTCACCAATGCCGGTGCTGTTAAGCACGCGGTAGTGTCTGTTCCATTTTCGAACTTCAAACTCGCCATCGCCGAGAAGCTTAAAGAGGCGGGATACATCGCCAATGTAGAGAAGAAGGGCAAAAAGATCCGCAAGACCCTCGACGTCGTCCTCAAGTACACTTCAGAAGGCATGCCTCGCATCCAGGGCGTGAAGCGCGTCTCCAAGCCGGGCCGCCGCATGTACAAGGCTGCTCACGAGATCAATCGCGTGAAGTACGGCAAGGGCACACTCGTCCTCTCAACTCCTCAGGGAATCAAGACGGATAAGGAGGCTCGCAAGGACAACGTAGGCGGCGAAGCACTCTTCGAGATTTGGTAATTTGTATGTCACGAACTGGTAAAAAATCTATCACTGTACCTGCGGGAACCGATATCACCATCGGCGTCTCTGAGGTGACCGTCAAGGGAAAGGGCGGCACGCTCGTGAAGTCTGTTCACCCTGCGGTCAAGATCGCGGTTGAGAACGGCGAATGCGTCGTCACTCCAGCCAACAACTCCCGCCTCGCCAAGGCATTGTGGGGCACATACGCAGCACACATGCGCAATATGATCTCCGGGGTAAATACTCCATTCATCAAGAAACTCCAGGTAGAAGGCATCGGTTTCCGCGCAGAGCTCTCCGGCAAGGCCCTCAAGCTCACGGTCGGTTTCTCACACC
The DNA here is from genome assembly GCA_028286865.1 of Candidatus Kaiserbacteria bacterium. Lineage (GTDB taxonomy): Bacteria > Patescibacteriota > Minisyncoccia > Phycocordibacterales > UBA2100 > UBA10103. Next base: position 5,128 of record JAQBQU010000001.1, read on the forward strand.
CGGTCTTGCTCACCGTGCCGGAGAATCTCACCGTTGCGATCGACAAGAACATCATCACCGTTTCCGGTGCTGATAAGGAGGCAGTAGGGGAATTCTCAGCAACGATCCGCGCGACCAAGAAGCCGGAGCCATACAAGGGCAAGGGCATCCGTTACGAAGGCGAGGTCGTCCGCATGAAGGCAGGTAAGAAGGTCGCCGCATAATCTATATGAAATCACTCAACAAAAACACACGCCGCCAGTCACGCCACGCACGCGTCCGTGCAAAGGTGATCGGCTCCGAGGCTCGTCCTCGTCTTTCGATCTACAAGTCGAACACTCGTTTGACCGCCCAGATCATCGACGACTCAAAGAGCGTCACACTCGCTGCGGTATCTTCTTCACAGGAGAAGGGCAAGACCCCACGTGAGCGCGCTGAACAGGCTGCAGCAACACTTGCCAAGCGTGCCGCGGAGGTGGGCATCAAGGCAGTTGTCTTCGACCGCGGAGGCTTCATGTACGTCGGCACCATTAAGGCATTCGCAGATGCGGCGCGCGCAGCAGGACTAGAATTCTAAATATTTATATGACTGAAATTACAAACACTACAGAAACGACAGCAGCAGCTCCTGCAGCTCCTGCAGCTCGCCCGGCGCCGGCCCGCAACGACCGCGACCGCCGCGGTGCTCCCGGTGCAGGACGCCCTCGCTCGAACCGTCCGCGCGACGACCGTCGAAGCGAGTTCGCTCAGAAGATGATCGGTATCCGCCGTGTCGCCCGCGTTATGGCAGGAGGCCGCCGCTTCAACTTCTCCGCCGCTATCGTTCTTGGCGACAAGAAGGGCAAGGTGGGAGTAGGGATCGGAAAGGCCGCTGACACCGCACTTGCTATCGAAAAGGCGATGCGCGATGCCAAGAGCAACATGATCACGGTCAATCTCACCAAGAACCGTTCGATCCGTCACAACATCGAAGCAAAGTTCTGCGCATCTGTCGTCGAGATCCGCCCATCAGCCGGTCGCGGACTCGTCGCAGGATCATCGGTCCGCGCTGTGCTCGAACTCGCCGGTGTCACCGACGTCACCGCAAAGCTTCTTTCCCGCTCAAAGAATCCGCTCAACAACGCACGTGCTGCTATCGAAGCACTCCGCGCTGTCTCAATGAAATAATATGGCAAACCTCAACTCACTCAAACGAACAGGGGAGCGTGCATATCGCCGCGTCGGCCGCGGTCAGTCTTCGACCAAGGGCAAGCAGTCCGGTCGCGGAGGCAAGGGCCAGACAGCGCGCGCCGGTAACAAGCGCCGCCCGGAAATGCGCGACATCATCAAGAAGCTCCCGAAGCGCCGCGGATACGGTAAGAACCGTGCCCGCACCGTTGATCCTACCAAGCACAACATCTTCGCTATCTCGCTCTCTCGCCTCGACAAGAGCTTCGAGAACGGTGCAGAGATCACACTCAAGACGCTCATCGAGCAGGGTGTCATCGGCCGCCGCCAGACCGCTAAGATCGTCGGAGGCGAAACTACTAAAAAATTCACTATCTCTGGCTGTGCCACGACCGCATCCGCTCGCGCGGCGATCGAGAAGGCCGGCGGCACCATCGTACAAGATAAGTAAAACGGTATGTTCGAAACATTCCTTCGTAAGACCAAGCTCGTGATCCAAGACGAGACCTTGCGCAGTCGCATCCTCTTCGTCCTCGGTGCGCTCGTCGTCTTCCGCTTGCTCGCCGCGATCCCGACACCGGGAGTCAATATTGCAGCGCTCGAAAATTTCATCAACGGCAGCCAGTTCGTCGGTCTTTTGAACATCTTCTCCGGCGGCGGATTCTCCAACCTTTCTATCGTCATGCTCGGCGTGGGTCCGTACATCACCGCATCGATCATCATGCAGCTTTTCACTATTCTCATCCCGAGCCTCAAGGAGATGTATCAGGAAGAAGGGGATGCCGGCCGTGAGCGCTTCGCGCAGTACTCGCGCTACCTCTCGGTACCGCTCGCATTCGTGCAGGCCTTCGCATTCTTGCTCCTCTTGCAGCAGAACGGCATCGTCCCGGGGCTTACCACGCTCGGACTCATCACCAACGTGACCGTCATTGCCGCCGGATCGCTCCTCTTGATGTGGATCGGAGAACTCATCTCTGAATTCGGTGTCGGCAACGGCATTTCGCTCATCATCTTCGCCGGTATCGTGGCACGCATTCCGACGGCGCTCTCTCAGACACTCTTCTCGTTCGATGCTTCCCAGGTTCCGGCGTATCTCGGGTTCATCGCCGCAGGTATCGTGATCATGGCGGGAGTCGTATTTATCACTGAAGCAGAGCGCCCGATCCCGGTCACCTACGCACGACGCGTACGCGGCAACAAGGTCATGGGCGGCATCTCGACGTACCTGCCGCTTCGCGTGAACCAGGCGGGCGTTATCCCGATCATCTTCGCGCTTTCGTTCCTCCTCTTCCCTCAGATGATCGCAACCTTCCTCTCGAAGCTTTCCGTCTCATGGGTCGCCTCGGGCGCATCATGGGTGGTCGCCGCACTCGCGAATCAGTGGATCTACGGCTCGATCTACTTCGTGCTCGTCGTCGTCTTTACCTACTTCTACACCGCTATCACCTTCGAGCCACACCAGGTCGCGAAGAATCTCCAGAAGAACGGTGCTTTCATTCCGGGCGTACGACCGGGAGCCACCACTTCTGAATACCTCGGCAACATCATCACGCGCATCACGCTCGTCGGCGCTCTCTTCTTGGGACTTCTCGCAGTACTTCCGCTCATCCTCAAGGGAGTCACCGGTATCACCGCGCTTTCGATCGGCGGTACGGGCCTCCTCATCGTCGTATCCGTCGTACTCGACCTCGTGAAGAAGATTGACGCGCAAACGTCCATCAGAGAGTATTAGCGGATGACGCGGGAGATCATCACTATTGCCGGCTCGCTCGGCTCCGGCAAATCATCGACCGCCAAGGCCGTAGCGCTTGCGCTCTCATATCGTCACTTCTCATCGGGAGACCTCTTCCGACAGATCGCAGCTGAGCGCGGAGAGTCGATCGAGGCGATCAATCTTTCGGCCGAAGTGCAGAAAGATATCGACTATCGCGTCGATGAACTTCTACAGGAGATGTACCACAATGATACGAAGCTCGTGATCGATTCGCGCATGGCGTGGCACTGGATGCCGGAATCATTCAAGGTGTTCCTCTCGCTCGATGCGGACACGGCTGCGCATCGCATTTTCGACCATGTGCAAAAGGAAGGGCGGGTGAGCGAGAATGCCACTTCGGTGGATGACGTGCGCGCAAGCATCGAACGAAGGTTCGCTTCGGAGCAGAAGCGCTATTTCTCTCTCTATGGCGTCAATGCGACGGATCCTGCCAACTTCGATCTCGTCATCAACACGAAGGAAAATGATTTGAAGACCGTCATTGCCATGGTACTTTCTGCGTATGACGCGAAGCGCCAATAACCAATAAAATATGAATAAAAAGATCGTCGTGATCGCAGGGCCATCGGGGAGCGGAAAGAACACGCTCATCCGCAAGCTCAAAGAGCGATACCCGCGCATCGATACGCTGGTCACCGCAACCACCCGCATGGTCCGTCCCGGGGAAGAGGAGGGAAGAGATTATTTCTTTATGCCTATAGAACGTTTCGACGAGGAGACCGCCCGGGGAAATATCGCCGGAACCCGCTTCGTCCCGCTCTTCGGCGGCGTGCATTACGGTATATTCCTCCCGGATCTCAAGAAGAAGATCGATACCGCATCGGTGCTTTTCGCCCCGGTCGACCTCACGGGCGCGCGGTGGCTCAAGGAGAACTACGGAGCGCTTACCATATTCATCATGCCGGAATCATTCGAAGCGTATCGCTCCCGCGTGCATGCGCGCTCGCCCGAGATGTCGGAGCGCGAGTTCAGTATGCGCATGAAGATCGCCGAAGACGAGTGCCGTACACACGCGCCGCAGTACGATTACCGCGTGGTGAACGCCGACGGCGCGCTCCAAGAGACCGTCGAGCAGGTCATAGAAATTTTGAAGAAAGAGGGCTATACTCTCTAAAAATATGGAACCGGTAACATTACTTTTCTTCGGATCCCAGGGCGCGGGCAAGGGAACACAGGTCAAAATGTTGATGGATTTCTTGGCTTCAAAGTCTGATGCTCCGATAGTAAAGATCGATATGGGCGCGGAACTTCGCGGACTGCGCGATACGGGCTCGTACGCCGGTAAGCTCACAGGGACGGTCATCGACGCGGGCCATCGCATGCCGGATTTCATGCCGACATATCTCCAGACAAAAAAACTTGTTGATAATCTGGTGACCGGCAAGGAGCACATCATCGCCGACGGGCTCGCGCGCGGAGAAGATCAGACGCGCGCCTTTGACGATGCAATGACCTTTTTCGGCCGTACCAATTTCCAGATCATCTCACTTGAGCTTCCCGAGGCGACCGTCATCCAGCGAATGCTCGCGCGCGGCCGCAACGACGACACCGAAGAAGGTATCCGTAATCGCCTGGGTTGGTACAAGACCGATGTCTTGCCGCAGCTCGCGATGCTTGAGGGTCGCGGCCGACCGGTGCATCACATCGACGGAGAACCCGACGTCGAGACCATTCATAAAAATATTCTCACAGCATTGAAGCTTGCATGATCGTAAAGACGGCAGAAGAACTCGCTATTTTGCGCGAAGGCGGACGCAGGCTCGCACGCCATGTCCGCACGCTCTCTGAAATGGTGGCGCCCGGTATAACAGGGGACGAACTTGAAGCGAAGGCGCGTGCAATGGTGGAGGCCGACGGCGATACCATGGCCTTTTATGATTACGGGTCCGGCAAGAAAGGCGAGAAATTTCCGGGCGGACTGTGCTTTTCGGTGAATGACATCATCGTGCATTCTCCGGCAGCAGGGAATGATACGCCGATCCAAGAAGGCGATGTCGTGTGCCTCGATTTTGGCATCCGCCACAAGGGTCTCGTCACCGACCATGCGGTGACCGTGATCGCGGGCAAAGCGCTCAATTCCGAGGATGAGCGGCTCGTGCGCGGAACCTTCGAAGCACTTCGTCTCGGTATCGCGCAGGCAAAAGTGGGCAATACGACGGGGGATATCGGCTACGCGGTGGAGCGCTTCGCCAAGAAAGAAGGGTTCGGATACCCGAAGAATCTTTCGGGTCATGGTGTCGGCAAAGAGATACACGAAGCACCCTATGTACCCAATTTCGGCGCGCCCGGATCCGGGGAGAAACTTCCCGAGGGTCTGGTCATCGCGATCGAGCCGATGTTCACCCTTGGCTCGGGAGAACTTTTCGTCGACAAAGATAATTTTTCATACCGGACCCGCGACGGCTCGCGCTCCGCGCATGCCGAACACACCGTAATAGTCACAAAGGACGGTCCTGAGATATTAACTGTCGAGTAAAGTGAGCGAAATGAAAAATATGCATTTTACATTTCCGAACGCACGAAGACAGAAAGCTTCGCTTACGAAGGAATAATATGAATGTCTGCGTCTTCTGCTCCGCAAGCCAGATCGCCGAAAAGTATACGAAGCCGGCAGAGGAGCTCGGAAAGATGCTCGGCGAAGCGGGGCACTCGCTCGTATGGGGAGGCTCCGACAAAGGGCTGATGAAACAGATCGCGACGAGTGTGGAGAATGCGGGCGGCAAACTCATCGGGGTCTCAGTCGAAATGTTCAGTCACGTGGCGCGTAAGAATGTGCACGAGATGATCATGACAAAGACGCTCGGGGAGCGTAAGGCGATCATGCTGGAGCGAGCTGATTCTATCGTTGTATTGGTGGGCGGTATCGGTACCCTCGATGAACTCACCGAAGTGCTCGAGCTCCGCAAGCACTCGATACATACGAAACCGATCGTGGTCCTCAACACTGACGGATTCTATGACGGCATGAAAGCTCAGCTTGAACGCATGTCGAACGAGGGATTCCTCATGAGTGCGAATGTCCCGCGCCCGCTTGAAGAGCTCATCACGTTCGCAGATACACCGGCCGAGGTGATCAGCGCGATCTGAACCTGCTCCAAGTGATATAATTCGCTCATGCCTCCATCGATGAGGGAGCGGCCGCGTGCCGCATCCGAAAGTAAATTCACCACTCCCGAAGAGGAGCTCGCATATCTGCGCGAACAGGTCGCCCAAAAAGAAAAAGCACTCGAGGTCCAATCGAGCGATTTTGAACGCGAACGCATCGCAAAGCGGGAAGTGCGCGAATATGCCGAGGAGTCCCCAGCGACCGTCCTCCATGAGACGATCATCATGCCCGAGCACGAGACCGTCAGGCAGCTTTTGAAGCTTGAGCCGGAGACGCATGATGTGCAGCTCGACGGGCTCCTTAATATCGTCGCATCCCGCGGCATCCGCAACGCCCTTTCGGTGGCGGCGCGGATGAAGAATCCCCATCTCGAGGACGATTTTCACCGCGCACTCGTGCGCTATGTCTCCGAAGGGCTCCCGCGCAAAGGTATTCCCGCGCCGGAAAAGGTGATGCACTCGCTCGAACTCGTGCTCTTCGAGGTACAGCCGCAAGCGCAGGGAGAAGGGACCAAGGAAGAATCGCGCCAAGCAAAGCTCGAACAGATACTCTCATCTTCAGATCAATTGTACGCGGGGCTCTTGTCATTCGTGGGCCACAGCGAAGGCTTTTCTCTTGAGATAGCCGTTCCCGAAGGCTCGGAAGCGGCGGCACTCTACCTTGCGGTCCCGCACTCGAAAAAAGTGCTCGCAGAACACCTCATCTCCTCGATCTTCCCCAACGCCCGTATCTCTGAGAGCCGGGGAGATTACAATATATTCAACTATCAGGGCGCTCATGCGGCCGCATATGCTTCGCTCGCGCATCATCCGGCGTATCCGCTCAAAACAGCAGAAATGTTCGAACTCGACCCGATGAATGTGCTCCTCTCTGCGTTCTCAAAGCTCGCCAAGCATGGCGAAGGCGCGGCGATCCAGATCACGGTCGGCAATGAAGGGGATCGGTACAATCATCATTACAAAAAGATCCTCCGCGAGGTAGAAAAAGGGAAGCCCTTGCACGAAGCATTCAAAGTACCGGAGACGGAGCTGGGCGAAGCGCTCCACGGCATTGCAAAAAGTCTTTTTTCTTCCAAGGTCCAGAAAGAATACGACAAGGAGCATGACATGAAGCGGCAGGGCGACCAGGTGGCGACCGAAGCGATCGGGCGCAAGATAAAGACGCGTATCGCCCCCGTTTCGATCCGGCTCATTGCATCCGGGCCTTCGGGAGCGCGTGCCGAAGAGATATTGAACAATCTCATTGCACCTTTCTCGCAGTTCGATGACCCGAAGGGTAATGCCTTGGTCTTCAAGCGTGTCTCGAGCTGGAGTATCGCGGGCTTCTTGCGCGATTACACATACCGCTCATTTGAATCCTCGATCGCCATGCCGCTCTCCCTTGGCGAGATCACCGCGATGTATCACTTTACCGCCGAGCGCGTGACCACCTCGCGCGAACTGAAGCGGAATTTCTCGAAGCAATCTCCCGCGCCGGTCGGTATCGGGGGCGAGGGGATCGTGATCGGCATCAACCACTTTGGAGGAGACGAGACGCCGGTGCATTTCGCCCCCGCGGACCGCTTGCGCCATACGTACGTGATAGGACAGACTGGTACCGGTAAGACCGGGCTCATCAAGAATATGATCCTGCAGGATATTCAAAATGGCGAAGGTGTGTGCTTCATCGATCCGCACGGCAACGATATCGAGGACATCCTCGCAGCGATACCCCCTGAACGGGCCAAAGACGTGATCTATTTCGATCCCGCATATACCAAGCGCCCGATGGGCCTCAATATGCTCGAATACGATCAGTCGCGCCCCGAAATGAAGACGTTCGTCATCGATGAGGTGTACGGCATCTTCCGCAAGCTTTATTCCGACGTGCCCGAAGCATTCGGTCCGATGTTCGAACAGTATTACCGCAACGCGGTGCAGCTCGTGATAGAAGACCCGGAATCGGGATGCACCTTCGTAGAGGTCCCGCGCGTATTCGCGGACGCCGCATTCCGCAAGCTCAAACTTTCGAAATGCAAAAATCCGATAGTCGTACAATTTTGGAAGAAGATCGCCGAAGCGGCGGGAGGGGATGCGGCGCTCGAGAACATCGTGCCGTATATTTCGAGCAAGTTCGATGTGTTCCTCTCTAATGACATTATGCGTCCGATCGTTTCCCAAGAGAGATCGGCTTTCAATTTCCGCGAGATCATGGACGGAAAGAAGATATTTCTCGCCAATCTCTCCAAGGGCCGCTTGGGCGACCGCAACACATCACTGCTCGGTCTTGTCCTTGTGTCCAAGTTCCTCCAGGCGGCATTCTCACGTGCCGACACCCGCGAAGTGCTCCCGACCTTCTATATGTATATCGACGAATTCCAGAACTTCGCGACACCTTCGATCTCGACCATTCTCTCGGAAGCGCGTAAGTACAAGCTGAGCCTCACGGTCGCGCATCAATATATCGCTCAGCTCGAAGACGACATCCGCGACTCGGTCATCGGCAACGTCGGCACCAAGATATCGATGCGCATCGGTACCACCGACGCGGAATTCCTGGAAAAGCAGTTCGCGCCCACATTCAATGCGCAGGATCTCGAAAATCTTCCGAATCGCACCGGTGTCGCGGCACTTTTGGTCAATGGTGTACCGGCGAAGCCGTTCACGATCGAGACGGTGAACCTTCCGAAGATCGACTACACCCGACTCGATGAAATGAAGAAGCTCTCATATGAGAAGTACGGCCGCGATAGGGCGGAAGTCGAGGCTGATGTGGACCGCAAATTCGCCCCCGTCCCGCGTCCCGTCATCGACCTGAGTGCCGCAACAGGTCTCTAGGATACTTTTTGGCTGGATGCTACGATTTCTTCATTAATCCTTAGGGGTCATATTATGAACCAAAAAGGTTTTTCCGTACTTCCATTACTTAGTATTCTCGCGCTGATTGCAGTTCTCGGGGGCGGATTTTGGATGGTCAAACAGAATATCGCACAGACGGGCCCTGCGATCGATGAATTGCCAACACTTCAGACAAATACTTCCACTCAAACATCAGTTCAGGTATCTGCAGAAACTGCTTCACAAGCCGTGCAGACATTCTCTTCTACACCGTCTTCGGGCAACGCCCCACTCAGAGTCACATTCAATGGATTTTCGTTCTCTACATTAATAGGTGCATACGTCGACTTCGGCGACGGGTCAAAGGCTTTCTGCAGTGAGGGTGATTGTCCGATCGAGCCGCTTCAATATACCTACACTTCGCCGGGCACGTATACTGCGACACTTTCAAAAATGACGAACGGCAATCTACATAAGATTGCTTCTGCAACGATCACGGTAACCGGTGCAACTACTTCATCAATCTCTGTCTCGGGCATGACCATATATACCGACGCTGATTTCGGTTTCTCATTCTGGTATCCGAGCGGATGGAAGCTTACGAGCAATAAGTATGATACCTATTCAGACGGAGAGGGAAGAACCACAGGGAAAATAGTAGTTTCGTCGGGAGATTCGCAGGATAATGGAGTAACGATCGTCACCTATGTTTCAAGTTCAACTCAATACACCAGTCGTGGCGCGTGCGGGACCTGTGCCCCCATCACATACTATTTCGACGCCCCGAATCATATATGGATGAGGCAAATGCCCGATGGAGTGGGAGGTGATCCGGAAGGTGTCCAAGATCGTACGAAAACTACTGCACCAGCACCCGCGGATACATCCGTAAATACGATGGGCGGACTCCATATTTTTGGAGGTAATTATTCAGAGATCGTACCGCTTACGGCGAGAAATTTTCTTCTTATAACTGAGAACAGCTACAGAAACAGCTATTTTAGCGAGGTTCCACTCATCAATACCATCGTTGCTACCGATCCTGCGGTCGCGACGCCCGTGAGTGCCGCGAAGCAGCAGGCGACCATTCAGGCTGAGAAGGACGCATACGCAAATCAGTAATTTCGTGGTAAAGTATCGGCCATGCCACATCCTAAAAAAGAACGCACATTCGTCATTATTAAGCCCGACGGCGTCCAGCGCGGTCTCGTAGGCGAGATCATCCAGCGCTATGAACGCACCGGTCTCAAGCTCGTAGGTATGCGCTTTGGCGTCGCCGATGAGAAGAAGTTCTGGGTCCATTACAACAAAGACGATGCCTGGTTCCTCAAGAAGGGGACCAAGATCGCAGAAGATAAGAAGGCCAACGGTCTTCCATCTGATAAGGAGCCGCTCGAATACGGGAAGGACATCATCCGACAGCTCGTGAAGTTCATGACCTCCGGTCCTGTGCTCATGATGGTCTGGGAAGGTAACCAGGCGGCGCTCGTCGTGAAGAAGCTCACCGGGGAAACCGAGCCTTCGACATCTGACGTCGGAACGATCCGCGGCGACTTCACGCTCGACTCGTACAACATAGCTGCCGTCGACGACCGCGCGGTACGCAATCTCATCCACTGCTCAGAATCCGCTGAAGAAGCGGCTCGCGAGATCGCGATCTGGTTCACCGATGCCGAAATGACCGAATATCGCCACATCAACGAGCAGATCCTCTACGACGTGAACCTCGACGGTATACTCGAATAAGACCCTCGCTATGGAGTACATCCATCAAACGACGTACGGACATGCCGGCGGATTCCATACCGCAAAACCCATCATGGCGATCGACCGCGCAAAGGGTCATATCTACGATATGAAGAATGGCCGGCCGGATATGGCGAAGCCGCTCTACGCTATCCGCGATAATCATGCCTTTGCGACCTCATTTCATCCCGGAGGCGAAAGTCAGCACGCGGTCTTCGAGATCCGCGGCGACAAAGTGCACACCACGGTGAATCACCCCGAACACAATCCCGCATCTCCCGCGTTCGAGATACGCATGCAGACATAATTCACATGCGCTTCAGTCGCAGAGGTGTATACTCATTTGTAGGCGGTCAGTACTAATACCTGCTTGGCTCAATCAGGGTCGCCCACATTGCTGTATGCCTTGGTATACATGCTGCGGCAGCCCACCTGGTCCTCAAACCCAGGCTTGCCGTACTACCGCTTACCGAACGATCCGCCATCCGGCGGATTTTTGGGTTAGAATGTCGCAATGGCTTTGAAGATATTCCTCTCCGGCGTCGCCGTGTTCTGCGCTTTGGCCATTGTCTATGTATATAGTTTATACGCAGGCTTCTTTTTTTCGATCTGGTGGTGGGATATTCCGATGCATATCGGCGGCGGCGTTCTCGCGGGCCTCATCGGCGCATGGTTTTCGATCATATTCAGCGGTCGAGTGTCGCTTCTTTCGATCTTTGCGGGCGTCATAGTACTTGGCGTAGCTGTGGAGGCACTCGAATACGCACTCGGCTTCACATATTCACCGTTCATGAGCTATCCCGTCGATACCGCTAAGGACTTAGTAGATGATCTCGTGGGCGGTGTCATTGTAGGCTATCTGCTCGCGCGTGTATGACATCAAAGATCACATTCCACGGCGGAGCAGGCACGGTGACGGGCGCAAATTTTTTACTTGAGACCGGCGAGAAGAAAATACTCGTGGATTGCGGCGCGCTCGAGCGCGAACATCACACGGGCGACGTGTGCGACACCACCAATGCGCTGCCGTTCCCGTATGATCCCGCGTCGATCGATGTGCTCATCGTGACGCATGCACATGCTGATCATATCGGGCGCATCCCGAAGCTCGTACGCGACGGTTTTCGCGGTGCCATTATCTCTACGCCGGCGACGCGTGACCTGGCTCAGATCATGTTCGCCGATGCGCTCAATATCATGTCGCTCAATGAGGGCCTCCACCACTGCGACCCGCTCTATTCGCAGGAAGATATCGACGCGACGGTGCCGCTCTGGCAGGTACACGAATACCACGAACATTTTGAAGTAGGGGATACGCGCGTGGAATTTTCTGATGCGGGACACATCTTGGGTTCCGCTCTTGTGAAGTTCACCCGCGGCGGTCGCACACTGATGTTCACGGGAGACCTGGGCAATACTCCCGAGCCACTTCTCAATGCCACCGAGAGCCCCGTGGGAGCACATTACATCGTAATGGAGAGCGTGTACGGCGATCGCGTGCACGAAGGCAGGGAAGGGCGCAAAGAGCGCCTACGCCAGGCGATCGAAGATACCCGCGAGCGCAAGGGCGTACTGCTCATTCCGTCATTCTCTATCGAGCGCACGCAGATACTCCTCTCCGAGATCAATGAAATGGTCGAAAGCGGGGCGCTCAAGCCGCTCCCCATCTATCTCGATGCGCCGCTCGCGAATAAAGTGACGCAGGTGTTCCGGGAGTACAGCACAATACTCAATCCCGATGTACGGCAGCATTTTGAAAGCGGTGACGACCCGTTCACCTTTAAGGGGCTCACCATCGTGGCGCATACCGGCGAATCGCGGGCACTGCATACGAAGCCGGATCCGAAGGTCATCATCGCGGGGGCCGGCATGTCGGTCGGCGGCCGCATCCGCGCGCACGAAAAGGCATATCTTGGTAATGAGAATACGACGGTGCTCTTCGTGGGATACCAGGCACCGGGGAGTTTGGGTCGCCGTCTCTACGACGGAGAGAAAAAAGTGCGCATCGACGATGAGTGGATCCGCGTACGCGCGCAGATCGATATGCTCACCGGATATTCCGGTCATGCCGATCGCGATCAGCTTCTGGATTTCATCGAACAGGCGGGGGAGTCACTCGAAAAAGTATTTATTACGATGGGTGAACCGAAAGCATCGCTCTTTTTAGCGCAACGCGCAAAAGATTTTCTCGGTGTGAACGCTATTGTCCCCGAAAAAGATCAGGTCGTTGAGATCGATCTCTGACCTGAGGAAAAGTCATCACCTCGCTCACTTTGCTAGGTTATAATATTCATTCATGGCCAAAAAAGTTCTCCATCCTAATCACACCGCGACGCCGGAATTCTTTCAGCGCCTGCCGAACGGCTATGGCGTTGTGAAGATCGGTGTCTCGGGCTCTGCAGATACCCGCTACTCGGGACTCGATGCATTCGAAAAGGGTAAAGAGATCGGCCGCGAGATCGCACGACAAGGAGCGATCATCGTGACCGGGGCCACGACCGGGTTCCCGATGTATGCCGCGATGGGTGCTAAAGACGAGAGGGGATTCTCGATCGGACTCTCGCCTGCGGCGACCGAGCGCGAACACGTCGAGACATACAAACTCCCACTCGATTATATGGACGTGGTCATCTATACCGGATTCGGCTACTCCGGCCGCGACCTGCTCTTTGTCCGTTCTGCCGACGCGATGATCATCGGCCCGGGACGCGTGGGCACGATCAATGAATTCGCTGTCGCTTTCGAAGACCACCGGCCGATCGGTATTTTGCGCGCATCGTCGGATACCGATGAATTGCTGGAGCTCATCATCGACGCGGCGCATCGTCCGAATCCGAACATCGTATTTGATACTGATCCCAAGGCACTCGTCGAGCGTCTCATTGAAATGGCACACAAGATCCGCGAAGACGACATGCTCGTCTACAACAACCACGACGGCTGGTCGGGCACCGGCAAGAACGCCGATGTTATTCTCTAAATATTTACTACTAGTAGAATAAGTGTGATAGAAAATCCGATTAAACGATGGACATCGGTGACACTGTCTCTCGTCGCAGGAGCACTTTTGGGCATCGGTTTTTTTATTCCCTTTTTTTGGCCCCTTGTTTTCGTCGGAGTTGCGATCGCTCTGGGCATAGTTGTGCGTATGGGGTCGTATCAGCGAGTTTTTTTCTTCGGATGGAGCATGGGGAATTTCCGGGCGGCGGCGGCAACGATCTTCTGCTTGCGCAATATGGCGGCGGCGGGGGCGGGGGCGGGTATGCATCAAATACATATGCACCCGGTGCGCTGACGCCCGGACAGAGTGCGACGGTGAATGTTATTCCGGTGTTTCAGGAGCAGTGATATTTTATAGTCTATAATTATAGGAATGCGTTACGCTTGGGGTCTATTGTTCGCCCTCATTCTCCTGCCTGTCTTTGCAACGGCGGACACGTGTCCTTCGCTCTCTCTCGGATCGACCGGCACATCAGTGACGGCGGTACAAAAGATCTTGTACGCCGCATACGCCAATTTCCCATCGCCAACGGGTACATTCGATGTGACCACTCAAACAGCGATCAAGCAGTGGCAAAGCGAGCATGGTATTTCACAGACCGGGACGATCGGCCCGCTCACGGCAGCAGCAATGAAACTTTGTGTTGCAACGCCCACGACTGTGACAACAACGAAACCATCCGCCCCTGTCGCCACAGATCCGGTGAGTGGCACACGCACGCTCTCTCGCGGTCTCTCAGGGACGGATGTCACTTCGCTCCAGCAATTCCTCATTTCGCAAAAGCTTCTTTCAGCTGATTCCGCCACCGGATTCTTCGGCGCACTGACCGAAGCCGCCGTTAAATCATTCCAGCGATCGAAGGGGATCGTTTCGGCCGGTACCCCGAGTACGACGGGATATGGAGCAGTGGGACCGAAGACGCGGGGGGTCATTGCAAGCACGGCAGGAACAACAAGCGTGCCGACACCCGTCGTCACCGGACCAACGATTACCGGTACTGGCACAACAATATCCGGCGGTACTACTACGGGTGGTGGAGGTGGGGGCGGAGGAGGCGGAACGACATCGTCCTGTGCATTCAATGGGGGAACAATACCGCAGGGGGCATCTGTCACTGCGTATCAATATTCGTCAGTTGCAACGGGACAATCGTGTGCGTCGCAGTCGCGTACGTGCAGCGCAGGAACACTTTCGGGAACATATCAGTACTCCTCCTGTACCATTGGGGTCGCCCAGTCGTGTACGCTCAACGGCACAACCGTCGCCTCCGGCGCATCGCAATCGTTCTACTCGGCTCAGAGTGTCGCTTCCGGCCTCCTGTGCTCATCCGTCTCTCAAAGCCGTACATGCACCAATGGCGTACTTTCAGGAGATCAGTCGTATCAATATTCGTCATGTGTTGTCGGCCAGCCCACCTCATGCGTTTTCAACGGCAGTGCGATCATAAGCGGCGGCACGGTCACCGCATATCAAGCGGCATCGGTCGCTGCCGGACAGACATGCGTATCACAGACCCGCAGCTGTTCCAACGGCACGCTCTCGGGCTCGTATCAATACGCATCGTGCACGGTCGCGGCGAGTAGCGGGCCCGTCTCGGTTGCGCTCACCGTCAACGACAAAGAAGGCGCGACCACGCTCGCGAGCGGCGGGGCGTATACGGTCAAATGGAGTTCCACGAACGCGATCTCGTGCTCGGCCTCCACCTACAGCGTCAATGGAGGGACAGCGGTGCCATGGACCATAACTCCGAACATTAGCGTGACGTATCCGACAACACTGGCAGTGAATTCGATCAGCTATACGATCTCCTGCACTGGAGCAAGCGGTTCTGCTGCTACGAAAACAGTGACGGTTACCGAACAAACACTGACATCCGGGATATACGACAAAGACGGCTACCTGATCATTCCAGCAAAGAGCATTTTTCCCTCGAAGTTCTCGATCTTGCCGAGTGGGGTGACCTATACCGATACCGTTCCCGATACGCTTGATCTCGCGTTCCGAGCGGCACAATTCCTTCACAGCGAAGTCACTACTTCAATATCATCGCTCTACAACGCTCCGGCACATGCAATATTCGGCGGGTTTGTTCCGGGCGAAGGAGAGAGTACACAAGGGCAGGGAACATTTACGGGGACGTGGTGCAAAAATACATTCCCATGTTTGTGGCCCGATGTAGGAGATTGGGGGCTCGAAATGATAGCGATGACGCGAGCGCGCGAAATGACCGCCTACGATCGGGACGATGCTGCAGGGAGTTTGTCGGGACAATACACGATGCTCACCAATCTCTACGATATTTCCGCACAGAAGGTCGTCGACGCATATACCGGCGCCGGATTGTTGAGGCCACAGAAGATCACTCCGACCGATACCGCATACGGAACAGTACCCGAATCACCGATCACGGGGAGCACCTTCGCGATGGAAGCACTCATGGCATATCTGCCTGATCAGCCGGGAAATACGCTGCTGCAAACTGCTGTCCAGGCGTATATTCAAATGCATAAGGACTATCTGAGTACCTCAAGGACCGGCGGCGGGACATTTTCATATTTTTACAATGTACCGCTCGATAACTGGGCGGGCGGCGAACAAGGCGTTACTCCGATCTACCCCGTATTCGTTCAGGGCCGCGCGGCATACGGACTCCTTACGGCGTACCAATTGACCGGCAATGCAACGGCCCTTTCGATCGGGAACAGCCTGATGAATTTTCTTCAGAATTGGATCGCGCCGTACAGCGGGAAGACAGTGCTACCGTCATCGGGGACATTCACCGATCATATCTACAGCGAGGAGCAGGGTCTTTCGGCGCTCATAACCGATGCAGAGATCCACAAGCAAGCAGGAGATACTGCCACAGCGAATGCGGAATTTGCTCAGGCTGACCGGATATTCCAATACATCATCACGGCGACCAATGCCGGCATCATCGGTGACTTTGGGGAGTCCGGAACCAGCGGCGAAATGATCCGCGACGCCATCAGACTCACCGATAATGGCATCGGTAGTTACTACGACAAAGCGGAATATTGGACACGCAATCAGCTCGCGGAAGAGCAACTGGGAGTGAGTTCGCAGATCGGCTGGAACACAGCGATCGGAGGCATGTTCTGGTCGGATGCGACGCATCCATTCTCGATACCGACCAACAACAAGAATTATCGCTACAACGTAGACGGAAGTGCCAATGCCATGATCGCAATGTCGGACGTATGGAGTCATATTGTGACGACCAAGGGCTCGGTCGCATATGTGAATTTCCTGCTCAACGGCACGAGCAAATATGTGACGGTGCGCAGCGATCTGCCGTATCGCGGACAGATCGAAGCGCAGACCGCGCAGAGCCTCGATAGTATCAATGCGCTCGCGGTGCGCATTCCGGATTGGACGGATCATACGTATGCCGCGGTATCCATTACAGCGCGTGACGCGCAGGGAGAGCGAACACTAACTGGTGGCACTGAACTCGGTTGGCTATTCAATGGCGCGTACGCGTATATTTACAGTGCCAAACCGAATACGGTATACACGGTGCATTTCCCGATCAAGATCTACACCGCGACCGTGTATCAAATGCGCCCGCCTGAGACATTTTGGTACGAAAGCAGCGTTCCGAGTTCTTCAGGTCCTGCAGTAGCGACGACCTACACAGGCACATTCCGCGGCTATGAATTGGTAAGCGCGACGCCGGCGCCAAACTATGCCGGCATTGCGCTCTATCAGCGCCAAGCACTTGCCGCACTCCCAGCCGGGGATGTGGCGCCGCCGACAAAGACCGTTCAGCGCTTCATTCATAACGGTACGTCGAGTTCCATTCCGACGACGATCGTGAGTCCCACCGTTTCCATTACCGTCAACGCCCAAGCGTCCATTACGCTCGCGCATCAGGGCGACGGATACACGGTCGCCTGGAACTCTTCAAATGTGAGCGGCACGTGCACACTTTCGTATGTTCCCGGATGGGGAGAATCTTCACCGGGCGGATCATCATCGGTCGGCGCGAACGTTTCCGGCACCCTGGCGAACACATATATCGGTACATACACGTATACCTGCCCGACGGCGAACGGGAATGTTTCGAAAACGGCAACAGTGAGCCTGCCTACGACGGCAGCCGTCGCATTGCTCAATGCCGACGGCAAGACCGCGCTCACGCTCGCGCAAGGAAGCGTGTACACGCTCTCATGGAGTTCCGCCAATGTCGCGTCCTGTAATCTTTCGTGGACGCCGGGAGCAGGGAATACCGCCGCCGGAGGCTCGGCGCCGATCGATCAAAACACCTCGGGATCGAGCAGTGGCGGATGGATCGGTTCATATACATTCGCGTGTACCGGAGCGGATGGTTCGGCTGTGTCTCGGACCGTTACCATCACTCGATAAATAACCTCACCGTTGGTGAGGGAGAGATTTCCCCACATCAGCTCGGGCATATACCGCACGCGTGCGACAATGTACTGGTGAACCGTTCGCGATCACTCATCCTTTCCATATTGGTGGTACTCGCGCTCAGCAGTGCCTCCGCCTCCGCCTGGACCGGCCCCACCGCCTCGCCGCCAAGCGGCAACGTCGCGGCCCCGCTGAACGTCAGTACCGCCGACCAGCTCAAGCACGGATGGATCGGACTCGACTCGATGTCCATCCTCAATCACCTCATCATCTCCGGCGCCGCAAACAGCCCCAACACCGTCCGCTACCTCAATTTCGGTGCGACCTGGGACGCTGCGGGATACGGTATCCGCGACAACGCCGGCACCCTTGAGTTCAAGAACTCCGGAGGCAGCTGGGCGAGCATCCAAAGTATCGTCAGCACGCTCACCGGCGGCGGCTCAGGTTCCTGGGCATCTTCGGGATCGAATATTTATTACACTACCGGCAATGTGGGTATCGGGACTTCAGCCCCGTCGTTTCCGTTGGATGTCACCGGGTCAGGCTCTCGCGCTGCTGTCGTGCGCGGTACCGCGAATCAGCTCTACATCACCGACACCAACGGCACTGCCGGAGCAAGCACGGTGAAGTTCAACGTCGATGGAGATATTTTTCACTTGCAGATCGTCAGCGCGCTTCCGGAGAATGACAGTATTCCCGCAAGCGGCACGAGCCCGATCGCTGTCCCGCTCAGCGGCGCCAATCGTGGCTTCGTCGGCATTGGAACAGGGAACCCAACGGGGCAATTGGAAGTCGATACGGGTGGTGCTGGTGTCTGGGCGGGCATGTTTAACTACAGCGGCGGCGGCTCATATGGCATTTGGGCACATGGCACCTCATATGCGCTCTATGCAGACGGTCCGATCGTATCAAGCGGCAATGTGACGGCGGGCGGCGCGATACTCGGTACCAATGGTGACCTCTATATGCCGTGGAAAGCGCAGTGGCTATCGACCGTGCTGACCCAATCCGCCCCGAATGTTGCCTCGATAGTTACCGGTTCATCCGGTTACATCGGAAATTATAAATATTGCGCATGGGGCGGCGGCGGGGTGCTCAACGGGATATACCCGGCATCCGGCCAATACGGCGACGGGACATATACATGGTATGTGGACATTTCTGACGGGCAAGTCTCGCGCATTAATTGTTTTTGATACATTCGATATGAATAAACTCAGAACGATCGATATTGCTTTTGCGGCCGCCCTCTGCCTGCTCTTTATTCTCCAGGTATATACAGTAAGTTCACACACGCGTCCGACAGCACTCAATACGGTACAAGGTCAGCAGGTTCCTGCCGCGTCTTCTACTGCGAGCTCGCGTACCATAGTTGCTCAGGCTACAGCATTGTCTTCATTCGAAGCGACGATCAAGGAAGTGGGGAGCAAAAGCATCACCATTTCGGTTGCAAGCACGACCGCAGGTCTTTCGTCGGAGCAAACATTTCCGCTTTCATCCGGAGTACACGTCATACAGCTGACCGGCAGCGCTCAGACCCGCACTATTACCTCGAAAGAGACGGGAGCTGAGTCACTCAAAGCAGGACAGACAGTCACCGTATTCCTCGATACCGATAAAAAAATAGTCCAGATCATTATCGAGCCCGGAATGTAAGAACGAAGCTGTCATTATGATGTATACATTTACACAATCTCTGTCGACTACTCTGATCCGCAGTGCGGGATATATTGCGGTAGCGATCCTGCTGCTCGCACTTTTTTTCGCGGCACCTACTAAGTCGTTCTCCCAAGGCACCGGCTCGGCCATCACCGGATACGGATGGAGCGATACCATCGGATGGATATCGTTCGACGGTCCGAGTTATGGCCTTGCGGTAGCGAGTGACGGTACCGTTAGCGGGTATGCGTGGAGCGATACTATCGGATGGATATCCGCAAATACATCTGACCTCTCCGGATGCCCGTCGGCACCGTGCTCCGCCACACTTTCGCACGGCGCACTTTCCGGCTGGCTCAAGGTGCTCTCCGCGGACAGCGGATGGGACGGTTGGATCAGCCTCTCCGGCTCCGGATACGGACCGACACTTTCGGGCGGTAATTTCTCCGGATACGCGTGGGGAAGCACCAATGTCGGATGGCTCGATATGGCACTGGCACACAGCACGTTCCATCAATGCGGCGCTTTCTACGGGTGTTCCGCCAACGACGTGACCTACACCGATACGGAATGCAATGTCACGACCGCCGCGACGTGTGTCGCGCCCATGGCGTGTGTGACCGGCGTCTCGACGTGTCAGTATCCTGCGATCGTATACAATCCCGGGTCCGGCACGACCGGGCATTTGCAGGTACGTCCCCAGGTCGTCCGACCCGGAACGACTGCGACGGTGTTCTGGAACATATCCAATGTCTCATCCTGTGCTGTCACGGGATCCAATGGTGATTCATGGACGGGAGCGAGCTCCGGCTCCGGCGGCAAGACGACCGCCGCCATCACCGAGCGGACCACCTACACGCTCACCTGCACCGGGCTCGACAGCTCACATATATCGGAAAGTGCCGTGCTCAATGTGATACCGGTGTTCCAGGAGCAGTGATGCACGCGCGTGCTACACTTTTTTAAATGCGGCGGCTCGTGCTCTCAATGATAGTGCTCGTGCTTATTGCACTGAGTTACCTTGGCTATCAATTTTATGTGTATTACACGGACGCTCGCGCAGCGATGAGAGCGGATCAATTGCGACAACAACAGATCAATATCAATCGCACGCAGGTGCACGATGCGCTTCTTTCGGCCGGCGTCGATCCGCATGAGGTAACTTCCGGATTCTGGTATATATCAACTGATGAGAACGGCGATCAGAGCGTCGCATATTTCGATCCCGAGGTGGTCGCGACCGAAGCGCAGGAGCTCAGCGCGACCGACCTCATGCTCCTCACTGCTCAGATGAAGCGTGTTCAGATCAGCGGTGCAGCATCGATGAAAGAGCTGGCGAACGATCAACTTCCCCCGGATCTGCAATTTCATAATCAGCTCTACAACGGCCAGGCAGCAGGCGCGTATGCAGGCACACAAGTGTCGCTCGAGACTGCATACGCGAGCGGAAAGGCGACAGCGGATCAACTCTGGCAGCTTTCGTATATGTACGAGTTTGAAGGTAATTATAAAAAGCGCGATGAGGTAAATGCGCTCAGCTGCTCCGTATACAAGGTGCGCTGCACGGGGGCCATCCCGATCATGATCACTGGTGTCGTGAAGGACACAGCCGGGCATCCGGTACAGGGTGCGCACGTATCCGTCCTAAGCCACTCCGAAAATAAAGGGGCTACCACGAATGAGAAGGGGGAGTACTCGCTGTCGCTGTCGGTATTGCCGATGGAAAAGCTGCGTCTCTCGGCAGGGAAGCGCAATTTCTCAGAGGGTATTGCGAGCCTGATCGTACTCACGGGCGGAAAAAAACAATACGCTGTTGACGCGATCGTGCTGGGCACTCCGATCACGGTCGTTTCTATCGATACCGTCAAGCATACGGTGACCGATCCCCTCGATGAGGCACATGCCGACGGCAGTTTCGTCCTCCATGCCACCTCGAGTACTTATGAGATACCGGCGGGAGCGATCGTCGACCGGAACGGGAAGCCATACCGGGGCGTGGTGGATGTCTATATATACGAGTTTACCCGCGATACCGTGCCGCAAAGCCTGATCACGCTTGATACCTTTGATCAGGTCATGGGATATGCGGGGGATCTCATGCAGTCGTACGGCATGCCGTACATACAATTCTTTGCTACTGACGGCACCGAGCTTGATGTGGCGAGCGCGCATCCGATGCTGCTCACGTACAAGATCGCCGCCATGGACGTGCTTCGCGCAAATGCCGACAAGAATCCCGCGGGCACGCTCACCGATGTGCAGATGCAAAAGCTCGTCGATGTCTCGCTCTTCGATCGGGGATTCCCCGTGACGCGCGCGTACCTCGTCGAGCAGAAGCTGTACACCTTTCCGCCGTTCTGGGTCTTTGACCGTGCGAGCGGTGTCTGGGACAATGTGGGCATTCGGGTACTCGATACAGCGGGCACGATACAGGCACCTTTTTATACTAAAAAATAATATTTATTTGTATGGCCAAACAAAATACGACGATGAGCATCTATCAGCTTCTCATCTCGCTCGCGCTTGCGGTGGCGGCTCTCGTCATTGTGCTCATCTTCGGCGCAGGGCTTAAGGTGGCGCACGGCAATTCCGACATCATCTGTTCGCGCAGCTTCAGCGACCAGGGTTCATGCACCTCCGGTGCGTGGGGACCGTGGACCGTATCCTCGCAGAACACCGACCAGAACTCCTGCCAGACCACCTACCAGGAATCCCGCACCTATACCGGGCTCAAGAACACGGTCGTTGGCACCTTCAGCGTAAGTGCGAACCTGCACACGCACTGCGCACTTTCCGACGCGGCCTTCCAGAACGGAAACGGCACGGTCGTCTCACAATATTCCGCGTGCCAGATCCAGGAAACCCGCGCCCGTGTCGTAGCCGGCACCGGATCGGGAACATCGTGCCAGATGCCGGCCGGCAGCTCGGATCCCAACGCATCAGGCGCATCACACGGAACGGTCACCGGCAGCCAGACAACGGAGAGCGGAGGCGCCGTCGATGAGTCAAAGACGACGACCGTCAGCGCTACGTATCAGCAGTATCTCGATATGCTTGATGCGCGTCTCGCGGCGGGCGCGATCACACTCTCGCCGGCATTGGTACGCCCCGGCGATGTGACGCACGTTACCTGGAACGCGGGCCATGTCTTGAGCTGTGCGGTCACCGGCACCAACGGCGACGCATGGTCCACGGTGACGGGCACAGAGACATCGGCTCCTATCACGGCACAGACCACGTTCACCCTTGTCTGCCCGACCGCGCTCGGTACCACGATCACCGGCTCTGCGGTCGTGAACATAACTCCGACATTCCAGGAAAATTAAGTCGCCGTGACGGCTATAAAAACACTCCTGCTCGGGAGTGTTTTTATAGAGGGGAATACGGGCAAAAGTTGACGCACGTGGCTCGTTTGTTAGTATATGCAAACGCACGCCTCGTGCGTATTCTTTTGCCTCAATTCAGCCCTCGTGCGGACTAGCGACCCGCGACAAGCGAAGGCGGAATACAAAAGAAGACCAGAGGCACCCAAACGCGTTGGCAAAATATTAATAGCTAATACATTTATTTGTATGGCAGGAGATTTCAATCGCACCAAGCCACACGTCAACGTCGGCACCATTGGTCACGTCGACCACGGAAAGACGACCCTCACCGCAGCCATCCTCACCGTCCTTTCAAAGGCGGGCAACGGATACTCTGCAACGGTCAAAGGAGTTGAGGACATCGACAAGGCACCGGAAGAGAAGGCACGCGGAATTACGATCTCGCTCTCGCACTCTGAGTACGAGACACCGACTCGTCACTACGCGCACGTCGACGCACCGGGCCACGCCGACTACATCAAGAACATGATCACCGGCGCCGCACAGATGGACGGTGCTATCCTCGTGATCGCAGCATCCGACGGCGTTATGCCTCAGACTCGTGAGCACGTGTTGCTCGCAAAGCAGGTGGGCGTTCCGAAGATGATCGTCTTCTTGAACAAGGTAGACCAGGTGGACGATAAAGACCTCGTCGACCTCGTCGAAGAGGAAGTCCGCGAATTGCTCGACAAGCAGGGCTTCGACGGAAAGAACACCCCGATCATCCGCGGCTCAGGCCTCAAGGCTCTCGAGAATCCGGAGCAGGGTAACGAGTGGTCAGACAAGGTGATGGAGCTCATCAAAGCACTCGATGAGTACATCCCGACACCTGAGCGCGATGTCACCAAGCCGTTCCTCATGCCTATCGAAGACGTGTTCTCGATCGAAGGCCGCGGAACAGTGGTCACCGGACGCATCGAGCGCGGTCAGATCAAGGTCGGTCAGGAGATCGAGATCGTCGGTATCGTTGATGCTGCGAAGACGACCGTGACCGGTATCGAAATGTTCAACAAGTCACTCCAGGAAGGTCAGGCAGGCGACAACGCCGGCGTACTCCTCCGTGGAACAAAGAAAGACGACGTTCACCGCGGTCAGGTGCTTTGCGCACCGGGCTCAGTGAAGCCTCACACCGAATTCGAATCAGAAGTGTACATTCTGACGAAGGAGGAAGGCGGTCGTCACACCCCGTTCTTCACCGGTTACAAGCCACAGTTCTACGTTCGTACTACGGACGTGACGGGCGAAGTGACATTGGCAGAAGGAGTGGAGATGGTTATGCCGGGCGATACCGTGACCTTCAAGGTCAAGCTCGTAGCGCCTATCGCGCTTGAAGAGCAGACCCGTTTTGCAATCCGTGAGGGTGGTAAAACCGTCGGAGCCGGAGTTGTTACGAAGGTCGTAGCATAGCTCATGCTTCGCTCCGCCAGCTGGCGGACCGCGAAGGAGGTAAGACTGTCGGCGCAGGCGTCGTGACCAAGGTTGTTGCTTAATCGCACTCGATTACGCACGAAGAAAACCCCACCGTACGGTGGGGTTTTCTTATTATGTGCACAAAGACTCAGAAGGGCTCAGTGGACTGGTAATATAGATATATGTCAGCTCGTGCTCGCTTTCTTCTTGCAGGGCTCATAGCGGCGGCCTCCACATTGCCTTTCCTGGCAGCGGCCGACAGCTGTCCGATACTCTCACTTGGTTCGAGCGGCACATCGGTGACTTCAGTACAAAAAATCTTGTACGCCGCGTACGCAAACTTTCCGGTGCCGACGGGTAGATTCGATACGACCACACAAGCAGCATTGAAGCAGTGGCAAAAGGAGCGCGGTATTTCACAAACCGGCACCGTGGGCCCCGTCACCGCAGCCGCAATGAAGCTCTGTGTGGCGGCTCCCGCCGCGATAGCAACAAAATCGACTACTTCCGTGATCTCTTCTTCTGTTACCGGCACACGCACGCTTTCCCGCGGACTTTCGGGGCCCGATGTCACGGCACTCCAACAGTTCCTCATATCACAAAATCTTCTTGCAGCTGGAAATGCATCAGGATTCTTCGGTGCACTCACGGAGGCAGCGGTGCAAGCTTTCCAGCGCTCGAAGGGGATCGCGTCATCGGGTACTCCTGCCTCGACCGGCTATGGCGCGGTGGGGCCGAGGACCAGAACGACCATGGCATCGATCATGATCGGAATCATTACCCCCGTATCATCGACCACCACCACAGTTATAAGCAGTAGCAGTAGCAGTAGCAGTAGCAGTAGCAGTAGCAGTAGCAGTGGTAGTGGTAGTGGTAGTGGTTGGGGAGGGGGAGGTGCAAGCTGTACTCCACTCTCACCACAGGCACAAACCCTCACGTGTCCCTCGGGTCAGACCGGCTCTATCACACAGACGCGAATCTCGTCGTGTCCGGGCCCCACCTGGTCTGGCTGGGTGACAACGATAAATACCTGTGCGTCACGTGGAGGAACCAACTCCTGCACACTCGACAGTGTCACTGTCGCTCACGGTGCGTCGAAAACATTCTTTTCCGCTTCCACTGTCCCATACGGCCAAACCTGCACCGGACAATCGAGAGTCTGCACCAATGGCACTCTTTCGGGGGACTCGGCCAACAACAAGGCGTCGTGTACTGTCGCAAGTGCGCCGCTTGCCACTGCGAGCCTCACTCTGAACGGATCCGCTGCTCAGGCCCAGTCCTTCATTGCCGGCGACGTGATCACCTGGGCGTGGTCTTCCACGCATGGCGTGAGCGCATCTTCACGCCTGACACCTGATGCCCAGGGAGCCACGGCATGTAGCTGGCCAGCCACCATAAATGATTGGGTCGCGAATTCGTTGAACGGGAGTTACGCACCAACTGCTATTCCTGTCTGTTTGGGTGGTCACGCTTTTACTGCGGCGTACACGGTGACAAGTGCCGAGGGAAAGACCGCGACAGCAAGCATATCGGTTGCGGTGTCTGCACAGGGAGACGCGCCGGCGCCCACTGCCAGCCTCACGGTGAACGGTTCATTCGCACAACCACAAACTTTCACTGCCGGCGACGTGATCACCTGGGCGTGGTCTTCCACGCATGGCGTGAGCGCATCTTCACGCCTGACACCTGATGCCCAAGGCGCTGTAGCGTGTGGCTGGCCATCAAGCATAAATGATTGGGTCGCCAATACATTGAACGGGAGTTTCGCGCCAACTGCTATCCCTGCCTGTTTGGCAGGTCACGCGTTTACTGCTGCGTACACCGTGACAAGTGCCGAGGGAAAGACCGCGACAGCAAGCATATCGGCTTCGGTCGCTGCAAGCTCTTGCGTGTTCAATAATCAAGCCGTTGCGCACGGTGGTACCGTGACGGCGTACCAATCTTCCACGGTTCAATCCGGCTCATCGTGCGTCAGTGAGACACGCACGTGCAACAACGGTACGCTATCCGGCTCGTATACCAATGCGGCATGTACGGTTGCCGTGCAGAATATTGCGGAGCCGACGTATGCATCATTTTTGGAGCTTGCGAAAACGCCGTTCTTCCACAGTTACTATTTTGCTCCCAAGATCGTCGACGAGATTCGCGATACGGGCACACACGTCTACAGTATCGATACCAACCTCTTCGGCGACGATACGGGATTCACGCAGCCGGTGGGCACTGGTCCGGGAGAATGGGATTTTTCACCGCTGACCGATACGATGGCAATGATCCTGAGGGAAGATCCGCAGGCGAAGTTCATGGTGCGCCCCTATGCCGGCACGCCGCAATGGTGGGACGATCTCGCGCCGGGGTGCCTCGAGCGACATGAAGATGGTTCGACCGGTAGTCAGAACATCGCAAGCGGAGTTTGCCCCAACGTGCGCACTCTCTGGGCACTCGGCATCCAACAGCTCGATGCGGCGCTCACCGCAAAGGGATATAAGAATCTCGTGGTGGCGCTGACGCTTACCGGGGAGAGTAGTCAGGAATGGATCAATTTCGATAACGGCTTCAATGTGTGGTCGAACTTTACGCCTCTCGCCTATGGGACTGCAGATAAGGCCGACTATGCCAATTGGGCCTCCGCAAAAGGCTGGCAAACAAATGTGCCGACAGAGGCGCAGTTCCGTGCCGCATCGTTCATTGGAGGCGCATCGCGGTCTACTTTCCTGGACCCGGGCGCCAACAACGATGTCCTCCACTACTATCTCTACCGCAGTCACGCGACCGCCGAGACGATCACATTCCTCGCACAAAAACTGCGTGCAACATTCCCGGGTCGCGCCATCGGCGTCATCTACGGATACATGAATGAATTCTCCGGCAATCCGACAGCGGGACATAACGCACTGAGCGAAATAATCGCGTCGCCGTACATCGATTTCATCAATCCCATGCCGTCGTATCAGGATCGTGTGGTCGGCGGCGCAGACATGGAGCGCCAGCCGATCACATCGCTCGCGGTGCACAACAAATTGATATTCAACGACTGGGATCTCGGCACATCGATCTCAAAGCAGAATTATGATGCGCTCTGTGAACAGTACCACTCGTCTTCGGATCCACACCTGCAAGCCGTCTATGTCACCAGCTGTACGGGCGATACTTACTTGAGAGCTATGATCGGACTGTTCGGCTCTAATGGCGCCGGCGGTTTCGTGCAGCCGTCGCTCTATAGTGATGTGAGTAATCTCCGCCGCTGGCTCGGTTACACGATTGCCCGCAACATGGATTTCAGCTACCTCTCGCTTCACAACGACCCAGTTCAGAGCAAGAGTAATCTCAGCGATGCAACACTGCTCGGCGTGGTGTCCCAGATCAATACCGTGAAGGCCCGTGCCGCAAATCAAGACCTTTCATCTATCGCGCAGGTCTTGGTGGTGACCGACGAAGACTCGAATGCGTTCGTGCGCTACGGGTACGGAGATATCACGGAACATTCTCTGGGGAAGCCTCTGATCGCGCTCAACAAAATGGGGGCTCCGTATGACCATGTGCTTCTGCGCGATCTTGCGTATGTAAATCCCGCCAATTACCGACTCGTCATCTTCCTCAATGCGTGGTCGGTGGATGCCACGATGCGCTCCATCATCGCGCAGAAATTCAAGAACAGCGGGCGCGTGCTGATGTTCAATTACGCGGACGGCATGTTCGATAGTGCGTCCGGCAGCGAGGCAAACATGCAGGACTTCACCGGGATCAAGATCGTAAACTCACACACCAAGAAAAACCCGGTCATCGATGTGCCCACATCGCCCGACTCCTGGTTCAAGCAGGCCTATGATGTGCGTCCGTCATTCAGCACCGCTCCTGATTTCCTCATCGGGGCGACGGGTACGCAAATAGGCTGGGACGACGACGGGTACGCAACTGCCGTGTACGCAGCGCAAGACGGTTGGACATCGCTCTGGTTCGAAAGCGTCGACCTGCCGCCGGGAGTGTTCCGTGACATCGCGCGCGGCGCCGGTGTGCATATCTATTCTGAGACCAATGATCCGCTCTATGCCAACAAATCGTTCCTCACGCTGGTCGCGGGTTCTGGGGGCCACAAAAAGATCGTTTTCCCAAGCCCTGTCACGGTCCACGAGCTCATCAGCGATCAGGTGCTGCAGGCAAATACGACATCTTACGAATACGATGCGGGCCTCGGTGACGTGCATCTCCTCCGGATCGAAAGATAGTGGGGGAGAGCGTGGTAGAATTTTTAGACATGAGCGCGCACCGCTTCATAATCCTCGCCGCCCTTACCCTGGTCTTCGCGACACCTTCCGGCGTGTTCGCGCAGGCGAAACCGTGTGTCACCCTCACGCACACCCTCTCACTCGGAAGCACCGGCACGGAAGTGAGCGCCCTGCAAACATTCTTCACCAAAATATATGCCAACTTTCCTTCACCCACCGGGAAGTTCGACCTCACGACCGAAGATGCGGTGAAGCAGTGGCAGAAAACGAAGGGGATCGTCGCATCGGGAAATGCTGCCACGACAGGATACGGAAGTGTGGGCGCACGGACACGGGCGGCGATGGTATGCGCATCTGCCTCGGCGACAAACACTTCGAATTCTACGGTAAGCAGTACGATCATCAGTCGCACCCTGTCCTTTGGGATGCGTGGTACCGACGTCACAACGCTACAATTACAACTCGTCGCAAAAGGCTACTTGAGTGCTGAGTCAGCGACCGGTTACTTCGGTGTTCTCACCGAAGCTGCAGTGCAGAAATTCCAGGCACAGCAGGGCATCGTTTCGAATGGTGCTCCGGCAACGACCGGCTATGGTGCTGTGGGACCGCGAACTCGAGCCGCGCTCTCTTCAGTCGCGACAACCACTACGTCTTCGAGTGACACATCCACGAATACGACATCATCGGGCACTGGCACAAGCGGTTCGACCACGACATCGAATACAAGTACCGTCCCGACCACTAACTCCTGTACGTTTTACGGCACGACTGTGGTCCATGGCGCAATCGTGACAGCGTACCAATCATCGTCAGTCGCGTACGGACAGACGTGTACGCAGGAAGTGCGCACGTGTTCCAACGGGACGCTCAGCGGTTCATATACCAATGCAGCATGCGGTGTACTTGGCTCGACCACCAATTCCTGTACATTCAATAATGCTGCGGTCGCACATGGCGCAAGTGTGACCGCGTACCAATCATCGAGCGTTGCATATGGAAGCTCCTGCACTTCACAATCGAGAATATGTTCAAACGGAACTCTCTCGGGAAGTTACACTAATGCGGCGTGTACGGTCGGTACCGCGGCGTCGTGCACATTCAATGGGCAAACGGTCGCCAACGGAGCTGCCGTGACCGCGTACCAGTCTTCATCGGTGGCATCCGGATCTTCGTGCGTGTCACAGGCGCGTACCTGTACGAACGGTACACTTTCCGGTTCATACACCAACGCGGCGTGCAGCGTGCTTGGCTCGACCACCAACTCCTGTACGTTCAACGGCACGACTGTGGCCCATGGCGCAGCAGTGACGGCGTATCAGGCATCTTCGGTCGCATATGGAAGCACCTGCACTTCGCAGTCGAGAACATGCAGCAACGGCACACTATCGGGAAGCTATACATACGGCGCATGTACGGTCGCTACCGCGACATCCTGTACATTCAATAATGCTACGGTCGCACATGGCGCGTCTGTCGCCGCGTACCAGGCATCATCGGTCGCATATGGAAGCTCCTGTGTCTCACAGTCGCGTACTTGTACGAACGGTACACTTTCGGGCAGTTACACCAATGCGGCTTGTACGGTGGCTGCAGCGACGTCATGTATATTCAACGGAAGTGCAATTGCAAATGGAGCAGCGGTGACGGCATATCAGGCTTCGTCAGTCGCGTCCGGATCTTTGTGCGTATCACAATCGCGTACTTGTACGAACGGCACGCTCTCTGGCACGTATACCAACGCAACGTGCAACGTACTGACCTCGACCACCAATTCCTGTACATTCAATAATGCTACCGTCGCACATGGCGCGTCTGTCGCGGCATACCAATCATCGAGCGTCGCGTACGGACAGACCTGCACGCAGCAAACACGCACGTGCTCTAATGGAACGCTCAGCGGCTCGTATACCAATGCAACCTGCAGCGTACTTGCTTCGACCGATCTCTGTCTTGTGACGGCCGAAAGCGGCGGCCCTTCGATCGGGGCGTGGCAGGCGCCGACACGATATCGTGTCTATCAGCGACACGGCAGCTCAGCCGACGTTCCGGTGGGCATTACGCTCGGGGGTACAACACAATGCGTCCAATCACGTGTGCTCGATAGTAATGGCACAGAAATCGTTCCATGGACCACGATATCGAGCGGGACGTACTCCGCAGGCCAGAATGTCTCAGGAACGATCACTATTCCAAACGGTGGCTGGTATAAAGTGATGGTGCGTGCGATCAATAGCGGCGCAGCCGGTCCCGCCGGCGGAATCGACTTCGTCGGTGTCGGTGAAGTATTCGTGACGGCAGGACAATCAAACTCGACGTTCTGGGGGCAAGTGCCCCAACATACGGCAACCGGAAAGGTGAGTTACTTTGACGGCGCTACGTGGCAACTGTGCCAAGACCCGCTTCCCGCCGTTGATTCGCAATCAGCGGGTGGCTCGCCATGGTGTCTCTTGGGGGATCAAATTGTAAATGGTTACGGCGTCCCCGCGGCATTTGCACCTACCGGCTGGGGAGGCACAAACATCACTCAATGGCAGAAAGATTCGCCGACGAGTCCTGCGGGTACTGGAGTTTTGTATGCGCGACTCATGCAGATGGTGCAGTACTTCGGCGCCAACGGTATCCGTGCCGTCCTATGGCATCAGGGCGAATCTGATATCGGAACTTCTCAATACGACTATGCCAGCAAACTTGTCGCACTTATTCTGGGATCACGAGCGTCTTCGGGCTCAGCTACGCCCTGGATCGTTGCAATGGCAACCTATCCGAATGATTGGACTACTTCGCAAGCCACGTTCTGGAGGAATTTTGCCGCAGCCTGCGGAGATGCTGCATGTATCGCAGGGCAAGAAGCGGCCCGCTCAGAAGTGAGGCAGGCTCAGGCGTCAGTGGCGCAAGGAAATAGCAATGCGGTATATCCAGGGCCTGATACGGATACGCTTACTACGTCCTATCGCTACGATGGCATCCACATGAACGTTGCCGGACTGAATGCACATGCCACGTTGTGGGCAGGGGCGATCAATACCGCGATCCAGCAAATGGGGAATTAATAATTTTTTGAGTAAGCGTTGCTCCGTGATATCCTCAAATCACATATGAGTCGAATCTTGCACATAACGAAAGTAAATGTGGTGCCATTCCCGCCGGCATATTCGATGTACGAGCCGCGGGGCTAAACTAATACTGCACGTCTTCTATTCGACAACCCCGCTCCTGGCGGGGCTTTTTAGTTAAAAAATCACCATGAAAATCATCACAACAAAAGACATTACCCGATCCGGACTCGACGCGCTCTTTGCCGACGCACTCCGCTTTCTCGAAGAAGATCTCGGTCGCTGGCAGGAGTTCAAAAAAAGCGCACGGCACGCTATCCATTACGAGCACGGCGTCTTCGAGCTTATGCCGTGCGCCGACAATGCACACTACTCATACAAGTATGTGAACGCGCACCCGGGTAATCCTGCGCTCGGGAAGCTCTCGATCGTAGCCCTCGGTATGCTCGCCGACGTGGCCACCGGATACCCGCAGCTCGTGTGCGACATGACGCTGCTCACGGCTATCCGCACCGCGGCCATGTCGGCGCTTGCGGCGAAACACCTGGCGAAACCTGATTCAAAAGTACTCGGGCTTATCGGCACCGGCGCGCAATCAGAATTCCAGGTGTACGCGATGCGGCAGATGTTCAATATCACCACGATCCGATATTACGATCATGATGTTGCAGCCATGCAAAAGTTCGCGCAGAATATGAAAGATTCCGGCATCACGCTGGTCGCATGTAAAGACGGCGAGGAAGTTGTGCAAGGCGTCGACATTCTTACTACCTGCATCTGCGAGAAGGCCCGCGTAAAGCTCTTCGACTACGCGTCGGTCAAAGACAATACACATCTCTTTATCAACGCGATCGGCGGTGACTGTCCGGGCAAGACCGAGCTCGATATCGAACTCGTGCGAAATGCGCGCATTGTCGTCGAATTCTACGAGCAGACTAAATATGAAGGCGAGATACAGCATCTCGAAGGGGAAGTGGCACACGATGAGATCTGGGAGATCGTGCAGGGTCTTAAGCCGGGGCGTCGGGCCGAAGACGGCATCATCCTCTTCGATTCCGTCGGCTTCGCACTCGCCGATTTCTCGATGATGCGGATGCTTCACAAACGGGAGATCGGCTCAGAGACCGAGATCCTCCCACAGCTCGAGAATCCGAAGGACCTTATCTCGCTCTTCAAATCCTGATATTGTGCAGGTATGGAACTAGTACGGCCGGCGGTGGTATACAAAGACTCGTTCATCGAGGCGTTACGGGAATACCAGCATGATAACGATTTCACGCATCGAAGCCTTGCGTACAAGAAGCTCTCCGTAGAAGACGTGGAGGCCGCCTTTGAGTCGTTCGTGGAAACCGAGCTGAGCTATGCAAATGGTGAAAATCTTCCCGACGGCTACGTTCCGTGCACCGAGCTCTGGTTAGTTGATAACGATGTATTTCTTGGTCGCGCGAGCATCCGCCACCGGCTCACTGAAAAACTGACACGCATCGGCGGGCACATCGGCTACGACATCCGGCCCAGCAAACGGCACCTCGGCTACGGCAACATGATACTCAAGCTCGTGCTTGAGAAGGCGCAAGGACTTGGCCTTTCGCGGGTGCTGCTAACTTCGGATATACGCAACGTCGGTTCGCGGAAGATCATCGAGAAGAACGGCGGAGTGCTTGAGAATCAGATCCCGAATCCCGAAATGGGCCACGACGCGCTGCGTTTCTGGATCGAGATCAAATAAGCACTCATGCGCGCCTCATGAAGCTGGAGTATACTGGGCAGACTATAAGCCTAGAATAAACTCATGAAAAAATTTGTTGTGATGTACCGCGTTCCCGTCGAGGTTATGCAAGAGTGGCAGAAGAACACCCCACCGGAAGAAATGAAGGCGCAGGGAATGAAGCTCGGGCAAGATATGGCGGCGTGGAGCCAGAAGAATGAGAAATCGATCATCGACAAGGGGTTGCCATTGGGCAAGAACACGCGCATGACGAAAGAGGGCGCTACCCAGGTTTCCAACGACCTCAACTACTACTGCGTCGTTGAAGCGGAATCGATCGATGCCGTCGTCACGATGTTCAGCGACAATCCTCACATTCTTACGATCCCATCATCCTTCCTCGACATCATGGAGGTCTCCCACATGGCGATGTAGCAAAGAAGCGATCGTTTAAGCCAGGAAATTCCGCCGAAAGGCGGAATTTCCTATTTGTGTGAGTAAGTCAGGGAATGGTATTCTGCCGATATGAGATTTGCGATCATATCGGATATCCATGTGGGGGATGAAGCCGAATACAAGGGAGTCGTACGCAAGCTCTCACGGCACTCAGTTCCTTTCTTGACGGATTTTGTCGAGAAAATGAAAGGCGAGCCACTTGATCTTGTTGTAAATCTTGGCGATGCGATCAACGACGTTGAACACGACGTCGACGTCGCGAATCTGAAGATGGTCCTCAATAAATTGGATGACCTTACTGTCCCGGTGATAAATCTCGTTGGCAATCACGAACAATGGGCCATGAATGAGACCGAGCTGGAAGAAATACTCGGAATTGAATCACTCTACTATTCTAAGGATATTAATGGCCACCACATCGTTGCGTTGCATTCCGAGGCTTTCCTGGGAGAAGATTCAAAAATAGGAGATGAACAAAAGGAGTGGCTAGTAGACGATCTGAAACACACGGATCTACCTGCAATAGTATTCATCCATCATCCGCTCGCGGACCAAGATCTCACGGGCAATTTCTGGTTCGAGGGGAAGCCTAGCAGGGGATTGCTCAGTAATAGACAGGAAGTGCGGGAGATCCTTGAGCGATCGGGAAAGGTGATCGCCGTATTCAACGGCCACACACATTGGAATAAAATGAACGTTCACAATGATATTCCATATTTCAATATAAATTCTATCGTAGAAAATTTCCGCAATGACGACACTCCCAGCGGATGCTACGCGCTTGTCACTATCGATTCGAAGAGTGTGAGCGTCGATATTCGCGGTACTGATGCGCAGCAGTATCAGTTCGCTTTCAAACAATAAGTATGGAATACGTGGCTTTTTTGCTCGGGATCAATGTTGGGAAGCGGGTGGTTAAGATGCCCGAATTGAAGGCTTTGATGGAAAAGGAGGGATATACGGAGGTTCGGACATATCTGGCGAGCGGGAACGTGAAGTTTGCGGCGGGGAAGACCACGCCCGAGGCACTCACGAAAAAACTCGAAGCGGCGTATGCAAAGAAATTCGGATTCACTGTCGGCGTCATTGTGCGCACCGTAGGAGAGTTGGAAAAAATGTTGAAGGCTACTCCATTCAAGAAGGTGAAGGTCACCAAAAATACCCGCCGCTATGTGACGTTCCTCTCCGGCAACCCTATTGCCCCGCTCAAGGCCC
>JAQBQU010000018.1 GCA_028286865.1 Candidatus Kaiserbacteria bacterium
CCGATCTCGACGAATTTCGCGTAATCAAGTTCGCGCGGATACGCGGAGAAGCCCGCCATGATGACCTTCGGCTTATTCGCTTTGGCCACTGCGAGCATTTCATCGTAGTCGATCTCTCCGGTCTCGATGTCTTTCATCTTGTAGCGGATGAAATTGAATATTTTGGTGATGTAGGTGACCGGATGTCCATGGGTCAGGTGACCGCCGTGAGAGAGGTCCATTCCCATGAGCGTGTCTCCCGGCTCCATAAGTGCAAAGTACGTCGCGACATTTGCAGGCGCTCCGGCATGCGGCTGCACATTGGCGAATCCTGCATCGAATAGTTTCTTCGCGCGCTCGATCGCAAGCATTTCGACATCGTCGGTGAATTCCTGCCCCCCGTAATAACGGCGTCCCGGATAGCCCTCAGAATATTTGTTGGTGAGTGCCGAGCCGTTGGCTTCGCGCACGGCGAGCGAGACGTAATTCTCCGAGGGGATCAGCTCTAGGCCTTCTGCCTGGCGGTGTTCCTCACCTTCGAGTGCTTCGTACACTTTCTTGTCCTGTTTTTTGACGTGCGGGTAGTGATTCATAGGTGTTTCTGAGTCGTATAAATATGTCCGAGAATTACACCATACGAATTTATTCGATAACTGATTGTACCGCTTTCTTTACTTCACCCCAAACCTCCTCCAAGGGCTTGTCGGCATCAATGACCGCCGGGCTGCCAAACTCGCTTATATGAGCCAAATAGCCCTCCTGGACCCGTTCATGGAATGCTATCTCCTCGGCGTCAAAGCGGGTCGTCTCTCCGGTGCGGTTCTTGGTACGAGCGATCCCGACCGACGGCGTCACGTTGAGCAGGATACACATATCCGGCAGATATTCTCCGACAACGAAACGATTAATGCTCTTGAGAAAGTCCATATATTGCTGCCGGTTGCGTCCGTAGATCTGGTACGCGATGGTGGAGAGGCCGAAGCGATTGCAGATGACGTGCTTGCCGGAATTGAGCGCAGGAGCGATCACTTCACCGATAAGCTGCGAGCGGGCCGCGAGGAAGAGCAGCATTTCGCCCTGGACATCCATGTTGCTCGTGTTGTGTGACATAAGGAGCCCGCGTATCTGCTCGCCTATGTTCGTGCCCCCCGGTTCACGGGTGAAAACGATGTCGTCGCGGCTCGAATAGAGCTCTTTGAGGCGCGCGATCTGGGTGTCCTTGCCGGAGCCCTCGCCTCCTTCGAACACAACAAATTTGCCCCGTTTGTCCATAGTTTGTACTCATGAGTATATGGTATATTCAGACAACAACAAACAAAAAACTATGGCACTTTCAGACAAAAAAATAATTGAATCAATGAAAGAAGGCTCGATCGTGATCGAGCCGTTCGAGCGGAAAAATCTCGCCACATCGAGCTACGACGTGACGCTCGGAGAGTATTTCTTCACCGAAGAACCGCCGGAGCACTTCGAGAATGTTTTCAATATCTACAACAAAGATCATGTGGACCGCGTGTGGGGCACGAAGGCGCGAAAGGCAAAAAAGGCAAAAGAGGTCTTCAGCAAATACGACTTTGATTGGAAGGGAATTCATCCGGACGAGCAGGTGATCCTCATGGCGCCGGGTGAAACCATACTCGCACACACCAACGAATTCATCGGCGGCCGCGAGCACATCACGACTATGATGAAGGCGCGCTCATCCCTCGGACGCAGTTTTATCTCGGTTTGTAAATGTGCCGGCTGGGGCGACGTGGGATACACGAATCGTTGGACGATGGAAATAACCAATTCTTCGAATCGCTACTACATTCCGCTCGTTGTCGGGCGCCGCATCGCGCAGATCATTTTCTTCGAAACGGGCCCGATCCTTGAGACCAATTACGCCGCAGCGGGAAAATATCAGTCGGGCGACTCCATTCCTCAGCTCAAGAAGAACTGGAAGCCTGAGATGATGCTCCCGCGCCTCTTCGTTGACCGCGATATCGCCGACGGTGCTAAGCGCGCAAAAGCGGCCAAAAAATAAACCATGAAGCAGTACAACGACATACTCAAACGCATTATGGAGGAGGGTGTCGATCGTGAAGGTCGTAACGGCAAGACGCGATCACTTTTTGCAATACAAATGCGTTTCAATATGGCCGACGGCTTCCCGGCCGTCACGACCAAGAAGCTCGCATTCAAGGCGGTCAAAAGCGAACTTCTGTGGTTCCTTCAGATGAAAGGTAAAGAGCGCGCCAGCGATGAAGAACTCAAGGAATTGAACGCCTCGGAGCGCACCATCTGGACCGACAACGCCGAATCCGATTATTGGAAGCCCAAAGTGCAGTTCAAGGGCGACCTCGGCCGCGTATACGGCATCCAATGGCGCAACTGGCGCAAGCCCGACGGTACGACGGTGGATCAGATCGCGCAGCTTGTCGAGAAGATAAAAAAGACCCCGACCGATCGTCGGCTCATCGTGACCGCATGGAACCCGGGCGAACTTGAGGATATGGCGCTGCCGCCGTGTCACATGTTCTTCCAGTGCTTCGTCGCCGATGGAAAGATCTCGCTGCACATGGTGCAGCGAAGCTGCGACATGTTCCTCGGCGTCCCGTTCAATATTGCTTCGTATTCGCTTTTGCTACACATGCTTGCCCAGGTCACCGGGCTAAAGGCTGGGGAATGCATACTCACGCTTCAGGATGCACATATCTATCACGAACATTTCGATGCCGTGAAAGAGCAGCTCTCCCGCGAACCCATGCCGCTCTGTCAGCTTTCGCTCAATCCCACGGTCACCGATATCGACGGCTTCAAAATGGAAGACATCGAACTCGTGAACTACCAGAGCCACCCTTCGATCAAGGCAAAAATGATCGTCTAGCGATATGAAGCCTCCGGTATGTATCGTCGTCGCGATCGGCAAGAACCGCGAGTTGGGGCTTGCCGGAAAGCTTCTATGGCACATTCCGGACGACCTGAAGCGCTTTAAACAGCTCACTATGGGTCATCCCATCATCATGGGCCGTAAGACCTTCGAATCCATCCTGGGGTACCTGGGGAAGCCCTTGCCGGGTCGTGTGAACATCGTCGTCACCCGCGATACGCAGTGGCATAATGAGGGGGTCGTCGTTGCGATGTCTGTCGAAGAAGCACTTGAGAAGGCTCGTGCATTGAATCCGACAGAGATCCATATAGGCGGCGGGGCGCAAATATATGAGCAGGTATTGCCCCATGTTGATAAGCTCTTTCTAACGGTGATCGATGATGCGAAAGAAGCCGACACGTACTTTCCGGAATACGAGTCCCGGTTCCCGACAAAGACGCTTGACGAGGCGCGCGAATACGAAGGTTTAAAATATAAATGGATAAATCTTGAACGATAATATGAACGAAAATTGGTACGTACTCACCGGAGGACCATGCGCGGGCAAGACGACGACCATCAATGAGCTCGCCAAGCGCGGGTATCCGGTCGTGGCCGAAGCGGCCCGGCTCATCATCGAAGAAGAACTCGCGCAAGGCACGACGATAGGCGAGATAGTCTCCCACGAGGATTGGCTACAGGCTGTCGTGCGCCGGGCGGTCGAGATGCAAAAGTCCGTCAATGAGAATGAGCGCGTATTCTTCGATCGCGGCATTCCGGATTCCATAGCGTACTACCGCCTCGGCGGAAAGGAGCAGGACGAAGTGCTGAAAGCGGCGCTCGATGGCGTGAAATACAGAAAGATATTCTTGCTCGACCTCGTCGATTTTTCCAACGACCCTGCGCGAAGCGAAACGCTCGAAGAGGCACGCACGCTGCATCAGTACATCGCCGATGCGTATCAAGGGCTCGGCTATGAGATCGTGCGGGTCCCGGTTATGCCGGTAGAGAAGCGCGTCGACTACATTCTTGCGCATCTCGCCTAACTTCACGATATCAACACCCCCGCTCTTGTATGCTCCACGAAGTAAGCGGCGGTGATATAATCCGTCTAGGTTTTAAGGTCGATACGTTTAACAGGTTGAGGACGTAGTTCTTCGTTTTAGCCGGTTTGGTCCGCAAGGATCATTTCGACCCGGTGAGAGACGCTCAGGAGTCGACGCCTTGAGGAAGAATTGCGATCTCGTGTCCAAAGAAAAGAACCACACGTTTGTGTGGTTTTTTTCTTTGTGCCCAGCTTGCGGCAAAGGGATGTGCCTCTTCGAATCTTATCCTCGGCAAAACTGCCTGCGGGGATTCTCAGAGCCGCATCCCTATGTCGCTACTGCTTGAGACCAAGTCCCGTGCGGATAAGATACCAATTGATCGCGAAGAGAACGGCGATTATGCCGAAGAGGACAGCAAAAGAGATCCAGATCGCGATATCCGCGACCCCGAGGAATCCGTAGCGAAATCCGTTGATGAGATAAAATACCGGATTCACATAGGTCACATACTGTGCGAACTGCGGAAGCGAGTGGACCGAGTAGAAGACACCGCCGAGATACGTCATCGGGGTGAGCACGAAGGTGGGCACGATATTGATCGCATCCATCGACTTGGCGTATACACCGTTCACCAAGCCGGCAAGGGCGAATACGACGGCTGTGAGGACGCCGAAGACGAAGATTATCCCGATGTTCGCGATGGTGAGATGGAGCCCCGTAAAGAAGGCCGAAATAAGCATCACGAGCGTTCCCACGAGGATGCCACGGACGACGCCGCCGGACACGAATCCGGCGATCAAGAGCCACGGCGGGGTAGGAGAGACGAGGATCTCATCGATAGAGCGCATAAAGAACTTCGACTGGAAGAAGGTGAACGAGGTGTTCGAGTAGGCGTTGGTGATGACCGCGAGCATGACGAGGCCGGGGACCACGAAGGTCATGTAATTCACTCCCTGCATCGTGCCGATGCGGCTTCCCAGGACCGTTCCGAAGATCAGAAAGTAGAGCGCGGACGTGATGACGCTCGGGAGGAATGTCTGTACCCAGATACGGAACAAGCGCACCACGTCCTTGCGGAGCATCGTGTAATAAGAGATCCAGAGTTGATAGGTATTCATATTATTTTTCAGACGTAAGCTTGATGAACACTTCTTCGAGGCGTCCGCCGCGGAATTTCGAATCGGTATTTGTGCTGCTCTCATTGCGCTTGAGCACATCTTCCATCGCACCCTGCTCGACGATCTCGCCTTTGTTGATGATGGCGACGTGTTTGCAGAGCTGCTCGGCCTCTTCGAGGTAGTGGGTCGTGAGGAGAATGGTGAGGCCTTTTTTGCTCAATCCCGTGAGGTATTCCCACATGCCGCGGCGCAGCTCCACATCCACTCCTGCGGTCGGCTCATCGAGGATGAGGAACTTCGGCTCGTTCACGAGTGCGCGCGCGATCATCAGACGTCGCTTCATGCCTCCTGAGAGCGACATGGCGGTCTTGTCCATCTTTTCGGCAAGCCCCAGGTCGGTAAGTATCTGTTTGGCACGCGGGATCGCGATGGAGCGAGGGATGCCGTAATATCCCGCCTGATTCACGACGATGTCCAGCGGCTTCTCGAACGGATTGAAATTGACCTCCTGTCCCACGAGTCCGATGTTGGTCTTTGCTTGTTCCGTATCGGTATTGATGTCGGAACCGAAGACCGAGACAGTGCCGGATGATTTATTGACGAGTCCGGCGGTGATGCCGATGATGGTCGTCTTGCCGGCCCCGTTGGGGCCCAGCAGCGCGAAGAAGTCGCCCTCCGGAATATCAAGCGATACGCCCTTGAGCGCCACGGTGCCGTTGGCGTATTCTTTCTTGAGGTCTTTGATGGAGAGTGCGTTTGCCATAGAGCGCCTAGCCTAACATTTTTACGATTAATTCGAAAGTCTCGTTGGGATCTTTCACTGCCTGCGTCTCTATTACCCCGACAACTGCGAAGTCATTTTCACCCGGCTTTAGCGCGTCGCCGATGTATAGGCATTCGTCCTTATCCCAAGATTCCTGTCGTATCAGTCGCGCAACGTTTGAGCCCTTATCTTGTCCAACAAGCGTGAAGTTGAATGTCGTTGTCCCTCCGACTGCAACCTCTATACCAATGGATTTTAGTTTTTCGACATCTGCAGCAAAGTTGTTGAGCATCTGCTTGCGTTTCGAAAAATCCGGATCGAAGGCATATTTTTTCTCTACGTCTTCGTTGTAACCGAGAACACTATAACTTACTTGGGATCCTCGAAGTTCAACACAGTCGTTTTCGTCCCGAACCTTGATATCGAAACCGTGCTTCATTTTTTCGATCAATTCAAGTATTGACGCCGTCTGTTCAGGAGAGATCACTTCTCTCCATAATTCTTCTCCTGACTTGTTTGTTGCGTGTCCTCCACTCTGTGCAAGAGAAAAATACTTGCCGTCAAGCGCCGGAGTCAGCTGGCGTTGAATGTCAGGATATGTCCCACCGGTAACTACAATAACGTCTCTAAGGTCACACAGCTTTGAAAGGGTACCTACATTTGCAGGGTCAATAACTACGTGAGAGCGCGTAAGAGTTCCGTCGAGATCGAAGAAGAAGTGTTTTGGCATTAGTCTTTGAGCGGGAGTCCACCGATGAAGTCGCCCTTACCGATATCGATACCGTTGCTGCGAAGTATAGAATACGCGGTCGTCAGATGGAAGAAGAAGTTGGGGAGTACCTGTTCGGTCACATATTCGAATGCGGTGAGGTGCTTTCCGTTCCAATACGGGACCGTGATCTTGGTCTCTTCCTTTCCAATGATCTGCTCGGCCGTGATCGTCTTAAGGAACGCGATCGTCTTCTCCACGCGCGCTTTCAATTCCGCGACGGTCGTTTCGTTGTCTTCGTATTTCGGCATCTCGACGCCGGAAATGCGTGCTGTCGCGCCCTTTGCGTTATCGCAGGTCACCTGGACCTGCTGCACAAAAGGGAATTGATCAGCAATGAGGCGACTCTGCAAGAGCGCATTTTCGAAGTAGGCGGCCGGGCGACGTTCGGTGCCCTTTGCTGCCGCATATGCTGCGACCTTGTCGAGCATCCCGTCAAGCGAGGTGAGTGCCTTGATAAAGACCGGGACGGTGACGGTGTAAAGATTCGTTTCCTGCATAAGATACATCAGATTAACTTCTAGTCGGGACAGTATATGCCCGATTCCAAAACCGCGCTGTGGATTACTTTGTAAAGTGCTTTTCAGCGCTTCGAGAAGTCCACCGCGATCTCGTTGAGGCCGTCGCGCAGATCCGCTTCGTTACCGACGGTCACGCGGCCGCGGATACCCGGGAAAAGTACGGCGACGGTGGTGCCGCGCCCGATCGCGCTGCGGATCGTGATCTTGCCCTGGTGCATCTTTATGAGTTCGGAGACGATAGCGAGCCCGAGTCCCGTGCCCCCGGCGCCTTTCGTGCGCGACGGATCAGCACGATAAAAGGGCTCGAAGATACGAAAGAGGTCCTTTCGCGCGATGCCGATACCGGAATCTTGTACGAGTATTTCCACCTGATTATCGGGAGCGGGCTCCACCGTGATGCGGACATGCCCGCCGCGGGGGGTGTATGAAAGCGCGTTCTTTATGAGATTGCCCACGATCTGAGTGAGCGCGGTCGCGTTGCCCCACACCTGGGCATCCGGGCTCTTGCGCAGCGTCACCTGGTGATCGCCGCTTTTGGCGAGCTGCGAGTATTTCTGCACCGCGTCGGTCGCGATCACAGAAAGGTCGACCGCCGTGAATTCGATGCGCTCCGGCTTTACGAGGGCCGAGAGCGAGAGCAGATTGTTGATGATCTCATTGATCCGATCGAGTTCTTCGATGTTGCTCTTGAGCGTCGTTTTGAGCTCCGCCGAGACCTCCCCGAGAAGCGAGACCTCGGTATTGGTCTTGATCACGGAAAGGGGAGTGCGAAGCTCGTGCGCGATGTTACCGATGAATTGTTTCTGCGCCGCAAGCGCATCGCGCGTCGGGGTGAGCGTGATACGCGCGATGATGTAGCCGAAAAGCGCCGTCTGTCCGACGATGAGACATACGAGCGAGATGAAATTGTGTGTCCGCAGCGCCTGTGTCTGCGCCACGATCGAGGTGCCGAGGGAATACGGGACCTTGCCCTGACCGCCCGCAGCCAGCCCGTGCAAGATCGCGTTGGCGACGTCATTGCTGAGAATGTTGTATGCCGTGCCCATCAATGCCAAGAGCACGAGCGCAAATGCGGCCTGGAGCGCTATGACATGGACCTCGGTCCGAAAGAAGGGGTCGTAGCGGTATTTATTCACTAAGTCGGTAACCGATTCCACGAACCGTTTCCAGTACGCTGCCATTGTTCCCGTCACCCAATTTTCTTCGTAAGTTTTTGACATGTACATCAACTACATTACTAAAGCCTACGTAATTAAAGTCCCAGAGATGGTTCAGTAGATCTTCGCGGTTCACCACCTGATTCGGATGGCGCATGAAGTATTCAAGCAATCCGAATTCCTTGAGTGTGAGCGTCAGCTCCTTACCGTTCTTGGTGACACGGCGGTCGTTGAGGCTCAGTTCGATGTCGCC
This sequence comes from Candidatus Kaiserbacteria bacterium, assembly GCA_028286865.1. Taxonomy (GTDB): domain Bacteria; phylum Patescibacteriota; class Minisyncoccia; order Phycocordibacterales; family UBA2100; genus UBA10103. The sequence continues at coordinate 8,458 of JAQBQU010000018.1, forward strand.
ACTGGTCAAGACTTCCGGAAGTGTTTCCGTCGGACGACGAAGCAGCGCACGTAGGCGGGCCACCAGCTCGGCGAAAGAGAACGGCTTTACCAGATAGTCATCCGCTCCGCTTGAAAGTAATTGTACCTTGGTGTCGGTCTCGTTGCGGGCGGTGAGTATGAGGATGGGTGTGTTGATGTTCTGCTCGCGGACCTGTTTGCAGATCTCATACCCGTCCATCGAGGGGAGCATGAGGTCGAGGATGATGAGGTCGTAGTCGGAGCGGTGGAGCGAAATACGGGTGAGGGCTTTTTTGCCGTCGGCGATATGGTCGACGGTATATCCTTCGAGTCCGAGGCCTTTGGAGATGGCGTCGGCCAGTTTCTGTTCGTCTTCTACGAGTAGTATTTTCATGACATTTATTTAGCTTCTAACCTCTGAAAGCATACACGGATGCGTATGAAATCTTCATGAACTTCTCTTAGGAGAATATCACCGACCGGCGATACCACAATATGGGGCTCAGTTGAGCCATTAGGCTACGCCTGGTCTTTGGTTATCACGGAGAGCGCCTCTTTTACCGTCGTCATGAACTGTGCAGGAAAGATGATCGTCGAATTTTTCTCGACCGATATCTCTGCCATGGTCTGAAGAGTGCGCAGCTGGAGCGCGACCGGATGAGCACTGATGATGTCGGCCGCTTCACCGAGCTTCACGGCAGCTTGGAATTCTCCTTCGGCCGCGACGATCTTCGCGCGGCGTTCTCTCTCGGCCTCTGCTTCTTTTGCCATGGCGCGCTGCATGTTATCCGGAAGGGTGATGTCTTTGATCTCAACCGCGGTGACCTTGGTGCCCCATGGCTCCGTGTGCGCATCGATGACGTTCTTGATCTGTTCATTGATGGATGCGGTGTCGGCAAGCAGCTGATCGAGCGAGAAGCGGCCCACGACATTGCGCACCGTGGTCTGGGAGATCTGGTTGATGGCTTCGTACACGTTCTCGATCGAGATCACCGCCTTTTCCGGGTCGACGATGAGGTAGTACGCTACCGCTGCGATATCGATCGATACGTTGTCCTTCGTGATGATCTTCTGAGACGGGATCTGCATGGTGACCGTGCGCAGTGAGACGCGGACCATCTGCTGGAACGGCCAGAACACGAGATTGAATCCGGCGGTACGCACTCCGTCGAACTTGCCGAGTATGAATATGACGCCGCGCTCATACTGTTTGAGGATGCGTATCGTCGTAAAGAGATAGAGGATAATAATGAGGGCGAGGGTGATAGCGATATTCATATGTTCACTATTGCACATGCGTATAAACCGGGCAATGACCATGGTATTCTTGCGTCATGAAGGACGGAAAACGAGTAGGAATTACGGCGGGAGCCTTTGATCTGTGTCATGCGGGACACATGCTCGTCTTTAAGGAGGCCAAAGAGATATGCGACTATCTCATCATAGCTTTGCAAGACGACCCGTCGGATACGCCGGCCGATTATCGCGGCAAGAAGAAGAACAAGCCCATCATGTCGCTTGAAGAGCGCAAGATCATCCTCGAGAGCGTCAAATATATCGACGAGATCGTGGTGTACAACACCGAAGAGGAACTCTATGGCCTGCTCGTGCGACTCAAGCCCGATGTGCGCATCATCGGCGCCGACTGGAAGGGAAAAGAGTACACCGGGCACGACCTACCGATCGAAATGTATTTCAATTCACGCGACCACAATTTCTCCACGACCGCGCTGCGTGAACGTATCTACGAAGCGGAAGCAAAAAAACGTGCCGGACAATAATATACGCCGGGGAGGCCGCGCCACCACAGGCTGCAGCCTCCCCGGCTCACATGATCGCGACGTCCTGCGTCGCGTCAGTGGATATGTGAATGCTCATGATGCTTGATCCTGCTATTACGAGTGATAAATAATAATCGGGAGGAGAAAGAGCATGTCTGAGAGACAGTGTACGTGTGAGAAGTGAATCGAAAGTGAATCCTTTTTCTAAAATTCATGATACGGTGGCGAAAATCAAGATATCTTGACAAATTTACCAAAATAGCCTATAATATAGGCCGGAAATAAACAGAGGAGAACTTCGATGATCCTGGCAAAAGGGCTTGTCGAGGCTCCGGTCCTTGACGCCTTATTCGATATAACGCCGCTGCCGCGCATCGAACATGCGCTGCGCGCGTTAGAAAATCCGGCTGTTCAAAAGGCAATGATGGAATCCGGCACGAGAATGCGTCAACTGGCACGCAGCGAAGATGAGCAGCGGGCGATAGCAAACAGCTCGCCGGTGAACTATCGTCGCTTCTACGTCAGCTGTGTCGCCATCGGACTGGTGCTAAGGTATAACGCGTCGGCGCCGTATGAATGGTGGGCATTCGTCGCCGCGAACTCAAAACCGTCGAAGAAGGCATGTAAGTTCTGTGCCGAAATGCGGATCGTCCGTGCGGCGCGGGAGATGCGGGTCATGTGTATCGGCGGACTGTTGGTGCTCGGTGAACGACAGCCGGACGCGCGAAGCGGTAAGTTACGCAACACGCTCAACCCGTGTCCTCAGTGTCGCGACATGATGAAGCATCCGGACAATCGGTACCTCTTCCGGCAGCGGACGTTGATCATGACGTCGATGCCCGAGAGCCAGGTCCAATACATGGAGACCCTTACGAAAATGTACGCGGCCCATGGTGAACAATGGTAGGGAATTGCAAGGCGGGACACTTCGGTGCCCCGCCTTTTCTGTTGAGGGGATATCTCAATAGCGCATTTCATGAACGAGAGCCATACTATATATGGATGGACTGTACGGGTCGATTTTTATAAACACATTTTCCTATCTTTATATGAAAGCAGTACACATGATCGCGTGGATCTTGCTCATTGTCGGCGGCCTCAACTGGCTTCTTGTCGGCATCGGCGGATTCATGGGCAGCAATCTCAACGTCGTGGATCTTCTTCTTGGTTCATGGCCATCAGTAGAGTGGATCGTATACATTCTCGTCGGTCTTTCGGCGGTCTATACGATCTTCACGCACAAGGCGGAGTGCCGCACGTGCTCCACATCCTCCTCGATGTAATGCTCACGAACAAGCAAAAAGCGCTCCATTGCGGGGCGCTTTTTGCTGCATCATGAACTTCACGGAGGCTTAATCGAGAGAAGTATCTAATGCTCTTCATGAGCGCAAGGCGCGCCCATTTAGTAATTATTTACGTAACCAGTATGAATATCTATAAAGTAACCGCATCAGTGGCAGCCCTCGCGGTCCTCAGTGTTGCGGGCATCGCTTCTGCGCAGGTGGTAACCACCAACGGTAGCGGAGTGAATGTTGTATCTACTCCGGTGACTACTCAGATCACGCCGGGAGCAAATGGGGTCACTGTCGGTAATTTCTCGATAACGGGGAACACCAACGGTGCGGGCATTGTCTCTGTACCCGTCACGGTAACGGCGACCAACGGAGCCACGCCGGGAAATCTCACGAACTGTCAGATCTTCAATGCAAATGGCACTCCGCTCAACACGGGCAGTAACGTTGTAAGCACCCTCTCTGCTACGAACGCATTCGTTCTCGATACGCCTTTGACCATCTCCGGTGGGGTAACGACCAACTTGTCGATCCGCTGTAATGTCGCAAGTGCGACTCCGGGCGCAAGCACCTTCCAGCTCGTCGTCGGGGCCACCACGCTCAACGGTGCTCTGAGCGTGCAACTTGATACTGCTCCGAGCGTTCCGGCAGGCTCGCAGAATGTTTCTCTCGCCAACATTTCACTTGATGCCACTCACTCCGCCAATAGTGTCGTCTTCTCCTCATTCCCGATCACGCTGAGCGCCGGCAACGGCGGCTCGTTAGGCAATTTGACCGGCTGCCAGATATTCAACACCGCTAATGGTATTGCCGCAGGTGCGGTGCTCGGTACCGGAACGCTGGTGAATAACGGTGGTCCGACCACCTTTACGCTGAGTTCTCCGATAACGGTGGCTGCAGGTACGGCCAACATGCTCGCGCTTAACTGCAATGTATCCTCAGGGTCGCCTGTCGGTAGCACATTCACACTGGCTATCGATCCGGCCACCATCCCTGCAACGGTATCCGGTACGGGTACCTCGATCACTCCGACCGTGGGAGTAGGTATCGGTGCCAACGGACTTCCTCCGGCAACATCAGGTACGATCGTCGTGTCTGCGCCGGGTGACCTCTCGACCGTCGTCACGACCCCGGGTGTTCCGAACACGGGTGTGGGCGCGACCGGTTTTGAAGCGCTCTTCATCCTGCTTCTCTCAGCGATGATCGCATTCGGAGGTGCATTGTATCTCCGCTACGAGATCCGCTAGCTGAACACACAACAAAAAAAGGGCCTCTCGGAGGCCCTTTTTTTGTTGTGCTATGCGTTAAAGACTGTGGCGAAGATCGTCGTGAGCTCCTTGAGTCCGACCGGCTTCGTAAGATGTGCGGTGAAGCCGGCGTCGAGGGCCTTTTGCTTGTCTTCGAGCAGTCCGTATCCGGTAAGTGCCACGATCGGAACCGATATACCGTTTTCGCGCAGTTGCGCGATCGTCTCATAACCGTCGAGGCCCGGCATTCCGATGTCGAGGAGAATAAGGTCCGTCGACGAGAAGTCGTCTTTGACCGCGGCTTCTCCCGAGTACAAGGCTTGCGCGTGACCGCCGAGCTTATTCAGGAGCTTTGCGAGCGAATCCGCTGCGGGCTTGTTGTCGTCAACGATGACCACGTGCTTGCCGGCTATCAGATGAGTATTCTTCGGCTCCTGCGATGTTCCGAGATCGAGGATGTTGGTCGTCGGGAGCCGGATGATGAATTCGCTGCCGCGGCCTCTGCCCTCGCTGTGTGCTTCGATGGTGCCGCCGTGCAGATTCACGATGCGCTGCACGAGCAAGAGTCCGATGCCGAGGCCGGATGCGTGATTGCGGTCGCGGCCCTGGTAGTACATCTCGAAAATGCGCGGCAGGTCGAGCGGGTCGATGCCCTCACCGTTGTCGCGTATCTTTATGACCGCGCTGTCGCCCTCGCGCTCTATGTCCACCCAGATCGAGCCGCCTGAAGGTGTGTATTTGGCGGCATTGCTCATGAGATTCGTGATGGCCTGCTCGATGCGCGTGTCATCGGCCCATACCTGCACGGGGGAGCTCGAATACGTATAGTGGAGCGTGATGTCGGCGGTCCGCAAAAGCGCATCGGTGGATTTCAGCGCGCGCTCGACAAGCCGGCGCATCTCGACGGCGTGCGGAGCGATCTCTATCTTATCCTGCGTGAACCGGGTCACGTCGAGAAGGTCATTGAGGAGCTTCGCCATATGGTCGAACTGATGCTCGATGGTCTCCATCTCCTCGCGGATATCTTCCGGCACATCCTTGAGCTTGAGAAGTTCTATCGAATTTTTGATGGGGGCGAGCGGATTGCGCAGTTCGTGCGAAAGGCTTGCGAGGAAGAGGTCCTTGGCGCGGTCCTTGCGGCTGATCTCTTCGTAGAGGTGCGCGTTGTCGAGCAGTAGGCCAAGATGATTGCAGAATTCCTGGAAGAAATGCAGATCATCTTCCGTGTAGACGCGACCGGATTCCGCGTATGCGAGCGTCATAACGCCGAGGACGCGCCCGCGGGCCACGATAGGCACGGTCATGAGCGAATTGAGCTGGAGATATTCAAGCACTTCCCGCGACTCCGCCTGCTGCTTCGCCGGGAGCTTGCTCAAATTCGCATCGATCAGCTCCTTCGGTAGTGTGGGAAAGAATTCCGATTTTCCGGTTCGGATAATATTGTAAACACCGCTTGTCGCATTGCGGTCGGGAGGGAAACGGTTGAGCAGACCTTCGGCATAGGCGAGCTTCTCCGGGTTGCGGTGCACAGTCACCACACGCTCGATGATGTCGCCTTCGCGCACGATGTCGATAGCGCACCAGTCGGCGAGTGCGGGCACCGCGAGACGGGCCTTTTCGTGGAGTCGTTTGCGGAAATCTGAGGTGATCGAAAGGATCTTTGCGGTCTCGATCATGAAATGCAACTTATCCTCGCGGGTTTTGCGACGATAGATATCGGCGATCGTAGTGAACACGTATTTCAGAGCGCCGCTTTCGTCGAGAATGCGCACGCAGGATACCGACAGCCACAGATGCCGTCCGTCGGCTCCGATATAGATATAGGGCACATTCCGGGTCTCTTCGCCGGCGAATGCTTTTTCGATCGGGAATTCGGCAGGCGCGACGTCGTCGCCCTCGGCGGTACGCAACCGGTGTTTGTCCGCTAGTTTCTCGAGCGTGGAACCCAGGTTCGAGGGGTCTCCGCCCGTTACCTTCGCCATCGCGGCATTGAGATAGAGGAGCTTGCGGTCTGCGGAGAAAAGCGCGACCCCAATATCGAGAGATTCGAGGATAGCGGTCTCGGCTTTATTCTCGAATTCCATATTGGGATGCATTAAAAATACACTATAAGGAGCGAATCATTAAGACATCATGAAGATGTCCTTCATTTGATAGTCGGGTCCTGGAACACGGCCTCGATATTGTTGCCGAAGGGGTCTACGACGAACGCGGCATAGTAGCCCGGCGCATAGTCTTTTCGGTAACCGGGAGCGCCGTTATCGGCTGCTCCTGCGCTCAGGGCCGCCGCATGGAAGGCATCGACCGCCTCTTTAGCGGCGGCGGCAAAGGCGATATGGGTGTTATGAGCGCTCTCTTTCTTACCGATCCAGAAATCCTTCTTTCCTCCCTGTTCGAATCCGGCGACGCCGTACTCGGCATAGTCCGCAGTGAGGGCGTACCCCAGCGGCTTGAGCAATTCTGCATAGAACTTTTTCGCCTTGTCGAGATCATCTACATATACCGATACGTGATCTATCATAAAAATACATTTATTACCGAGGTAAGTACGCATTATATACGCGCTCCCGTGTTGCGCGGGTGAAGTTATGCGGTATGCGCGACCGTATCTTCCTCATCGGCGTGCACGATCTGGGCGTTGCTCGTGCGGAGCAGCTTCGATACCGCGCTGAAGAGCGACTCAGGATCTTCTATTTGTTTCTTTGCGTGGGCCCAGTCGAACGCACCACGCACGTACTTCCGCGAATCGCGGATCGCCGGGTCAACGGCAAGATTGTTCATGCCCAACTCGTCGCCGTAATACATGATAGGCGCTCCCGGCATCGAATAGAGGAGCGACAACGCGTTCATGATCTTGGTCTTATCACCTTTAAAGATAGACCCGAGTCTCACCGATGTGCGCTCACCTCCGCGGAAACCGTATTCACGCTTCAGGTCGAGAAAATCCATGAGCGCTTTGTGTTCCTCCTCGTCCATCGAGGAGAGCGCTATCTCGTCGTGATTGCGAAGGAAGATAGCCCATTGGCAGTTCTCGGGTATATCGAGCGATTCTTTGATGATGTCCGCAAGGTGCTTCTGGTCATTCCGGTAGATCGCGTGCCACAACTGTTCCATCAGGATAAAGTGATACGCCATGTGGCATTCGTCTCCGTTTCCGAAATACGCTTTGGTCTGGGAAAAATCGTCATGTGCTTCCGCGATCAATATTGCTTCCGGGTAGCCTTCTTCGAGTCGCGCGCGGATACGCCTGATGAGCGCGTGTGTTTCCGGCAGGCCCCTGCACGTGGTGCCCTGGCGCTTGATCAGATGAGGAACCGCGTCGAGCCGGAACCCGTCGACGCCGATCTCGGCCCAATATTTCATGACCGCGATCATCTCTTCGAAGACCGCGGGGTAATCCCAGTTGAGGTCCGGCTGCTCCGGATAGTAGGTCGCGTAATAGTAATCATGGGTCGCCTCGTTCCAGATCCAGTTGCTCTGCTTGATATCCGGCATCCCGTTGCTTGCTCCCGCGAACTCGGTGCCGGTCTCGCTCCATAGATAGAAGTCGCGCCACGGGTTCGACTTCGCCGATCGTGCCTTTTCGAACCACGGGTGCTTATCCGACGTATGATTGCTCACGAAATCGACGATGATACGTATCTTGCGCGCATGGGCCTCGGTGATGAGCTGCATGAAGTCATCCATCGTGCCGAGCGATTCGCGGACACCACGATAATCGGTAATGTCGTAGCCGTCATCGACCATGGGAGAGGGGTAGTGGGGAAGGAGATGCAAGGTGTTGACCCCGAGCGTCGAGAAGTAATCGAGGTTGGCGGTGAGTCCCCGGATGTCGCCGGCGAATTTATCGATGTACAGCTCGTAGATCTTCGCATCTTTCCACCAGTATTTTTTCTTCGGAGCATCTTCCATAGTCGCAGTATAAACGTTTATGCGTAGTTTGAATGAATTTTAGTTCGAAAGAATCTTCATGCAGGACACATATTCAAAAGGGTAGAGTGTTCGCATGAATCTCGCACAGCGCATTTCACTTTTCCGATTATTCGCGTCGCTCGCGTTCACCACATTCGTAGTACTACTTCCGTTCCATGTTTCTTTCGCCTTCACTGCGGCACAATGGCAGTCTTTTTCTCAGAATCAGAGCGGCTCTCCTACGGTCAACGTGAATGTCGCGCCGACACAACAGTATCAATATCAACAGCAGTACCAGTACCCGCAATATAATAATTACCAGTATCAGCAGCCGCAGATGTACTGGTGTAATGGCGGCTACTCGTACACACCGTGTCAGCAGTATTACTACCAGCAGCCTACCTATTACTACCCGCCAACTTATTACTATCAACCGACCACGTACTATCAGGATTCCTGGTACTCATACGGCTCCGGCTACCAGAGCTATTACAACGACTACTCATACGACTACTACGGCCAGGACTATTGGTACTAGAGAGCCAAAACAAAAACACTCCCTTTCGGGAGTGTTTTTGTTTGCATGGCTTACGCCTTGCTGACCTTGACCGCATTCGGGCCTTTTGGGCTCTCTGCGACTTCGAAAGTCACTTTGTCACCTTCGCGAAGCTCGTCGTATGTTACGCCGACGAGTTCTTTGGCGTGGAAAAAGAGATCCTTTTCCATGCCCTCTCGCTTGATGAACCCGAAACCCTTATCGGTGAGACGGGCGATAGTTCCTTCTTGCATGTAGATGTAAGAGAAAGTTGCTAAGATCAATTACACGAATGCTGAGGATGGAGATCGATCCCTGCCCCCTGGACCAGCTGTGGTGATTGATATGTCAAGTATAGCATAGGCCGTATGCACTGTCAATGAGCTGCTTCAGTATCCTTGAAATAAGCCATACGCAGTCGTTATCCCCACTATACTAAGGTCAACTTAGCCTAATTACTGCTAGGTTTAGATTAATTACTAGCGTCGTTAGTGTAATGCGCATGATTAATAACAATTTGAAGGATTTTCTCGAAATACCGTACGACAAGCTCGAGGAAATGAACCTCAAGGCCAAAGAGGGAGCGGAAACGAAGTCGATGAAGGCGCTCGAGACCGAATACGTGGCCTATCTCAAGAAGGAGAAGGGTATCAAGGCGGTCACGATCTGCTTCACCGACATCGAGGGGAGACTCCACATGCTCGATTATGATAAGAAATTCCTTATCGATTCGCTTTCGAACCTTACCTTCGACGGTTCTTCGATCCGCGGCTTTACGCCGCAGCACGAGAGCGATCTTCGGCTCGAAGTGGATTGGTCGAGCATCCGCTGGATGCCGTCGGATATATTCGGCCCCGGCAAAGTGATATTTTTTGCGTCGGTCCTCAATCGCGACCGCTCGCCGTACCATTCCGATTTCCGCAGCCAATTGCGTATGTACACGCAGCAGCTGAAATCGAAGCAGAGACTGACCGCCTTCGCCGCGCCCGAGATCGAGGGATTCCTGGTCGACGGCGTCAATGCGGAGCAGAACTACGACGTCAGCGGATTCTCGCTCATCTCTTCGGGCGGGTATTACCACTCGCTCCCGATGGATAAGCTCCGTGTATTTATCGATGCTGCGGCAGAAGCGCAGCGTGCGATGGGATTCCGCAATGAAAAGGATCATCCCGAGGTAGCCCCCTCGCAGTTCGAAATGAACTTCTCGTATTCGGAAGTCATCCGTGCGGCGGACAACATCCAGCTCTACAAGCTCATTTGCCGCCAGGTGGCGCGCAACATGGGACTCACCGCCACCTTCCTGCCGAAGCCCTTCATGGGCATCAACGGCTCGGGGATGCACACCAACTTCTCGCTCTCAAAGAACGGTAAGAACATCTTCTTCGACGCCAAAGGTGCTGAAGGCCTCTCGACCATCGCGTGGGATTTTGTGATGCGGCTTCTCAACCACGCGCCCGAGATATGCCTTGTCATCAATTCGTCGGTCAATGCGTACCGTCGTCTCGACCCGCACTATGAGGCGCCGAATCAGATCAAGGTCTCTGCGGTCGACCGCGGTTCGATGGTCCGCATTCCGGTCGGTAATGAAAAGACCGCACGTATCGAGTTGCGAAGTGTCGCGCCGGACGCCAATCCCTACTTGCTTCTCTACACGATGCTCCGCACGGGGCTCGAAGGCGAGAAGCTGCAGAAGGACAAGGACAAGCGCGATCGTCTGCGCTTTTTGCCCGACAACATATACGACGCCATCGCGCTGTATAAGTCGAGTAAATTCATGACGAAGATACTGGGCGAAGAGAGCAAGGACAAGTTCGTCTTTTATAAGCAGGCCGCGGCCGACCGCTCACCAAAAGCGCTCGGCACGACCATCAAGCGCACTGAGATCATTTATCATCACGAAGTAACGAATCAATTGTTATGGAACAACTTCTAACGAACGTACGAAAGGGCAGTCTATGGACCTACGCCATCATTCTCACGGTCGTCGGGCTCGTGTTCAGCTACATGGCGACACATTTCGCGGGCGCTTCCGCGGGAGATTACGATGCCTCGCTTATTAATTCCGGCGACACGGCCTGGATGCTCGCCTCGACCGCGCTCGTCATGATCATGACGCCGGCCGTCGGTTTCTTCTACGGCGGCATGGTCTCGTCGAAGAACATCGTATCGGTCCTCAAGCAATCAATGGTGATCCTGGCGCTTATCTCGGTACAGTGGGTGCTCGTCGGCTATTCGCTCGCCTTTGGTCCTGATGTACACGGACTCATCGGAGATTTCAGCTTCTTCGGGTTGCGCGGCGTCGGCTTTGCACCGGATGCGAATTACGCCGGGACGATACCCGCGCTCGTCTTCATGGCATTCCAGGCGATGTTCGCCATCATCACACCGGCGCTTATCATCGGAGCCTTCGTTGAGCGCATCAAGTTCCGCACGCTCGTCGTCTTCACGCTTCTGTGGTCGACACTCGTCTATGACCCGATCGCACACTGGGTCTGGTCGCCATCAGGCTGGCTGCATGCCATGGGCGCACTCGACTTTGCGGGAGGCACGGTCGTGCACATGAGCGCCGGCTTCTCCGCGCTCGCCGCAGCAATGCTCGTGGGTAAACGTATTCAGGCAAAGACGCTCTCAAGCGCGGGCAATGTGCCGTTCGTCATTCTCGGAGCAGGACTTCTGTGGTTCGGCTGGTTCGGATTCAATGCGGGCTCGGCGCTCACCTCCGGTGCGCTCGCCGCGAGTGCCTTCGTCGTGACCAATACCGCGGCTGCGGCCGCCGCACTCACCTGGGTCATGCTCTCCTGGGCGGAAAATAAAAAGCCCTCGGCGCTTGCCGCCGCGATCGGTGCGGTCTGCGGACTCGTCGCCATCACGCCGGCCTCGGGCTATGTCGGCCCGATCGCTGCCATCGCGATCGGCATTCTCACCGGTGTCGTGACCTATATCGCCGTACATATCCGCGGACGCAGTATCCGTATCGACGACTCGCTCGACGTCTGGGCGGGCCACGGCATCGGAGGACTCACCGGAGCGGTCCTCACCGGCGTATTCGCCGAGAAGGCCATCAATTCCGCGGGCAACAACGGGCTCCTCTTCGGCAACGCCCACCAGCTCGGCGTGCAGCTCATCGCCGTCATTGCCGCAGGCGCGTATGCGTTCATCGCGACCTACATTATCCTCAAGGTACTCTCGTTCTTCATGCCACTGCGCGTCTCCAGCGAGGACGAAGAGGCGGGACTCGACCTCTCCACGCACGGAGAATCGGGCTACCAGCTCTAAAAAGGGTCCCCCGGGAGGCTATACCCAGCCTCCCGGGGTGTCAGAGACAAGCAAAAGCATCTGGTATATACTTCTTACGTCGAGACAGTATTACAATACTAATAAGTTAAGTAAGCAATTTTTATGGTACGTACAGCAAATCCGGCACTCATGAAGCCGATGACCCTGTCTGCAGATCTCGAAGCAGTGATCGGTAAGGGCCCGATGTCCCGCGGTGAGGTCGTTAAGCAGATCTGGGTGTACATCAAGAAGCATGATCTCCAGAACCCTGCCAACAAGCGCAATATCATCGCTGACGAGAAGCTCTTGCCGCTCTTCGGCGGGAAGAAGGAGGTCACGATGTTCGAGATGACGAAACTCGTCTCGGCTCACCTCAAATAGCTCTCATCTTGCACATGAAAAGGCCGCGGCTCACGCCGCGGCCTTTTCATATATCAGCCCAGTCCACACGCGTCCGCATACGAGGCATGACCGCTACTGGTATGATGCCGTATGCAAAAGTACGCGGTCATCGAGAAAGCAGTGGGTGAGACGCCTTTGGAGGCACTCGAATCATTTCGCCAAGAACAGCCGGAACTCAAAGGCGTCCCGCTCACATACGCGGGGCGGCTCGACCCGATGGCGTCCGGCAAGCTCATTATTCTGTGCGGCGAAGAGTGTCAGGATCGCTCGGCGTATGACGCACTCGATAAAGAGTACGAATTCGAAGTCCTCTTCGGCTGCGCGACCGACACCGGCGATGTGCTCGGCCTACCCCAAGCCGTACCCGAAACGCAGCGGTATTCCGCTAAAAAATTAATTTCCATGTGCACCGCTTTACGGGGTGTGCATACGGTTCCGTATCCCGCCTTCTCTTCCAAAACTGTCAGCGGCATTCCGCTTTTTGAATACGCATTGAAGAATACATTGCATACGATCGAGATCCCCACTACCGAAATGAATCTATACGCGATACGATACGAAAGTATCCGAACGATCAGCGGGACAGTCCTTCTTGAGAGAATACTCAGCAAGATCGTGCTTCTTCGAAGCAACGAATTCCGCTCCGACATGATCGGAAAGAAGTGGAGCGAGCTCCTTGGTAACAACGACAAGCAGTACGCTATCGCAAAATTTCGCGCGGTCGTAAGCTCCGGCAGCTACATACGTACACTTGCATCGATGATCGCTCGCGAAGCAGGGACCGACGGTATCGCGTATTCCATCCACCGCTCGAAAGTAGGAAAGTATCAGCCGTTGTTCCTGGGCAAAGGCTTCTGGAAGAAGGTGTTGTAGCGTGCCATACTGAACACATGGAATGTGCTCACAAAGATCAGATCCGCGATGTGACTCCAAAGACGCAGGGGTGCGAAGACTGTGAAAAGACGGGGGATTCGTGGGTAAAGGTGCGACTGTGCCTTACCTGCGGGCACACCGGCTGCTGTGATTCGTCGAAGAACCGACACGCACGCGCGCATTTCGAAGCGACGGGCCATCCCATCATTGATTCCTTCGATAAAGACGACCGCTGGCAATGGTGCTACATAGATAACGCATACGTGGGCTGACTTCATCTGCCGCACATCTGAGCGTTAAGAATCGGGCAGTTCATACGTCTAAGCAATAGGTCGCCTCAGGGTGACCACTTAGCAGTATAAACATCAACACGTATGAACAAGAAAATTATTCTCGCATCGAGTGCCGTGTCCGTCGCTATGCTTATGGCGGCACCGGTATTCGCAGACACAAACGGTTCAGCAAAGGTAGATGTCGGGGATCATGGCTTCGGCTTGAGCTCGATCGTTCAGCTCTTTAGCGGAAAGGGTCATGACGACCTTAAGGTGAAGGTCGAGAATTCGACCAGCACCAAGGACCGGAATGACAACGATAATGAAAATCGCGACGAACACAAGAGCGCGACTTCGACGAACGCACAGATCAAGACCGGTGTATCAGGAACCGTGACCGCTGTGAATGGTTCGACCATCACGCTGCGCGGCTCTGACAACGTCCTCTATACGATCAACGCCGGATCCGCATCGTTTGTCGGAGCAGGGGACTTCAATGTCTCGCTCGCTGACATTCGCGTCGGCGATACGCTTGTCGTTCGCGGCACTGTTTCCGGAACGACGGTAACAGCAACAAAAATTGCTGACCAGGCGATCCGCGCGCGCGTATTCCTCAATGCCATCGGCGCTGCAGGAGCGGGAGTGGTGACCTCGGTCAACGGCTCGAGCTTCACGGTGACTCCGATCGGCCGTAATGCGACGACCACTGTCACGACCAACGGATCCACAAGCTACCTGGTCAACGGTACGGCGAGCACCTCAGCTGCGCTCACCGTCGGGTCACGCGTACTTATCGTAGGGACGACCACCAGTGATACGAGTATCTCGGCATCTCTCGTGAGCATCTTCTCGAAGGGATTCGGATTCGTGAAGCACATGTTCCACATCAAGTAATATCTTGAGCGGAATAAAGGAGAACGGCGGCCTTATGGCCGCCGTTCTTTTTGTATGCCTAATGTTGTAATGCCTCTGCGGGAGCTGATGCGTTCCTGAGGAAAAGATATGCGGTCAGTGCAGCGAGTGCGGCGAAGGCCGCTCCCGTAAGGAATGCCGAGTGATATCCGCCGTTGAGTGCCGCGATATGATCAGCTCCGATCGACGTAAGGGCGCTCGTGCGCGCCGCAGCGAGGCTTGCAAGGATAGCAAGACCCAAGGCTCCTCCCATCATGAATGCCGTGTTCACGACACCGGAGGCAAGGCCCGATTCATGCGAGGGCACATCGCTCATCGCCGCCAAAAGTACCGGATTGAACGCGACCCCTGCGCCGAAGCCGAGCAGTATCATGCCGGGCAAGACGTTCGCGAGGAAACTTCCGCCGACGGGAGCGAGTGCGAAGAGCACGAGCCCCAACGATACGAGTATCATACCGAGAGCGAGCGGCTTACGTACTCCGAAGCGGTCGACGATCATTGCCGAAAGACCGAGAGAGAACGCCGCCATGATGAGATTGCCCGGCAAGAAGGCGAGACCCACCTGAAGCGGGGAGTATTGGAGGACGAGCTGCATGTAGAGCGCGGAGAGGAAGAACCAGGTGAACATCGATGCCGACCAGAGGATGCCGATGACACTCGAGACCGAGAGATTCCTGTTCTTAAACAGTGAAAGCGGCATGAGAGGTTTTTTCACATGCGTTTCGATATAGAGAAACGCGCAGAAGAGCACGATCGCCGCAGCAAGTGTTCCGAGGGTCTGCATCGAACTCCAGCCGAGCGCATTGCCGTTGACGATACCGTAGACCGCGAGCATGAGGGATGCTGTGACGGTGACCGCGCCGCCGACATCAAGATGCTGCTTCTCTTCCGTCGGTCCGGTATTCGGTACCAAAAAAATGCAGAGCAGAAAGACCGCGATACCGATCGGGATATTCACCAGAAAGACCCAGTGCCAGTCCAGAGAATTTACCAAGAGTCCGCCGAGAAGAACACCGACAGAGCCCCCGCCCGCGGAAACGAACCCGTAGATGCCCATCGCCTTGGCGCGCTCGTGCGGCTGCGTGAACATGTTCATAAGGAGGGAAAGCGCCACCGCTGCCACTACTGCGCCGCCCACGCCCTGAACGGCGCGCGCGGCGATGAGCATCATCTGAGTACTGGCAAGTCCGCAGACAAGCGAAGCGATGGTAAAGAGGGAGAGACCGATGAGAAATAATCTGCGCTGTCCGTAGAGGTCGCCCATACGCCCTCCCAAAAGCAGAAATCCGCCGAAGGTCAGCATGTAGGCATTGATGACCCATGCCAGAGCAGATTCAGAGAAGCCGAGCTCCGTTCGAATAGACGGCAGCGCGATATTCACTATGGTCGTATCTATCACGATCATGAGTCCGCCCAAGCAGAGAATAATGAGTGCGATCCAGCGCCTATCTGTTTTCATCGCAAGAGTATAACCGCGCACGGTAAAAATTCATATGATCGGATACACAGTAATATCTTGCTACACTATAGTTATGAAGCGCAAGAAGTTTCATCTGTCGCATTCGGTTATCGGCACTATCCTCTTCGTAATCGTCGAGGGAGTGTTTCTCACCGCGATCGCGCCGGTGCCGCTGCGTATCGCGCTTATCCTGCTCGCCGCGCTCGCGGGCGGGATCGCACACATCGTCGTCGCGACCGAGGTCATAGAAGAAGTGCGCAACGCGCGGCACCTCCTGGTCCTTCTCTCGGCGGTCGTCGCCATCTTCGTGGCGTTCTTCGCGTTCCAGTATTGGTTCCTGATCTCAAGCGCGCCCGGAAGCTTCCCCGGCCTCGGCACGGGCGGCACTGATCTATTGCTTCACAGCACTATGATATTCGTATTCAATCCGATCTTTCTGCCCGCGACCGCCGCTGCGCGGTTACTCCTTCTTATCAATACATTCGGAGCGCTCGCGCTCGTCCTTTTCATTCTGCAGAACGTGTGGCAGATACGCGGCAAGTAAGCTATTTGAACGTCAGGACCACGATCTCGCTTTTGGTCCCGACCCGAAGCGGCGGACCCCAGGTCCCCACTCCGCTCGAGGTATACACCTGCATGTTTTTGAGGCGATTGAGACCGTATGCAAAGCCCTTGTATGCGCGCTGCGCAAAATATTCGAGCGGCCACATCTGTGCCTGGTGCGTGTGTCCCGATATCTGGAGCGATATGCCGGCAGCTTCGGCAATAGCGAGGTCCTTCGGCTCATGCTTCAGTAGAATTGAAGGCTTGTCGCGGTCGATCGAAAGCGTGTTCAGAATTTCTTTGAAGCGAACCGCATCTGATGTGCTCTGATAATCAACACCGATGAGCTGCAGACCGTCTATCTCTTTTATCTCATCGTCGAGTACGTTCATGCCACCTGAGCGAATTGCGGTGACAAATTCGTTGCGGAACCCGTATTCTTCGTGATTGCCGGTTATGAAATAGACGCCCTGCGGCGCCGCGAGCGCTGCAAGCGGCTCAGAGAGTAATGGAATGTCTCCCGCACCTTTGCCGTCAAAAATGTCCCCACCGAGAAAAATTATCGAAGGCGATAGTTCCGCGATTCTTCGCACCACGGCTCGTGCAAACTCCGGTCCATGAAGTTGACCCAAGTGCAGGTCGCTTACCCACACTGCTTTTCTATCCATCCACGAAGCAGGGAGATTCGGAAGGGTCACCGGTACCTGTGTCACAACTATCCGTCGTGCGTTGTAGATGCCGTACGTACTCACAAGGATCGCTCCCGCAAACAAGTAGGCGCCTATTGGGCTCAGTGCGGGGAAAAATATCACCAGCAGACCGTAGACGATAGCGGCGCAGAAGAGATAAAAGAATGCGCCGATCCACACTGCGGACGCGGTATACCAGATGCGCGTGAGCGCGTTAAAGTACCAATTAGTGACGAACACCGAGACGATAAAACTGAGCGTGAAGAGACCGATCGCGCTCCCCAGAATGGTGAGGGCGATCGTATCGGTGATACCGAAGGCGAGAGCGACTGCATCGTATATAACGAAACTGCAGAGACTCAGAAGTCCCGTCAAGACCAGAAGGAATGTGATAATTGTCGTACGCATTGCGCGTTGGTGGGCTAATCGAATTTCGGCATACACACGGCGGGTCCGTCTTTCGCCGCCTTGTCGACGTTCTCCAGTGCGCGCAAGGTGGCCGGACGCGATCCGATGGCTTTGTACCACTTTTCGACGCTCGGATACTCCTCGAGCTTTATGAATCCGGTCGAGATGCCTGCCTTGATCCACGGCCAGGTCGCGATATCGGCGATCGAATATTCGCCGGCAAGATATTCCACCGCGCTCAAGCGTGTATTCATGACGCCCATGAGCCGATTCGATTCGTCGCTGTAACGCTTGGTAGGATATTCGATCCGCTCGGGTGCATATTTGATGAAATGGTTGGCCTGACCGAACATCGGGCCGACGCTGGCCATTTGGAACATGAGCCATTCGATAGTCGTTGATCTGGCAGCCGTATCAGTAGGCAGGTACTTGCCGTATTTTTCGGCCAAGTAGATCAGGATGGCGCCGGATTCGAATATGGTGAGTGCGCCTCCTTCGGCATCCTCATCCACCAACACCGGGATCTTATGGTTCGGGTTCATCGCGAGGAATTCCGGCGTCTTTTGTTGGTCTTTGGAGATGTTCACCGGGATCACTTCGTAGGGAAGTGCCAATTCTTCGAGCATGATCGGCACCTTATAGCCGTTGGGAGTCTTCCAGGTATAGAGTTTTAACATAGAGGAATATCTAATGATATGGTCAAAGTATACATCTTTACTATGTAAAGTTCATGAATTGAGCTTCTGTATGCGAGGCGTCGCTGCCGCGGTGGTACACTTTTGCCATGAGTCGTGGAAATATTCTTGCCGGTCTCCTGACCGTCGTCGCTCTGGGCGCGTGCGTTGCGGTATATCTGCATGGCGCCAACATTCCGGTCCTGCAGCCGCATGGTCCGGTAGCCCGCGGCGAGTTGTGGGTCATGACAGTGACATTGCTTCTGTGCGCTGTGGTCGTGATACCGGTTTTTGTGATGCTGTTCTCATTTGCATGGATGTTCCGCGCGGACAGACCGCGGTCGCGCAGGTGGCACATGCCTGATTGGGATCACTACAGCGTCGAAATGGAACTGATCTGGTGGATCGTTCCGAGCATCATCATCGCGATACTCTCCGTTATCGCGTGGCGAAGTTCGCATCAATATGATCCGTATCGCGCGCTCGGCCGCGGAGCACCTCTTGAGATACAGGTGGTCGCACTCGATTGGAAATGGCTCTTTATCTATCCGCAGCAGGGTATCGCGAGCGTGAATATGGTCGAATTCCCGGAGAATGTTCCCGTGCGCTTTGTGCTTACGGCCGATGCGCCGATGAATTCCTTCTGGATACCGAGCCTCGGCGGGCAGATCATGGTCATGCCCGGAATGACAACGCAGCTCAATCTCTTGGCGAATGACCGGGGGACGTACACCGGCCTTTCGGGAAATCTCAGCGGACGCGGATTCGCCGGCATGACGTTCGCCGCGCAATCGGTGACCCAAGCAGAATTCGATCAATGGGTCGCGAGTATTCACGACACATCTCTCCCGCTCGATTCCACATCGTACAAGCTGCTTGCCAAGCCGAGCGAGAACGATCCGGTCGCATTTTATGCGCCCGTCGATAGTGCGCTGTACGGACAGATCGTTATGAAGTCCATGATGCCGGAGCATGAGATGATGCAGGGAATGATGCAGATGCCCAATGGGATGATGATGAACGAATCTTCTATGCCATGAGTTGGTCACTGATATTCGGAAGCCTCACATGGTCGGTCTTCCCGCATAATCCCATCGCACTGTTCGGCGCAGCGGTAGTCGTCTTGGGCACGATAGGGGCGGCATGGGCACTGAGTTATCTCGGGCTCTGGCGGGTGCTCTGGCGCGAGTGGTTCACGTCGCTCGACCCGAAGCGCATCGGGGTCATGTATCTGATCGTCGCTTCGACGATGCTCGTGCGCGGCGGCATCGATGCGCTCCTGATGCGCGCTCAGCAGGCGACATCGGTCGGAGCATCCCAGGGGATACTCACGGCGGAGCACTTTCAGCAGATATTTTCCGCGCACGGATCGATCATGATCTTCTTCGTAGCGATGGGTATGATGTTCGGTATCATCAACCTCATCGTGCCGCTGCAGATCGGCGCGCGCGACGTCGCGTTCCCGTTCCTCAATTCGGTGAGCTTCTGGCTCTTTGCGGCGGGGGCGATACTTATCAATGTGTCGCTGGTCCTCGGAGATTTTTCGGCAGCAGGGTGGCTGTCGTACCCGCCGCTCTCCGAACTCGCGTATAGCCCGACGAGCGGCGTGGATTACTGGATATGGAGCCTCCAGATAGGTGGCATCGGAAGCCTGCTCTCAGGGATCAATTTTCTGGTCACCATCATCAAAATGCGCTGCACCGGCATGACCTATATGCGCATGCCGATGTTCGTGTGGACCGTGCTCGGCGCGATGGCACTCGTGGTGTTCGCGTTCCCGATACTGACGGCCACTCTGGCACTGCTTTCGCTCGATCGCACGCTCGGCATGCATTTCTTCACGGCGGGCGGTGGCGGGAACATGATGATGTATGTGAATCTCATCTGGGCGTGGGGACATCCCGAGGTATACATTCTTATTCTTCCGGCGTTCGGCATTTTTTCCGAGGTCGTCCCGGTGTTCTCCGCAAAAAAACTTGCCGGTTACACATCGATGGTGCTTTCCGTCGTCGGCATTGTCTTCCTCTCATTTACCGTATGGCTTCATCACTTTTTTACGATGGGAGCCGGAGCGAACGTCAACGCCGTTTTCGGCATTATGACGGCGGTGATCGCCATTCCCACGGGGGTCAAGATATTCAACTGGCTTTTTACGATGTATCGCGGGAGGATCCGCTTCGAGGCGCCGATACAGTGGTTCATGGGATTCGTGGTCCTCTTTACGCTCGGCGGTGTGGCGGGAGTACTTTTGGCGGAGCCACCCGCTGATTATCAGCTGCACAACAGTCTCTTTTTGGTCGCACACTTTCACACCATGATCGTGAGCGGCGTTCTTTTTGGGTATTTTGCGGGGATCGTGTATTGGTTTCCGAAGATATTCGGCTTCACTCTGGATCGCGTGCTTGGCCGCCGGGCATTCTGGCTCTGGCTTGTCGGATTTGTGCTCGCATTCGGTCCGCTCTATATACTCGGCTTCATGGGAGCGACGCGGCGCATCGACCACTACGCGGCATCGACAGGGTTTCAGCCGCTCTTTCTGGTGGCGGGTGTCGGCGCACTTTTGATCGCGGGCGGATTCGCATTTCAGATCGCCCAGCTCGTGCGAAGTATCCGGCAGCGCGAATTGCACCGGGACACGACAGGGGATCCGTGGGACGGTCATACGCTTGAATGGTCGATCCCGTCGCCGGCGCCGTTCTATAATTTTGCCGTTCTGCCCATCGTGCACGCGCGCGATGCGTTCTGGGCGATGAAGCGCGGCCGGGTACCGTATCAAACGCACGGCTTTGAAGATATCCGTCTTCCGAAGAACAGCGCGCTCGGCATCCTGATCGCCGGGTTCGTGCTGGTACTCGGATTTGCAGTCGTATGGCACATCTGGTGGCTCGCGCTGGCGGGAGTTGTCGGTGCGATATCAGTCATCGTGATGCGCACCTTCGACGAGGATACCGAATACACCATTCCCGCATCGGAGGTCATGCGCCACGACGCATCTGTCCGGCACGGCATACATACGATATGACATACGACCATATACACGATCATCAGATGCTTTCGACCGAAGCACGCGCGGAAGATAACGCGACGCTCTTCGGATTCTGGATGTATCTGATGAACGATTTCGTCTTCTTCGCGAGCCTTTTTGCCGTGTACCTTGTGCTTCGCGGCAACGTGTTCGGTAGCGTCGGAAGCGACATGTTCAATATGCCGCTCGTCCTCGCCGAATCGATCGCACTTCTGACGAGTAGCGTTACCTACGGGCTCGCACTTTTGGCCGCGCGCAGAGAGGACACATCCGCGGTACTGCGCCGGCTCTGCGTCACCTTCGTGCTCGGCGCGGCGTTTTTGTCGATGGAATTGGTGGAATTCGGACGGCTTATTGCCGCGGGGCACGGTCCGTCGGCGAGCGCATTTCTATCGGCCTACTTTACCCTTATCGGAGCGCACGGGCTCCACATCGCGGCGGGGCTGATCTGGATGGCTGCGCTCATGGTCGTCATCCTGCGCCGCGGACTCACGCGCTTCACCCTCCGAAAGCTGATGCTCCTGGGACTATTCTGGCACTTTCTTGACCTCATTTGGATATTTATTTTCGCGATCGTGTATCTTACAGGGATCATATGAGCACCAACAATTATTTCGAAGAGATCGGAGCGTGGCCGTTCCGAACACACTCGCTCGGAGGCATGTACGGCTGGGGATATGTATTGTCGCTGCTGCTCACGATCGCATCGTATGAGGCAGTGATGCATCATATCGCGAGGTACTCGGTGCTGATCGTGCTCGTGCTGGTACTCGCTTGCGTGCAGTTCGCGGTACAGCTGGTCTGCTTTCTGCATCTCGGCCGCGAGACCGTATCGCGCGAGCGCTTTATCGTGCTGTCGTGCACGGCACTCATCGTGATCATTCTTCTGAGCGGGTCGCTCTGGATCATGTTCGCGCTGAATGAGCGAATGGTGCCGTCGTCGGATGAGATGACACAGTATATGAAAAGCCAGCAAGGTATCTGAGTATGCTCAAGCGCTACTATCATCTCGCCAAGCCGGGTATCGTCTACGGCAACGTGTTCACGACGATCGCGGGGTATTTATATGCATCGCACTGGCACGTATCCATCTCGCACTTTCTCGCCACCGTGGCAGGAATTGCGCTCGTGATCGCATCAGCTGCGGTGTTCAATAATTATATCGATCGCGACATCGACCGTAAGATGGCGCGCACTCGAGAACGCGCACTCGTTGCCGGAACTGTTTCTGTAAAGGCGGCGCTTCTGTACGCGACCGTGCTCGGTCTCGCGGGAGCGTACCTGCTATGGAAATATGTGAATCCGGTCACGCTCGGCGTTGCGCTCTTCGGATTCGTTTTCTACGTAGTGATATACGGCGTCGGTAAGCGTGCCTCGCACTGGGGGACTGTAGTGGGAAGCGTCTCCGGCGCTGTTCCCATCGTGGTGGGCTATACGGCAGTCGTGGATCGCCTCGATCCGCAGGCGCTTATATTATTTTTGATACTCGCACTCTGGCAGATGCCGCACTTCTATGCGATAGCGATGTATCGCCTCAATGATTATATTGAAGCGGGGATCTCGGTACTTCCGGCCAAAAAGGGGATGCGCATTACAAAAATATATATTGTCTGCTACGTGGTCGCGTTCATTATCGCGATGGTATCGCTCTTCTTTTTTGGCCACGCGGGATATGTGTATCTCGCGGGTGTCCTTGTGGTGGGAATATGGTGGCTTGTGCGCGCGGTCCGCGGCTTTTACGCGCAGGACGACGCGGCGTGGGCGCGGAAATTCTTCCTCAGTTCGCTCATCGTCCTGGTATCTTTTTCTATTCTCTTGGCCGTCGCGGGCGCACTACAAGCATGACCATGCACGTATTAATGATGAGAATATACAGCGGATACGCGAAGCCTTGCGGGACCCATATGCTCAAAGCCAGCAAGCTAAAGAGCGCGGCCAGTACATCAAGTGCATAAAAAGAGGCGATCTCGGTTTCGGGTTGATGATAGGTCTTGATCAGCGCCGGGATCATGCCGGTGAAGTCGGCAAGGATCGCCGCATAGAGACCGAGCGCCGGGTTCGCCGTCGTCTGCCACAGCACGATGCCGGCGAGTGCGATCACGAGACAAAGGATATCTGTCTTCGCCCAACCTCCCATCCCGTATCGCAGGCTGAGCACAAATATGACGAATGCCTGTATGAACGACGCTCCCGCGAGCCAGATGGCGACGCGGTCGTGTTGCGCGAAGAGCGATAGGGTTGTGAGCGCCGTGATAAGGAAGAGTACGAGTCGGGTGGTTCGGTGGGGGCGGGCTTCGCCCCTCAGAATAGCGCGTGCGTAGATCAGCGGAGATATCAGCGCGAGAATACTGCTGATCGCGATGAATATAATTCGCATGCCTGCAGTATAGCAATGAGGGCGTATCCGCCCGACTACATATGTGCGTGCATCAGTACCACTTTCGTTCCCTTATCGGATGTTTCCGTGCGGATCACTGCCTGCAATTGATTGGCCAGCGCTCCGACGATACTCGTTCCGAGCCCTGGTCGTTCGCCCCCCGGCTTTTTTGTCTTACCGACACCGTCATCGCTGATACTGAGCGTCCATCCGGAGTCTTCAGATTCGTAGCACACGGTGATCGTGCCGGACTGTCCGTTGGGAAATCCGTGCTTGAGCGCGTTGATGACGAGTTCAGTTGTGACAAGACCGAAGCTGACCGCTGTGTCCGATGACACGGTTCCTTTTCCGGCGATCACTTTTAATACGATGGGTTTTCTACCTCCTATCATCGATCGAGAGAGACTTTTGCAAAGAGATGTGAGATATCCCGCGACCGCGATCTCTTCTCCAATGGGCATCGGATCGAGCTGCTGCTGTACCGTGGCTATGGTCATGATGCGCTCGTGCGCATCTTCGAGGTGTGATCTACTTTCGGCGGAATCGACGGTCTCGGCTTTGAGTAGCAGAATGCTCGCGATGAGCTGGAGGCTGTTGGCGATACGGTGACGCATCTCTTTGAGCAGCAGGTCCTTTTGCTGGATCAATTTTTCGCGCTCTATTTCGAGTCGGCGCTGGTGGGTCACATCGAGCATCGAGAGGAGCATTTTCTTCTCCCCGTGTTCGTACCGTATCTCGCGCGCATTCACGACGAGCGTCCGCAATCCGAGAAAGGGGAAGTCATGCTCGAATTCGAATCCTTCAACCGTCGTGTGTTTCGGAATAACTTCTTCAAGAAGTGTACAGAGCGCCGGGATATTCCATTGACCGTTGCCAAGCTTATAGAACGGCTTGCCTTGCGAGGTCTCGTGAGTGAGGTCGAATTTTTTATAGAAAGAGCGGCTTGCGACGACGACGTGCAGTGTTTCGTCCAGAACGATCAGTGGCTCTCGGATAGTGTCTATAATCGCACGCGTGAGTATATGACCGTCTTTCGAGTCACCGAGCGGGTCAAAAGCCCTCTCGGGTGTGTCCATAGTCGAAGAGTATACCTATTCTGCGTGAAAGCGAGGTGAAGATTTTATGAAATTGCTTTTTCATCCTTTTCACATGAACGCAGGCGCATAGTGGCGGCATGACAGAAATCGTATACACACGCGCAGAACTTTGGTATTCGCCGTCGCGCTTTATCGTGACCATCGTCAATCTTGTATTCGGGGTGATCGAGTTCATGCTTGCGGTCCGCATTGTGCTCGAACTATTGGGCGCAAGCTCCGGAGCGCCATTCGTGGCGTGGGTATATGACATCACCGGCGGACTCGTGGCACCGTTCTCGGGCGCCTTCCCGTCGTGGGATCTGGGCGGTGGGTACGTGCTCGACCTCTCGGCGATATTCGCGATGATAGGCTACGCCATCATCGGCTGGATCGTGATGCGGCTGCTTTCGATGCTCTTCGCCGCACTGTACGACGTTCGTATCTAATTATGAATGAAACGACCCGCAGAAGCAGATCGCTTCGACGGGTCTTATGTTGATTGGGCTCAGTTGCGGCAGATGTGGATGTAATCGCCGTACCCCGATTCAAAGGCGGGCCATGTCTTTATCGTTTCCACTTTGAGGAAGTACCCCTTGATCAGCGGGAGTCGTTTCGCCAGAGACATCTTGTACTCGTCCATGAGCACGTCGTTGGTCAGGATGTCGAGGGTCCAGCTTACGACCTTCTCGGGTGCTTTCTTTGCGATCGTTGCCACCAGATACTGGTAACCGAGCTTCGCTGCAGCGAGTTTTCGCTCAGTCTCGTTGGCATAGTCGTCGACGTAGCAGTCCGAGATGACAGCGAAGCCGCCTGCCACCACCATTGATGCGATGTTCTTGATCGCCGCTTCCTGCATCTCGTATGGCACATGATGGATGGAGCCAGTGCATACGACCACATCCGGCAGAGATTCCGGGCGCCACGTGAGCACGTCGCCAGTCGTAAAATTGACAGATGGTTGTGTCTCGCGTCCGTAGGACACATAGCGCTCATCGGTATCGACACCGGTCAGGATCAGGTCGCGACGTGTACGCCCGATCTTACCCAGGAGATACCCGGGCCCGCACATAATGTCGAGCACATGAGCGGAGACGGGGGCGTGTGCCGTCACGTATTCGAGCACTTCAGTGAGCGATGACTTGTACGGCCAGAAATCCAGGCCGTCCACATAGGTTTCAGGTGCGGGCAGCTGCTTCATGGCAAACCTCCAGGAGTGATCTCTTGGCTGTTCATATCATGTTCCCTGTATAGCGGTCAACAAAAAAACCGCAGGGGAGGTGGTGCCTCCGCTGCGGTTCTCGCATTCACGCTCGTTAGAGCGAATTGCTGATGATGTGCTCGTACAGGAAGCGATGGCCTTCGTTGAGAGGGCACGCCTGGATCGCGATGTCGTTGAGCCAGATACCCTCATGCAATGCTGCTTCCTCGGGTGCGATAGGATCCCGCAGACTGTTCTCCAGCTCAAAGAGGAATGACCGGAAGTGCGCGTGGCGATTCACGCGTTTGGGCGTGTGATAGAACTTCGCCTGATAGGGAGGAAGGTTCGCCACCAATCGCAGATTTTTGTATCCGGTCTCCTGGCGGACCTCGGCGCGGGCCGCTTGCTCAGGTGTCTGGCCGTCTTCGATGCCGCCGGTGACGAAGGTGTGCCAGTCGACGGTGTTCCAGCGCAAGATCAGATACCGATGCACATGCGGGTCACGCACGATCGCCGTAACCGCATTACGCTCGACGAACGGGAGGCCGCGCCGGGGCGCATCGTCGTCGGTGGCCGTGAACAGGGGACTGTCTGAGGTGCTCATGCTTATGCCTTTCGTTACACTGCTGCGATTAGACCAGAAGATGCAAAAAAATCAATGGAACGATGCCGCGGAGCCGGACAATGCATCAAATACAGAGAATATGAGGCTCACGACAACTTCATGGAAAGAAGCGTACGCTCCTTTCATGAACAAAAATATATGGACCGTCGTCGGTATTATTATCGTCATCCTTATCGGGCTATTTCTATATGTATCGTACGGCAATAACGCAACAACCGGCACCAATGCTACTTCGACGGTGACTACAACAGACACCGGAGGCACCGGGACTACCGGTACCGTGACCGGGCCGGGAACAGTCGCCGCGGCACCGGTCGCCACCACTAACGTCACAGCTGCTCCTACCGACACGACTGCTGTCGTGACAGGTACGGTGAATCCGCGCGGCGCGATCACCGCGTATTGGTACGAATTTGGCACCACACCAAACCTTGGCAAGAGCACTGCTCGGCAGAGTGTCGGATCCGGTTATTCCGCGATCCCATCTCCAGGTTATATGACAGGTCTGACAAAAAGCACCACATACTATTATCGACTAGTCGCTCAAAATTCGTACGGCCAAAGTAGCGGAGAAACCCGCACCCTGACTACCACTAATGGCACGCCGGCACCGGTAGGGAGCATCCCGACGGTACGAACACTCGCGGCAAACGCGCTGACATCGTCTTCCGCCAACGTGGCAGGCACCGTGGATCCGAATCAAGCATCAACGCAATATTGGTTTGAATACGGTACGAGCGCAAATCTCGGCAATACGACCGCATTCGTTTCAGCGGGCAGCGGCAATGCGAGCCTGAACGCTTCTGCGTCTCTCTCAAACCTCAGTGCCGGCACGACCTATTACTACCGCCTGAATGCACAGAACCAGTTCGGTACGGTCAACGGTTCTATCCTCACCTTTAAAACGAACGGTGCTCCGAGCGCGGGCGTTCCGGTCGTGACGACCCAAGTGCCTTCCGCGGTCGCGACCACAACTGCCACACTCAATGGCACGGTCAATCCGAGCGGGGCACAGACGACCTATTGGTTCGAATACAGCACGGATTCTCTTCTCGGAGCCTTACTCCTGAAGACGACTCCGCACCGATCGACAGGCGCGGGGCAGAACACCAACGCGGTGAGTGCGGATGTGGCCAATCTCGCCTCCAACACGACTTACTATGTCCAACTCGTAGCACAGAACTCACAGGGGACTGTCCGCGGAGCTAAGGAATCGTTCCAGACCAAGTAATCATCAGAGTGCACATGCAAAAGACGTCCCGTACGGGGCGTCTTTTGTGAGCGGAGGCGAATTGCGCTTTCTACGCAAAAGGCTAGGATTAAGCTTATCGTACGCTGGTGTGCTTGATGCGGTAGTCTGAGCGGGTCGGTTTTTGCCCCTTACGATCGTATGAATGAACTATTACTTTTCGTCACGGCCGTGGTTAGCGCCGTGTTTGTCGTAGTCGGTTGGAAACTCGGTAAAGAACGCTTGTATAGCGTCATGATCGTTTTCCTCATCCTCATTGCTTCGGTTGGCGGAAAGATCGTATTCTTTTTCGGGCACGAGACGAACACCGGTAATATCTTCTACGCTTCCGTTTTTCTCGCGACGTACTTCTTGATCGAGCGGTATGGACGTCGAGAGGGTATCTACTCCATCGGGGTCGGTGTCATCGCGGTACTTTTTTTCTCCACGCTCGTGCGCATCACGATCGCGCTCGCCGGATCGGAAACGACCGGCCCGCTCAACGATGCACTTGCGCTTGCCTTCGGCCCTGTACCGCGCGTGGCGTTCGCTAGTTTGTGTGCATATGCGGTAAGCCAAAGCCTGAATGTGTATCTCTATCTTTTGTTGAAGAAACGAATGCAGGGCAGATATCTGTGGCTACGCGCCAATATGTGCAATATATTCGCTCAACTACTCGACGGTATCGTATTCTTTACCATCGCGTTCTGGGGTGTCGCCTCTCTTCCGACAGTGGCAGACGTTATAGTCACCGGGCTCATCATAAAGATCGCATATATGATGGTTGCCTCACCGCTTCTGTA
The DNA here is from genome assembly GCA_028286865.1 of Candidatus Kaiserbacteria bacterium. GTDB lineage: Bacteria > Patescibacteriota > Minisyncoccia > Phycocordibacterales > UBA2100 > UBA10103. The sequence goes on from JAQBQU010000018.1 coordinate 37,064, forward strand.
CCTGAATAGATTTGAAGAAGAGGAGGACTCTGCCGGAACCGTGATCATTACGATGAATTAATGCGGTGCGCCTGCGTGGTACGATGCAAAAATGCCGCGGGCGTCGTCGTTCACCTTCGCTTCTTATAAAGTCGATGCCGCGCGTTCTATCGTCTCCTTTAGCTACCGTGTCGAATTCGAAAGCGGGCGAGTGAGGACGTACACCGACCGCCTCTATTTTAAAGACGTGGCACCAGGGCTGTGGGAGAAAGTGCCCACGGCTGTGCTCGAGCCGACCCTCCGGGCGCTGCTGCTTATGCTCGGTATCAATTACTGGGCCGTTTTCCCGACAAAGGACATCCACATCGAGGGATTCGCGCTTACGCCGGAGCAGGCACGCTTTTGGGACTCGATGTATCTCAACGGGCTTGGCGAATTCTTCTATGACATGCAGATGGATTTTCATGACCTCATCGCGTTCCCGTACGATGCGTCGCTCGTGGCCCCCACGCCTGCACGATTCGAGCGTCCCGCCCGCGCACTTCTTCTCAACGGTGCGGGCAAAGATTCCATCCTCTCCGCCGAGATGTTGAAGGCGTCGGGAACTTCCTTCGACTTTTTTGCGTTTGCTCCCACTCCCGCACATGTCCGCATCGCCGGGCTCGTCGGTGCAAAAACCATCAGTGTAAGTCGCCGCCGCGACCTGCGCGTTGAGTTCATCCGGTCGTTCTTCGGTATCTCGAGCGCGTATCCGTCGGTCTCCACCTTTACGTTCGTTGCTACACTTCTTGCGGAGTTGCTCGGCTACAATTCCATCATCTTTTCCAATGAGCGCAGCGCTGATTTCGGCAACCTGACGTACAAGGGACTCGCCGTGAATCATCAGTGGTGCAAATCCAGCGAAGCGGAAAAAATGATCAACGATTACATACAGTCCTATATAACTCAGGACATCTCGACGAGTTCGCTCTTGCGCACGTACAGCGAGCTTGAGATCGTGCGCCGCTTTGTGAAATATCCGAAGTACCTGCGCTACGTCACCAGTTGCAACAGCTATTTCTGGCTGCCGCGTCCGATGCAACACCTTATGCGGACAGGCTACTGGTGCAATGAGTGCGCAAAGTGCGTGTTCCTCTTCGCGTGCTTCGCGGCGTATCTGCCGAAGCGTGAGGTCGTCGAAATGTTCGGTGCCGATCTCTTCGCTAAAGAGCGTCTCTTGCCGCTTTTCAGCAGCATCCTCGGCATCGAAGGATCCAAGCCGCTCGATTGCGTGGGCGAGCCCGAAGAGATGATCCTCGCTATGCACTACGCAGCACGCCGCGGCGGATATACAGGGGAGCCTGCCATGCAGCTTTTTAGAGAACATTTCCCCACGAGCAATGATCTTGAAAAGCTCGAGCGGAGCGTCTTCACGAGTGAGCCGATCTCTTGATGACGTCGGATAACAGACCGACAGGGTAACCGTAGATCTGTGGAGTTGTGAAGGGGATTTTGCTAAAATGATCTCATGACAAAAGCGATCTCCGGTGGTGTAGCACATAAACTACCGACAGACCTGCGGAACGCTTTATTGTCTGCTCCTAAAGCGCTGGCAGCCTGGGAAGATATCACGCCGCTTTCCCGCAACGAATGGATCTGCTGGACCATCTCCGTCAAGACGCTCAAGACGAGGAAGGAGCATGTCACCAGGGTCATATCGGAACTGAAGGAGGGCATTCGCCGACCGTGTTGTTGGGTGGGGTGCACTCATCGCACGGATAAGAAATTAAGCCCTTCGCAGAAGTTTGTGCTCGGCAGAAAAGCCGCCTCCCGTATTGGAACGAGAAGCTAAGCTTTTTAAGTAAGGTCGTACCTACATAAAAGTGGCTGTAATTAACGAGCGGGTCTGTATATGACTTTGTCTCTCAAATTATTCAGCGCGATGCCGGAGGGCTCGAACATATTCGATGGGATCTGATCGAGGGGGAACCATTTCCATTCTTTGCATTTATGAGGCTCCATATTTTTCGGTTCGCCCCCGGTGTAGTGTCCGAGTATGCTGAGATTTAAATAATGCTTGTTGTCCGACTTTATATAACGCATTTCATCGCAGACGGACACTAGTTCGAACTGGTCGATGTCCAGATCCGTTTCTTCCTTAACCTCTCGCTTCGCGGTCTCAAAGACGGTTTCGCCAAACTCGAGATGCCCGCCGGGGAATGCCCATTCTCCGGCCCCATGAGATGACATACGCAGACCGAGAAGAACTTCATTTCGGTCGTTCTTGATGATCACGCCAATTCCGACTCGAGGTTCGGGAAGCGCCGCGTCAGCGTTCTTTTGCATGCTTAAATATACCAAAGGTTATGCTCCGCGTCTGGGGCGAATTCGGAACCCTGCTGCTTGGAACGATATATAATGCCCGCATGTCCCGAGAGAAAGATGCGGTAACGAAATTCTTTAAAGATGCTGATATTGAGGTAAACGGTACACGACCCTGGGACATCGTGGTGCATGACGATCGTCTCTATAAACGGCTACTGAGAGCTGGCTCAGTGGGTCTGGGAGAGGCATACATGGAGAAATGGTGGGACTCTGAACGTGTGGACCTGCTCTTTGAGAAACTTCTGCGAGTTCAGAAGAAAAGGGTACTGACCCTACAACTTATTCTGCTATCAATAAAAGCGCGCATATTCAACAGACAAACTCGGTTTCAGGCTCGACAAGTAGTGGATATTCATTACGACCTCAGTAACGAGCTCTACATGTCGTTCCTCGATCCCTACAATCAGTACACGTGCGGATATTTCGAAAATACGGACGATCTGAACGAGGCACAGATACAGAAGCTCGATCTCATTTGCAGAAAGCTGCAGCTCAAATCAACCGATACAGTGCTCGATATAGGTTGCGGTTGGGGAGGATTCGCAAAATACGCGGCAGAACACTACGGCTGTAAGGTAGTCGGTATAACGATCTCTGATGAACAGTTAGCGTACGCGACCAAATATGTGGCCGGCTTTCCTGTCGAGATCCGAAAGCAGGACTACAGAGATCTTGCGGGCGAACAGTTCGATAAGATCGTCATTGTGGGAATGATCGAACATGTCGGCTACAAAAACTACCGGAAGATCATGGAGATAGTGTCTTCTTGCTTAAAAGACGACGGACTTTTCTTGCTCCATACGATAGGCGGCAATGAAACCTATTTTGCAGCCGAGCCTTGGCTTGATAAATACATATTCCCGAACGGCATGGTTCCTTCTATACAACAGTTAGGAAAATCATTCGAGAAACTCTTTGTAATGGAAGATTGGCATAATTTTGGGCCGTATTACTACAAAACATTGATGGCGTGGGATAAGAACTTTCAGAAGAACTGGCCGTCACTGAAAGATAAATTTTCGGAAACATTTTTCCGGATGTTCAGGTACTATTTCAATTCGTGTGCCGGGATGTTCAAGTCAAGACGAACGGAATTATGGCAGATAGTGCTAAGTAAGGGCGCGGACGACACTATCTATAAAAGCGTCCGATAAGTAGATTTCCGAGCTCCGCGTCTGGGACGAGATCGGAACAATACTGCATCTCTAAAAGAAAACCGCCCGACAGAGCCGAACGGCTCAACTCTACCGCGTCGCAAAAAAACACCGAATTGAATGGGGACGTTAACTCTGGTGCCAAAAATCCGAACCCTAAAGATTTGCCATGGTATTCTTCACGTACCTATGCCGCAGCAACGCTTTCGAAGGCTGAGTGCGATTTCTGC